>JANNQS010000011.1:0-161243 GCA_031400875.1 Planctomycetota bacterium | reverse complement strand
GATCCGATGGTACACCTTCCAACTGCCGGACAAGCGCCGCCCAGTCTTGATCCTGACTCGTGACGAAGTTATCAATCGCCTGAACGAAATCATCGTTGTGCCCGTGACGCGCACGATCCGTGGTTTGGCCACCGAAGTGATTCTCACGCCTGAAGACGGCATGCCCGTGATCTGCGCTCTGAATTTCGACCACGTGTCCTTGGCCCAGAGAAGCAGGCTGGGCGCGAGGATTTCTGGTCTTCCGGTAGGGCGCTGGGACGAAGCCCGTCAGGCGCTTCTTGCGGCCTGCGGCTTTTCAGAGTCTCCGTAGGGTCGGCGTGTGCCCTTTTTCTTCTTTCCAGCGTCATACTAAGTGAAGTGCTGGCCACGATCCTCACCGCTATCCTTTTGACGGGCGCCTTCCTCGCCCAAAGCGACCTCGGCCTGAATCCGCCCGCGCCTTCCCCTCCGCGGACAGCCCCGGATCGCGTGCATCGCCGGCTGGATCCTTCTCGGCATGGCGCACGAGCACGATCGTCGTCGGGCGCGGATCCGCGCTGAGCGCCTTGAGATCTTCCGTGCCCGAGGCCCTGACCGCGAACACCGCCGCGACGAGGAGCACGAGAGCGGTCAGCGTGAATTTCAGTCCGTGGATTCGTTGCATCGAGATCTGCCTCGGGAGCCACCTGTGTGAAAAGCAGCGAGCGCCCGCGCGGGGTGGACCGGCGAGCGCTCGTTGTGAACGGATGTGCGCGTGTCGCGAAGCGACCGAGCGCTTCGTCAGCCCTTACCGGCGTCCTTGCCGGCGTCGCGCTTCTCCAGCATCTCTTTGCGGATGTCCTGGGCGATGTTCTTGATGTCCATCATCGCCTTGCGGACGCGCGAGGTGGCGGCCTTGTTGCCGGCCTCGGCCTTTTCCACGTCGCCGCGGGCGTCGTTCACGGCCTTCACCAGGTTCTCGAAGTTCTGGCTCATCGTCGGTTCTCGTCGGCTGAAGGGCTGCGTGGGGCGCGCCCGGAGGGGTCAGGGAGGCGTCTGGATAGCCCCTGGGCCGGTCCGCGATCAAGCACGGGATCGGGGGAGCCGCACCGGGAGGCTCGGTCGCTGCGCCTTACTCTGCCTGCAAACCATGTCGGGAACGAGATTTACGTCACGAGCCCAAGTCCGCGGGCCGCACGCGGGCGAGCGCGAGGACGAGCGCGAAGTCGGCCGCCTCGATGGGCTGGATCGACAGTCTCTGACCCGGCCGCAGGACGAGCAGGCCGGCCAGACGCGGCTCGGCGCGCAGCTCGGCCAGGGTCACGAAGCGCGGGCACCGCACGAGAGCCTGCACGTCGACCTCGACCCAGGTCGGCGCCGCGCGCGAGCTCTTGGGATCGTGGTGATCGTCCTTGGGATCGAACTGCGTCGGATCGGGCCGCGGCGCGCTGGCGATGCGCGCGACGCCGGCGATGCCGGTCGGATCGCTGCTCGAGTGGTAGACCAGCACGAGATCGCCGACGCGTACGGAGTCGCGCAGGGAGTTCCGCGCCTGGTGGTTGCGCACGCCGTCCCAGCCGCTCGTGCGACGCGGCGCGCGCCACAGGTCGTCGAAGGCGAACGAGTCCGGGTCCGTCTTGAAGAGCCAGTGCTGACGCGCCGCCACGGAGGCCGCAGAGGCCGCAGAGGCCGAGAAAGGATCGATCGTACGGCCTCTCTGATCCTGGTGGCGCCGCGCGCTCACGAAGTCTGACGCAGGGCCACCGGACCCGCGGCGCCCGTGCCCATCGCGATCAGCCCGGCCGGAGTGCCCAGGACCTCCGACATCACGACCGCACGCTTCAGCGCCGCGCGGCGCGCGCGCGGATCACCGAGCTCCGCGAACGGCATGTCGGGACGCCAGTGCACCGCCACCTCGGTCACTGCGGCGACTCCCCCCAGCGAGGTCAGCAGGTCCGGCGCGACGTTCGCGCGCCGGGACGCTCCGCCCTCGCGCTCGCGGCGCAGGAAATCGGAGCGTTCGCCGCGCTCGACCTTCAGCCGCTGGACGTTGGCTTCGCGCGCGCTCTGCTCCTCGTCGGGGATCCAGTGCTCGGGGTCGGCCGTGGCCTCGTCGTCGGCCTCCTCGGTCTCGTTCTCGCTCGGCGCAGGTTTCATGTCCGACAGCCGGCCGACGAGCGGCGCCTGCATGGGCACGGGCGGCGCGCTGGCCGCCGTCGGTCGCGGGATCGGCGGAGGAGGCGGCGCCGATCGGGCCGGCGGCGCGCTGACCTCCTCGCCGCGCAGCAGGGACTCCCAGCGGCGGCGCGCTTCGTCCATCGCGTCGGGAGCGTCGGGTGCCTGCTCCGGATCGACGCGATCGAGGCGGCGCTGCTCGAGCTCGCGCTTCTTGGCCATCGACTCGCGCACGCCGCGCACGATCGGCAGAACGACGAAGAGGAACACCAGGAAGGCCTGGATCAGCCAGGTCGGGATCCCGGGCTCGGCGAGGAGCAGGACCATGGTCTAGCTCTGCTGCTCGGCCGCTTCGCCCGGGCCCGAGATCGCCGAGCGCATGCGCGTGTCGGCCTCGATGTTGCGCAGCCGGTAGAGGTCCATCACGCCCAGGTTCCCGCTGCGCAGCGCGGCCGCCATCGCCTGAGGCACCTCGGCCTCGGCCAGCACGACCTTGGCGCGGTTCTCCTGCACCAGCGCCTTGAACTCCTGCTCGGCCGCGACGGCCATCGCGCGGCGCTGTTCGGCGCGTGCCTGGGCCACGCGCTTGTCGGCCTCGGCTTGGTCAGCTTGCAGCCGCGCGCCGATGTTGACGCCGATGTCGACGTCGGCGATGTCGATCGAGACGATCTCGAACGCCGTGCCGGCGTCGAGGCCCTTGGCCAGCACGTTCTTCGAGATCGAGTCGGGGTTCGCGAGCACGTCCTTGTGCGAGGCCTGCGAGCCGATCGTCGACACGATGCCCTCGCCGACGCGCGCGATGATCGTCTCCTCGCCGGCGCCGCCGACCAGCCGCTTGATGTTCGTGCGCACGGTGACGCGCGCCTTGGCCAGCACCTGGATGCCGTCCTTCGCGACCGCCGCGATCTCGTTCTTGCCCGACGCCGGGTTCGGGCAGTCGATCACCTTGGGCGTGACGCTGGTCTTCACCGCCTCGAGCACATCGCGGCCGGCCAGGTCGATGCCCGCCGCCGTGCGGAAGTCGAGGTCGATGCCGGCGCGGTTCGCGGAAATCAAGGCCTGCACGACCTTCTGCACGCGGCCGCCGGCCAGGAAGTGCGCTTCGATGTCACGCGTCGGCACGGCCTCGAGCCGCGCCTGCACGAGCATGATCTTGGCGTCCAGGATCGCGGAGGGGCTGACCTTGCGCAGGCTCATTGCGAACATGTCGAAGGGTCCGATGCCGGCGTTCGTCGTGACCGAGCGCACCCACAGGTTGGCGTAGCGCAGCACGATCACCAGAAAGATCAACAAGAACAGCGCCAGCACGCCGAACAGCACGATCTTCCCGAACGGGATGGTTTCGGCGGCCGACGTGGCCGGGGTGCGCTGCAGGGCCAGGGCGAACAGGCTGAAGGAGATCATCGCGGGTTATCCGGGGGAGATGGAGTCGGTGAAAGTGCGGTGTTCGTTGCGCCGGCGGCCGATGCTGCGACGCTCGCAACGACGACGCGGTTGCCGGCCAGCTCGATGACGCGCACGCGCGCGCCGGCGTCGATCGCCTCGCCGCGTGTGACGACGTCGACGCGCCGGCCGTCGAAATGGACGACGCCGGCCGGACGCAGCATCGCCTCGACGACGCCCTCGCGTCCCAGCAGGTCGGCGTCGCGCGGGTCGACCGCGGCCGTGTTCGTGAAGGTCGCGCCGGGGTTGATCAAGAGGCGCCCCAGCGGGCTCTTCGGCAGGAGCTTCATGCCGAGCAGGATCGCGGCCGGCACGCCGACCGTGGCCACGATCAGGAGGTTCACGCCGAACGAGGGATCCTCGGCGAAAGCCCAGGCGATGCCGGCGATCAAGCTGATCGCGGCCGCGACGCCCAGCGCGCCCAGGCTCGGGAAGAGGAACTCGAACACGATCAGCACGAGCCCGAGGCACACGAGCACGATGGGCCAGCTCACGCGCGCGCTCCCATCGGTTCCACGACGAGACGACCCTCGCCGACCTCGATCACGCGCACGCGCGTGCCGGCCGGGACCAGCGGACCGAGCGAGCGCGCCTCGAACTCGACGCCCGGACGCGCGTCGACGGCGATCTTGCCGACCGGCCGCAGGTCGGTCAGCGCCTGACCGGCGGTTCCGACCGCGGGCAACGCCGCGGTCTCGATCACGGCTTCGGCGAACGCGCTGGCCGGATCCGGCGCCAGCACGACGCGCCGCAGGATCGGCGTCTTCGGCAGCCAGCGCGAGATCAGGAGCGCGACGATCACCGCACCGACCGCGGCACCGGCGTACTCGAGGCCCGTGTCGAGCAGGCGCTCGCGCAGGAACGGATCGGAGAACGTGAAGCCCGGCCCGAGGCTGGCGAAGACGAGCCCGCCGGCCACGAGCGCCGCGCCGGCGATGCCGAACCACAAGGAACCCGGGAACACGAGGATCTCGAGCACGAGCAGGATGATCCCGGCCGCGACCGCGACGATGTGCGGCACGTCGGCCAGGCCGGCCATGTACTTGCCGGCCAGCACGATCGTGAAGCAGGTGATCGAGAGGATGCCGGGGACGCCGAAGCCCGGCAGCTTGAGCTCGAGGTACGCCATCACGAGCGCCGCCAGGATCAAGAGCGGCGTCAGCCGCTCGATCCACACGACGGCGCGGTCCGACGTCCAGCTCTCGATCGGGGGCGTGACGTCCCCGGGCTCGAAACCCAGCCGCTCGAGCACCTCCGGCAGCGAGCTGGCGATGCCGTCGGCCAGCCGCAGCTCGACCGCCTGCTTCGCGGTCAGGTTCAGGATCTTGCCCTTCGACTTGATCGTGGCCACGAGCTCGTACGGCGTGCCCGAGTCCTTCAACACGAAGTACTGATCGCCGTCGACCAGTCGCAGCTCGTTGTCGACGCGGACCTGGTGGACCTCGACGTCGATGTCGACCATCGCCATCGCCAACGCCGGCGGCCGGCCGTGCCGCTCGGCCATCGACGCGAACTGCGAGCGCAGGAACGAGTTCATCTTTTCGCGCACGCCTTCGTCCTCGGGCAGAGACTCCAGGCCGTCCTGTCCTTCGGTGACCGGATAGGCCGAGCCGATCGTGCCGGCGGGCGACATGTGGATGCTCGAGCAGCACAACGCGACGAGTGCGCCCGCCGACGCGGCGTGGTCATGGACCCAGCAGGCCAGCTTCAGACCGCCGTCCTCGGCCGCAAGGAGCTGCTTCTGCACGCCCCACAGCACGTCGAGGCTCCCGCCCGGCGTATCGAGCTCGATCACGAGCGTCTCGGCCCCCTGCCTGCGCGCGAGGCGGATCGCGCGGCTCAGCAGCGCGGCCGCACCGATGTCGATCTCGCCCTCCACGCGTACGTGCGCGGCGCGGCGCGGACCGCCGTCGGCGGTCTCAGCCTCGCTCCCGCAGGCCGCGGCCGTGATCAGGAGGACGACGAGGAGCACGGCCGCCGGCAGCCCGGTCACCCCACGACGGCTCCCGGCCCGCGCCCAGCGGCCCGGGTGGGCCTGGGACGCTCCAGGGGAAAGAGGCGCAAGAAGGGCTGCCATCGGAACGCGCAGTCTAGGCAGTTCCCGCAGGTTCCCTCCACCTGGGACACGCGGAACGCTCCCGCCGGCGGCTGCCCGCGGTCGAAACGGATGAGGCCGGAGGGCGTCGGTCTCCGCCGCTTGTCGAGCGGAGCCCGCGGGTCTAGGCTGTCGTCGGAGGTTGACTCATGCTTTCTCTCGCTACGGTTCCCGCGGCCCTGCTGCTCGCCGTGACCTCGATCACGCTCGGCGCCGGCACGCCCGTCACGGTGACGCCCACCAGCGTGGCGCCGCTCGCCGGCCACTGCCATACGGGCTGGCACGTCGCGGGCGTTTCGGATCCCGATCCGGCCGACTGCCCGTTCTGCGGCGGCAACCCGACGGTGCACGTCAAGGTGCTGTGGCAGATCCAGATCGAGTCCGCACGCGGCTTCATCGCGCGTCTGCTCTGACCTGCGGATCCCCCGCTCCCCGGCTCTGGCCGGATCGTTCACGAGCGCGCTCGGCGATGGCCGGTGCGCTCGCGCGTTTCAGGGCCGCCACACGACGCGCACGCCGTTCGTCAGTCCGAAGGTGGCGCTCGTGCAGAACGCGGCCGCGTCGCGAAACCAGGCCTGGTAGACGCGCGAGCCCACGCTCGACACTCCGCCGCGCACGCTGACGGGCAGCTGTCCCGGGCCGGGATAGCGCGACGAATTCGCGACGTTCGTCGCCACGGCGAGCCGCACGACGCTGCCCCCGTCGCAGCGCAGCCCGTCGCCGAACACCACGCCGCCCGGGATGGCGCTCGTGCCCTGGAAGTAGAGGACGGACGCGTTCGGCATGCCCGCGCCCGCGAGCACGAGCTGGTCCTGGGCGAGCCGCGCGGAGCCGACCGCGCGCAGCGTCGGATCGAGGCCCGTGCTGTTGCGGCAGCCGGCCTGCGAGCCGGGAGCGCTGGCGTTGCCGCACGGGCAGGTGGTGCCCGATCCGTCGCCGAAACAGTACGGAGCACCGGAGACCGCGCAGTTGCGCCACAGCTCGGCACCCTCGCCGTCCTGCACCGCGGCGAGATCCTGGTCGCCGTCGCCGTCGAGGTCCGCCGCGCGCAGCCCGACCGTGTAGGCATCGAGCGGGATCACGATCGGAGGCGCGAACGCGAACGCGCCCAGGTTCTCGTGGACGACCAGGGTGACGTTGCCGTTCGCCACGGCGAGATCCATGTCGCCGTCGAGGTCGAGGTCGACGGCGACGACCGTGCGCGGCGAGTAGGACGTGGGGATGTACGTGGTCGTCGGATACCCGCCGGTGCCGTCGTTCCAGAGGACGATCACGTGGCTCATGGCTCCCGACCCGAGCGCGAAGGCGTCCGCGACCGCCCAGTCGAGGTCCCCGTCACCGTCGAGGTCCGCGCCGTCGATCTCGTACGGATAGATGCCGGCGGGCCAGGGCACCGCCGGCGCGAAGGCTCCGCCGCCCAGGTTGCGCAGGATCGAGACCGTGTGCGAGGCGTACTCGACAACGGCCAGGTCCAGGTCGAGGTCGCCGTCGACGTCTCCGGCCTCGAGGTCCTCGCAGTAGACCCCGACCGGGTACGTGACCGGGGCCGCGAACGTGGCCGCGCCCTGGTTGAGGAGGATCGAGACCGTGTTGCCCGATGCCAGTTGACCCACCGTCGCCAGATCCAGGTCGCCGTCGCGGTCGAAATCCCCGATCGCGATCGACACCGCGCTCTGCGGCACCAGGATCGGGAGTTGCGCCGCGAACGTCCCGCCCGGCTGCTGGAGGAACAGCGCCACGCTCGAGACGCTCGCCGTCGCGAGATCGACGTCGCCGTCCAGGTCGAGGTCCCCGCTGACGACGTCGGCCGCGGTCAGCGATCCGGGCGTCGCGACGAGCACCTGCGGCGCGAAGGTGAAATCGCCCAGGTTCAGGCCGATCGCGATCGTCCCCGGGTTCCCTCCCGCCGTCACCAGGTCGACGTCGCCATCGGCGTCGAGGTCGACCATCTCGGACGCCCAGGTCGGCGCGGGGATCGGGAGGTCCTGAGAGCTCTCGATGCAGATCTGCGCCGTGCCCGCGCTCGACGCGAGCGCGAGGAACAGCGCGCAGCGCGCAGATCGGACGGTCGCACGGATCGAAGCGAGCAGCTTGGTCATGGAAGTTCGCGCCAGGCGCCGGCCCGTGTGCGCAAACTCGCTAGGACGCCGCTGGAACGTGGTCACGGCCCGCACGGGCTCGCAAACGGCCCCGGGAGGCGGTTGGATGGCGGGAGTGCATGGGAATCGAACCCACCGGCCCCGCTGTTCACGAAGCCCAACCGGCTTTGAAGGCCGGGCGGCACACCAGCACCGATCCACTCCCGCGTGGAGCGGAGCATTGCAATCGGAGCCACGCGGGCTTGCAAGCGCCATCGCGCGCGGGGGATCCTGAAGGTCCGCGCAGCGCCTGCCTCCGGCGCCTGTCCCCTCCGACGGAGAACGTGAGACCCATGCTGACCCAACCCCTCGCGCGTGCCGTCGCGGCCGCGCTGATCGTGTGCGGCGCGGCCGCCTGTTCCTCGACCGCGACTTCGACGCCGTCGCACTCCGGCGCGGAGGCCCGGCCCGCGATGTCCGAGCACGAGGCGATGGCGCGGCGGATGGAGCTCGCCACCCCCGGACCGCACCACAAGGAGTTGATGCAGCAGGCCGGACAGTGGAGCGTTCATTACAAATTCCGGATGCCGGCCGACGCGCCCTGGATGGAGATGACCGGCACGAACACCTCGAAGCCCGTGCTGGGCGGGCGCTACCTCATGGAGGAGCACCGCTTCGACATGATGGGCATGCCGATGGAGGGCTGGCTGTTCCTCGGCTACGACAACGAAGCGGACGAGTACATCTCGCTCTGGATGGACACGGGCAGCACGTGGTGGTCGGAATCGCGCGGGACCCGGGCCCCGGACGGCTCCGTGGCGATGACCGGCAGGATGAAGGACGAGTCCAGGACGCGCCCCTACCGTATGCGGATCGTGCACAACGCCGACGGCTCGATCCTGAGCGAGATGTTCGACACGATCGACGGCAAGGAAGTCCTCGTCATGACGATGACGAGCCGACGCGCCAGATAGGCGCTGCGGCCTCGTACCCCGCGCGCGCGCAGCGCGCGCTCGGCGCGCAAAGCGCGCCCAGCAGGATGGGCTCGCGGTTCAAGCGCGAGCCCTCGGGCGTAATCGGCCGGGCGCACCGGCGTCGGCTTCGTCGGTGAGGCCGCCGGACCAGCGGCGCCAGACGCGCTCGCCGTCCTGCCAGGCAGAGAGTCCGCAGGCGAACGGGACGCCGTCGACCAGCTCGTCGAAGTCCTCGGGCAGCGGCACGCGCACGCCGCGCGGGCCGGCGTGCAGGCGGCCGGCCAGGCGCACGACGACGCGTGGATCGTGCAGTTTCCCCGGGGATTCAAGTGCGACCGTGACGTGCCGCGCGCGGCGGCGCAAGACGAGCGTCGCGGGCGCGTCGTGGGGTCCGTCGCGCAGGAGGAACAGGCGTTGTGGCGCCGTGTCCGCCACGGCCGTGCGCGCGCGCACGAGCGGCGCATCGACCTCCAGACGGCCGGCTGCGCGGCCGGGTCCGGCCTCCCATTCGAGCCGCGCGACGACCAGCGGGTCGCCGCCCGGACGACGCGCTCCGCCGGTCAGCGCGAACTCGAAGTCGGCGCCCGCGCCGGGCTCGAGCTCCAGCGTGCGCGGCAGGCCGTCGACGTCGAACACGCCGCGGCGCACGACGAAGCCCAGCGTCACGCGCACTGCGTACGGAAACGGGTTGGCGATGCGCGCCGAGGCGCGCCACGCGCCGCTCCAGTCGCCGGCCAGCGCTGTGGTCGACTCGGGCGAGACTTCGAGGCGCGGCAGCGTCAGCGGCCAAGGCGCGTGGGATCCGGGCACGAGGCGCGCGAGCTCGCGGGCCGCGCGCGCGCGGCGCGGCTCGCGCGTCGTGATGCCGTGCAAGCGCGCACGGCACGCGGCCAGGAGGTCGGCGGGATCGTCGACGTCGAGCGCCCAGCGCTCGGCCGGCCAGTCCTCGCTCGCGAGGCGGCCGAGCCAGGCCTGCACCGGAGCGGCCAGCGCTGCCGGACGGTCGTCGCGCACCGTCGCGAGGACCCGCTCGTCGAGCTCGTCGGCGACGACCATCGGCGCGAGCCCGCTGTCGCGCGCGGCCAGCACGAGCTCGCGCTCGTGCGCCGCCACGCGCACGGACGCGCGCGGCGCGATCTCGCGCACGAGCGGTCCGAGGCGCGGCAGCACGCCGGGACCGTGCACGTGCAGCAGGAGGCTCGAGCCGGAGCCCCAGGCGGCGGCGAGCGTCAGGACTTCCTCGGCCAACAGGAGTCGCTCGCCGCGGAAGCGCGGATGGAACGTCGCGCCCACGTCGAGGTCGGCCAGCTCGCGCCACGAGCGCTCGGCGACGAGGCCGTGGTGATCGGTCGTGCGCTCGAGGTCCGCGTCGGCGTGCGCGACGATTTCGCCGCTGGCGCAGGCGCGCAGGTCGATCGCGACGCCGTCGAGGCCCAGAGCCGCGGCGACCGCGCAGCCGGCGCGCGTGTTCTCGGGCGCTTCCACCGGCGCGCCGCGGCTGCCGAGGATCCACGGCGGTCCGTCGCGGCGCTCGGCCACCGCCCGCCTACGCGTACTCGACGAGCGCGGCGCCGCGCGGGCGGACCTCGCCGACCTCGGCCACCAGGACGTCGCGCGCGCGCAGCTCGGTGGCGAGAGCGACGGCGCGCTCGCGCGGCACGCAGATCAAGAGGCCACCCGACGTCTCGGCCTCGAAGCCCAGCGTCACGAGCGCCGGGTCGAGCCCGGCGCGGACCGACACGTCGCCGGCTAGCGCTTCGCGGTTCTTCTTCGAGCCGCCCGAGCTGACACCGGCACGCGCCAGATCGAGCGCGCGCTCGAGCAGCGGCACGCGCGCGAGCTCGATCGCCAGCGTGACGTTCGAGCCGCGCGCGATGTTGCGCGCGTGCCCGGCCAGCCCGAACCCGGTGATGTCGGTCGCCGCGTGCGCGCGCGCCGCGTTCATCGCCGCCGCGCCACGGTCGTTCAGCTCGGCCATCTGCCGCGCCGCCGGCAGCAGGTCCTCCCAGGTGATGCGCGACTGCTTGGCGGCCGTCGTCAGCGCGCCGGTCCCCAGGCGCTTCGTCAAATAGAGGACGTCGCCCGCGCACGCCGCCGAGTTCGCCGTGACCGCTCGCCGGTCGACGAAGCCCGTGATCGCGAACCCGAACAGCGCCTCCTCGCTCTGGATCGTGTGCCCGCCGACGACCATCGCCCCGGCCTTGCGGCAGGTCTCGAATCCGCCGCGGAAGATCTCGGCCGTCCACTCCGGCGCGAAATCCTTGGGGATCCCGGCGATGTTGAGCGCCGTGAACGGCCGCCCGCCCATCGCGTACACGTCGGACAGCGAGTTCGCCGCCGCGATCGCGCCGTAGAACCAGGGGTCGTCGACGACGGGCGGGAAGTAATCGACCGTCTGGACCAGCGCGAGTTGCGTGTCTCGGGGCAGACCCTCGACGCCCCCGAGCTCGACGACGCCGGCGTCGTCGAAGGTCTCAGGTCCGACGAGCATGCGCCCGTCGCCTTGTCCCTGGAGCCCGCGCAGCACGTGCGCGAGCTGCCCGATGGGCATCTTGGCGGCTCAACCCGCGCAGTGCGCGTAGTCGGTGAGCCGCTTGGCTTGCGTGTCCGTCATGGCGGCACGCTAGCACGCGGGCCGCAGATTTTCTCGATTTCGCCTGCAACCGTTGGAGGGCTCGCACAGTCCTCGGGATGGAGAGGGAGGCGGTCTTCCGCTCCGAGGAACGAACAGCAGGGGGGGGAAACGTCATGAAGGCTCACATCGCCACGGCGCTCGCGCTCGTGTGCGCATCCGAGTTCGCAGCGGCAGGGGAACTGTGCCCGGACATGCGCGCGGTGAATCACCACGGTCGGCTGCAGCAGAGCGCGGCCGGTACGCGTTGCCAACGCGTGCTGCGGCTGTTCGGTCTCACCATCAACCTAGGCGGCGGAGAGTTCTGCCCCGCGACGATCCTGGTCTACCCGGCACACCGCGACTGCGCCTCAGTGCCCAATTCAGGCACCGATTGCGAGGTCACGCAAACCCTGACGATCACCCGCCTGAGCTGTCGTTGCGGTCCGCTGCCCAACGCCGACTTCGGGATCGTCGAGGCCGAGTGCGGCTGCACGGATGCCGGCATCGGGGGCTACGTCGACGACCACCAAACCATCGAGTGTCTCGACGCCTGAGCGCCGAGCGGAGGGAGCAGAATCATGAGGAAGCTCGCCGTCGCAGGTCTCGTCTGTTTGCTGGGCGCGTGCGCGCTCGTGAGGCTCGTGCGCAATGATTCGCGCCCGGCCGCCACTCCCGACGGGATCAGGACGGCGGGCTCGACTCCCTACGCGGAGCTCCTCGCAGCGAATCAACCGTCTTCGCGCACCGTCGACCGCGCCGGTGCTTCAGGCTCGGAAGGCCTTGACGCCCAACACGCGGTCGCGCTGGAGCCCGGTCTGATCGAGATGCTCGAAGCGGTCGCGCGCGCGGAAGGGCGGGGCAACGACCGTGAGCTCGAGGAGCTACTGACCGCACTCGTCGGAAGAATCGACAGGCTGCGTGGGATCCTCGACCTGCTCGAATCGGGCGCGATTGCCGAGAACCACCTGGCCCGGCGCGGCGGCGTCGCCACGCTGGTGAGCGCCGCCGCGCGCTGGAGCCGGGGCGGCGGGCCGCCCGGTCTGGACGGACCGGCGTTCGTGACTGAGATGCTGCAACGCCTCCCGCGTCAGTCCGCCGATGATCGCGCTCTGCTCATCGCCTTCCTGTCCGGGTCGGAGGTGGCGAACAGCGCCGTGATCGGGGCCAACCAACTCGAGGTCGTGCTCGCCCTGTGCCAGGATTTCCCTGAGGACGCCGCCCTGTACGCGCAACTGCTGGCCGGGTTGCCCGCGGATCCGGCGGCATTGGAACCGCACCGGGCGACGCTGCTGGCCGCGCTCGAGGGCGACGGACCGCCGGCACTGACGGGTGCCGTGTTGCGCGCCCTGCTGGCACTCGATCCGTCTGCCGCGACGGACGCGGCCAAGGATCTCCTGCGCTCGCGGCCCGACGACCCGGCGTTACGCGGCGTCGTGGCCGAGGCGCTGGCCGGCTCGGCCCAGCCTGAACGCGCCGTGGACGCGCTGCTCGAGATGAAGGATCCCACGCAGCTCATGGCGTTCGACGCCCTGGGTAGCCGGCCAGAAGCTCGCGCGGTCGTACGTGAGCGCTACAACGCACTCCTCGCCGCAAACCTCGATGGCCGCGGCCGCCGCGTGCTCGTGGCAGCGATGGGTCACGAGGAAACGCCCGTGCTGCTAGGAATCGCCACCACCGATCCCAGCCTCGACGTGCGCCAGCAGGCGTTCCTCACCGCGACGGTTACGCGGGACGTGGGTCTCGAAGGCGTGCAGGCGCTACGGGACGCGTACGCGAGGCGCGCGGACCCGCGCAACGGTCTCGGGGCATTCGGCGCCGTGGCTTCGGCCAGCAATGTCCTCATCCATGCGTCCGGACCCGCGCGCGACGAAGCGCTGCGCTTCCTCGGCGACATCGCGCGCGATCCCGGCGCCGCCCTGCCCTACCGCCGGATGGCGCTCCAGAAAATGCGCCCGCACGTGCCGCCCGGGAGCATCGCCGACCTGACCGGCCTCGATCCGGACACGGGCGATCAGGCCGGGAAGTAGCGCGGGTCGCCGCGCATCCGAGCCGCCAGCGCCTGGCGGGCGTCGACGACGAGCCGCGCGTGGCGGGCGACGAGATCCCAGTCGAAGGACGCGTGGTCCGTCACGACCAGCACGAGGTCGACCGCCTCGAGGATGTGCGCGTCGAGCGCGACGGAGCGCCGCCGCTCGCTCGCAAGGCGCGCGCCGTCGGGCGCGACGGGCACGTGCGGATCGCTGAACGAGCAGAGCGCGCCCTGCTCGGCCAGCAGAGCGAGGATCGGCAGTGCGGGAGATTCGGCCGTGATGTCGACGCCCGGCTTGTACGCCAGACCGAGCACGAGGACGCGCGCCCCGGCCAGCTCGCGGCCGCGGCTCTGGAGCGCCGCGCGCGCGCAGTCGACGACGAACTTCGGCATGGACGCGTTGACGCGCGCGGCGGCCTCGACCAGCGGCGTGTGCGACCCGGCAGCCCGCGCAGCCCACGCCAGGTAGTGCGGATCGATCGGGATACAGTGCCCGCCGGTGCCCGGTCCGGGCGCGAAGCGTTGGAAGCCGAACGGCTTCGTGGCCGCCGCCGCGATCACCTCCCCCACGTCGACGCCCATCGCCAGGAACGCGACCTTGAGCTCGTTCACGAGCGCGATGTTCACGGCGCGGTAGACGTTTTCGAGCAGCTTGGCGGCTTCCGCCACCTCGGCGCTCGACACGGGCACGACGCGCTCGAATGCGGCGGCGTAGAGCGCTTCGGCCGTGCGTGCGCTGGTGCCGCAGGTCCCGCCGACGAGCTTGGGGACGGAACGCGTGTCGATCGCGCGGCCGGGGTCCTCGCGCTCGGGCGAGAACGCCACCAGCACGTCGCGCCCGACCTCGCGTCCGGCGCGGCGGAACGCCTCGGAGAACGGACCGCGCGTCGTGCCCGGCCAGGTGGTCGATTCGAGCACGGCGAGAGCTCCGGTCGGCAACCAGCGCGCGAGCGACGCGGCGGCGTCGAGGACGGCCGTGAGATCCGGCTCGTTCGAGCGCGTGAGCGGCGTGGGCACGCACACGAGCGCGGCGCCGACCTC
The DNA here is from genome assembly GCA_031400875.1 of Planctomycetota bacterium. Classification (GTDB taxonomy): domain Bacteria; phylum Planctomycetota; class UBA1135; order UBA1135; genus JAEUHZ01. The sequence continues at coordinate 146,836 of JANNQS010000011.1, read as the reverse complement.
GCGCAGGCGCTCGGTATCGGCCGCAATCTCGAAACGCCCCGTCGCCAGGAGCTCGCGCGCGAACGCCGGCCCCAGGTGCGACGGCGCCCCGCTGCCGCCCGCCAGCCGCGCGAGCTTCTCGCGGTCGACGTCGAAGCCCAGCACGCGGAAGCCGGCGCGCGCGAACGTGCGCGCCAGCGGCAGCCCGACCGCGCCGAGCCCGACGACGCCCAGCGTGAGCGTGCGGGCCTGGATTCGTTCGAGGAGCTCGTCGTGGGTCACGGGCGGTCGGGAGGGCAGCGCTGGCCGGATCAGCGACGCTCGGGCGCGCCGTCTCTTCCCGCAGCGAACTCGAAGCCGCGCACGAGGTCCTGCTCGTCGCCCGGGAGCAGCGTGCGCGGGTCGACGACCACGTCACCGTCCTGCACGCGCGCGAAGACCGGCACGGGTGCCTCGCGCAGGCGCAGCGCGAGCTGAGCGTCCGAGAGCTGCGCGTGCCGAACGCGCACGACGAACGTCGGCAATACGATGCCGGGCGCGCTGCCGCTGCCGGGCTGGCTCGCGTCGGCGGCGACGCGCACCGTGAGCCCCGGAATGCGCGCGATCCGCGCCGCGAGCGCGTCCGCGGCGGGCTTCAGGTCCTCGGCGGTCGCGGCCAGCATGCGCCGCGTCGGCAGGTCGTGCGCGCGGCCGGCGAGCACCATCTTCAACGTCGCTTCGAGCCCCGCCAGCGTCACCTTGTCGAGCCTCAGCGCGCGGTAGATCGGGTTCTTGCGCAGCGTCGCGATGGCGTCCTTCTTGCCCACGATCAGGCCGGCCTGCGGCCCGCCGAAGAGCTTGTCGCCCGAGAACATCACGACGTCGACGCCGGTGCGCACGGCGTCGACGACGCGCGGCTCGTCGCCCAGCAAATGCGCCAGCGGCGGCGCGCCGGCCGGCTCGATCAGGCCCGAGCCCAGGTCGAACGCGGTCGCGACGCCGCGGCGCGCGCCCAGCTCGGCGAGCTCCGCGGGACCGACCTCCTCGGTGAACCCGACCAGGCGGAAGTTGCTCGTGTGGACCTTGACCAGGAGACCTGTGCGATCCGTGATCGCCCGCTCGTAGTCCGCGAGTCGCGTGCGGTTCGTCGTGCCGACCTCAACCAGCTGCGCGTTCGCGCGCGCCATGACGTCGGGCACGCGGAAGCTGCCGCCGATCTCGACCAGCTCGCCGCGGCTGACGATCGCCTCGCGACCGCCGGCAAACGTGTTGAAGAGCAGGAGCACCGCGCCGGCGCAGTTGTTGACGCCGATCGCGGCCTCGGAGCCGGTCATGCGCGCCAGCAAGTCACCCAGGTAGTCGTCGCGCTGGTTGCGCTCGTTCGTCCAGCGGTCGACCTCGAGCACGTCGTAGCTCTTCGCCGCGATCGCCATCGCGTCGGCGACCTCGGGATGCACCGGCGCGCGACCGAGGCCCGTATTGAGCACGACACCGGTCGCGTTGACGCAGCGCACGACGCCGCGCCCCTCCTCGCGGCGCACGCGACGCTCGAGCTCGACGAACGGCTCGCCGGCCGCGCCCAACGCCTCGAGACGCGTCGCATCGAGCCGCCCAGCCTTGATCTCCGCCCGCCACGCGTCGAGCGTCTCGGCCGCGAAGCGCTGCAGCAGCTCGCGCCCGCAGCGCGCCGCGAGCAGCGTCGCACGCTCGTCGCGCAGGAGTTCGTCGATCGACGGCAGGAGCCGGAACGCCTGGGAATCGGCGGGCGCGCGGGACATGGGCCAACCTTTGTCCTCTGCCGGAGCCCGATGGACAAGTAGACAGCGGTGTCAGACACCCTTTCCCGCCTTGGCAGCCCTGTCCGCGCTGCGCGGACGCCCCTCTCCCCGTCCGTCGGAGGTCGGCGTAGGATGCGGGACATGAAGCCCGCACACATGCTCTTCCTCGTGTCCTGTGTCGTCCTGGCTTGCGGCGGCGGATGCTTCCAGTCCAAGTCCCCGTCGCTCTGCACACCGCCGCCCGTTCCGCCGCCGCCCGCCGCCACCGTGCCGGCCGAGCAGCCGGCCCAGGCTCGAGCTCCGGCGACGGACACGTCCACGGAGACGGCCGTGGTCCAGGCCTCCGACGAGAAGCGCTAGGACGCGCGCTCGAGCCGACCGGCCGCACTGAACGGATCCTCCGGTCGGCGCCGAGGTTGCGCGCGAGGCCTCCTCCTCGCCCGCGCGCTTTCCTAGGCTTTCGTGCGATGCCGACCCTCACCGCGACGACCCGCCGTTGGCGCCTGCGCGCCACGGATCCGGAGGCGATCGCGCGGCTGGCGCGGACGCACGGCCTCTCGCGCGTGACGGCCACGCTGCTCGTGGCGCGCGGGCACGCCGATCCGCAGAGCGCGCTCGAGCACCTGAAGCCCGACATGAAGCGGTTGCACGATCCGGCGCTGCTGCCCGACATGATCGTGGCGGCGCGGCGCGTCGTGCAGGCGATCGTGAAGCGCGAGCCGATCCTCGTGCACGGCGACTACGACGTCGACGGCGTGACCGGGACGACGCTGCTCGTGCGGCTGCTGCGGCTCTTGAACGCCGACGTGCACTGGCACATCCCGAATCGCTTCACCGACGGGTACTCGTTCGGCGCGCACACGTTGACGCGCGCGAAGGAGATGGGGGCGCGGCTCGTGATCAGCGTCGACAACGGCACGTCAGCGTTCGAGACGATCACGCAGCTGCTGGAGAGCGGCGTCGACACGATCGTGACCGACCACCACGAGCCGCCCCACGGGCCGTTGCCGCCGGCGGTCGCGATCGTGAACCCGAAGCTCGCGACGTCGACGTATCCGTTCCGCGAGCTGTGCGGCGGCGCGGTCGCGTTCAAGCTGGCCTGGGGCGTGTGCCAGGAGATCACGGGCGCCGCGCGCGTGCGCGACGACCTGCGCGAGTTCCTGGTCGAGGCGATGGGCTACGTCGCGATCGCGACCGTGGCGGACGTCGTGCCGCTTGTCGGCGAGAACCGGATCCTGGCGCACCACGGGCTCAAGTCGCTCGAGCGCTCGACGCGGCCCGGCATCCGCGCGCTGCTCTCGGTGTGCGGCGTGACGGGGCGCGAGCTCCTGTCCGAGGACCTCGCGTACCAGATCGCGCCGCGCATCAACGCGGCCGGACGGCTGGATCATGCGCGGCATGCGGTCGAGCTCTTGCTGTCCGACGACCCGCGCGAGGCGCAGCGTCTGGCGGCCGAGCTGGACGCGATGAACGTGCGGCGTCGCGCGATCGAGGCCGAGATCTTGGCGAGCGCCGTGACGGAGGCGCAGGCGTTCTCCGACGTCGAGCGCTGGCCCGTGCTCGTGCTGGCCGGCGAAGGCTGGCACCAGGGCGTCGTCGGCATCGTCGCCGGCCGGCTGGCGCAGCGATTCGACCGTCCCGCGATCGTGATCGGGCTCACCGGCGGACGCGGTCGCGGCAGCGCGCGGTCCGTGTCGGGTTTCAGCGTGCTGGGCGCGATGGACGGCGGATCCGATCACGTCGTGCGTCACGGCGGCCACGAGCAGGCGGCCGGTCTCGAGATCGAGGGCGCGAGCGTCGACGCGTTCCGCGAAGCCGTGTGCCAGCGCGCGCGCGAGATGCTCGCGACGCAGCCGCTCTCCGAGCCGGAAGTGTGGATCGACTGCGACCTGCCCTTCGACGTCGTCACGCCCGCGCTGCAGAAGGAGATCGACCGCCTGCAGCCGTTCGGGCAGGAGAACGGCAAGCCCGTCTTCCACACGGCCGATCTGCGCCTGGCCGAGCCGGCACGCGTGTGCGGCGCGGACCGCACACATGTCATGCTGCAGTTCCGCGCGGGTGCGCACGTGCTGCGCGGGATGGCGTTCGGGATGGCGCGGCGCGAGGCCGAGCTGCGCATGGGCGTCCCGATCCACGCGGTCTACACGCCCAAGTGGAACTCGTACAGGGGCACGACGAGCCTCGAGATCGAGCTTCTCGACTTCCGCCTGGGCGAGCGCACGGCGTTTTGACGGGACAAGGTGTCTGACACTCTTGTCCACTCGGTCTCTCAGAACCGCATGGTGTAGGCGACCTTGAACGCAGCGGCAGTCTCCTCCACGACGAGTGAGCCCATCGTGCGCGACACGGTCGGGTTCACCACGATATAGAGCTCGCGCCCGGGGCCGAAGATCCAGCGCAGGCGGCTGTTCAGGCCGGCCGTATCGGACTGGTTGTCGAACTGCACGAAGTTCGACCACTGCAGCTTCGGGCTGAACGCCAGGTCGAGGCGCGCGCGCCCGACGTGGACCGTGAAGTCGCCCTCGGCCAGGTCGACGTCACTGCGCTCGTACTCGATCGATGCGTTCAGCAGCGCGCTCGGGCGCCAAGAAGTGGACAGCTCGAGGTCCTGGCGCGTCCCGTCGTAGAAGCTGCCGCCGGCCAGCACGAGGGCGCCCGAGAGCTCGCGCTTGTTCGAGGTCTCGGCCTCGAGGACCACACGCGCGAAGTCGTACTCCCCCGGAGCGATCTCGATCCCCTCCTCGATCTCGAAGGGCTCGTCGAGGCGGTCGCGCGTGCCCTCGACCGAGAGCTGCACCTCGTCACCCGAGTCGAACAGCACGCCGATCGGCTGCACCTCGACGATGCCCGTCTCGAGCTGGTCGTCGAGGTCCGTGGTGATGTCGACGGCGACGTTGTGGCTCGTACGCCGCACCAGGCCCTCGTAGCGCGGCTCGATCTCGGCCGTGCCGGTGTAGCGCCGGATGTCCGTGCGCGGCACGAAGCCCAGCGCGGGGTCGAATTCCTCCTGGATCTCGGCGTACGACAGCTCGAACGAGAAGAAGTCGTTCGGGTAGCGCAGCGAAGCGCCGTAGGCGAGATCGCGACCGTCGTCGACGCCGTCCTCCGTGCGCACGATCCACAGGCTCGAGGTCAGGTTCTTGTCGTCCAGGAAGCCGTCGGTCGCGAGGTTCAAGTCCGCGCCGTACGTGGCCGCGTCGGTCTCCCCGCTCGGATCGCCGGCGGTGCCGATGACGCCGAACGTCGACTGCTCGCCCAGGTTGCGCGAGATGCGCGCGACGCCCAGGTTCTGGCCCTCGAGCGTCGACGTGTCGTCGGTCTGCACGTCGAGCAGGCCGACGTCCCAGTCGCCGGTGCGGCCCGTCAGCTTCCCGCCGACGAGGATCGGCACCTCCTCGCCGCCCGCGAGCCCGATGCGGCGGCTGAAGAACAGCAGCAGCGTGTCGGAGCCGACGTCGGCGAAGTCGAAGATGCCCGCGTCCTGCAGGAAGAAGTCGCGTTTCTCGGGAAAGAACAGCGGAAAGCGCGTCAAGTTGATCTGTCGGTCGTCGACCTCGGTCTCGGCGAAGTCGGTGTTCACCGTGAGGGCCGCCTGCAGGCTGGGCGTGATGCGCCACGTGGCGTCGAAGCCCGGTTGGCCGGTCAGCGACGCGTCCTCGCCGCGCTCGTCGTCGAGCCGGCCGACGAAGAACGGCACGAAATCGACCCCGATCCCCTGCCGCGCGCCCTCCAGCCCGGAGAGGTCGCCGGCGCGCGCGATCTGGAAGAAACTGGCGTCCTGCGTCAACCCGGCCCAGCGCGCGGACTCCTCGCGGCGCTTGATGATGCGGCTCACGTTCAAGCCCCACGACGGGTCGTCGGGGTCGAAGGCGACGGTGGCAAACGGAATCTCGATCTCGGCCGACCAACCCAGCTCGTCGATGCGCGCCGCGCCGTCGAAGACGCCGTCCCAGGCCTTCTTGAAACCCTTGCCGTTGCGCACGACCAGTGCGTCGCCGATCGAGCCGGCCGCGCCGATCTGGAAGAAATACGCGTTGCGCCGGTCGCGGAACGTGTCGAGCAGGATCTCGATGCGGTCGTCGGGGTCGAGGTCCGCGTCGCGCTGCCGCAGCGTCGCCACGATCGCGCCCGGGTCGCGGTCGAAGCAGCGGATGCCGAAGTAGAGCGAACGGCCGTCGTGCACGAGGCGGATCTCGGTCTCCTCGCTCGGATCGGCGTCGATGCCGGGCGCCATCTGCCGCAGCGGCCCGATCGGCGCAGCCGTGCGCCAGAACTCCTCGTCGAGCCGGCCGTCGACCTCGGGCCCCTTCTCCACGCGCGTGACGATCGCCCGCGGCCTTTCGGGGTGCTGCGTCGCCGCCATCGGCGCTGCCAGCGCGAGCGCCAGCGCGATCACGTGTCGTCGATCTCGACCCAGACCGGCGCGTGGTCGGAGAGGCCGGCCTTCTTCTCGATCCACGCGCGCTTCACGCGCGGCAGGACGTCGGGCGTGGCCAGCACGTGGTCGATGCGCCAGCCGATGTCCTTCGTGCGCGCCTGGCCGCGATTCGACCAGAACGAGTACAGGCCCGGCACGTCCGGGTTCATCGCGCGCACGACGTCGACCCAGCCCGTCGCGAGGATCCGCGCGAACCAGTCGCGTTCCTCGGGCAGGAAGCCCGAGTTCTTCACGTTCTGCTTCGGTCGCGCCAGGTCGAGCGCGGTCGGCGCGATGTTGACGTCGCTGCAGACGACGATCGGCCGGCCCTCGCGCCGCAGCGCCTCGAACCAGGGCACGACCTCGTTCATGAACTGGATCTTGCGGGCCTGGCGCGCCGGACCAGCCGAGCCGCTGGGCACGTACAAGCTGACGACTGTCAGGTCGTCGAAGTCGGCGCGCAGCGCCCGGCCCTCGTCGCCGCAGTGCTCGAACGGCAACCCGGCGACGTAGCGGTCGGCGGCCTCGCGCGAGTAGACGGCCACGCCCGCGTAGCCCTTCTTCGCCGCGCACTGCCAGCGCGTGTTCCAGCCCTCGGGCGAACGCAGCTCGTCTTCGATGTCGGCCTCGTGCGCGCGCAGCTCCTGCAGGCACAGGACGTCGGGCCGTGTCCTCTTCAGCCACTTGACGAAGCCGCGGCGACCGGCGGAGCGGATGCCGTTCAGGTTCAGGGTGCAAAGGGTCTGGGACAAGGGCGCGGCATTCTGGGGGTTCGAGGCCGCCGCGGGAAGGACCCGCGCGACGTCGGCCCGCGCGAACCGCAGGTGCGGGAGCAAGCCTCGGCGCTATCCTGCACGGAATGCCGCGCCTCTTCCTCGTCGACGGAACGGCTCTCGCCTACCGTTCCCACTTCGCGTTGCAGCGGCAGGGCTTCAGCTCACCCGACGGCACACCGACAGGTGCGACGTACGGCTTCGCGCGCACGCTGACCGACTTGATCGAGAAGGAGAAACCCGACCGCATCGCGGTCGCGTTCGACCCGGCCGGCGCGACGTTCCGGCACAAGATGTACGCCGAGTACAAGGCCACGCGGCAGAAGATGCCGGACGAGATCGTGGCCCAGCTCGAGCTGCTGCGCGAAGTGACGCGCGCGCTGGGCATCCCGCTGTTCGAGGTCAAGGGCTTCGAGGCCGACGACGTGATCGGAACGCTCACGTCACAGGGCGCGCGCGCCGGCTGGGAGGTCCTGATCGTCACGGGCGACAAGGACTTCCTGCAGCTCGCCAGCGACAAGGTGCGCCTCTACAACGTCTTCAAGACGGGCGTGCCGCTCCTGATCGAGGGGCCGGCCGAGGCGGTCGAGAGGCTCGGCGTCCCGCCCGAGCGCATCGTCGACGTGCTGGCGATCATGGGCGACGCCTCCGACAACGTGCCGGGCGTGCACGGCATCGGCGAGAAGGGCGCGATCAAGCTGCTGCAGGAGTGGGGCTCGCTCGACAACCTGCTGGCGAACATCGACAAGGTGAAAGGCAAGGCCGGCGAGTCGATCCGGCGCGACCGCGCGCAGCTCGAGCTGTCGCGCGAGCTCGTCACGATCGCCTGCGACGTGCCGCTCGATCCGGGATTCGAGGGCCTGGCGCCGGCAGTGCCGGATGCGAAGCTCCTGACCGCGCTGTACCGGCGGCTCGACTTCAAGTCGCTCCTGCAGAAGGTCTCGCGCGAGGGCCGCGTGCAGGAGGCGCGCGACTACATCCTCGTGCGGGACGCCGACGGGCTCACGGCCATGATCGCCGAGATGCGCGCGGCCGGTCGTTTCGCGTTCGACACGGAGACGACGAGCCTTTCCCCGCTCCAAGCTCGGCTCGTGGGCTGCTCGTTCAGCGCCAGCCCGATGCGCGCGTTCTATGTCCCGGTTCTGGCCGACCCGCCCGTTCTGCCGGGCGGGGCATCCGCGATCCTCGAAGCGCTGCACCCGCTGCTGACGGATCCCGAGCTGCTGCGCGTCGGACAGAACACGAAGTACGACTGGCTCGTGATGGGCGCGCACGGCGTGCGCATGCCGCCGCCCGAGTTCGACACGATGGTCGCCAGCTTCACCGCGGCGGGAGCGACGCGCCGTCACAACCTGGACGACCTGGCGCTGCGCTTCTTCGACTTGCAGAAGATCCCGACCACGGCGCTGATCGGCACGGGGAAGGCGCAGATCCGAATGGACCAGGTGCCGGTCGAGAAGGTGGCCGAGTACGCCTGCGAGGACGCGGACGTGACGTGGCGTCTGGTCGCGCCGCTCGAGGTCGAGCTGCGCGAGAACGAGGCCGAGCGCCTGTTCCACGACCTGGAGATGCCGCTCGTGCCGGTGCTGGCCGCGCTCGAGGAGCGCGGGATCCGCCTGGACGTGCCCGTGCTGCAGGAGATCGGGCGCGGCCTCGCGATCGAGATCGAAGCGGCCGTGGCGAAGATCCACGCAATCGCCGGCGAGCCCTTCAACGTGAACAGCACGAAGGCGCTGGGCGAACTCCTGTTCGAGAAGCTGCGCATCCAGGAGGCGGCCGGCGTCAAGCGGCCGCGCAAGACGCAGACCGGCTACGCGACCGACGCCGCGACGCTCGAGCAGAGCTACCCCGACGTGCCGATCGTGCGCGCGCTGCTCGAGTACCGCGAGATGCAGAAGCTGGCCAGCACGTACGTCGACACGCTGCCGACCTACGTCGACCCGAACGACGGGCGCGTGCACAGCTCCCTGAGCCAGGTGAGCGCCGCCACCGGCCGCCTGGCTTCGAGCGATCCCAACCTGCAGAACATCCCGGTGCGCAGCGCGCGCGGTCGCGAGCTGCGCAAGGCCTTCGTCCCGCGCGAGCCGGACGAGCACGGGCGCTGGGTGCTGCTCTCGGCGGACTACAGCCAGGTCGAGCTGCGGATCCTGGCGCACCTGTGCGGCGATCCGGGGCTCGTGCGCGCCTTCGCCGAAGGCCGCGACGTGCACGCCGCCACCGCCGCGACGATCTTCGGCGTCGCGCCCGACGCCGTGACGCGAGAGATGCGCTCGCGCGCCAAGGCGATCAACTTCGGGCTCCTGTACGGCATGGGACCGGCGCGTCTGGCGCGCGAGACCGAGCTCACGATCCCCGAAGCGCGCCAGTTCATCGAGCGCTACTTCGAGGCCTTCCCCAGCGTCCGCGGCTGGATCGACGCGACGCTGGCGATGGCGCGAGAGAAGGGCTACGTCGAGACCATCTCGGGCCGTCGGCGGCGTTTCCCCGACATCACGTCGGACGATTCACGTCTGCGGGCGTTCGCCGAGAACGCGGCCGTGAACACGCCGGTGCAGGGCTCGGCCGCCGACGTGATCAAGAAGGCCATGATCGAGCTCGAGGCGCGTCTCGGCTCGTCGCACCTCGCCGGACGCATGCTCCTGCAGGTGCACGACGAGCTGGTGTTCGAGGTCCCGGAGCGAGAGCTCGAAGCGACTCGCGAGCTCGTGCGCGACCGCATGGAGAATGCCTGGCCGCTGCGCGTGCCGCTCAAGGTCGACTTCGGGCACGGCGCGAACTGGCTCGAGGCGCACTGAGCACCGGGAAGAAGGCGTCGATACGGTGCCAGGGACGACTCCGACACCCTCCCGCACCCGGACACGAAGCGGGCCGGTCGCGAGCGGCGACCGGCCCGTTCATTCCTGTGCAGACCCCGCGCGTCAGGCTCCCCAGACGATCATCACGCCGTTCGTCAGGTTGAATGTCTCGGCGTTGCAGAAGTTGGCCGCGTTGCGGTACCAGACCTGGTACGTGCGCGTCGCGCCTGCACCCGGGATCGAACCGCGGATCGAGATGAGGGCATCACCGGCGTCGGGGTACTGCGACGCGCCGGCCGCGTTCTGCTTCGTCCCGAGGCGGATGATCGCCCCGCCCGCGCAGCGCAGGCCGTCGCCGAAGGGTGCGCCCAGACCGCCGTTGATCTGCGTGGTGCCCTGGAAGTACAGCGCCGAGCTGTTCGGCATCCCTGTTCCGGCCAGGACCAGCGTGTCGGCCCCGACGCTCGCCGTGCCCGTCGCCGCCAGGTTCGCACCGCCCGGGTTGACCGAGCTGGGACAGCCGTTGCCAGCCGTGCCGACGTTCGCACACGGGCAGTTGCCCGTGTCGCCGAAGCAGTAGGCCGTCACCGGATCGCACGTGTCGGGCGTGCCGTCGGCGTCCGTGTCGGGCACGTTCACGTTGGGCTGACCCAGGTCGAGCCCGCAGCTCACGAGCTGGAAGATCTCGGTCGGGATGGCCCACGCGTACGGACCGCCAACGGCGCCCAGCACGTCGCCGCCCGACCAGTTGAGCGGCGTGCCCGCGCCGTCGTAGATCCGGTACGCGGCGTCGGGCGTGAAAGTGAACTGCGGGAACACGTACCCGCCCAGGTCGTCGGCGTAGGCGAAGTTCAGCGGGCCGTCGCTCTCGATGATCGACATGGAGTCGACGACCGTGAAGCCCACGATCGTGCCCGCGTCGAGAATGCCATCACCGTCCACGTCGAGGTCCGTGGTGACCGCGGGCGCCGTGCCGAAGCCCAGGACGTACGTGTTCGAGCCGTTCTCGAGGTCGGGGCTGAAGTCCTGCACGAACACCGTCGTCCCCGCGCCCGGGCCGGGCAGGATCGTGCTGACGTCGTCGCGCAGCAGCAGCAGTCCGTTCGTGCCCGTGCTCAACGCGTTCAAGTCGATCGCCTGGTCGACGACGCCGGCCGACGTGCCGTCGCCGTCGATCGTCAGGAGGAAGTAGCCGGCCAGCGACGCGCTCGCGGCGCCGCGGATCTCGACCGATTCCTGGGTCTGATCGGCGCCGGGCGCGTTCACGTAGATCTCGCTGAGGGTGAATTGCGCGCTGGCCCCGCGGGCGAGCACGAAGCCGACGGCGAGGAGCGCCGCACTGCGCAAGAAGGTCGGAATCATGGGGTGACTCTGGGAAGGTCGGGATCGGATCGAAGGGGTGTCGCGGACGACGGTCCGCGCTGCGCAAGGTTTCCCTCGGCTCCGCAGCGCAGGATAAGCGGGTTGCGAAGGTCGTGTTGCTCGCGCCCGGCTTCCGACCCGAGCCCGGGCCGCCACCGCCCTTCCTTGCCCCGCCGGCGGCCTCTAACCTGCATCGAGTGATCCACCCCACGGCCATCGTTTCCCCTGGCGCGCGCTGCGCTCCCGACGTCACGATCGGGCCGTACGCGATCGTCGAGGAGGGTGCCGAACTGGGCCCGGGCGTGGTGATCGCGCCCTACGTGCGCATCCACGGCTGCGTGCGGATCGGCGCCAACACGCGCGTCGGCACGGGTTCCGCGCTGGGGGGCGAGCCGCAGGACGTCAAGTACAAGGGCACGCCGAGCCGCGTCGAGATCGGCGCCGACGTGCGCATCCACGAGCACGTCACCGTGCACCGCGCGACGACCGAAGGCGGCACCACGCGCATCGGCGACCGCGTCATGATGATGTCCGGCAGCCACGTCGCGCACGACTGCACCGTCGGCGATGGCGTCATCCTGACCAACGACGCCAAGGTCGGTGGTCACGCGCAGATCGGGGAACGCGCGATCCTCTCGGGCAGCGCCATGGTGCACCAGTTCTGCCGCGTCGGCCGGTTGACGATGCTCGCGGGCGGCTGCGGCATCGGGAAGGACGCGATCCCCTTCTCGATCTTCTCCGGAACCCTGCCGGCCGCGTGGCGCGCGCCCAACACGATCGGCCTGCGGCGCGCGGGTTTCGCGCAGCAGGAGCGGCTGACCCTGCGCCTCGCGATCCTCGACATCCTGGGCCGGCGATATCCCGCACAGGAGGCAGCGCGCCGCTACATGGACCATCCGCAGGCGACGGTGCGCGAGGTGGCCGAGTTCGTGCTGTCCGCGAAGCGCGGCGTGATCCTGGCCCGGCGCGGCGCGAGCGGCGACGAGCTCGATCTCTGATCGCCGCGGAATGCGGCATACCATTCCCGGATGACCCGCTTCGCGTTCCTCGCGTGCCTGGCCGTCGCCTGCTCGCCCACGGGCGCGGATTCGAAGCTGCCGCCGCGCGCGACGCTGGCCGAGCCCGTCGCGCGCGTCGAGACGGAGCCGGTCGGAACGCCGGGCGATTCGGCCGACGATCCGGCCATCTGGGTGCACCCGCAGCACGTGTCGCAGAGCCTCGTTTTTGGCACGAACAAGCAGGGCGGCCTGGAGTGGTATGGCCTCGACGGAAAGCGCCTCGGGATCGTGTCGGAAGGCCTGGAGCCCGACAACGTCGACGTCGCGTACTCGATCGCGCTGGGCGAGAAGCAGTTCGACCTGGTCGGCGGCGCGGTGCGGGGCGCGACCGGCGGTTTCATGCTCTGGACGATCGACACCGAAGCGCGCCTGGCGCGGCCCGCCCTCGACGCGCCCTTCCCGGTCTTCGGGGGCAGTGAACCGTACGGCTCGACGCTCTGGCGCCGCCCACGCGACGGGGCGCTGTTCGCGTTCGTGACCGACGAGCAGGGTCGGGTGGAGCAGTACGCCCTCGACGGCTCGAGCGGCACCTTCGTGCCCAGCCGCGTGCGCACGTTCGACGTCGGCAGCGTGACGGAGGGCTGCGTGGTCGACGAGGAGCGCGGCTGGCTCTTCCTGAGCGAGGAGAACCGCGCGATCTGGCGCTACGACGCCGAGCCCGGCGCGCCCGCGACGGAGAAGGATCGCCTCGCGATCTGCGCCGTCGGCGAACCGGCCGTGGTGGCCGACCTGGAAGGGCTGACGATCTACTACGCCAAGGCCGGCAAGGGCTACTTGATCGCCTCGATCCAGGGCGCGAACCGTTTTCTCGTCTTCGACCGCGAGCCGCCGCACCGGCTGCTGAAGGTGATCGACCCGGGAGCGGGCGCGCAGATCGGCGACCTCGAGGAGACGGACGGGATCTGCGTGGAGAGCTTCGGGCTCGCGCCTCCCTTCGAGCGCGGCCTGTTCGTGGCGCAGGACGGTGAGAACGCGCCCCACCACCAGAACTTCAAGCTCTACGCCTGGCCCGATCTGGCGGGCATCGATCTCGCGGTCGAGACGCGGCGCGATCCGCGCAAACCGCATCCCATCCGGTAACGCGCGCTTGCGCGGGACGAACGAAATCGCAGCCGAACTCGTCGATCGCCGTGACGCTCGATCCGGGTTCTTCGCATACGTTTGCGAAGGCCGCGTCGGCAAGGGTCGCGTCGGCGAAGGTCCCTGCGATCGCCATGCCGAACTTGATTCGGCACAGTCATTTCCGACACGTCGATCGCCGCGGCCGCGCGATCCAGGTGCGATCACGAGCACTGCTGAGTCTCTCACCCATCAGAGACCGAGGATGTCTCTGCGCGCCGCGCGCGGTTCCGCGCGGCGCCAACAGGGTATGAGAGAGCGTAGGATCGATTTCTTCTCGCTCTCTCAGTGCTCGCGTTGCGGCGCCCGCCCCGCGACGCCGGCCTGGCCGTTGGAGCTGTCGCGTCCCGCCAGCCGGTCGCGTCCCAACAAGCTGGCCGGGACGACCGCACGCGCGCCGAAACGGCGCCGTAGCTTGTCCAGACCCGCGGTCGCACGCTCGAGCTTGGCGCGCGGCGGCGTTTGGGACCCCCGCAGAGGCCGCGGGCTCCCCTCGGCGTCGCCGAACAGCGTCTCCTGGATCGGCGCGCGCACATCGGAGAGCCCCGAGATCTGCACGCCGACCAGCCGCAATGCCCCGACCGGCAGGCGCTCGAGCAGCTCGCGCGCCGTGGCGTAGATGCGCGGCCCCAGATTCGTGGGGTGATCGAGCGTCTTCGTGCGCGTCATCGTCGTGAAGTCGGAGTAGCGCGCCTTGAGCGTGATCGTCCGGCCGCGCAGGCCCTTGTCGCGCAGGCCGAATGCGACCTCCTCGCAGAAGGACAGCAGCATGAGGCGCAGCTCTTCGCGGTCGGACACGTCGGACGCGAACGTGCGCTCCATGCCGTGCGACTTCTCTTCGCGCCGCGGCGTGACGCGGCGCGCGTCGATGCCGTGCGCCAGGTCGTGGATCCAGGCGCCGGTCGCGCCGAACTCGCGCACGACCTCGTCGTGCGGGCGGCGCGCCAGGTCCCCGATCGTCTCGACGCCCAACGCCTCGAGGCGCTTGGCCGTGCGCGGGCCGACGCCCCAGATGCGCCCGACCGGCAGCGGGTCGAGCACTGCGCGCGTCTCGTGCGCCTCGATCACGCGGAAGCCCTCGGGCTTGCACAGGTCGCTGGCCAGCTTCGCCAGGAACTTCGTCGGCGCGACGCCGACGGAGCACGTGAGCCCGACGCGGCGCAGGATGTCGCGCTGGATCGCGCGGCCCACGTCGGCCGGCTCGCCGAAGAGGCGCTCGCAGCCGCTGACGTCCAGGAACGCTTCGTCGAGCGAGAGCGGCTCGACGAGCGGCGTGTACGAGCGGAAGATCGCCATGATCTCGCGCGAGACCGCCGTATAGCGCTCGAAGTCGGGTGGCCGGAGCACGAGGTCCGGGCACAGCCGGCGCGCCTCCGCGGTTGGCATGGCCGAGCGCACGCCGAAGCGCCGCGCCTCGTAGGAAGCGGCCGCGATCACGCCGCGCTGGCCGGCCTCCCCGCCCACGCAGACCGGCAGCCCCGCGAGCGACGGATCATCGCGCGTTTCGACGGACGCGTAGAACGCGTCCATGTCCACGTGGAGGACCGTGGGGGGGACGAGCGTCATGGGATGGGGAGCCAGAGGATCCGCGAGTCGATGGCCGTCCGTCAACCGGCGCGTGCGGGGCCTTGATTCCGCGCGCGCCCGTGCCAGCGGTTGAGGAACTGCTCGGCAGTCCTATCCTCTGCGCCCTGCGTCGCTTCCGGCGAGCTCTACGAACCCATGCGTTTCCAGGACACCGCGCTCGCCTCGCTCGCCCACGTCCTGCCCGAACAGGTCGTGACATCGGCCCGGATCGAGGAGCGCCTGGCGCCGCTCTACGCGCGCCTGTCCCTGTCGCCCGGGCGCCTCGAGATGTTGACCGGGATCCGCGAGCGCCGCGCGTGGCCGGCCGGCACGCGACCGAGCACGGTCGCCGCGCGTGCCGGCGCGCTCGCGCTCGAGCGCGCCGGCATCGCGCGCGATCGGATCGGCGTGCTCGTCCACGCGTCCGTGTGCCGCGACTTCCTCGAGCCGGCGACGGCCAGCGTCGTGCACCGCGCGCTCGGCCTCGCGCCGCTCTGCCAGGCATTCGACCTCTCGAACGCATGCCTCGGCTTCATGAACGCATTGGTCGTCGTCGCCGCGATGGTCGAACGCGGCGACGTCGAGGCCGGCCTCGTCGTGTCGGGCGAGGACGGCGGTCCGCTCGTCGAGGCCACGATCGCGCGGCTGCTCGCTGCCGGTCCGAGCGCGCGCGCCGACCTGAAGCGAGCGTTCGCGTCGCTGACGATCGGCGCCGGCGCCGCGGCTTGCGTCGTGACGCGCGCGTCGGAGGCTCCCGGTGCATGGCGTCTCGTCGGCGGCGCGTCGCTGGCCGGCACCGAGCACGTCGAGCTGTGCAGCGGCGACTTCGCCGGCGGCTTCGACGGGCCGCTCATGGAGACGGACTCCGAGGCGCTCCTCCACGCCGGGTGCGAGCTGGCGCGCCGCACGTGGGACGAGTTCGAGCGCGAGGTCGGCTGGAAGCGCGCCGACGTCGAGCGCGTGATCACGCACCAGGTCGGCGCGGCGCACAGGAAGCTCCTGCTCGAGGAGCTGGGGCTCGAGACGACGCGCGACTTCCCGACCTTCGCGACGCTCGGGAACGTCGGCTCGGTCTCGCTGCCGCTGACGCTCGCGCTGGCG
The DNA here is from genome assembly GCA_031400875.1 of Planctomycetota bacterium. GTDB lineage: Bacteria > Planctomycetota > UBA1135 > UBA1135 > JAEUHZ01. The sequence continues at coordinate 130,909 of JANNQS010000011.1, read as the reverse complement.
CAGGAGTCGGGCGTCGTCCGGCCGGGTCAGCGCGTGGCCCTGCTCGGAATCGGCAGCGGACTGCAGTGTCTGATGCTGGGTCTGCGCTGAGAGAGCGAGAAGAAGTCGATCCTACGCTCGCTCATAACCTGTTGGCGCCGCGCGGGACCGCGCGCGGCGCGAGAGGCCGAGAAAACCGACCCTACGGCCTCTCGGATCCGACTGGCGCCGGGGAACCGCGCGCGGCGCGCCGGACCGGCTCCCCGCCTTCCGGACGGGCGAGGCTTTTTCCTTGGACACGGGTACCGCCGGATGCGAAACCTCCGCTCTCGCGCTTTTCAGGAATTCCTGAAACCCGCGAGGCGGCCTAGAGATGGCCCCGATGTCCAACAAGAGCGACGTTCAGACGGGCGAGTTCGCCGGGCTAGACCCCGAGCTCCAGGCGCAGCTCCCCAACTTCGAGCTGTTCTTCCGCACGTTCGGCTTCAAGCGCGTGCACGGCCGCGTGTTCGGCCTGCTCGTGCTGGCCGGCATGCCCCTCTCCTCGCGCGAGATCGCCGAGACGCTCGAGCTCTCGACCGGCGCGACGAGCACCACGCTGCACGACCTGGCCGAGTGGGGCGCGATCGATTCCGATTTCGACTCGGGGCGTCGCTGCCACCTTCACCGGCCGGTCGGCAACACGCTTTCGATCGTCGCCACCGTCTTCCGCCGGCGCGAGCAGGTGGTCTTCAAGAAGTTCCGCGGCGCGGCCGAATCGACGCTCGAGTACATCGTACTGCGCTACGGCAACAAAGATCCGCGGGTCCTGACCCTGCGCTCGATCATCAGCTCGTGCGAGATCGCCGAAGCCGTCATGCAACTCGTGTTCAGCTCGGTGGAGCGCGCGCTGGGCGACAGCAACAGCATGCTGGCCAAGGCCGTGAACGCCGCTCTCAAGGTCGGTCTGGCCGTGCCGGCGCGCATGGCCGGGCCCGACGCGCGCGCGCGTGCGCAGCTGGCCTCGCACGTGCTGGAGAGGCTTGACGGGAAGCTCGATGTGGAAGCGCGTGCTGCTGCGCTGCGGCGGCGCGAGGGCGGCGCATGACGTCTCTGCCGCGCGTCGTGATCACCGGCGTCGGCCTGGCCAGCCCGAACGGCAACTCGTTGCCCGAGTTCCGCCAGAACCTGCTGGCCGGCGTGTCGGGCGTGAAGCCCTGGACGATCCGCCACGTGGGCGAGACGCTGGCCGGCCAGTGCGATTTCGACGCGCTGCGCTGGCAGAAACGCAAAGAGCTGCGCCGCGGCACGCGCGCCGGATCGATCGGCATCTGGTGCGCCGGCGAGGCCTTGCAGGACGCCGGGATCGACCTGGACCAGCGCGACCGCTCGCGCATCGGCGTGTACGTCGGGACGACCGAGCACGGCAACGTCGAGACGGAGAACCAGATCCACGAGGTGGCGCAGTACCAGTTCGACCTGTCGTACTGGTCGCACCACCACAACCCGCGCACGGTGGCCAACAACCCGGCCGGCGAGATCGCGCTCGGCTTCGGCATCACGGGGCCGGCCTACTGCATCGGCGCGGCCTGCGCGGCGGGCAACCTGGGCCTCGTCCACGGCGCGCAGATGCTGCAGTTGGGCGAGGTCGACCTGGCGCTGTGCGGCGGCGTCTCGGAGAGCATCCACACGTTCGGGATCTTCGCCAGCTTCCGCGCGCAAGGCGCTCTGGCGACGCACGCCGATCCGGCCAAGGCCTCGCGTCCCTTCGACCGCGCGCGCAACGGCATCGTGGTGTCGGAGGGCGGTTGCCTGTACGCGCTCGAGCGCCTGGAGGACGCGCAGCGCCGCGGCGCGCGCATCTACGGCGAGTTCGCGGGGCACTGCGTCAACTCGGACGCCTCCGACTTCGTGCTGCCGCTGGCCGAGCGCCAGAACGAGTGCATGCGCGGTGCGCTCGCGCGCGCCGGTCTCGCCCCGCACGAAGTCGACCTCGTCTCCAGCCACGCCACGGCGACGCCGCTGGGTGATCAGCAGGAATGCGAGGCTCTGCGCGCCGTGTTCGGCGACAGCGCGCGCACCCACGTGAACAACACGAAGAGCTTCATCGGCCACACGATGGGCGCGGCCGGCGCGCTCGAGCTGGCCGGGAACCTGCCGTCATTCGACGACGGCTGGGCCCACGCCACGATCAACGTCGACGACCTCGATCCGGCTTGCGAGGTCCGCAACCTGGTCACGAACCAGCCCAGGAACCTGGGCCGGATCGACACCATCCTGAACCTGTCCTTCGGCATGCTCGGCATCAACTCGGCCGTCGTCCTGCGGCGCTTCTGCGCCTGACGAACCCACGCCAACCCTCACCCAGAACCATGAACCGCGCAGAGATCATCCAGTCCATCGTGGACATCATCCACACGATCGCGCCCGACGAGGACGTCTCCGACCTGAAGACAGACGTCCGGTTGCGCGAGCAGATCGAGCTCGACTCGATGGACTTCCTCGACATCGTCATGGAGCTCCGCAAGCGCTACGGCGTGCACGTCCCGGAGGAGGACTACAAGGAGCTCGCGACCCTCGACGGCTGCGTCGCCTACCTGTCGCCCAAGCTGCAGGGCAAGACGCTCAAGGTCGGTGTCTGATCGCTCCGGCCGCGTGCCCATGAACCCAGTCGCGCTCTGCGCGCCATGAACACAGTCGCGCCCTGCGCGCCATGAACACAGTCGCGCTCCGCGCGCCATGAACTCAGCACGCTACGACACGCTGGTAATCGGGGCCGGGATGAGCGGCCTCGCGGCCGGCATCCGTCTGGCCCAATTCGGGAAGCGCGTCGCGATCCTAGAGCGTCACGCGCTGTGGGGTGGGCTGAACTCCTTCTACAAGCGCGGCGGGCGGCGTTTCGATTCGGGGCTGCACGCGCTGACGAACTTCGCGCGGCCGGAGTCGAAGGGCGCGCCGCTGTCGCGCGTGCTGCGGCAACTGCGCCTGCGGCACGAGGACCTCCAGCTGGGCGAGCAGACGACGTCGGAGATCCGGCTGGCCGACCTGCGGCTCGAGTTCTCGAACGACCCGGCGCTGCTGGAGGCCGAGGTCGCGCGCGCGTTCCCGTCGCAGCGCGACGCGTTCGCGCGCTTCGTGCGCGCCGTCCGAGATGCGGACCCGTTCGCCGAGGGCCTGCCGGATGCGTCGGGCCGCGCGTTCCTGCGCGAGCACCTGACCGACGACGACCTGGTGGAAGCGCTGCTCCTGCCCTTGTGCTGGTACGGCAGCGCGCGCGAGGACGACGTCGACGCCTACCAGGCGGTGATCCTCTTCCGCTCGATCTTCCTGGAGGGTCTGGCGCGGCCGCGCGGCGGCATCAAGACGCTGCTCGACCTGCTCGTGGCGCGCTTCAAGGAGGAGGGCGGCGAGCTGCGGATGCACGACGGCGTCGAATCGATCCTGCGCGACGCCACCGGCGCGGCGCACGGGGTGCGCCTCGATTCCGGTGTCGAGGTGGTGGCCGACCGCGTGCTGTCCTCGGCCGGATACGTCGAGACCCGCGCCTTGTGCGGGATGCCGACCGTCTCAGGCGACCAGGGCCGCCTCTCCTTCGTCGAGACGCAGCGCGTCCTCTCGCGCTCGTCGGCCTCGATCGGCGCGCAGCGCACGCTGGTCTTCTTCGCCGACTCGCTGCGGCCGGTCTGGCGTCGCCCCGAGTCGCTCGTCGACACGTCGAGCGGCGTGATCGCCTGCAGCGACAACTACGATCGCAACGAGATCGCGCCCCAGGGCCTGATGCGCGTCACGTGCCTGGCCAACCCGACGGCGTGGTGCACGCTGGGCGAGGCCGACTACCGCACCGCGAAGGACGTGGCCGAGGACGCGCTGTGCGACGCGGCAGCGCGCTTCGCCGCCGATCCGCGCCCGCACACGCTGGTGGTCGACTGCTTCACGCCGCGCACGATCGTGCAGTACACGGGCCACCCCGGCGGGACGGTGTACGGCAGCCCGCGCAAACGCCTCGACGGCGACTGCGGCGTGCAGAACCTCCATTTGATCGGCACCGACCAGGGTTTCGTGGGCATCGTCGGAGCCCTGATGTCCGGCGTGACGATGGCGAACCGCCACGCCCTGATCGCGCGATGAGCGAGTCCCCGGTGCCGTCGCCCTCGAACATCGACGCGGCCGCGCCGATCGCGGGCGGGAGCACGGCCAAGCGCTACTTCAAGGGCAGCACGGACGGCAAGGCCGCGTTCCACGGCGATGCGCTTGAAGGCGTCACGGGGCGCTACGACGTGATCGTCGTCGGCAGCGGCCTGGGCGGGCTGACGGCGGCCTCCGTGCTGGCCAAGGCCGGTCGCTCCGTGCTCGTGCTCGAGCAGCACTACAACCTCGGTGGCCTGGCGACCTGGTTCAAGCGCCGCGGCGGCCACGTGTTCGACGTCTCGCTGCACGGCTTCCCCTCCGGCATGCGCAAGACGTGCCGCAAGTACTGGAACACGTCGATCGCCGACTCGATCGTGCGCCTCGACGGGATCCGCTTCGACAACCCGCAGTTCGCGTTCGACACGACGTTCACGCGCGAGGACTTCTCGAAGAAGCTCGTCGAGGACCTGCGTGTGCCGGCCGGCGCCGTCACGGCGTTCTACGACGAGCTGGCGCGGATGGACTTCCACACCGAGACGGGCGAGACGACGGGCGAGCTGTTCGAGCGCCATTTCCCTGCCCGCAACGACGTCCACCGCCTGTTGATGGAGCCGATCAGCTACGCCAACGGCTCCTCGCTGGACGACCCGGCCATCAGCTACGGCATCGTGTTCGGGAACTTCATGCGCGACGGCGTGTTCACGTTCTCGGGCGGCACCGACCGGCTGATCCGCGCGATGAAGGCCGAGCTCGAGGCGCGCGGCGTGACGTTGCAAAACCGCGTGCAGGTCGACCGCATCCGCGTCGAGCACGGGCGCGTGGTCGGCGTCGAGGCCTGCGGGCGCTTCCTGGCCTGCGACGCGGTCGTCAGCAACGCCTCGCTGCGCTCGACCGTGTGCGACTTGGTCGGGTCCGAGCACTTCGACGCAGACTTCGCCGCGCGGGTCGAGCGGGTGCGGCTGAACACCTCGAGCACGCAGGTCTACCTGGGCGTGCGCGCCGGCGAGACGCTGCCGCGCTTCACCGACCTGCTGTTCACGTCGACGCGTCCCACGTTCACGTCCGAGGCGCTCTGCGACCACGTCGGGGAGAGCGTCACGTTCTCGTTCTACCACCCGAACACGCGGCCTGGCTCCGACCGCACCACGGTCGTCGGCTCGCGCAACGCGCGCTGGTCGGACTGGTCCGCGCTCGATCCGATCGAGTACGAGCGCGAGAAAGCGCGGCTGGTCGAGGACACTCTCTGCAGGCTCGAGCGCTACGTCCCCGGCGCGCGCGCGAAGATCGACCACGCCGAGGCGGCGACGCCGCGCACGTTCCAGTTCTACACGCAGTCGCCCAGCGGCACGTCGTTCGGCACCAAGTTCGAAGGCTTGCAGCCCAGCATGACCCTCCACGAGCACGTGCGCGGCCTGCACCACGCCGGCAGCGTCGGCATCATCATGTCGGGCTGGCTGGGCGCGGCGAACTACGGCGCGATCGTGGCCAACAAGGTCGACGCCTGGCTGGCCAGCCTGGTCGAGGTATCGGCGTGATCGCGCTTGACGCGTTCGCCGGCCAGACGGCGGTGGTGACCGGCGGCACGCGCGGCATCGGTCGCGCCACGACGCTGGCGCTCCTCGAGCGCGGCGCGCGCGTGCACGCCACCTGGACCGGCAACGAGGCCGCCGCGCGCGCGCTCTCCGACGACGCGGCGCGGTTCGAAGGCCGGCTCGTTCTTCACCGCTTCGACGTGTCCGACGAAGGCGCCGTGGAGCGTTTCTGGGGCGACATCGAATCCGCGCCGGACGGCGTCCAGATCCTGGTGAACAACGCCGGGATCCGCCGCGACCAGATCGTCGGCACGCTCGCGCTCGCGGACTGGAGCGCGGTCCTCGACGTGAACCTGACCGGTTCCTTCCTCATGGCCAAGCAGGCCGTGCGCGCCATGCTGCCGCGCAAGTACGGCCGGATCGTGTTCGTCACGTCGCCTTCGGCGCAGCACGGTTTCGCTGGCCAGGCCAACTACGCCGCCAGCAAGGCCGGCCAGATCGGTTTGATGCGCTCCCTCGCGCGCGAGGTCGGCAAACGCAAGATCACCGTGAACTGCCTGTCGCCCGGCTTCGTCGAGACCGAGCTCCTGGCCGACCTGCCCGAGGAGGCGCGCGCCGAGCACAAGAAGATGGTTCCGCTCGGCCGCTTCGCCACGCCCGAGGAGATCGCGCACGCGGCCCTGTTCCTGTGCACGCGCGAAGCCAGCTACGTGCACGGCACGGTCCTGGAGGTTCACGGTGGGCTCTAGCACCTCGTCGCGCGCCGAGATCGAGGCGCTGATTCCCCACCGCGAACCGTTCCTGTTCGTCGACCGCATCGTCGAGCGCGACGCCGACCGCATTGCGACGGAGTGGGACGTGCCGGTCGATCTGCCCGCGTTTCGCGGACACTACCCCGGTCAACCCGTGCTGCCCGGCGTGCTGATCAGCGAGTTCGTCTTCCAGTCGGCGGCCTGCCTGTTCGCGTCCGGCGCCGACGCGCGCGTGGCGTCGCGCACCGACGCGCGCGTCGCATCCGGGACGGTGCCCGTGCTCACCCGGATCGAGGACGCGCGCTTCCGCCGCGTCGTCCGCCCGGGTGACAGGCTGCGTGCCGACGTCGAGGTCGTCGAGCGCGTCGGGCCGGCGCGTTTCTGCAAGGCGATCGTCACGTGCGGTGTGGAGACCGTCCTGCGCGTGCGCTTCACGGTCGCCCAAACGCAGCTCGTGCGATGAAGGACTGGCTGCGACTGGCGGACAGGACCGTGCTCGTCACGGGGTTGCGCAACAAGAAGAGCATCGCCTGGCACGTCGGCGCCTCGTTGCGCGAAGTCGGCGCGCGCCCGATCTTCACCGTCCACACGGAAGCGCGGCACGCCGAGGTCGCGCGGCTCGTGGGCGACGCCACCGTGCACGTGTGCGACGTGGTCGACCAAGGTTCCATCGAGGCACTGGCGGTCCGTCTGGCGGACGAAGGCGTGCGGCTGGACGGGCTCGTGCACTCGATCGCGCACGCGGCCTACGTGCCGCGCGCCGACGGCAGCCCGCGCGCGTTCCACGAGACGCGCCGCGAGGACTTCCTGCGCGCGCTGGACGTCTCCTGCTTCTCCCTGATCGCGCTGTCGAACGCCCTCAAGGACCTGTTCTCGCCGCCGGCCAGCGTCGTCGCGCTCTCGATCTCGTCGACGCGCCTCGCGGCCGAGAGCTACGGCTACATGGCGCCGGTCAAGGCCGCGCTCGACTCGTCGATCGCGTTCCTGGCGAAGAGCTTCGGCACGGCCAACGTGCGCTTCAACTCGGTCAACCCGGGCCTGCTGAAGACGTCGGCGTCGGCCGGGATCCCCGGCTACGTCGACAGCCTCCTCTTCGCCGAGGCGGCGACGCTGCGCCGGCGCGGGCTCCAGACGCAGGAAGCGGCCGACGCGGTGCTCTACCTGCTGTCCGAGCGCTCGTCGGGCATCAACGCGCAAGGTCTGGTCGTCGACGCCGGCATGGGCGTCAACTGGTTCGACGCCGAGATCGTGCGGCGCGTCACGCGCACGGAGGAGTCGTGACGACGCTCCGTCCCGTCGTGCTGGCGGTGCCTGCTCCGCAGCGCGACCTGCGTGGGCCGGAGCGCGTCGCGGCGCAGTCGGCGCATGCACGCGTCGCGCTGGCGCAATCGGCCGCTGTCAGCGGCGCACGGCTGGGCGCGTTGGAGAAGGGCGAGAACGACGCGCCGCTGCCGAGTGCGGGCTGGCACTGGTCCATCGCGCACACCGCGGCGTTCTCGGCCGGCGTCGTCGCGCGCGCGCCGGTCGGCATCGACGTCGAGGCGATCGTCCCGCGCCGGCAGGACATCCTGCGCCGTGTCGCGTCGCGCGACGAGCTCGACTTGCTGGGTGGCTTCCGCTGGGAGACCTTCTTCCGCATCTGGACGGCGAAGGAGGCGGTGTTGAAGAAGGCCGGCTGCGGGATCCTCGAGCTCTCGCGCTGCACGCTGGTCGCGGCGCCTTCGTGCGACTTGCTGGTCCTGACCCACCGCGAGCGCGAGCATCCCGTGCACCTGCTGGCGCGCTCCGGTCACGTGGCGGCGATCACGTGCGACGGCGAGTTCGCGGTCGAGTGGACGTTCGATCCCGTGCCCGAGGTCGCGCGGTGAGCCCGGCCCTTGCGCCCTCAGGGCTGCTACCGCCGACGCTGGCGGCCGAGTACCCCTTCGACGCGCGCTGGCTCGACCTCGATGCCGGGCGAATGCACTACGTCGACGAGGGCCCGCGCGCGGCCGAGCCCGTGCTGTTCCTGCACGGCAACCCGACGTGGTCGTTCTTGTGGCGGCATTTGGTCAGCGCGCTGCGCGGCGGATTCCGCTGCGTCGCGCCCGATCACCTGGGTTGCGGGCTCTCCGACAAGCCCGCTGCATGGCGCTACGACCTCACCGGCCACGCCGAGAATGCGCTGGCCCTGGTCGAATCCCTCGACCTGCGCGGCGTCACGCTCGTCGCGCACGACTGGGGCGGCGCGATCGGCATGGCGCTCGTGCGGCGCGCGCCGCAGCGCTTCGCGCGCCTGATGGTCATGAACACGGCGGCGTTCCCGGGGCGCATGCCGCTGCGGATCGCGGTCTGTCGCACTCCGGCGCTCGGTCCGTTCCTCGTCGAGCGAATGAACGCGTTCGCCGGCCTGTTGCCCCGCTTCGGGCTGGCGCAGCCGGCGCGGTTGAGCGCCGCGGCGCGCGCGGGTTACGCGTTCCCCTACCGTTCGCCCGGCGATCGCCGCGCGATCCGGCGCTTCGTCGAGGACATCCCGACGTCGCCGGCCCACCCCTCGTGGTCCGAGCTGGAGTACGCCGCCGCGGCGATCGTGCACTTCGCCGATCGCCCGACCGCGATCGTGTGGGGCGAGCGCGACTGGTGCTTCACGCCGCGCTTCCGCGAGGAGTGGCAGCGTCGACTGCCGCGCGCCACCGTGCTGCCGATCGCGCAGGCCGGCCACCTGGTGCCCGAGGAGGCGCCGCGCGAGGTCGAAGGCGCGCTGCGCAACCTGCTGGCGCGGCCTGCGGGAGCCTGAGCGTGGCCACCGACCGCGCGCCGCCCGCGTCCGTGCGCGGGCCGCTGCTTCCTGCGCAGCCCGAACACGTCAACGTCGGCGCGTTCCTGCCGCAGACGGCGGCCGCGAGCCCGGCGCGCGCTGCCGTCGTCTGGCACGACGGGAAGAGCGGTTGGCGCACGGCGAGCTACGCCGAGCTCGACGCACGAGCTGCAGCGATCGCACACGGTCTCGCCGGACTGGGGCTGACGCGCGGCGACCGCGTCGCGCTGCTCGTGCGGCCCGGCTTCGACCTGATCGCGATCACGTTCGCGCTGTTCCGCCTGGGCGCGGTGCCGGTCGTCGTCGACCCGGGCCTGGGGACGCGCGCGCTCCTTTCCTGCGTGTCGAAGGCGCGGCCGCGCGCGTTCCTGGGCACGCCGATGGCCCACGCGCTGCGTCGCTCGTTCGCGCGCCAGCTGCCGACCCTCGAGATCGACGTGGTTGTCGGACCGCCCTGGTTCTTCGGCGCGCGCACGCTGCACGAGATCGAGGATCCGCGCGCCGGAGGCTTCGCACCGGTCGCGAGCCACGCCGACGATCCGGCGGCCGTCCTGTTCACGTCGGGCTCGACCGGGCCGGCAAAGGGCGTCGTCTACCACCACGGGGCGTTCGCGGCGCAGATCGCGGCGTTGAAGGCGCTGTGCCGGATCGAACCGGGCGAGGTCGACCTGGCCTGCTTCCCTCTGTTCGGGCTGTTCGACGCGGCCCTCGGCACCACGTGCGTCGTGCCACGTCTCGATTTCTCGCGGCCCGCGCGCTGTGACCCGGCCGCGATCGCCGCAGCGCTCCTCGAGCACCGCTGCACCTACACGTTCGGGTCGCCGGCCATCTGGAGCCGCGTCGTGCCGCACGCGCGCAGCGCAGGCCTGCGGTTCCCCGACCTGCGCGGCGCGTGGATCGCTGGTGCGCCCGTGCCGTTGCACCTGGTCGAGTCGTTCCGCGCGCTTCTCCCGGAAGGCGAGGTCCACACGCCGTACGGCGCGACCGAGTGCCTGCCGGTCAGCTCGATCGCGGGCGCGGAGCTGCTCGCTCTCCGCGACCTCGTCGAAGGCGGCGGCGGGAGCTGCGTGGGCCATCCCGCGCCCGGCATCGAGATCTCGCTCGCGCCGATCACCGACGATCCGATCCCGTCGTGGAGTGCCGGCCTCTCGAGCAGCGTCCCGGCTGGCGAGCTGGGCGAAATCTGCGTGCGCGGCGGCGTGGTGACGCGCGGATACTTCGGGGATCTCGCCGCGGACGCGGCCTCGAAGATCGTCGATCCATCCGGCAGCTGGCACCGAACCGGCGACGTGGGTTGGTTCGACGACGACGCGCGCCTGTGGATCAGCGGTCGCAAGTCCCACCGCGTCGAGGACGCCGACGGACTCCACATGCCCGTCCCCGTCGAGAACGTGTGCGACCTGCACCCGCGCGTGCGACGCACCGCGCTCGTCGGACTCGGGGAGCGCGGACGCCAGAGCGCCGTGCTGGTCGTCGAGCCGCTCGAAGGCCCGCTGACGCGTGCCCAGGAAGCCGGCCTCGCGCGGGAGCTCGACAAGCTGCGCGGCGAGCGCCTGCGGCCGGTCGGCCCGAATCGCCCTCCGCGCATCGTCACCACACTGTTCCACCGCTCGTTCCCGGTCGACGCCCGTCACAACGCGAAGATCCGGCGCGAGGACCTGGCGGCGTGGGCAGCGAAACACGCCCAGGCCCTGGAGGCACCGTGAAAGCGCTCGTCACGGGCGGCGGAGGCTTCCTGGGTCTCGCGATCGTGCGCCTGCTGCGCGCGCGCGGCGACGAGGTCACGAGCTACTCGCGCGAGCGGCACGAGGCCGTCGAAGCCCTGGGAGCGCGCAGCGTCCGCGGCGACGTCGCCGACACGGCTCAGCTCGGTCGCGCGCTGCGCGGCGTCGACTGCGTCTTTCACGTCGCCGCCAAGGCCGGCGTGTGGGGACCCTGGGCCGACTACGAGCGCACCAACGTGATCGGCACGACGGCGGTCGTCGCCGCTGCGGTCGCGGCCGGCGTGCCGAAGCTCGTATTCACCAGCTCCCCCAGCGTGTGCTTCGACGGCCGCGATCACGTCGACGCGACGAACGAGCTGCCCTACGCCAAGACGTTCCTGGCGCACTACCCGCGCTCGAAGGCGCTGGCCGAGAAGCACGTCCTGGCCTGGAACGGCCGCGGCATCGTGACGTGCGCGCTGCGCCCCCACCTGATCGTGGGACCCGGCGATCCGCACCTCTTGACGCGGGTCGCGCAGCGCGCGCGCGCCGGCCGCCTGCGCGTGATCGGCGCGGGTGACAACCGCGTGAGCCTCACGGACGTCGAGAACGCGGCCTGGGCGCACCTCGACGCGGCCGACGGGCTGACGCTGGATGCGCCGCACGCCGGCCGTGCGTACTTCGTCGTGCAGGAGGAGCCCGTGTCCTTGTGGCCCTGGATCACGCAGGTCCTCGCGCGCGCTGGGCTCCCCGCTCCGCGCGGGCGTGTGCCGTTGCCGCTGGCGCGCGCAGCAGGGGCAGCCTGCGAAGCATGGTGGTCGATCACACGGCGCGCGACCGAGCCCCCCATGACGCGCTTCGTCGCGCTCCAGCTCGCGCGCACGCACACCTACGATCTGAAGCCCGCGTGGCGCGACTTCGGCTACGTCGAGCGCGTCTCGACGCGGATCATGACCGACCGCGTGAAAGCCTGGCTGCGCGACGAGGTCGCGAGCGGTCGCATCTGATCAACGTACGGTCGTACCGCGCAAGGTACACCGCCTACGGGTTCGTGCCCCCCCTGACGAACCCAAGGTCGGCTTCTGGTTGGGGTGGCTGCCCGGCGGCCCGCGGCCGCTGGAACTACTTCCTGAGCAACCTTGCGATCTCGACGAGCTTCGGCGGAGCGCCCGTGCGCAGGACGCCGTTGCGGAAGATCCGTCCGGCGAGCCACAGCATCAGGGCCACGCTGACCACGAGCATCGCCAGCGTCCCGGCGATCTCCCACGCGGCCGGCTCGCCCGCGATGCGGTTCATCATCGTGAACGGCGTGAACGGCGGGATCCAGGACAGGATCTTCGCCAGCGGGCCGTTGGGATCCTTGGCGACGAAGATCATCGCGAACAAGGGCACCATGAGCACGATCATCACGGGGCCCATGAAGTTCTGGGCTTCCTTGAGCGTGTTGCACAGGCTGCCGAGCGCCAGCAGGAGGCTCGAGTACAGCAGGAATCCCAGCAGGAAATAGGCCGAGAGCGGCAGCAACACCGAGGGCGTGAAGATCAGGCTCATCAGCGGCCCGGAGATCTCCGACAGTCCGCCCGAGAAGAACTTCAGGACGACGAACAGCGAGAGGAGCCAAGCCGCGAGCATCGTGAACGCGACCGCGCACACGCCCAGCAGCTTGCCCAGCATCAGCTCCCAGGCCGTGACGGAGGACAGGAGCACCTCCACGATGCGGCTGGCCTTCTCCTCGATCGTGCTCGAGAGGAGCATCTGGGCCACGGTCATCATCGCCACGAACATCAGGTAGACGAAGCCGACCGGCGCCCACTGGCGCGCCTTCTCGGCCAGCCCGACGTCTTCCTCCCCCGCTTCCTTGCGCGGGTCCTTGTCGTCGAGTTCGACCTTGATGCGCGCGATGCGCTCGACCTCGTCCTTGGCGATGCCCTTCTCGGTGTACTCGGACTGGCGGAGATCCTCCTCCAGGGAGCGCGACACGAGGTCGGGCAGGCTGTCGTCGGTCAGGTTGGTCGACCAGTACTCGACCTGCCGGCGCAGGGAGCTGCGGTTCGCGGGCAGGTTGACCAGGGCGAAGAGCTCCTCGTCCTCGCCGTCGACCTTGATCTTCCGATCGCCGACCAGGTACGGCTTCAGCGCCATGATCGCCGCGTCGCCCTCGAGCCCGGCCGCGTCGGCCGGCACCGGCACGCGCACGAAGAACGGCTTCAGGGCCTCGTAGTCGGGCGTCTCGGGGTCCTTCTTGCGCTTCTCCGCCCACTCCAGCCGCGCCTTGTTGTCGCGGTCGTCGTAGTGGCGCGCGATCGCGGCGTCGATGATGGGCGTCAGCTCGCCCGACGGGTCGATCACGGCAAAGGCGCGCGTCTGGCGCGAGATCTTCTCGAGCAGCGCCGGCACGCGGAACGAAGCCAACAAGAGCAGGGGGAACAGAAGGAGCCCGATGATGAAGCCGCGCGTGCGCACGTGCTCTCCGAACTCGCGGGCCGCGATCAGCAGCGCGTACCTCATGCCTCGGCCTCGTTGACGCCGACGAGCTTGATGAAGACGTCGCGCAGGCCGGGATCGCGGCGCTCGAACGAGGACAGCTCGATGCCGGAGCGGAACGAGGCGCGCAGCACCTCGTCGGGCTGCGCACCCTCGGCCAGCACGACGTCCCAGCGGTTCTCGCCGTCCACGCGCACGAGCTCCGTCACGCCCGCGATCCCGCGCAGGGCCGTGGGGTCCGACTGGGTCTGGATGCGCACGCGCCGCGGGATCGAGCGCTTGGCCTCCGCGATCGTCCCGTCGAACAGCTTCTTGCCGCGCGCGATCAGCACGATGCGGTCGCACAGGCGCTCGGCGTGCTCCATGACGTGCGTCGAGAACACGATCGTCGTTCCCAGCGCGCGCAGGTCCTGGATCACCTGCTCGAGCACCTGCTGGTTGACCGGGTCGAGGCCCGAGAACGGCTCGTCCAGGATCACGAAGCGCGGCTTGTGCACCACGGACGCCAGCACCTGGACCTTCTGCTGCATGCCTTTCGAGAGCGCCTCGCAGCGCCGGTCGACATGCTCGCCCAGTCCGTATCGCTCGAGGAGCCGCACCGCCTCGCGCGCGGCCTCGCCGCCGTTCATGCCGCGCAACGACCCGAAGAAGGCGATCAGGTCCTTCGCCTTCATCTTCTTGTAGAGGCCCTTCTCCTCGGGCAGGTAGCCGATCTCGCGGCGCACGTCGAGCGCGGAGGGCTTGCCGAGCACCTCGATCGTGCCCGCGGTGGGCTCGTAGATCGAGAGCGCCATGCGGATCGTGGTCGTCTTCCCGGCGCCGTTCGGGCCCAGGAAGCCGTACACGGAGCCGTACGGCACCGCGAGCGAGAGGTCGTCGACCGCCGTGAACGCGTCGAAGCGCTTCGTGACGTGGTCGAGCCGCAGGGCGAGGTCGGTCATCGGAGCGGAAGGGGGGAGCGAGAGGCAAAGACGCTACTCGCCCGCGGGGCGCGGATTCCACGAAGATCGCGCCAAAGCCGGCCGCGCCATCCGCGCTTTACCTTGGGCTAGGGCCGCGCCTCGAGCACGAGGTTGAACGGCGTCTCCGCCGCCCGCCGGAAGCCCGTGAAGCCGGCCTGCGTGACGACCTCGCGCAAGCGGGCCTCGCCGGCCTGGGCGCCGAGTCCCAGGCCGACTTCCTGCGACAGGGACGCCGGTGTGCAGATCAGCGTGGACGCCGCGTAGTAGACGCGTCCGACCGGGTTCAGGTTCTCCTCGACGCGGTCGCCCGCAAAGGGCTCGACGATCATCCACGTGCCGTCGGCCGCCAGCTTCGAGTGCACGTGTCGCGCCGCGCCCACCGGATCGCCCATGTCGTGCAGGCAGTCGAAGCAGGCCACGAAGTCGTAGCGTTCGCCCGGGAAGTCCTTGGCCGGAGCAGCCTCGAAGCGCACGCGATCCGCGACGCCCGCATTCTGCGCGGCCTTGCGCGCCCGCTCGATCGAAGGTCCGTGGTAGTCGAACCCGGCGAAGCGCGAGCGCGGGAACGCCTGCGCCATCAGGATCGTCGACGCGCCGTGACCGCAGCCGATGTCGGCCACGCTCGCGCCGCGCTGCAGCTTCGCTTCGAGCCCTTCCATGGCCGGGATCCACTCCGAGACCAGGTGGTGCAGGTAGGTCGGCCGGAAGAACTTCTCCGTACCCTCGAACAGCCCGTGGTCGTGCTCGTGCCAACCCACGCCCCGGCCGGTGCGGAAGGCCTCGGTGATCTTGGGCTCGTCCTTGAGCGCCGCGAGGGCCAGCTGGAACGCGCCCGGCAGGTAGGCGGGCGCGTTCTCGTCCGTCAGCACCAAGGCCTGCTCCTCGGGCAGGACGTACGTGCGCGTCGGCGGGTCGTAGGTGACGTAGCCGCCGGCCGCCATCGCGTTGAGCCATTCGCGGACGTAGCGCTCGGTGCAGGCCGTGCGGGCCGCAAGATCCGCCGAGGTCAGGGGACCCGCTCCGGCCATCCCGCGGAACAGGCCCAGCTTCTCGCCCATCACGACGAGGCCCGCGTTCAGCGTCGCGCCCAGGTCTCCGATGGCATGCCCCAGGAACTCGCCCAGCTTCGCTTGATCGACGGTCATGGTCTCTCCTCGAGGGCGTGCGGTGCGCTCGCCCGGTGAAGACCTTCTATCTGGCCATGGCCCGCGCCGCGCCCGCACAACCGTGCAGGTGGCCGTTCCTCAGCGAATGAGCCCGCGCCGCAGCGCCTGCGACACCGCTTCGGACTTCGAGTGCACGTGCAGCTTCTCGTACACGTTACGGACGTGGAAGCGCACCGTGTCGATCGAGATGCCCAGCGCGCGCGCCACCGACTTGTAGCCGTGGCCTTCGACCAGCAGGCTCAACAGCTCGATCTCGCGCGCCGTGAGCTCGTGCGCGGCCTGCGGCGGCGGCGCGACGCGCGCGAACGCCTGCACGACCTTGCGCGCGATCTGGGGCGACATGGGCGCGCCGCCGGCCACGAGCTCGCGTAGCGCACGCGCGATCCCGTCCGGTGGCGTGTCCTTGAGGAGGTATCCCGAAGCGCCGGCGCAGATCGCCTCGAACACGGCGCCGTCGTCCTCGCGCACCGTGATCATCAGGACCTGCAGTGCCGGGAACCGCTGCCGCAGCGCGCGCACGCCCTCGATCCCCGACATGCCGGGCAGGTTGATGTCGAGCAGCGCCACGTCGGGCGCGGGCTCGCCCGTGCGGCGCAACGCGTCCTCCATGGACGCGTAGGCGCCCAGGACGCGCAGATCGGCTTCGCGCGCGAGCAGCTCCGCCAGCGCTTCGCGCGTCTCGCGGCGGTCCTCCACCAGCACGATCTGGATGGGCGACATGCGGCGAGGCTACCCGGCGGGGAGCGGAACGCGCAGCTCGGCGCGCGTCCCCTGGCCGGGCGACGATTCCAGCCGGAGCGAGCCCCCCACCTCGCGCGCGCGGCGGCGCAGGCCCTCGATCCCGTGGCCCGCGTGGTGCGCGTCCGCGGCGAACCCGCGCCCGTCGTCGGACACGACGACGCGCAGCTCGCCGTCGCGAGCCGCGATCTCGACCTCGACCAGCTCTGCCCCCGAGTGCCGCGCCGCGTTTGCCAGGAGCTCCGTGATCGCGAGCAGCACGTGCCGGCGGCGCGCGGGGTCCAGCCCGAACCGGCCGGCCAGCCCGGTCGAGCGCACCTGGACCTCGGTGCCCTGCGACTCGAACAGGTTCGCGGCGACGGACCGCGCGCGCAGCGCGAGCGTCTCGAGGTCCTCCGGCCGCGGGTCGAGCGCGCGCACGATCTCCGCCACGGACCCGCGCAGGGCGCGCGCGATCCGCGCGGCCTCGCGCAGGCGCTCGTCGGACTCGGGTCCAGCTCCGGCGCGCGCCGATTCGGCCAGGATCGCTATCTGCGCCAGCCCGGCGCCGACCTCGTCGTGGACGTCGTCGGCGATGCGGCGCCGCACGGACTCGAGCGCGCGCCGGCGCGCCTGCCGTGTCGTCCAGGCGACGGCCACCAGGCTCGCGACGGCCGCGACGACGAGCGCCGCGAACCAGCCGGTCCGCCACCACGGCGGCAGCACGCGCACGCGCACGCTGGCCGGCTCGCCGAACAGACGACCCAGCACCGCGCGCACCTCGAGGTGGTAGTCGCCGGGCGCGAGCCGCGCGAGCTCCAGCCGGCGCTCGGGGCCGGGCGCGCTCCACGCGCCCGTGTCGAAGCGCTCCTGGAAGAGCACGGCGTCCGCGCCCGTGAAGACCGCCGCGGAGCACTCGACCTCGAGCGACGCCGCGTCGGCCGGAACCTCGCCCGCGTCGACCGTGCCCGCGCCGCGCAGCGCGATAGCCACGTCGTCGCCCGCCGCGCGCACCGCGACGATCCACGTTTGCGGCGGAGCCGGGTCGCGCAGCTCGGCCTGTGGATCGAGGCGCGACACGCCGCCCGACGTGGAGCACCAGATCCGCCCGCGCGAATCGGCCAGCACGGCCGTCACGATCTCGCCCGCCAGACCCGCGGCGACGCCGATGCGTTCGGTCTCGAGCGTCGACAGATCGACCCGCACGAGCCCGCGGGCCGTGCCCAGGTAGAGTCGTCCGGCGGCGTCCTCGGCGATCGACCAGACCGCTTCGCTCGGAAGCCGCACGGGCACTCGCTCCAATCGCGGGGCATCGACATCGGGTTCGTCGCAGCGCCACAGCCCGCGGAAACGCGTCCCGATCCACAGCCGCCCGGCTCTGTCGGCGTACGCGCAGCGCGCGTGCGTCAGGATTCCAGCCTCCATCGCGACGTCCTCGACCCGACCACCGCGAACCCGCAGCAGGCCGTCGTACGGCAGGAGCCACGCGTCGCCGTTCGCCCGCGGCAGGATCACCCGCGGCGGCAGCGCGGCGCGCGCGCCCAGGTCGAGCTCGAGGCAATCGTGGATCTCACCGCCCGGACCGAGCTGGAGTCGCACGATCCGCCCCGACCCCTCCGAGTACCACAGCGCTCCGCGTTCGGCGCCACACGGTGTTCCGAAGATCGACGAGCGCGGCGCACAGCGCGCGTCGGACACGCGCACGGCCGTCGCCATGTCCGGCACGGCGCCGCGCGCGTTCCACAAGCCTTCGTCCGTGCCGATCCACCAGCCGCCCTGCGCATCACGTGCGATGCGTTGCCCGGCCGCGCGGAACGGCAGGGCGTCCGACTCCGTCAGCCTGCGCACGCCGTCCTCACCGTCGATCCAGGCCAGGCCGCGCTCCAGGCCGACGAGCACGCCGTCGTCGGCACCCAGGACGATCTGCAGAGCATTCGCGTCGGGCAGACCGCACGACGGCGTCCAGCTGACGAGCGCGCGCGTCGCCAGGCGGCAGACGCCGGCCGACCACGTGCCGATCCAGGGCAGGCCGTCGGCTCCGATGGCCAGCGCGCGCACGATTTCGTCCGGCAGGCCGTTCCGCAGGCCGTAGATCACTTGCGCGCGTCCGTCGACGCGCACGAGCCCGCGGTTCGTGCCGATCCACAGGTCACCGATCGTGTCGCGCACGAGCGCGCGCACGAGCGCGCCCGCGGGCAGCGCCACGGGCAGCCGACGCCAGCGCTGCGACTCGTCCGCGCGCGGATCGCAGCGCCAGACGCCGCGATCGAAGCCGGCCAGGAGCGTGCCGTCGGCCTCGGCCGTCACGACCACCGAGTTCCCGTCCTCGGTCGGCGCTGCGAACACCTCCTGCCCTCCGGCGCGCGCAGCGTGCAACGACCCGCGGGCGAGGAGCCACACCGAGCCGTCCCTGTCCGTGCACGCCTGACCCGCGTGCTCGAAGAACAGGTCGGGCCACACGCATCTCGCGCTGGCCAAGCCGGGCGGCGACGGTGCCGCCCGGACGGCCCAGATCCCCGAGTCGGTGCCGCACCACACGACGCCCTCGCCGTCGATCGCGATGCAGCTCGCGTCGTTCACCGGGGCCGCGTCGGAGGGGTGCACCGGCTCGAACGCCGACTCGAGGGGTGTCACGGGATCCGAGCGCAGGCGCGCGAGTCCGCCGCCCTTCGTCGCGACCCACAGCACTCCGTCCGCGGACGACGCCACGTCGTTGACGAAGCTGTGCGGCAAGCCTTCGGCGACGCCAAAAGCGCGCGCATGCGGCCCCTGGAGCAACGCGAGGCCCTCCCACGTGCCGACCCACATCCAGCCACGCGGATCGGGCTCGATCGCCGTGATGCGCGTCGCGGGCAGACCCTGCGCCACGTCCCAACGCTGCAGCGGCAACACCTGGCCGTGGAGCGGCGCCGACGCGGCGAGGGCAGCCAGAAAGGCGGTGCGGTGGAAGGGCCGCATGCAGGGCATCGTAGCCCCCGGCCGAACGTCCGTCCGCGCGCTGCAGGAAGTCGGCGCTCGAGCGTAGGATCGCGGACATGCGACGCGGGGCCTGGGTCGGAGCGCTGCTCCTCGTCGTCGTCGTCGTGGCCAGCCTGTGGACCCTGCGACCGGAGCGCGGCACCGCGCCTGAGCCGGTGTTGACCGTGCCGGAGCTCTCCGTGCCCGAGGCGCGCGATCGCGCGAGCACGCCCGATCTCGCGCCCGTACCGGCGGTCGTGCAACGCGACGACGAGCCGGCGGTCGTCGCGGCCGACGTGCCGACCTCCTCGGTGCCCGCACCGGCGGCCACCGGGCCGTCGATCGAGGTCGTCTCGTGCCGCGTGCTCGACGCGTCCGACCGACAGCCCCTCGACGGCGCCGTCGTGTCGCTGCGCTCTCCCAAGCTCGCCAACCCGATCCCGTTCGAGTGCGACGAGAACGGGGAGTTCGACGTCGAGCTGGCCGAGCTCGAGGCGGCCTTCGGAGACCAGGTCGGTGTCGTCGTGCGCGACGCCGACGGGCACACGCGCCTGCGCGCCTCGCTGACGCTCGAGCCCGAGGTCCTCCTGCTCGTCCCGGCCTCGCTCGTGCTGAACGGCGAGATCGTCCTGCCCGGATTGCTGTCCCCCGACGGCTTGAACGTGTCGATCTGGACTTCCGAGGCCAACGAGGGCGAGCGGTTCGTCGGCAACCAGACCCTGGACGACAGCGGCCGATTCGCGATCCAGGCGTCGCCCGTGCGCGTGCCCGGCTCGTTCCTCGTGCGCGCCGATCGCGGCGGCATCCCGGCCAGCGTGCGCGTCCCGACGGAGGCGCTCACGTCGGCGACCGGAGCGCGCGTCGAGGTCGCGCTGGCGCGGCTCGCGGTCACGGTCCTCGACGACGTCGACGCGCCGCTCGCGCGCGCCAACGTACGCGTCTTCCTCGATCCCGCTCAGCCGAGCGTGACGACGCGCTTCGGCGACGCTTCGACCGGGGAGAACGGCGTCGCGCACGTGTGGGTGCCGGCCGGTCCCGTCGGCGTCATGGCCGGGGCGCCGCGTCACACGGCGGAGAGCGAGCACGTCCTGCTCGCGCGGGGCGAGGGCGAGCTCACGATCCGCTTGCGCCGGCTCTCGGCGGCCGACGTCCTCCACGGGCGCGTCGAGCTCGACGACGGCTCGCCGGCACCAGGCGCGCACGTGACGGCCTGGTATGCGCGTGACGATGGCGCGCTGTCGTCCACGTCGATGGTCCAGCAGCCGGCGGACGTCGAGGGCACGTTCGAGCTCCCGATCGCGACCGACCGCGAGCTCGTCGTCACGGCGACGCACAAGGTGCTGGGCGGGAGCGACCGGCTGCGCTGGCAGCCGGGCAGCGGCCCCGTGCGACTCGTCATCCAGCGCGGCGGCTCGGTGACCGTGCACGCGGCGGTGATGCGCGCGCGCGAGGTCGGCGCAGGCGAGATCGACGTCGCGCTCGTGGGACCCAAGGGTCAACTGCAGACGGTCGGCACCGACGCGCTGCCGGTCACGTTCTCGCACTTGGAGCCCGGGCCCTGGCGGGTGTACAGCGTCGCCGAGGGCTCGAGCTCCTGGGCAGTCGGGCAGGTGCAGGTCGCGACGGGCAGGACCGTCGAGGTGACGCTGAACTTCGAGCCGCTGGACCACGTCGCCGGTCGGGTGCGCGGCAAGAACGTGCACGACGACACGAGCGTCGAGTTCGCGCCGCCGGGCTGGCCCGACGTCGCGGTCGGATCCCTCCTGCGACGGAGCTTGTCGGAGGACGGCGCCTTCCGCGTGCCGGGGCCGCTGGCCGCGGGCGAGCTGCGCGTGCGCGTCGCGGGCAAGATCGTCGAGCGGCGACCGGCGCGCGTCGGGACGCCGCTCGAGATCACGCTGCCGGAGTGAGCCTAGGGCTCACACGCGAAGCGAGCTTGCGAGCGGAGCCAACGGAATGCGAGGGCCCGTTCAAGGGCCCTCGCACATCAGTTCACGACTGACGCTGGCACGAGTTCGCCCAGGTCGAGCGCGCGCCGCGTGCGCAGGTCCCTGACCATCGCCAGGAACTGCTCGAACGGCAT
The DNA here is from genome assembly GCA_031400875.1 of Planctomycetota bacterium. Lineage (GTDB taxonomy): Bacteria > Planctomycetota > UBA1135 > UBA1135 > JAEUHZ01. The sequence goes on along the minus strand of JANNQS010000011.1, from coordinate 109,669 downwards.
CACCTGCTGCTCGCGCGTGTCGCGCCGCCGCACGGCCACCGTGCCCTCGGCCGCCTCGCGGTCGCCTGCGATCAGCATGAACGGCACCTTGTCGTGCTGCGCTTCCTTGATCTTGTTGTTCATGTGCCCCGGCGCGAGCTTCGCGTCGACGCGGAACAACTCGTTCTGGAGGCGCTCCTCGAGCGTCTTGCAGTACGCGGCGTGCTCCTCGCGGATCGGCACGACCGCGACCTGCACCGGCGCGCACCACAGCGGAAAACGCCCGCCGAAGTGCTCGATCAGGCCTCCGACAAAGCGCTCCAGCGAACCGAGGATCGCGCGGTGCACCATGATCGGCCGCTTGAGCGTCCCGTCCTTGTCCGTGTAGGTCAGGTCGAAGCGCTGCGGCAGGTTGAAGTCGCACTGGATCGTGCTGTTCTGCCATTCGCGCCCGAGCGCGTCCTCGATCTTGAAGTCGATCTTCGGACCGTAGAACGCGCCGCCGCCCTCGTCGAGCTCGAGCGGCAAGTGGCGCAACGCCGCGGCCTGCTTGAGCGCTTCCGTCGCGTGAGCCCACACGTCCTCCTCGCCGATCGACTTCTCGGGTCGCGTCGCGAGGTACGCGGTGTACTTGAACCCGAACGTCTTCAGCGTGCGGTCGACGAGGTCCACGACGCCCGCGATCTCCTCGTGCAGCTGCTCCGGCGTGCAGAAGATGTGCGCGTCGTCCTGCGTGAAGCCGCGCACGCGCAGCATCCCGTGCAGCACGCCCGAACGCTCGTAGCGGTACACCGTGCCCAGTTCGGCCCAGCGCAGCGGCAGCTCGCGGTACGAGCGGCCGCGCGTCTTGTAGATCATGCAGTGACCGGGGCAGTTCATCGGCTTGACCCGATAGGGCTGCTCCTCGATCTCCATCGGCGCGTACATCAGGTCCGCGTACTTCTCGAGGTGGCCCGAGATGGAGAACAGCGTCTCGCGCGCCACGTGCGGCGTGTACACCGGCTTGTAGCCGCGCCGCGTGTGCTCCTCCCACCAGTACTCCTCGATCGCGCGGCGCACCGCGCCCAGGTTCGGGTGCCAGAAGATGAACCCGCTGCCGGCCTCGCCGTGCACGCTGAACAGGTCGAGCTCGGTCCCGAGCTTCCTGTGGTCGCGCAGCTTGACCTCCTCGAGCCACTTCAGGTGCGCGTCGAGCTCGGCCTGCGTCCAGAACGCCGTGCCGTAGATGCGCTGCAGCATCGGCCGCTTCTCGTCACCGCGCCAGTACGCGCCGGCGAGGCTGAGCAGCTTGAAGAAGAACGGCCGCTGCACGGTGTCGACGTGAGGACCCTGGCACAGGTCCTCCCAGTGGCCGTCCGAGTAGAACGTGATCGTCTCCCCTTCCGGGATCAAATCGACGGCCTCGATCTTGTAGAGCTGGCCTTTCGCGGCGAGACGGCGCTTGGCCTCCTCGCGCGTGACCTCGATGCGCTGGAAGGGCTGAGCGCGCTTGGCGATGCGCGCCATCTCCTTCTCGATCTTGCGCAGGTCCTCGTCGACCAGCGGCTGAGGCAGATCGAAGTCGTAGTAGAAGCCGTGCTCGATCGCGGGCCCGAAGCCGAACTGCGTGCCCGGGTAGAGCTTGGCGACGACCGCAGCCATCAAATGGGAGACCGAGTGGCGCAGCGTGGAGAGCGGATAGGGCTCCGCGACCTGCGGAGCAGCCTGGGACTGGGACATGGGTTGTCTCGTGCGGAGATCCGACCCCGGGAACCGACCTGGTCTCCGGAGCGCCCGTTCCTCCGCGGGAAGGGGCAGTGGGATTCTATCGGAGCGGCTGGCGGTCCTCCAAGAGGCGAGTGGGCGCCCGAAGCCGTGCTTCAGGCTGGCGAGTTCTCCCGGCGCAATCAGGCTGGATCCGTCGAGGGTCTCTCGCGCTTCGTCTCCCATCCCGGGTCGAGCTCTGCAGGCTTCTCCTGCACTCGATCGCCAGGGAAGCTCACTTCGCGCAGCGCGCGCATCAGCCTGTCGACGTCGGCGAGGTCGGTGAGTCGCTTCTCCACAACGGCTTCGGGGATGTCCGAACGACGCGGCCCGCTCGCCGAATGGTGCCCTCCCCCTCGCTGGAAGCGTCATCGATGTCCGTGAGACGTTGCCGTCGACGTGCATACCGCTTCATTTCGACGAGTCGGGCGGAGACGGTCGGAAAGGCGGGGGCGCCGTCCTCTCACGCACTTGGGAGGGAGTGTCGACGAAGCGCATTTCCTGCAGCGCGAGTCCGAACTTGTAGAGCTCACGGAGGTCCTCGAGACGGCGCTCGACCTCCTCGGGCAGAATCTCTGCATCAGGCACTTCAGCCATGCTTGGTCCCTGGATCCGGCCCCCGCAGTCTCTCGATGTCGAGAACGTCCTGCGGACGTCCAGCCGCGCTCTTCATCTGGATCAACCCTTCGCGCGAAATGACGTAGACGAGTCGTCCTCTGTACTCTGCGGCCCGACGTGACGATCAGATCGAATCGTACCCCGGACCGGCGAGAAGCAGATCGAGGGTCAGGAGGCGGGCCCCCCGCGCCTTGGACACTCGGAACATGGCGCGTTTGTCTTTGGTGCTCGTCTGGAACGTGATCTTTCCGCCTTCCCGCGTGAAGCCCCGCGTCGCGGCTGCTGCCAGCGCCCGCTCCAGATCTTCGGTCCGCACGAGGATGTCGATGTCCTTCGTGAAACGGGGGTGGCCATGGATCGCGAGTGCGACGCCGCCACAGACAGCGTAGTCGACTGCGGCGGCGTCGAAGGCTTCACTCAGCCCGATGAGTTCCTCGATCAGGTCCATGGGTACTCGACGAGTCGAGCCTACTCGTCGAACGACGAGGGCGCACGAGCCGCCTCGCGCGCCCTGAATCGCGCGATCCTTCCGACGAGCGCGACGGGTACGGGCTTCGTCCAGGGGAACCGGATCGTCGCCTTCTCGACTTCGTAGGGCGCGAGCGCGTCCCCCATCGCCTCGACCAACGCCGCCGATGCCGGGTACAGCGACCAGTGCTTCGTCCAGCCCGCGAAGTACAGCGCGCCGCCCTCCGGGAAGCGGTAGGCCGACATCTGGTAGCCAATCCCCTCTTCGGCGCGCGGAATCGCCGTGCGGATCGTGGCACGAACGCGCCGCAACGTCGGCCGCGAACTGGCTGGCTGCGCCGCGATGTAGGCGTTCACGGATCGGTAGTCGGTCTTCGCCATGAATCGGCACTCCTTCGTCGTCGGGTCACCCCTACGAGCGACGCCCGAGCGCATCCAATGGTTGCAGTCATTCTGTGGATTCGAGCCCGCGGCGTCCGGTCGACCTCGTTGGCGCGGGCGGGCAGCGAGTCGCGATCGGCGACTCGTTTCGTCGATCAGACGGCGTGCGGCCGCGTGCGCGGCCTCGGGATCTCGCGACCGATCTCTCGCGCGGTTTCGACCCAGGCCTCGATGGCGGAGAGCGCCTCGGCCAAGGCGTCCTCGTAGGTCGCGCCATCCGCGCAGCAGCCGGGCAGATCCGGGACTTCGGCCAAGAAGGCCTCGTCCTCGGGGCTCCAGTAGATCGTGATCTCGTAGCGCAGTTCAGGGCTCATGACTGCCCTCCAGGTTATGTCGGAGGATCAAGTTCCGCACCTGGCGAACCTGGTAGGGCTTGGCCTGGTGACCTCGGGGTTGCAGCGTCAGGAGTTCGGGGATGCCCGCCCGCGTGAAGACATGGTGACTTCCTCGGATGCGCTCCCGGAATCCCAGGCCGAGGAGTACCGCGCGCAAGTCGTGGAAGCGGAACGACGCATCGTTCCGACCGAACAGCAGCTGTTGCAGTCTCCAATCGTGGCGAGTCATCCCTCCGAGCGACCGCTCGGAGGCTCGATCGGTTGCAGTCCGGCTGCGTTTTTCTACGTCGCTTTCTGATCGCCGCCAGCCGAAGCGCGGAATCGCCCGCCGACCTCGCGGTACGTGTTCAGGTTCTGCGACACCGGATCCGCTCGCTCCCCGGACGGCCTCGAGTACTCGTTTCCCAGCGCGTCGATCGAGGCGGACTCGTCGTTTGCTCGTCGGGAAATCCACAGGCCTTGCAACGCTGCTCCGAGCGCGGCGGACTCCGATTCGACCAGCGCTTGCACGGGCGTGCCGATCACGTCGGCCAGGATCTGTCGCCACAGAGCATTGCGCGCGCCGCCGCCCACTAGTCGAACCGAATCGACGCGGATCCCGAGCGCGCGCATGCGGTCGATCCCCCACGCCAGGTTCAGGCTGACGCCTTCCAGCGCGGCGCGATAGATCACTGCCGAATCAAGACTGCCCGGACGCAGTCCCAGCAACGAACCGCTCGCATGCGGCAGGTCGGGCACGCGCTCGCCGACCAGGTAGGGCACGAACAGCACGCCGCCGCAGCCGGGCTCGATGAGCTCGGCGGCGCGCGTCAGCGACTCGTGGTCGTTCGGCGGTGAGGAGTGAGCGCGCACTTCCTCCAGCACGCCGGTCGCGTTCATCTGGCACAGGAGCGGCAGCCAGCCGCCGGTCGAGTCGCAGAAGGGCGCGATCAGGCCTTCCGGGTCGACGACCGGAGTCGCGCTGTAGGCGAACGCGGTCGCGGACGTGCCCAGCGACACGACGAACACGCCCGGGCGCGTCGCGCCGCTGCCGATCGCGCTCATCATGTTGTCGCCGCCGCCGGGCGAGACGAGCACGCCGGCCGGCAGACCCAGCTCGCGCGCAACGTTGGCGCGCACCTCGCCGATCGGCGCGTCGGGTGCGACGAGCGGCGGCACGAGCTCGGGCAGGCGCCCGTCGATCGCGCGCATTGCGGCAACGTCGAACGAGCGCGTGCGCGGGTCGAAGAAACCCGTCCCGGAGGCGTCGCCTGCTTCCATGCACGCGCGCCCGGTCAAGCGCAGGTTGATCCAGTCGTGCGGCAGCAGCACGGTCGCGAGGCGCGCGAAGTGCTGCGGCTCGTGCCGCTTCAACCACAGGATCTTCGAGGCCGTGTAGCCCGTGGGCACCGCGCGGCCGAGCTGCGCGGACAGCTCGCGCGCTTCGTCGGCAGTCGCCGTGTCGCACCACAGCTTCGCGGGCCGGATCACCGCGCCCTGCGCGTCGAGCGGCACGAAGCCGTGCTGCTGGCCCGACACGCCGATCGAGCGGACGTCGCGCCCGCGCACGTTCGGATCGGCGAGCAGCGCGCGCACGACCTCGACGACCGCGCGCCACCACGTGTCGGGGTGCTGCTCGGCCGCGCCGGGCGGCAAGCCCTCGATCAAGTCGTACGAGCTCGACGCGCGCGCTGCGACCCGCCGCGCGTCGAGGTCGACCGCGATCCCCTTCGTCCCCTGCGTGCCGACGTCGAGCCCCAGGCCGATCGTCACGCGCCGCGCACTCCCAGCAGGTGCTCGACCATCAGCTGGTCGAGGCGCTCGTAGCCCAGGCCCTTCTGCGCCAGCACCTCGACGTCGATCGTCTTCGCGCGCAGCGACTTGGCCTTGGCGGCCGTGTAGCCGCTGATCAGGGGCTCGAGCTCGCGGTCGCGGATCTCGGCCGTCAGCTCACGCACTTCGGGATCCCCGTCGAACGCCTCCGCGCGCGTCTTCAGGATCTTGTAGGTGCGCATGCAGCCGCGCGCGAAGTCCCACACCCCGGCCTCGTCCTCGGTGCGGTAGGCGTGCGCATCGAAGTGCCGCGGGCCCTCGTAGCGATCGTTGCCGGCCGTGCCTTCGAGCAGGCGCACCAGCAGGAACGCCTGCCGCATGTCCTCCGAGCCGAAGCGCAGGTCCTGGTCGTAGCGCCCGATGCGCTGCGCGTTCAAGTCGATGTGGAAGAGCTTCCCGGCCTCCATCGCCTGCGCCACGCCGTGCACGAAGGACAGGCCCGCCATCGTCTCGTGCGCGACCTCCGGGTTGACTCCGACCATGTCGGGGTGGGCCAGCGTCGTGCAGAAGTGCAGCATGTGCCCCGTCGTCGGGAAGTAGATGTCGCCGCGTGGCTCGTTGGGCTTGGCCTCGAGCGCGAAGCGCAGGTCGTACTTCTTGTCGCGCACGTAGCCGCACAGGTAGTCGAGCGCCTCGCGCGTGCGCTTCACCGCGACCTGCGGGTCGCGGCAGGCGTCGGCCTCGGTGCCTTCGCGTCCGCCCCAGAACACGTAGATCGTGGCGCCCAGCTCGACGCCCAGGTCGATCGCGTTCATCGTCTTCTGCAGAGCGAACGCGCGCACCTTCGGGTCGTTCGCGCTGAACGCGCCGTCCTTGAAGACGGGGTGCGAGAACAGGTTCGTCGTCGCCATCGGCACGACCATCCCGTGGTCGTCGAGGGACTTCTTGAAGTCGCGCACGATGCGGTCGCGCACTTGCGGGCTCGATCCGAACGGCACGAGGTCGTCGTCGTGCAGGTTCACGCCCCACGCGCCGCACGCGGCCAGCTGCTCCACGATGTGCGTCGGCGCCATGCGCGGGCGGACCGCGTCGCCGAACGGATCACGCCCAGGGTTGCCGACGGTCCACAGCCCGAAGCTGAAGCGGTCGTCGCGCGTGGGGACAAAGGGATCGGTGGAACCGTTCTTCTTGCGGGGGGCCATGGCGCCCGCAAGGTAGCCGATGGGTGGACAACGGTGTCAGACACCTTGCACCGGGTTCGCCACGCCGGACGCCCTCCGGCCGCCGGGCGGAGTGCCCGGGTTCGCGCATCGCGGTCGGTCGGCGTGTCAGACGGCCCGCACTCGGTGCAAGGTGTCTGACACCGATGTTCACCGCTTGACGGAGACCTTGGCGCGCCAGCGCGAGCCGGGATTCGACTCGAGGAACGCCCGGTAGGCCGGTGCGCTGCTGAGCTCGCGCCAATCGATCTCGAAGCGCTCGTCCATCCGCGTCAGGATCGCCAGCGCCTCGTCGAAGCGCTGCGCGTCGACGGCGATCGCGAGCAGGGTCCAGTGCGCGTCCTCGAGGCCGGCTTCGGCCTCGATCGCGGCGCGGCAGGCCGTGCGCGCGTCCTCGTCGCGACCCAGGCTGCGGTAGATCGAGCCGCGCAGCGCGAGGAGGTAGGGATCGCCGCCCAACCCGGCTTCAGCCGCCGCGATCGCCGCGAGCGCTTCCTGCGGGCAGTTGGCGTTGATCGCCCCGTCGATCGCGAGCAGCTCGAGCCGCGCGTCGCCCGGTCGCGCGCTGCGCGCCTCGTTCAACGCCTGCGCGAAAGCGTCACCGCCGGCGGCCAGCGCCGCGCGCAGCCGCGCGAGCAGCACCGACGGGTCCGCCCTGAGCTCGGCCGGCAACGTGGCCCAGGCGGCCAGCGCGTCCGCATTGCGCCCCTGCTCGAACGCCTTGTCGATCGCTTCGAACGTCTTCCCGGCCAACGCGAACGCGCGATCCTCGCCGGCGATGCGCAGCGGCAGCGCCCGGCCGGCGTCGGCGACCAGCGCCAAGAGCCACCGCCGCAGCGTGCGCGCGTGGGACACGCCCTCCGCGCTCGTGGACACGTCGACCGCGATCGCCGCCTTCGCGCCGCGCGGATCGAGGATGAGCTCGATGTACTCCGGCGCGCTCGCGTCGGCGTGGACGAGGCGGTAGTACGCCGTGCACACTCCGTCGTGCTCCTTGAGCCGCAGCCAGTCGAAGCAGCCGCCGATCGCCACGGCCGCCAGCAGGCTCGGCACGATGCCCGACGCGCCGCTCCAGGACGCGCGCGCGCCGTCGCGGAACGTGCGTTTGACCTTGTCCGTCATGGGGACGCCCTCGCTCGCGCGGGCGAGCAGCGCCTCGAGGTCGATCGCGGCGAACGCTTCGTCGCGCGCTCCGCGTCGCACGGCGTCCTCGAACGAGAGCGCCAGCGCGCGCGCGGCCTCGTCGGTCGGACGGGCATTCGTCGAGGACCGGCTCACGCTCTGCCGCGGCGATTCCTTCAAGACCAGGATCTGCGCCGGCGCCGGCGCGGCCAGAAGCAGGGTCGGTGTCACGGCGAGGGCGATGGCGAGAGCGACGGAGCGGTGCACGTCTGGACTCCTGGAACGGGTGGCGGGTCCCGCGACGAGGGGACCGATCGCTCGTCATCGGCCGCGCGCGGACCCGGACTGGAATCGGGCGCCGCGCCTGTCGCCGCGACACCGGCGCGCATAGGCTGGGGATCCGGTCGCCGCTCGGACGACCCCAGCCACACGGATCGACGTCGCGCGCATGCTCCAGGTTCCTCGGCAGTGGCAACCGCGACTGCTCGCCCTCGCGCTCTCGAGTATCGTCGCCGCACTCCTCCTGTGGGCCGGGCTCCACGTGCTGCGCTCGCTCGCGCCCAAGTTGCTGGAGATCCGGCGGCCGACTCCGCCCCCGCCGGCGCGCGCGGCCGGCAGCCGGCACCTGGACGAGGTGTTCGGCCAGCCGCCGATCCCCGCGCGGCCGGAGGACTGGGCCTTCTACCTGACCCAGGACGTCGCCGGCGTGTTCTTCACGTTCGGCCAGTTCGCGCACTACGACGCCTGGACGTACTCGCGGCCGAATCCGCTGCGCGACCAGGTCATGCCCTGGCCCGAGCACCCGGCCGGGAAGATGACCACGAACTTGAACTCGCAGGGTTGCCGCGAGGACCACGAGCTCGCCGATCCGCCCTGCGATCTGCGCGTGCTCGTGGCCGGCGACTCGCACACCTTCGGCGTGGTCGACGACCCGGAGGTGCTGACCGAGCGGCTGGAGATCGCGCTCCGGGCGCGCCGGCCCGGTCGCAGCATCGAGGTGCTCAACGCCGGGTCGGGCGGCTACACGTTCTTCAACTACCTGGGTACATGGTTCCGATTCCGCGAGTTCCGGCCGCAGGTGTTCCTCGTGGTCGTGTTCGGCGGCAACGACTACGGGGAGCTCCTGGGCCCGTGCCTGCACTTCACGGGTCACGGCTGGCCGGCCGAGAACCCGGCGCGGCCCGCGCAGCGCACGGCGATGCTCCAGGCGGAGCCCTACGCCATGGCCCAGGGTCTCGACTCGATCGAGACTTGGCGCGCGTGGCCGGAACAGCTCGCCTACAGCGTGCGCGACGCCGTCTATTTGTGCAGCGAGATGCAGCGCTGCGCCCGGGCCGGCGAGGCGCAGCTCTTGATCGCGTTCCTGCCTTCACCCTTCGTCCTGCGCTGGCCCGAGGGTCGGCGGCCGGGCGAGCGGATCGTCCAGGATTACGGGCTGGTGCCCGCGGACTTCGAGCGTCAGAGCAAGGCGGACGCGCAGTTCCTGGCGGGCGTGCGCGCACTCGGGATCGAAGTGCTCGACCTGACGCCGACGTTCGCCGCGGAGCCGGTTCCGCCCTACTGGCGCCACGACCTGCACCTCTCGACACGCGGACACGAGCTCGCGGCCGAGGCTCTGCTGCCGATCGTCGACCGCGTGTTGCCGCGCTGACGCCGATCCGGGCTCAGCGCGCGAACACGAGCCGTGCCACGACCCGGCCCTGCGCGTCGAGCGCGCGCACGACCAGGTCGTCGCGCTCGAGCCCCGCGAGCCCGGCCGGAGCTCGAACGCGGATCGCGCGATCGGCGGACAAGTCGAACGGTTGCAGCGGGTGCCCGGGCGCGCCGGTTTCGTCGAGCTGGACCAGCGCACGCGCCGGATCGCTCGACTGGCTGTCCCCCACCAGGCGTTCCTCGCGCGTGTCGAAGATCGTGATGCGCACGACGCGCTCGACGGGGTCGGATCGCCCGCCCGCGAACACGAGCTCGAGAGCGCCAGCCTGCTCGTCCGGCCGCGCGACGAGGACGGGCCGCGCGTCCGGTCCGGGCGGGGCGAGGATCTCGAGATCGCCGACGCGCAACCACGGCTCGCGCCGCGCGTCGACCCACTCCCACAGCGGCCCCCCCGGCCGCGGGCGTCCGTGCAGCCACTTCGCGATTACCGCCTCGTTGCGCAGGACCCACGCGCGCGGCTCGCGCTCGAGCACGTCCCGCAGCGGACGCTGCCGCTCGTCGTCCCAGAAGAGGATCCAGGCGCTCGGGTAGAAGGGCACGGGCGGCGGCAGGCGCGACCAGACGTAGAAGCTGTGCAGGCCGGGCACGCCCAGGAACGTCGACGCGCCGCGCTCCAGGTTCTGCGCGACGCACGCGATGCGCGCGGCGCGCACTTCGGCGAGCCGCAGACCGCGCGAGCCGGGCACGCCGATCGCAACGCCGGTCGTCCAGTCGCGCCAGCGTTGCGGGATCCAGCGCAAGAGCGGCGTGCAGGCCAGCGCGGCGACGACCAGGATCGTGACGATCGCCGGTGAGCGCAGCGCGGGCGTCGCACGTCTTCGCCAGGTGTCGGGCAGCTCGTGCCAGGCCTGCCGCACGCCCAGCACGCCGACCAGCGGGAAGAGGAACGCGAAGAAGCCGATCTGGCTGCCGGCGACGGGGTAGGCGTGCAGGACCTGCGCGGCGGCGAGCAGCGTGACCGGGTACAGCGCCGGAACTCGCACGCTCGACGGCGAGGGCAGCGCGACGATCCAAAGGAGCGGCCAGACCGCGAACGGTTGGCGGCTCGAGAGCGCCGCGACGAACACGACCGCGCTCACGAGCCCACGCGCGATGCCGAGCCACGCCACTCGCTCGCGCGCGCGTGACGAGCGCAACCACCAGGGTGCGGCGAGCGCCAGCGCGGCCGCGCCGACGATCCAGGCCGGGCCGAACATGCGCGGCGCGAGCAGGAATGCACCGGGGAAATGCAGCGCTTCGCCCAGGAAGCCGTGGGTCAGACCCGCGCTCGTCGTGCCGGTCGCGAAGAGCACGCCCAGGATCGCGGCGCTCGCGAGCAGCGTGCCGGCCAGGAGCGACGCGACTTCGCGGCCCGTGCAGGCCGGCAGCCCCGTGGACCAGGCGGCAAGCGCGAACGGCCCGAGCGCGACGGCCGCCAGCACGGCGAACGGCGGCACCCAGGAGACGTGCTGGAGCGAACGCGTCAGCGCGAACGGGAAGAGGACGAGCAACGCACAAGCCAGGCCGCGCGCCAGCCGGTTCCACGCCAGCCCGGGCACGCGACGCAGGAGGTCGACGCCGACCGCCAGCGCCGCCAGCAGGCCGACGTTGGGCTTCGTGAAGACGAGCGCCGCGACGAGCGCACCGCACGCGACGCTGCGCCACACGCGCGCTCGCGGTCCTGCTCCCGCACGCGCCTGCGCGACGAGGAAGATCGCCAGAAGCGCCAGCAGCAGGACCGAGAGACCGCCGGGGTGCAGCGGCTCGTTCGCCAGCACGTCGAGCGCGAAGCAGGCGATGAAACCGGCGGCGCAGGCCGCGAAGGCGCTGCCGGTCGCGCGCCAGGCTGCCCACCCCGTGCAGACCGTCGTGGCCAGCCACAAGACCCCCGTCACGATCCGCGCACCCATCGAGTCGAACGCGAGGCCCGTCGCTCGGAACACGGCCGCCGAGAACTCGAAGAAGAACGGCCCGTACGGCGTGGGGAACCGCTCGTACAAGCCGCCGTGCCGCGCGAAGTCGCCGATCGCGAGCAGCATGTAGCCCTCGTCGTCCCAGTCGCGCCACGTCGTGAAGAGCGTCGCCCACGCGTAAAGGACGGCGATAACGGCCGCGAGCGCAACTGCCGCGCGCCCCCACGTGCGCGAGATCGGAACGGAGGTCACGGACGTCGCGCGGTCGCGCGCGCCCTCATCCCCGTGCGCTCTCGATCGGCCCGGCCGTCCAGACCTTGACCTCGTTCTCGAGCACGATCCCCGTGCGGTCGGCGACGCGCGCGCGCGCCAGCTCGATCAAGGCCAGGAAATCGCGCGCGGTCGACTGCCCGCGGTTCACGAAGAAGTTCCCGTGCTGATCGGAGATCTGCGCATCGCCGATGCACGTGCCCTTCAAGCCGGCCTGCTCGACGAGCTGGCCGGCCGACAGCCCGCTGCTCCTCTCGGGATCGGGGTTCTTGAAGATGCAGCCGGCCGACAGCAGCGTCACGGGCTGCACCTTGTTCTTCGAGAGCAGGAACTCGCGCGCGCGCAGCTTGACCGCCGCGACCGTGTCGAGACGGAAGCGCAGCAGCGCGGACACGACGACCTTGCGGCCCAGGCCCCCGTTGCGGTAGCGCGGCGTGCACTGCTCGCGCGCGAGCTCGACGAGATCGCTCCGCTCGTCGACGACCAGGACGCGCTCGACGCAATCCCACATCTCGCCCCAGCGTCCGCCGGCGTTCATCGCGACGCCGCCGCCGACGTGGCCCGGAACGCCGGCCAGACCCTCGAGCCCGCTCCAACCCAGGTCGCACGCGGACGACAGGAGCTTCTGGTGCGTCGTGCCGGCCCACGCGACGAGAGCGAGCCCGACTTCGCGCGGCGCCGGCGCGATGCGCGAATCGGCCGCCTCGGCCAGATCGAGGCGCGCGTCCTGCGGCCGGAAGAGACGCTTCATCCGGTCGGTCGTGATCACGACGCCCGGCAGCACACCGTCATCGACGATCAGGTTCGCGCCGCCGCCCAGGATGCGCGGCTCGACGCCGTCGGCGCGCGCGGCCGCCATGGCCTCGCGCAACTCAGCGGGTGTCGCCGGCTCGAGCAGCCACTCAACCGCGCCTCCCAGGCGCAGCGTGGTCCTAGGCGCGAGCGGGGCGTGCGGCAGCGCCGCGCAAGGCCACAGCATCGAGGAGTTCATCTTTGGCGAGGTCGATGTCACCGGCGCCCAGGATCAACGCCCCGCACGGGCTGGGCAAGCCCGCGGCGAGCTTCTTCACGGCCTGGGACGGATTCCCGGCCTCGTGCGCGTCGACGCCGGCGCGCCGCAGACGGGCGACGAGCTCGGGAGCGCCGGCCGCCTCGCGGTCGATGTGCTTGCGCGCGCCGTAGACGTCGGCCACGAGCACGCGGTCCGCGCCGCGCAGCGCTTCGACGAAGTCGTCCAGGAAGCGCGCCGTGCGGCTGTGCTGGTGCGGCTGGAACAGGACGTGCAGCGGCTTGCCGGGGAACGCGCGCCGAGCGGCCTCGAGCGTCACGCGCACTTCCGTCGGGTGGTGCGCGTAGTCGTGCACGAGGTCGATGCCGCCGAAGGTCCCCCACGGCTCGAACCGGCGCAGTGCGCCCTGGTAGCGCTGCACGCCGCGCGCGGCCGCATCGGCCGCCTGCGCAGCGCCGAGACCGGATTCGCGTCCGGCCAGCGCGATCGCGAGCGCGATCGCCAGCGCCGCGTTGTCGACGTTGAACGAGCCCGGGATCGCGAGCTGGATGTCGGGCGTCGCCCAACCGGGACCGCGCAGGCGGAAACGGAAGCGGCCCTGCTGCTCGCCGCGCAGGTCGACGTGCAGCTCGCGGCCGAGGCGCCACACGTTGCAGCGCGCCGCGTCCGCTACCCGCGCGGGCACGTCGCGGCCCAGCACGAGCAGCCCTTCCGGGTGGATGCGGTCGACGAAGCGCGCAAAGGCCTCCTCGATCGCCTCCAGCGTGCCGTAGTAGTCGAGGTGGTCGGCCTCGACGTTCGTCACGATCGCGCCCTCGGGCGCGAGCTGCAGGAAGGATCGGTCGTACTCGCAGGCTTCGCACGCGAACCAGGCTCCCGCGCCCTGCGCAACCGCGTTCGCGCCCAGCGTGCGGCACGTGCCGCCGACGAGCGCGCCCGGTGCGGGCAGAACGGCGGCCTGCGCGATGCTGCGCAGCGCGTGGAACAGGAGCCACGAGCTGGTGGTCTTGCCGTGCGTGCCGGCGACGGCCAGCGTGCGGCGCTCCGGACCGATGCGGCCCAGGAGCTCGGCGTACTTGAGCACCGGGATGCCGCGCCGCTCTGCTTCGAGCACCTGCGGGTCGTCGAGCGCGATCGCCGCGGAGCGCACGACCATCTGCACGTCACGCGGCAGGAGCGCCGTTCGACTCTCGCCGACCGTGATCGGCACGCCGCGCGCGCGCAACGTCTCGACGAAGCTGGATTCGGCGCGGTCCTGGCCCGAGAGCGCGTGGCCGCGCTCGACGAGCAACAGCGCCGCGCCGGACACACCCGCGCCGCCCGCGCCGAGCAGGTGCACTCGCTGCGGCACGCTCGCGATCGCGCTCTTCCCCGGTGCGCGCGTACGCGGAGTGCTCGTGCTCGTCTCGTCGATCACGCGCTCGTCCTCGTTGTCGTCGCGAGAGGATTCTCCACGGTGATTCCACGTCGCGTGGAGAGCTCGGGCCCCTTGAACGGGCCATCGCATTCCATTGGCTGCGCTCGCAAGCTCGCTGCGCGGGCGCGCCCCGAATCCGTGCGTGTCGATCGCATGCTGTTCCTCTACGCCCTCGAGCGCGCCAGCGCACGCAGTTCGTCCCAGATGCGTTGCGCGCCGTCGAGCGGCAGCGCGGCGGCGAGCGCTGCACGCATCGCTTCGCGCTGCGTCGCGCCGCCTTCGGTGCACAGTCGTGTCAATGCGTCGGCCGTCCACACGCCCAGGTCGGCGTCGCGCACGACGACGACGCCCGCGCCGAGCTGGCGCGCATTGCAGGTCTGGTGGTCGCCGGCCGCGAGCGGGTAGGGCGCGACGAAAGCCGGCACGCGGGACGCCGCGACCTCCGCCAGCGTGGACGCGCCGCCGCGACACAGCAAGGCGGTCGCTGCCTCGAGCACGGGTCGGACGGGATCGACGTACTCGACCGCGCGGTAGCCCGCCATCGGCGTCGCAGCTTCGCTGATCCGGCCCGGTCCGGTCTGGTGCAGCACCTGCACGCCTCCGGCGACGAGTCGCGCGACGTGCGCGCGCACGAACCGGTTCAGCGCCGTGGCGCCCTGGCTGCCGCCCAGCACCGCGACGAGCGGACGCTCCGGATCGAAGCCCAGCCGCGCACGCGCCGCGGCGGCCTGCGCTGCGTCGACACCGCCGCGCGCCATGTCGGGCGCGAGCGGCGGGCCCGTGCGCACGTGGCGCGGCGACTTCCCGGCCGCGAAGGCGTGCAACGTGCGCACGGCCAGCGGTCCGAGCCAGCGCGTGGCCGCGCCCGGCACGGCGTTGACCTCGAGCAACACGACGGGCACGCCCAACCCGCGCGCCGCGACGACGGCCGGCAACGACGTGAAGCCGCCCAGGCCCAGGAGGATCTCGCTTCTGTGCGCGACGAGCGCGCGACGCGCGACCATCACGGCCGCCGGCGCGCGCAACGCGAGCTGGGCCCGCGACGGCGCGCCGCCGCCGGAGTTCTCGAGCGGCAGCACGACGCGTTCGCAGGCGATGCCCTCCAGGATCGGACCGGTGCCCGCGAAGACACGGTCCTCGACCGCTCGCCCGCTCTGGAACCAGAGCAGGTCCGCGAGTTCGATCCCGGCCGCACGCGCGTGCGCCACGAGGTGCAGCCCGGGCACGACGTGTCCGCCCGTGCCGCCGCCGACGAAGGCGACGCGCAGCGCAGCGCCGCTTGCGGCGCGCGCCACAGATGCGGAAGCGTCGCTTGCGGCATGCGCCACCAGGACCTGACCGTTTCGGCTGCCGTGCGCGCTCGTCAGCGGAGCGTCCTCGGCGTTCGCCGCCCGGTCAGGGCGCGTCGTGCTCGAGTTCGTCGGCGTGATCGCCGGTGCTTTCAATGGCTGTTGTCTCCAGGACGACTTCGATCTCGTCGGCAACGGGTCGCAGGCTGCGACCGTCGGCGACGCGTGGCTCGGACACTTGCGCGTAGGGGCCGAGGAAGTCCTCGACCGCGACGCGCGCACACAGCGGGCTGGCTGCCGCGGCGATCGCCACGCAGCCGGCCAGGAAGATCAGGCGCGCCGTCGGATTCATCGGACGCGCGGGCCGCTCGAAGGAACGACCGCCATCAGCTCGCCGCCGGCGCTGGCCGGGAGCTTCAGCCGCTGGCCGATGGCGAGCTTGGCCGGATCGAGGCCCGGATTCACGCCCGCGATCTCCTTCCAGCGCTTCTCGTCACCCAGCTCGCGGCGCGCGATCGAGCGCAGCGTGTCGCCCTTCTGCACCGTGCACGAGCGGCTCGACGAGCTCTTCTTCGCGACGGCGGGCGTCGTCGGCTTCTTCGACGGCGGAGCCTTGGCCTGCACCGCTTGCTGCGTGTTCAGCGTCGCGGGTCCCTTGCTGACCTTGGCGGCGCCCTCGGGCAGCACGATCGTCTGGCCGACCGGCAACGACATCGGATCGATCCGCGGATTCAGGGCGGCGATCTCTTGCCAGCGCGACTCGGCGCCGAGCTGCGTGCGCGCGATGCGCGACAGCGAGTCGCCGCGCTGCACGACGTACTCGCTGCGCCCCGCCGGCGGCGTCTTCGTCACCGGCGGCGTCGGTGCGGGCTGCTGCACGCTCGGGACACCCGGCGTCGGAGCGATGACCACATCCGTCGCGAACGGGGGCTGCGGCATCGTGCCCGCGCCGGTGGTCGGGTTGTCGATCGTCGTGGGCGGATTCACCTGACCCAGGCTCGGCAACGTCTGCGGCACGTTCGTCGGCGCCGCGGGCGACAGCTGCAGATTCGGGTCCGCGATCTGCGGCGGCAGCGCCGGCGTGTCGAGCTTGGCGACCTGCTCCGGCTTCGGCTGGCCCTTGCCGGTGAGGCGCGCCCAGAAGCCCGGGGACTTGCTGTCGCCCCAGAACGAGATGGCCACGATCGTGACCAGGAGGAAGACGAGGGCGATGACGCCGTAGCGTTCGATCTGTTGCATGGGTGTGATCCGGAATGAGGGGCCAGAGCGCGGAGTGGCGGGCCTAGGCGCCCGCCGCGAGAACAGGTACGGGAACGGGTGATGCGGATGGACGCGGACGGGCCGCGCCCAGGGCGAGGCCGACCGCGAGCGAGGACACGACCAGGGACGTGCCCCCGTGGGAGACGAAGGGCAACGTCATGCCCTTGGGTGGTGCGAGGCCGCTGACGACCTGCAGGTGAACCATCGCTTGCAGCGCGACGGAGAGCAGCAGCCCGAAGGCGCACAAGGCTGCATACCGGTCCTTGATTGCGAGCACGAGGCGCAGCGCGTACCACAGGAACGCCAGGTAGAGCCCGATCAGCGCCAGCAGGCCGAAGAGGCCCAGCTCCTCGCCGACGAGCGCGTAGACGTAGTCGGACTCGAGGTACGGCACGCCGGCGTTGCGGAACAGGCCTTGTCCCAGCCCGACGCCGGCGAAATCGCCGCTGGCCATGGCTTCGGCCGAGCGCACGACCTGGTCGTTCTGCGTGTGGCCGAGCCACATCTCGAGCCGGTGGCGCACGTAGGACACGCCCGTCAGCAGAGCCAGCACGGCCGCGCCGGCGGCGAAGACGAACGGACCGGACAGGTGCGAAAGGCGCGCGCCACCCACCCACATCGTGATCAGGAAGCACGACAGGAAGAGGATGGCGCCGCCCAGGTCGGTCTCGCACACGATCAGCACGAAGACGAGCAGGCCCAGGCGCAGCATGGGCCACACGCCGCGCTTCAGGTCCTCGACGTCGCTGCCGAGGCGGATGCAGCGGTCGGCGACCCACAGGATCATCACGATGCGCGCCATCTCCGACGGCTGGAACGTGAGACCTCCGGGCAAGGGCAGCCAGCGGCGCGAGCCGTTCACGGCTGAGGGCACGCCGGGCACGTAGACGAGCACGAGCGCCAGGATCGAGGCCACGACGAGCGCCGGGATC
The DNA here is from genome assembly GCA_031400875.1 of Planctomycetota bacterium. Taxonomy (GTDB): domain Bacteria; phylum Planctomycetota; class UBA1135; order UBA1135; genus JAEUHZ01. The sequence continues at coordinate 92,209 of JANNQS010000011.1, read as the reverse complement.
ACGCGGCGCAGCCGCTCGGGACCCAGGCGGAATCCGACCAGCAGCGCACCGAGGGCCGCCGCGCGGAAGAAGGCCTGACCCCACAAGCCGCTCCAGAAGGCGTCGGGTGCCTGCGTCGTCGCAGCGTGGTTCGCCTGCATGAGGAGGCCGACGCCCGAGAGCGCGAGCACGATCCAGAACAGTCGCACCGCCGGCTCGGTCGGGTCGACGTCGACGGCGCGCGCGCGCAGCGTCTCGAGCCGGTCGAGCAGCGTGAGCTGTCGCTCGAGCGGGACGGTGGTGCCGGGCGGCAGGGCCGCAGGTCGACGGAAGCGCGCCATGGTCACCGCACCTTCAGCAGCGAGAGGCTTGCCATGGCGCACAGCGCGGCCACGATCCAGGCGCGGACGACGATCTGCATCTCGTGCCACGGACGCGGACCCGGACGGAAGATCCCGCCCTTGAGCTGCAGCCCGTGGTGGATCGGCGCGCACGTGAACAGGCGCTGGCCGCCCGTGCGGCGGTACCACTGCGTCTGCAGGAAGCTCGACATGAGCTCCGCGAAGAAGACGAAGCCCAGGAGCGGCAGGACCAGCTCCTGCTTCGCGACCAGCGCCATCCAGGCCAGCATGCCGCCCAGCGGCAGCGAACCCGAGTCGCCCATGAACACGCGAGCCGGGTGCGCGTTGTACCAGAGGAATCCCATGCACGCCCCGCACAGCGCGCCGCCGACGACGGCCATCTCGGACGCGGCCGAAACGTGCGGCAGGCCCAGGTAGAGCGTCCAGTCGGGCCTTCCCGTCACGTAGCACATCACCGCCAGCGTCAGCCCGGCGATGATCATCAAGCCGGCCGCGAGGCCGTCGAGCCCGTCGGTGATGTTGCAGGCGTTGCTCGTGCCCACCACGACGAACCACTGGAACGCCACGAAGATGAGCACGCCGACGAGGCCGAGCGACGCGAGCGGCACTCGCCAGTCCTTGAAGACCGGCGGGAACAGGTCGAGCATCGTCCAGCGGCCGGTGCTCCAGGCGTAGTAGGCGAACGCGCCGACCGCGAACACGGTCGCGGCCGTGAGCCCGATCATCTTCGCGCGTGGCGTGAGGCCCTTCTTCGCGACGCCGGTCAGCTTCTGGAAGTCGTCGATGAAGCCCGTCGCGGCCAGACCCAGCGTCAGCAGGATCGCCAGGACGACGTGGATGTTGTCGAGGCGGCCCCACAGGAGCACGGACCCGAGCATCGCCGCGACCAGGAAGCTGCCGCCCATCGTGGGCGTGTCGCGCTTGCCGGTCTTCTGCGTCAGCGCGTCGAGCTCGGCCAGGTCGCCCTTGACGCCCTCGCGCACTTTGCGCGCCGAGAGCCAGGCGATGACCGGTCGGCCGAACAGGATCGCGAACGCGAAGCCGGTCAACGCCGCCATCGCCATTCGGAACGAGATGTAGCCGAACAGCTGGACGCCCAGCATGTCGTCGAAGATGCCGGGCAGCATCAGGCCGCGTTCCCCCGCGCGAGCTCGCGCTCCATGAGCTCCTTGACGAGCCGGTCGAGGCCCGTGCGCCGGCTGCCCTTGACCAGGATGACGTCGCCCGTGTCGACGAGGCACGGCACGCGCTCGAGCGCCTCGTCGGTGTCGTTCAAGTGCACGACGCGCTCGGGCGGCATGCCTTCGTTCAACGCGCCGGCCGCGGTCGCGCGCGTCAGGTCACCGACCAGCACGAGCAGGTCGATGCCGCTCTTCGCGGCCTCGACACCGATCTCGTGGTGCAGCTCGGGCGCCAGCGCGCCCAGCTCGAGCATGTCGCCCAGCACGAGCACGCGCCGGCGGTGGCCGTGCAGCCCGACCAGCGTGCGCACGCTGGCGCGCGCCGACTCGGGGTTGGCGTTGTAGCTGTCGTCGATCAGCGTGAAGCGCCCGCACTGGATGCGGTCGAGCCGGCCGCGGCCGGCGCGCAGGCGCGTGACGGCCGGCAGCACGTCGTCGAGCTCGAGGCCGAACCCGCGGCAGGCGGCCAGCGCGGCCAGCAGATTCTGCACGTTGTGCAATCCGAGGAGCGGCGACGTGACCTCGCGGCCCTCGAGCCGGAACGTCGTGCCGCCCGGGTGGAACCACACGTCGCGCGCGTCGAGGTCGCCGTCGCCGTCGAGGCTGAAGGTCAGCACGCGACAGCGAGCGCGCTGCCGCAGCGTGCGCGTCCAGGGGCTGTCGGCGTTGAGCACGCAGAAGCCGTCGGCCGGGATCGCCGCGACCAGCGCGCCCTTCTCGCGCGCGACGCCCTCGACGGTGCCGAGGCCCTCGAGGTGGGCCGCGCCGACCGTCGTGATGATGCCGGCATCGGGTCGCGCCAGCGCCGCCAAGTGCGCGATCTCGCCCGGCCCGTTCGTGCCGATCTCGACGACCAGAGCCTCGGTCGCGTCGTCGGCCAGGAACAGCGTGTGCGGCACGCCGATGTCGTTGTTGAACGAGTTGGGCGATCCGACCGTCGTCATGCGCGAGCCGAGCAGCTCGACCAGCACGTTCTTCGTGGTGGTCTTGCCGCACGAGCCCGTAACGCCGATCACGCGCGCCGCGAGGCGCGAGCGATGCCAACGCGCCAAGTCGGCCAGCATGCGCCGCGGGTCCTCGTGCAGCAGCACGGGCAGATCGCGCGGCAAAGTCTGCAATTCCGGCGGCGTCGCGCCCGCGGCGGCACACAGTACGAGGCCGGCCGCGCCCTTGTCGGCCGCTTCGCGCGCGAAGCGGTTGCCGTCGTGGCTGGGCCCCCTCAAGGCGAAGAACAGCTCGCCCGGCTTGACCGTGCGCGTGTCCGTGCTGACGCCCGTGCACAGTCGCCGCGCGTCGCCCGTGGCCAGGCGGGCGCCGGTCGCGAGCAGGACGTCGGAAACACGGAATGCGTTCAAGCGAGCACCTCCCGCGCCACGGCGCGGTCGTCGAAGGAGTGGACCTCTCGGCCCACGGTCTGTGTGGTCTCGTGACCCTTGCCGGCGATCAGCACGACGTCACCCGAGCGCGCTTCGCCGCAGGCGATCTCGATCGCGCGCCGGCGGTCCGACTCGACGATGCGCCGCGCGCGCGCCGGCTCCATGCCGACCACGATCTCGGCCAGGATCCGCGCGGGATCCTCGCTGCGCGGGTTGTCGCTCGTCACGATCGCCACGTCGGCCAGCGCGTTGACGACGCGTCCCATCGGCGCGCGCTTGCCCTGGTCGCGGTCGCCGCCCGCGCCGAAGACGACGATCAGCCGTCCGCGGGCTCTCCTCTGCTCGCGCTCCCTTGGGGTCGCGCTTCGCGGATCGCGCGGCGGCGGCGTGAGCAGGCCCGAATCCTCGTCGAGCGGATCGTCGGTCAGCGCGCCGCGCAGCGTGCGGCACACGTTTTCGAGCGCGTCCTCGCTGTGCGCGTAGTCGACGAACAGCGCGAAGCCACGACCGTTCGTCGGCACCGCCTCGAGCCGACCCGGCGCGCCGTGCGCGGCGGCGAGCCCCTCCACGACTTGGGAGGGACTCGCCCCCGACACGAGCGCACACACGGCGGCGGCCAGAGCGTTCTCCACGTTGAATCGACCAGCCAACGGCAACCACAACCTTGTCCGCGAGATCCCCATCCCATGCAGAACGATGTGGGTGCCGCGCAGGCTGGTACGAACGTGGGTGGCGCAGAGGTCACCGCGCGAGCGTGCGCTGTAGGTCACGACCTCGGCGTTCCGCGCGCGCGCTGCGGCGGACATCCTCTCCGAGGCCGGTTCGTCGGCGTTGACCACGGCGAACGCGCCCGGCCGCAGCGACTCGAAGAGTCGTTGCTTGGCGCGCGCGTACGTCTCGAGGTCCTTGTGGTAGTCGAGGTGGTCGCGGCTCAGGTTCGTGAACACCGCGACGTCGAAGTCGAGCCCGGCCGTGCGCTCCTGGTCGAGCGCGTGCGAGCTGACCTCGAGCGCGACGGCGTCGCCGCCCATCGCGCGGTGGCGCGCGAGCAGCCGCTGCAGCTCGGGCGCGTCGGGCGTCGTGTGCGTCGACGGCACGAGCTGGCCGTCGGCCAGCCGGTTGCCGGCCGTGCCCAGCACTGCCGGCCGGCGACCGGCGTGCATCAGCAGGTGGCCGACCAGGTGCGCCGTCGTCGTCTTGCCGTTCGTGCCGGTGATGCCGACGAGGAACTGGCCGCGCGACGGCTCGCCCAAGACGAGCGCCGACGCCAGGCCCGCGACGCGGCGCGCCTGCGGGTGGATCCAGAGCGGGATTCCGGCCGGAATCTCGAGCATTCGGTCCGAGAGGATCGCGCCCGCGCCGCGCTGCACCGCGTCCTGCGCGAAGCTCGAGCCGTCTTCGCGCGTGCCGGTCAGCGCGCAGAAGAGGTCACCGGCGCCCACCCGACGGCTGTCCAGGTGAACGCCGGTGATCCTCCGGTCCGCGCCCGCGGCAGGCTGCAGACCCCCCCCCAAGTTCTCGACCAGCTCAGCGAGGTGCATGTGCCGCCTCCGCCCAGGGCTGATCGCTGCCTTCTTCCACCACCGCGGCCGCTTCGAGCGCGCGGAACCCGCTGACGTCGACGTCGATCGGCTCCTCGCCCAGACGCGTGAGGCCGAGCGCTTCCTTCAGGATGCCGACGCCGGCCGGCCCGGCGATCTGCGAGCCGAAGTGCTTGTTGCTGCGCGGCTCGTCCACGACGACGAGGACCATGACCTCGCGGCCGCCGTCGCGCCTGCGGCCGACGACGCAGATCGAGCTCGTATAGCAGGCGCGGTGCGGCGGCTTGCCGCTGCGCGCCAGCTCCTTGCGGCAGGCCTTCGCGCCACGGCAGCCGTGCGCGATGTTGTGCTGCAGCTCGAGGTGCAGGCACAGCTCGCTGCCGACCTTCTCGGCCGTGCCGGTCTTCGAGCCGACGTCGAGCAGCTCGTGCAGGTCCTTGCAGACGTCCCTGCCGGTGCCGATCGTCGCACCCAGGCGCATCATGTCGCGCACCTGGCCGCAGGCCTGCGCCGACAGCGAGTCGCGCGCCTGCAGCGGATGATCCTCGATCAAGGCCATCTCCTGGCGCAGACCGTTCCACTCGAGCGCCTTGACCGTGCGCAGCGGCCGGAAGTGCCCGCCGCGGAGGACCGTCGCCAGACCCTGAGCGTGCTGCCACAGCGTCACGCTGATCTCGTGCCCGAAGGACACCGAGGCCTGCGTGTACTTCTTCTTCCAGGGCAGCGGTGTCACGCGCCCGTCGCGCTCGGAGCCCAGGGCCGTGCGCGGATACTCGCCGTAGCCCAGCGCCTTGACGTGCGCGTGGAACGCGGCCGGGTCCATGCGCGTGCCGATCTGCACCAGCACGGCATTGATCGAGTACGCCAGGCCCATCGAGGCCGTGACCGTGCCCTTGTCGTCGCCGCCTTCGGCCTCGTGGATCTGGCGGCCCTCGAACGCGAACTTGCCGTTCCTCGAGTCGAATTCGTCGTCGGGCGTGATGACGCCCTCGTGCAGCGCGCTGGCCATCACCGGCACCTTGAACGTCGAGCCCGGCGTGAACGTGTGCATCGTCGGCACGAACCCGCCGATGCCGTACACGTCGATCGCGTCGACGGCCAGCACGTCACCGGTCGCGACGTCGACGACAATGGCCTGCGCCAAGGCCGGCTTGCGCAGCGCCACCGTCTCCTCGAGCAGCTGGCGCACGCGGCGCTGCAGCCCGATCTCGATCGTCGTGATGACGCGCGAGTTGGGATCGCCGGGGGCGAGCTCCTGGAAGTAGCGGTGCAAGGGCCGACGCGGTGCCTGGTTCAGCAGGAACGTGTACTCCTCGCCACGGCGTCCGATCCAGGAGAACTCCGGCCGCTCGAGCAGGTTCCAGGCTTGCAGCTCGAGGCCGCTCGTCGGGCTCGGCTGGTAGACGAGCGCGTCGGCGAGTTCGACAAGGTCGGCGCGCTGCTCCTCGGTCCACGTCGCGACGTCGTCCGGCAGGTGCAGGCGCCGGATCGCGTCCTTGCGCGCGGCGTCCGGCTCGAACGTGCTCCAGCGACCCAGGATCGCCAGCGGCGTCGACGCGCCGCGCGCGATGCCCTGCACCGGGTAAACGCGCCGCGCGTTGCGGCGGAGCTCCATCTGTGCAGGCTGGACGCGCTCGTCCTTGAGCAGCGCGGCCAGGGCCGGCGCGCGGTCGGGCGGCACGTCCTTGCGGACCACGCGGAACTGGCTGGGCAGGAGCGCGCGCCAGATCCGCTCGCGCCCGTCGCGGCGATCCTCGTCGCTGCGGTTCTCGTCGACCGTCGTTTCGTCTTGGAGCGCGGCGAGCAGGCCGTCGGCCACGCGGCGCGTCCAGTCGCGCTGCTTCTCGACGCCGTGGCGCGCGCGCTCGACTTCGGACAGCGCGGTCTCGGGATGCCAGGCCAGCCGGTACTCGCCCGCGCTCGAGCCGATGACCAGCGCGAAGCCGTTCATCGGGGCGCCCGGGAGGTCGGGGTCGAACTGCGCGCTGGCGATCCAGGCCTGGACGCGCCGCGCTTCTTCGACGTGCAGGACCAGGGGCTCGCGAGAGCACGTGATCCAGCCCTGCTTCGTGCCCTCGGGCAGCATCCGGTCGAGCAGTTCACCGACGCGCCCCGGTTGGCCCAGCGCGTCGGCGATCTTGCGCGCCATCGCCCCCGGCGTGTGCGCCTGCCACATCGCGTTGGGCGACACGACGAGCTCGAGGTACGCCGCCGATCCGGCCAGCGGGACGCCGCCCGCGTCGCACAGCTCGAACGCGGCCGGGATCACCGGCAGCCGGCGCAGGTTCGCGGGCTGCTCGCCCTCCGAGGCCAGCGCGACGACGGTCGAGCGCGCCGCGACGAGCGCCAGGATCGTGCCGATGCCCAGGAACACGGCGCCGGGGCGCAGGCCCACGCGCGACACGGGCGAGGGCGTGCTCACGGAGCTCCCTTCGCGCGTGCGTCGGCGCGCGGCTTCGCCGTCTTGGAGTCGGCCAGCGCCTCGATCGGCGGCAGCGGGCCGTGGTCCTTCTCGAGGATCGCCGCGCGCTGCGCGCCGTGCACGGCCTCGAGCAGCAGGCAGTCCTCGCGCAGACCGTCGAGGCGCGCGCCTTCGGCGCGGTTGTGCGATTGCACGATCGCGGTCAGGATCCCGAGCGCCAGAGACGCCGCGAGAAGTCCGGCGACGAGGAGCGGACGCGTCACGGCCGTCCCTCCCGCGCCAGCGGCACTTCGACGACAGCGTCGCCGGGAGCCTCGCCGCGCACGCGCACCGCGGCGCGCAGACGCGCGGAACGCGAGCGCGGGTTTGCGCGGCGTTCCTTGTGGTCGGCTTCGATGGGCTTCTTGGTCAGGAGCTCGAAGCGCCCTGCCCGCGCCAGCCCGGACAGGAAGCGCTTGACCACGCCGTCCTCGCCCGAGTGGAACGAGATCACGAGCAGGCGCCCGCCGTCGGCCAGCCCGCGCTCGGCCGCGGACAGCGCCGCGGCCAGCTCCTCGCTCTCCTGGTTCACCGCGCGCCGCAGCGCCTGGAACACGAGCGTGGCCGGATGCACGCGCCCGGAAATCCCGCCGAAAGCGCGCGCCACGCAATCCGCCAGCGCGCCGGTGCGCAGGAACGGCGCACGGCGGCGCGACTCGACGATCGCGCGCGCGGCCGCCCGCGAACGACTCTCGCCGCCCTCGTAGTAGAAGAGGTCGGCCAGGTCGTGCTCGTCCCAGTGGTTCACGATGTCGGCCGCCGTACGGTCGAGCTCGGGATCCATGCGCATGTCGAGCGGGCCGTCGGACTGGAAGCTGAAGCCGCGCTCGGCCAGGTCGAGCTGCATCGACGAAACGCCCAGGTCGAACAGGAATGCCGCGGGCCGCTCGGGCAACTGCTCGCGAACGACGCGCCCAAGCTCGCTGTGGCGCGCGCGCACGAGCTTCACGCGATTCCCGAAGCGCGCGAGTCGCTGGCTGGCGAGCTCGAGCGCTTCGGGATCACGGTCGCTGCCCAGGACGCGCGCGTCCGGCAGCGCCTCGAGCACGCGTTCCGCGTGCCCACCCAGGCCGATCGTCCCATCGACGATCCAACCCGACAGGAGACCGGGCGTCAGGCCGCGAAGGAGCTCGACCACGGAATCGGCGAGCACGGGCACGTGCTGAGGAGAATCCCCCCCGGGTGCTCCTCGCACGGCGCTCTCCTCCGTTTCCGTGTCGAACACTTCCCCCCTCCCTCCGCGAGCCCGACGCCGGTCAGGTCGCTTCCCTCGTGCCGCCCAGGATCCGGTCGATCCGGTCCAGGAGGGCTTCGTTGCGGGTCTGGTATCGATCCCATTCCTGCTTGCCCCAGATCTCGGCGTGGTCGTCGTTGCCGAGGACGACGAGCTCGCGCTCGTCACCGAGTTGGGGCCGCAGTTTTTCGGGCACGAGCACGCGGCCGGAGCTGTCCAGCTCGACCTCGAAGGTGCTCGACAGGAGCACGCGCTGCGCAGCGCGTTGGTCCTCGCCGGAGTAGGCCCCCAAGCGCATCTTGGACATCGCGCTGAGGAAAGCTGCCGACGGGAACAGGTAGATGCAGCGGTCCTGGCCGCGGGTGAGGAAGCAGGTCTGCCGCCCCTCCGCGTCGCGACCGAGCTGGTCCTGGATCCGCTTGGGGACGACCAGGCGGAACTTGGCATCCAGGCCGTGGAGGGACTCACCGTGGAACACGGCGCTTTCCCCCACGAGCTCCCACCGAGACCACCCGGGGCGCTGGACGCGCACCGATGAAGCCCCACTCTCCGACACCGGATGCCACAAGTGCATTCTTCAATGCCACCGAGCGGCCCGCAATGCCCCGCGGAGGGTTCGGGCGGGCCTGCGCGGGTTCCCGCGCGTCCGAGGCGCGCGGAGCGCCTGCGGCCGGCCCTCCATCGATCCCTAGGGCTGGCGGTCAAACATCAAGTGAACCCCAAGGGATTGTGGTGTGTGGAGAAAGAGCACGACCCGTTCGGACCCCTCGGGACCAGCTTTCCCAAGATCGGGAAAGCGTTCGAATTCCCATTCCGCCGGCTACCTGCCGACCGCGGGTTGTCCTAGGCGCCCACCGGGAGTGCCACGAAGGCCTCCTCGTCGCTGGTCGGACCCTCGGGCGCGCCCGCACCCGACCCGCCGCCGGAGTCCTCGCGACCCGTCGGCTCGGCACCCTCGAGGAGCTGAACCAGGTCGGCGCGCAGCTCCTGGAGGCGCTCGGGCGTGAAGTCGAACACGTGCACGTGGAAGGATTCCCTGCGCCGCGGCCGGTGGACGAGCATCGCCTCGCCGCCCTCCTCGCGCAGGATCCGGTCGATCTTCAGGCGCCGCTTGCGCATCAGGAGCAAAGTGAGCACGTAGCGCATTTCGCGCACGCGCTGCTCGACGCGGCCCTCGAGCCGCACGAAGAGCGTCTCGAGCATGGCCAGATCGAGTTGGAGGCCGCGCCGACCCTCGCGGTAGCGCGTGAACCAGTGGAACAGGTCCTCGCGGGCGCTGCGGGCCGTCCAGCACGAGAGGCACAGGTCGTCTCGCGCCAAGTCCTCGCCCGCGATGGCTAGCAGCGACGCGTGCCGCTCGCCCTCGTCGAAGCGCTTCTCGCACGCGCCGCACCAGCCCTGGCGGCGGCGGAACTTCCATTCGAGCATGGTCGATCCGGTATGCAGTTTCCTGGCGCCGGTGTCAACGGGCGCGGAAAGCGACCTCGAACCGGCGCCACTCCTCGATCGAGCGGCGCTTGCCGTCGCCGGCCAGCACGCCCAGCGTCTGCTCGATGGCCTGCACGACGCCCGGTTTCCCGGCCTGGGCCGCAGCCTCCAGCGGGTCGATCATCTTCGGGATCGCGGCCGGCTCGTCCAGCGTCTCGAGCGCCTTGGCGGCGTTCGTCGCGACGCCCGAGTCTTCGTCGCGCAGCGCGCGCACGAGCACGCCCATCGCGAAGCCCTTGTGGTCGTGCGCGCGGCCGCGAGCGCCCAGCGAGCGCGCGGACTCGGCGCGCACGGGCCATTCCTTGTCGCGCTCGACGCGCTCGGCCAAGAGCTTCTGCACGTCGATCTCGCCTTGACCGGCGTTCGGCAGCTTGCCCAGCAGCTCGGCGGCGCGGCGGCGCGTCTCGGGGCGCTCGGCCGCGAGCAGCGGCGTGACGACGGGAATCGCGCTCGCGCCCAGCACGACGAGCCGGTCGCTGGCCAGGAACGCGATGATCCCGTCGGGTACGTCCAGGAGCTGCGCGAGCACCGGCGCCGAGTGCGCGCCCAGCTCGACGAGGTCCTCCTGCGCGCGCTCGAAACGTCCGGGGACGCCGCCCGGGCGCGCGAAGCCGGAGCGGTCGTAGGTCTTCACCATCTCGCGCACGAGGTTGTCGACGACGAAGCGCGCCAGCTCGGGGTCGCGCTTCACGCGCTCGCGCTCGATCTCCCACACGGCGCCGCCCTTCTGCCAGGCTTCCCACGCGGCCCGCTGCGACGCGGGCAGCTCGGCGACCGGCACGACGCGCGCCTCGCCCTTCGGATCAGGCTTCACGGACGGCGACGAGCAGGCGACGGCCAGCGACAACGCCAGCGCGATCGTGCACGAGCGCTTCATCGGCTGGCCCCCGCCGTGGCGCGCACGAACGCGTCGTCCCAGGCCCTCTCGGCTTCGGTCTGCATGCGCTCGGCGAACCATTCCGGCGCGGCGGGCGCGGGCTGCACCGGTCCGCGGCGCAGCGCGCACGCGTAGACGTCGAGCAGTGCGTCGAGCTCGTCGTCGAGCGTGTGGAACTCCACGTCCGCGAGCGTGCTCGAGAGAGCGCGGCGCACGGCGCCGGCGTCGAGGCCGGGCGGCAGGATCACCGCGCGCGACAACATGAGCTCGCGCTCCATGTCGCGCCGTCGCTCGGCGACGGCCAAGAAGCGCGCTTCGATCGGCACCCAGGGCGTCGGCCCCGACTCGAGCTCGGCGCACGTGAGGCACGGCGAAGGGCCCAGCGGAGCATCGCAGGCCGCGCGCGTGTCGCGCCGGATGCGGTCCCCCACCAGGCACGCGAACCAGGGGTCGAGCAGCGAGACGACGACGACCGCGCGCTCGCTGCTCGCGACCGCGACGAGGTCGCGCGTGAAGCCGCGCCATGAGAAAACGTGCACGATGTCGGGCTGCACGGAGCGCACAGTCTCGCGCACGAGCCGGGCCGCGGATGCGGACGACGTGCGCTGCCAGTGACCGGGCGCGGCGTCCGTGCGCACGAGGCGCAGGACGCGCGGCGAACCCCGCCGTTCTTCGACGCGCGTCTCGCCCTCGCCCCGCGTACCGGCAAGCACGACCGCCTCGTGGCCGGCGCGCAGCAGACCTTCCGCCAGCGTGCGGGCCGCGCGCGCTGCGCCGCTCGCGGACGCGCGCTCGCCCTCCGCGACCCAAGCGTCGGTGGCGAGCAGCACTCTCACGCTCTCGCCCTCGCGGCGTAGCGCAACAGGACCTGCTCGACGTGCTCGTCGAAGGTGGGCAGGACGAGCGGATGCGCGTAGAGGCGATCGAGGCCCGCACGGCCTTCGAGCGCGTTCACCAGCACCTCGGTCAGCGCGGCCACGTCTCCGGCCGGGAAGCGCAGGCCGGTCTCGCCCGGCACGACGAGCTCGGCCATGCCGCCCAAGTCCGACACGCACAGCGGCGTGCGACACGCCATCGCTTCCTGGATCGTCAGCGGCGAGTTCTCGAACCACAGGCTCGGCACGACCAGCAGATCCGTCGCGTGCAGGAACGCGGGCACGTCGGCGCGCGCCAGCGGACCCGGGATCTCGGCGCCGCCGCGGCGCGCCAGATCGAGCAGCGCCTCCTGGTAGGCCTGGCCGTGTCGCGCCGGACCGCGCAGCACGAGCCGGCCGCGCGCGCGCAAGCTGGCGGGGACGCGCAGCCAGGCTTCGAGCAGCACGTGCGGCCCCTTGAGCGGCACGAGCGTGCCCAGGAAACCGATGCGCAAGCGTCCGTCGGGCGACGGCGGCCGCCCGCCGGAGAACAACGCGCGGTCGACGCCGAAGCGCAGGAGCTCGATGCGCGCCGGATCCAGGTTCCACTCGGCCAGGAAGCGCTCGCGCAGGAACCGGCTGGGCGACAGGAACAGGTCGACGTTCTGGCCGACGACGGCGCGCAGCGCATCCCAGCGCGCGCGGGCCTGCTCGGCCATCGCGAGAGCGCGCGGGTCGTTCGGGTCGATCGTCGGACGGACGTCGGTGGCCACCGCGGCCGGGGCGGGCGACGTCGCGGCCTCGATCGGCGCCGGGGCGTCCGCGCGCGCGGGCGTCGTCGGCGGAGGTTCCGTCCCGGCCGGGCGCTCGAAGCGCAGCCGCACGCGGCGGGCGGTGTCGCTCAGGTCCAGGCCGGTCGTCTCGTGCAGCGCCGCGATCACCGGGCCCACCGCGCGCGCGGCCCAGGGCTGCGTCCAGGCGAAATCGACGAGGCACGTGCCGCAGCGCGTGAACACGACCTCGTGACAGATCGTCCGGTCGGCGTGCACGCGCTGGCCCAGCCGCGCGCACGTCAGCCAGTAGTCGTGCAGCGTGAACACGACGCGCGCACCGGCTTCGTGCGCGAGCTTCACGCACCCGCTCGACAGGTACATCAGGTGCTGGACGTGCACGACCTCCGGGCGGTGCTCGCGCAGGGCCGCGGCGAAGGCGCGCTCGACCGCCGGGTTCTCCCACGTGCCGGCGAAGGTCGCGTGGTAGAGGTTGTTGACGACCTCGTGGATCGCCACCTTGCCGTCGGAGCGCTTCAGCACGCTGCCGTCGCGCCGGCGGATGTCCTTCACGGCCGCGAACGCCGCGACCTGGTGCCCGCGTCCGGCCAGCGCCCGACCCAGATCGGCCGCATAGGTCTCGGTCCCGGCGTTCCCGTGCGGCGGGAGGTTGTGGCTGACGAGGAGGATGCGCACGGGAGAGTTCGGGGAGCGTAACCGATCGGCGGTCCGCGGGTTTCCGGTCGATCCGGCTCGAAAACACGCGCGGCCAGGCGATCGCCGGCGCAGGCGCGGTCGCTACCATCCGCACCCTATGAAACGCTGGCTCGTCCGCATCGGCGTGGTCCTGCTCGTCCTACTGGTCGCGATCCAGTTCTGGCCCGTGGCGCGCACGAACCCGCCGGCCACGAAACCGCTGCAGGCCGCGCCGGAGGTCCTGGCGTTGCTGCGCCGCTCGTGCTTCGACTGCCATTCGAACGAGACGGTCTGGCCCTGGTACGCGTACGTCGCGCCGGTCTCGTGGCTCGTCGCGCACGACGTCGACGACGGCCGCCACGAGCTCAACTTCTCGCACTGGGGCGACTACACGCCCAACAAGCAGAGCTCCAAGGCCGGCGAGACGGTCGAGAAGGTCGAGGCCGGCGAGATGCCGATGCCGAACTACCTGCGCCTGCACTCCGAGGCGCGGCTCTCGCCGGCGGACGTCGAGCTCCTGAAGCGCTGGGCCGACGACGTGTGAACAACGGTGTCAGACACCTTGCACCGCGTTCAGCAGCGCGCGAGACGGTGCACGGTGTCTCACACCGCTGTCTACCCGGCCAGCGGGCGCGCGAGCCACCACCAGGCGCGCAGCGCGGCGGACAGGATCCTGTCGAACAGCGCGCGCAACGTGCGCGCCTTCAGCGCCGGCGTGATCGTCAGCGGTCCGCCGACGAGCAGGTCGCGGTCGCGCACGGTGCGCGCCGCCTGGAACGCCGCGCGCGCGGGCCGGCGCGTTTCGCCCAGCGCGAAGAACGCGCGCTTGCCGCGCCACCAGTCGCCCAAATGGCCTTGCAGCAGCGCGAAGACGAGCCAGACGACCTCGTAGACGAGCAGCCCCGGTGCGGCCACGAGCAACGTGCGCCGGCGGTAGCACTTCGCGAGGAACGTCCAGCGGTTCCGCGAGTGGAAGAACACGCGCGAGCCGGGGTAGCGCGGGCCCTCGCGGAAGCTGATCCCGGGCGTGCCGCCCTTGTGCAGGACGAGGCAGTCCTCCACCGACACGATGCGGCGCCCCGTGGCGCGCAGGCGGTAGGACAGGTCCAGGTCCTCGAACAGGATGAACATGGTCTCGTCGTAGCCGCCGGCCGCGAGCAGAGCGTCGCGGTCGACGAGCAGAGCCACCGCCACCGCGCAGTCGACGGCGACGACGCCGCGCCCTTGCGCGCGCTCGATCGGCGCGTAGAAGTTGCGCAGCGCGATCAAGCCCACGTAGTGGAAAGCGCCGCCGTCGTAGTGCACGCGCCCCGGCTCTGCGGCGAATACGCTGCGCGGCTGCGCGATCGCGATCGACGCGTCGGCCGCGGCAGCCTGCGCCAGCTTCGCCAGCGTGTCGGGCGCGACGACCGCGTCGTTGTCGAGCGCCAGCACCCAGCGGTGGCGCGCGGCACGCATCCCGGCGTTGCGTGCCGGACACGGGCCGTCGTTCGTGGCCAGGGCCAGGATCCGCACGTCGGGAAAGCGCTCGCGCACGAGCGCCAGGCTCGCGTCGGTCGACGCGTTGTCGACCAGGATCACCTCGTCCACCGCGTCGGCCAGCGCGCGCACGGCGCCGAGGCACTCGTCCAGGTACGCCGCGCCGTTGTAGTTGACCACGACGACCGAAACGGGACCCAGGCCGGCGTTGAGCACGCTCACGCTCGGTTTCGCTGCGCTTTCGCTCGGACTGGTTGCGCTCACGCTAGTGGAGCGGGAGCTCGAAGTCCGGCGCGCGGCACGGCGCGCGCCGCGCCAGGCAGTACGGGACGTTGCGCAGCACGCTGAAGCCGGCGCGCGCGAGCACCAGCCACGCGCCGGGCGTCTCGCGGATCGAGCGCCCGATCCCGATCGTCCCCGTCGCGTCGGTCACGCTGCCCTGCGCCTCCTTGCGATCGCCGCGCAGGAGCACGCGCGCGACGAGCCAGGGCATGCGCGCCAGATCGCCCGCGGGCGCGTACTTGATCTGCGAGAGCCAGGCGTTGCGCGCGTGGTAGTACAAGCTGCGCTTGCCCATCTTGATGCCGAACGGTGTCTTGTGGAACACGTGCGCGCCGGGGAACTGCAGCACCCGATGGCCCAGGTTCAGGAGGCGGCACGTCAGGTCGCGCTCGTTGCCGTAGATGAACAGCCGCTCGTCGTAGAAGCCCGCGGCACGCAGCGCGTCGGTACGTGCGAGGGACGCGCAGCCGCGAAACGTCGACATGTAGCGCTCCTCGTTCACCGCCGGGGACGTACGGTAGCTCTCCGGCATCCCCGGCTCGACGACCTGCGTCGAGACGATCGCCGTCGTCGCCGGCTCCTGCGCCAGCCGGCGCGTGGTTTTCTCGAGCCAGTCCGGCGGCATGACGATGTCGTCGTCGAGGATCGCGGTCAGCTCGGTCGTGACCGACTTGAAGCCGATGTTGAACGTCTCGCAGGCGCCGTAGCGGTCGTGCGGCATCACGATCCGGCGCACCTCGGGGAACTCGGCCGCGATCATGGCCGCGGTCCCGTCGCGGCTGGCGTTGTCGACGACCACAACGTCGTCGAACGGCAGCGTCTGCGCGCGCAGCGACTCCAGGTTCGCGCGCAAGTCCTCCTTCTTGTTCCAGGTCGAGACGACGGCGGTCGTGTGCGGCAGACCCGGATCGTGCGGCGGACGCAACGCGTCGAGCGCCTGGCCCGAGCGCAGCCGCAGGAAGGCTTCCGCGTTGGGACCCTCGAGCGGCGCCGCGCGCGCGTCGCCGCGCGCGGCGAGCAGCACGGTGCGGTCGGCGCCGCGCACCAGCGACGACGCCAGCGACGAACACAGGGCCCGCGCGAGCGCGCGACCGTCCGCGTCCGAACCCGATGCCGGTCCTACGACGGTGCCCGGCGCGAGCTCGTCGAGCGTCTGCTTCAAGCGCGCCACGAGCGTCTCGGCCGAGCCCACCGCGCCCGCGGCGAGGCCCAGCGTGCGCACGTCGCGCACGCCCCACGCGGCCGAGGCTGCGCGCGCCTCGCCCTCGGAACCCGTCGCCACGACGAGCACGACCGCCTCGCCGCGCCGCGCCAGCTGCGCGACCAGGTCCTTGGCCTCGAGACCGGCGTCGCGCGCGCTGGAAAAAACCAGCGCGACGGGGCCGGGGAGCTCCGCCAGCTCCAGCGTCGTGCGTCGAGGCGTGTCCACGGCAGGGCTCGGGCGCGCCGAGGATCCGCCGGCGGACGCGGGATTGGAAGGGTTCGCCGGGCGCGACATCGACTCGCGGTTCGTCATCGGCAGTCGGGCGCGGCCCAGCCAAGCGGCCCGGTCGAGCCGCGATCAGCCGCTAGAGCGGCTTCTCGCGACCGAACGGGACCTCGACGCCGGGCTTGGGCTTCAGCGGACCCTTCGGGCCCAGCTTGAACTCCACGCCCAGCACGGTCTGCATGTAGTTCAGGATCCGGGTCGCGGTGTCCTGGTCGTCCGGCCCCGACTCCCACTTGGCCTGCGCCAGCTCGAGAGTCTTCCCGAGCTCCTCGTTCGTCTCGCGCTCGACGCGCACGCCGACCAGCCAGGTGCGCGGGCCCTTCTCGTCGTAGTGTACGTGGGCTTTCATGCGCGTCCCGTCGCCCTTGAACGGTTGCAGCGACACGAGCCAGCCGGACGAGACGGTGTTCTGCAGGCCCTCGTCCTCCGTGCCGGGCGGGAAGCCGTTCTTCTCGAGCGCCAACACGGCGACCTGGCGCAGGACGCGTTCGCTGGGGACTTCCAGATCGGCCTCGATCCAGCCTTCGCCGGAGCCGGAGGTGGCGCAGGCCGCGAGCAGCAGGCCCGCGAGGCCGGCGTTGACGGCCTGAAAAGAGAACCCTCTCAAGACGACTCCTCTCCGGCGTGCGCCGGATCGCGCAGCACGATGCGCACGGGGATCTCGGGGAACGGCAGCTCTTCGCGGATCCGGTTCTGCAGGTAGCGGATCGAATCCTTGGTCAAGAGCGACTTGTCGTTGACGAACAGCACGAACGTGGGCGGCCGCACCTCGGCCTGCGTCGCGTACTTGATGCGCACGGCGTGACCGCCGGCGGAGGGGCCGCGGCCGCTGAAGGCGCGCTCGAGCACGCGGTTCAGCTCGCCCGTCGACACGCGCCGCTGCGCCTGGTCGAAGAGCTCCAGCGCCAGCGCCAGCGTCTCGTCGACGCCCTTGCCATCGCGCGCCGACAGGAACGCGATCGGCGCGTAGTCGAGCTGAGGCATCTCGGCGTCGAGGTATTTGCGGAAATCCTGCGGCGTGTAGCCGGTCGCGAGGTCCCACTTGTTCGCGCCCAGGATCACCGGCTTGTGGTGGTCGATGCAGTAGCGCGCCAGGTCCTTGTCGATGCCCGACAAGGGCTTGGTGACGTCGAACAGGAGCACGACCACGTCGGCGCGCCGCATCGAGCGGTGCGAGCGCGCGTCGGAGTAGAACTCGATCGCGTCGGCGATCGACTTCTTGCGCCGCACGCCGGCCGTGTCGATCGCCACGAACGCCTGGCCGTCGCGCTCGAACAGCACGTCGACCGAATCACGCGTGGTGCCCGGCACCTCGGACACGATCATGCGCTCGTCCTGCGCCAGCGCGTTGATCAGCGTCGACTTGCCGGAATTGCGCTGGCCGACGACGGCCAGGCGCATGACCGGCGTCAGGGCCGGCGTCGCGTCCTTGTCCTCGGGCGGCAGGAGCTCGAGCACGCGCTCGTACAGGTCCTCGAGGCCCTCGCCGTTCTGCGCGCTGATCGGGTGCGGTCCGTCGGAGATGCCGAAGCTGTGGAACTCGCCCGCGTCCCACACGCGCTTCGGGCCCTCGGCCTTGTTGGCCACGAGGATCAGCGGCACCGGCAGCCCGCGCAGACGCCGCGCGACCTCCTGGTCGAGCGGCGTGACGCCCTCGCGCGCGTCGACGAGCCACAGGACCACGTCGGCGGTCTTGATCGCGCGCTGGATCTGCGCCTCGACGAGCGGCTCCAGGTCGTCGCGGTCGACGATGCCGATGCCGCCCGTGTCGATGACCTCGATCCAGCGCCGCTCGCGCGCCGTGCGCAGCTCGGCCGGCACCGCGACGCGGTCGCGGGTCACGCCGGCCGTGGGCTCGACAATCGACACGCGGCTGCCGCACATGCGGTTCATCAGCGTCGACTTGCCCACGTTGGGGCGTCCGACGATGACGACGCGCGGGAGGCGGCTTCCGGTTCTTTCGGTCATGGCAGAGATCGGCAAGCCACACAGGGTACGGCCCGGCGGGGGGTGACGGCCAGCCCGGCGCCCGCCACGGCCGCCAGGCCTGCGTTCCGCGCGCGGTCCCGCGCTGCACCACCAGGGATTGGAGCCTGTACGATCGGTGCCTTCTCGGGCTCCCGGCGTTGCTAGGCTCCGCGCGGCCCCGCATGGACGTCCCTCCTCGCCGCGCGCGCCCCTGGACGTTCGTCCCGGGGCTCTACGTCCTGCAGGGCATGCCGTACTTCGCGGTCCAGGCGGCCTCGAACACGTTCCTGACCGCCATGGACGCGGCGCCGGCGTTCGTCGGGCGCTGGAGCAGCGACTTGACGCTGCCCTGGATGCTCAAGCCGCTGTGGAGCCCGCTCGTCGATCTCTACGGCACGAAACGTCGGTGGCTCGTGTGCGCGTCGATCGCGGTGCTGATCGGGATGGCCGGGTTGGCGTGGGCCGTGGGCCGACCGGATTGGCTCGAGTGGACGATCGGAGCCTGCATCCTGCTCGCGTTCGCGTCGGCGACGTACGACGTGGCCTGCGACGGCTACTACATCCTGGCGCTCGAGAAGCGCGAGCAGGAAGCCTTCGTCGGCGTGCGCAACGCCTGCTACCGACTCGGCCGGATCGTCGTGACGGGCGGCGTCGTCGTGCTCGCGGGATCGCTGCAGGAAGAGCCCGGCGCGAGCTGGTTCGCACGCGGGTTGCCGCGACCGCAGGCCTGGTCGTGGGCGTTCGCGGCGGGCGCGATCGTGTACGGCATCGGGGCGGCCGTGATCGCGCTGCACGCGCCGCGGCCGGTGGCCGACGCACCGGCGCGTGCGCAGCGGGCTATGGGATCGCACGCGGCGCCTTCACCCATGCGCGCGATGCTGCTCGAGTACGTCACGCGCCCGCGCTTTCCGGCCATCCTGGCCTTCATCCTCTTCTACCGCTTCTCCGAGTCGATGCTCGTGCCGATGATCTCGCCCTTCCTGATCAGGGCGCGCGAGGTCGGCGGCCTGGGTCTGCTCGAGAAGCAGGTCGGCTACGCCTACGGCACCGTCGGCGTCGTGGCGCTGCTCGTGGGTGGCCTCGCGGGCGGCTGGATCATCTCGCGCGCCGGATTCGCGCGCTGCGTCTGGCCCATGGCGATCGCCATGCACGTGCCCAACGTCCTGTTCGCCTGGGCCGCGGGCGCGCAGCCCGGGCTGGACGTGGCCCCCGCGGTGGTCGCAGTCGAACAGCTCGGATACGGTTTCGGCTTCTCGGCCTACATGGTCTTCCTGCTGCAGCTCGCGCGCACGTCGCGCTTCGCGACGACGCACTACGCGATCTCGACCGGCCTCATGGGCCTGTCCGCCTGGCTCGCCGGGCGCTGGAGCGGTGACCTGGTCGAAGCGCTGGGCTTCGAGCGCTTCTTCTGGACGGTCAGTGCGCTCGGACTGGTCGGACTCGCCACGCTGCTCTTCGTCCCGCGTCTCGAGGCCGCGCCGGCGTAGGCCCCATGCTCTTCAGCGCGCCGATCTTCCTGTTCGCGTTCCTGCCGCTCGTGCTGGCGGTGTATTTCCTCGCGCCGCGCATCGCGCGCAACACGTGGCTCCTCGTCGCGAGCCTCGTCTTCTACGCCTGGGGCGAGCCGATCGTCGCGCTCGTGATGCTCGTCTCGATCGCGATGAACTACGCCTTCGGCCTGTGGGTGGACCGCGCCCACAGGCGCGGCAGCGCCAAGGGGGTCGTCGCCGCCGCGGTCGCCGCGAACATCGGGCTGCTGGTCGTCTTCAAGTACTCCGACTGGCTGTGGCACGGCATCGGCTGGCGTCTCATGCGCTGGGGCCTCCTCGAAGCACGACCCGCGTCGCTCGGCAGCCACGTCGGCGCGGACTCGTGGCTGCGCACCGCTTTCCTGGAGCAGGACGGCTCGATCCGGCTGCCGATCGGCATCTCGTTCTTCACGTTCCAGGCGATGTCCTACGTGATCGACGTGTACCGCCGGGACGCGCCGGTGCAGAAGCGGTTCCAGGACATCGCGCTCTACATCGCGCTGTTCCCGCAGCTGATCGCCGGCCCCATCGTCCGCTACCGCGACGTCGCCGCGCAGATCGTCCACCGCGTCATCACGCTCGAGCGCTTCGCGTCGGGCGTGCGGCGTTTCGTGATCGGCCTGGCGAAGAAGGTCCTGATCGCCAACGTGTGCGCCGCGGCGGCCGACAAGGTGTTCGCCCTCCCGCCCGAGCAGCTCACGCCGGCGCTCGCCTGGCTCGGCATCGTCACCTACTCGCTGCAGATCTACTTCGACTTCTCGGGCTACTCGGACATGGCGATCGGACTCGGCCGCCTGTTCGGCTTCGAGTTCCTCGAGAACTTCCGCCACCCCTACGTCGCGCGCTCGATCACGGAGTTCTGGCGGCGCTGGCACATCTCGCTGTCGACCTGGTTCCGCGACTATCTCTACGTCCCGTTGGGCGGCAACCGGCGCGGCCCGGCGCGCACGTACGTGAACCTGCTGGTCGTGTTCTTCCTGTGCGGCCTGTGGCACGGAGCCAGCATGACCTTCGTCGTGTGGGGCCTCTTCCACGGCTCGTTCCTCGTCGTCGAGCGTCTCGGGCTGGGAGCCTGGCTCGCGCGACGGCCCAGGTGGCTGCAGCACGTCTACACGCTGCTCGTGGTCGTGATCGGCTGGGTGTTCTTCCGCGCCGAGACCTTCGTGCAGGCGAAGCATTTCCTGGCCGCGATGTTCTGGCTGCAAGACGGCTCGCAGCTCGTCGACCTGCGCACGACGGTGGTCGCGGCGACGCGGCTGCACCCGATCGGCCTGTTCGCGGACGCGCGCACGTGGATCGCGATCGGTGCCGGAATCGTGGGCTCGACACCCTGGCTGCCGGCGGTCGCGGCGTGGACGGAGGGGTTGTGGCGCAGCGGGCGAACGGCGCTCGCGACGGTCCTCGAGAGCCTGGGGTTGGTCGCGCTGGCGGTGCTCTTCGTGCTGTGCGCGATGGAGTTGGCGGCGGGCTCGTACAACCCGTTCATCTACTTCCGGTTCTAGCCCAACCTCCCCACCGTGGTCTCGGCTTGGGCGTTGCTGCGCAGCGTGGCCCACTCGTCGGCGGCGTTCACTTCTCGGAGGGCAGTTTCCCTTCGGTCTTGGCCGTGTTGAGTGCGTCGTGGATCTTCTGGAGGAGGTCGGCGTACTTCGAGAGCCCCGGATCGCCCTTTGCCAGCACTCGCTCGGCCATCGACTCTCCGCGCTCCGCGTGTGGCAGGGCATCTTCATGCCTGCCGAGCGCGTGCAGGCATGCGGCGAGATGGAACAGGCTTAGAGTCACTTTGGGGTGATCCCCCGGGAAAAGCCGCTGGTACATCTCGAGTTCGGTTTCGAACTTCGAAAGGGCCTCAGACGAGCGACCGAGACGGTCGAGGCAAATACCGAGGGTGCCGAGGCATCCCGCCACGTCTGGGTGGTCGCTCTGATGCAGACGTCGGTACATCTCCAGGGCGACTTCGTATTTCGCCAGTGCCTCCTCGGAGCGATCAAGGCGGAGGAGACACGCGCCAGTGCTTCTCAGCGCCGTGGCGACATCGGGATGATCGCCGGGGAAGAGCCGCTGCAACATGTCGACCGAGGCCTCCATCTTCGGCAGCGCGTCCGCGTACTTTCCCAGGAGGAACAGACATGAAGCGATGTTGCCCTGGCAGCGAGCTACGTCGAGATCGTAGCCCTCGCGCACGCGCTGCCACGACGCGAGTGCGGCCTCGAGCTTGGGCAGGGCCTCGGCGTTCCGGCCCAGGGACAGGAGACAGAACCCCAGGTTATTGAGCGTCTGGGCGATGTCCTTGTCTGCAAGAGGAACGAGCCGCTGTTGCATCCTCAGGGCATCCTCGAACCTCGGAATTGCCTCGTCACACCGGCTCATTTGAGAGAGGCAGTAAGCCGCTCTCTCCACATCCCTGGCGATCTGGGCATCGTCTCTCGGATCCAGGCGTTGGCGCATCGCGATAGCGGCTTCATAGTTCGGCAGCGCATCGCCGTGCCTCCTGAGCGAGAGGCAGGATGCGGCGACTTGCTCGAAGCTCATGGCTGTGCGGGCATCATCTCCCTGGAAGAGCCGCTGGCTCATGTCGAGCGCAGCCTCCGCTTCGGAAAGCGCTTCCGCGCTTCGGCCGACGGAATCCAGGAGTCTGCTCAGGCCGACGAGGTCGTGAACCACGAACGCGTGATCACTTCCGTGCAGTCGCCGGCGCATCGCGAGCGCGGCTTCGAGGTTCGGCAAGGCGTCGCTCTCCCGGCCGAGGGAGGACAGGCAGAAGGCGACACCTTCCAAGCCATGGGCCACCAACGCGTGATCCCCCGTCGACAGCCGTTGGGACATCGCGAGTGCAGCCTGGAACATGGGCAGAGCCTCTGCCTTCCGGCCGAGGGAGTTGAGGCATTTCGCCACGCCCGCGAGGACGGTAACCGTCTCCGGGTCGTCCCCCGGATCGATCCGCTGGAGCATCTCGAGCGCGGCCTCGTGCTTCGGCAAAGCCTCTGCGCTGCGGTGGAGCGAATCGAGGCTATTGGCAACGCAAGCCACGC
Organism: Planctomycetota bacterium; assembly: GCA_031400875.1. Taxonomy (GTDB): domain Bacteria; phylum Planctomycetota; class UBA1135; order UBA1135; genus JAEUHZ01. The sequence goes on along the minus strand of JANNQS010000011.1, from coordinate 69,611 downwards.
AGAGCGCGGTGAGAACGTCGTCGCCGCTGGAGACTCGTTGGAGCATCGCGAGCCCCGCTTCAGCGGCGTCCAGCGCCTCGACGTGCCGGTTCAGTTGCCTGAGGCAAGTCGACAGCAGGTACAGGTTGTACGCCGAATCCGTGTCGTCGCCCGCGAACACCTGCTTCCTGGTTGCGATCGCGCTTTCGAGTAGCCGCATCGCCGGCTCGAGGCGGCCATTGCCAAGGAGGATCTTCCCGATCGTCGTCTGGAGGCTAGCCTCGCTAGTGGGATCATCCTTCAAAGCTCCTCGCTCGAGATCCCGAACCGCGCTCTCCATGGCGTCGGTCACGAGCAGCGTGCTGGCGCCGCCCTGAGCTGCATCCGACGCAACCAGAGCCTTCTCGACGAACTCTCGCACTCGCTTCTCACGCTCTTCGCTCGCCCGTGCCTCCGCCTCGCGCTGCTTCGCCGTCTCCTCGTTCCGCCTGGCAAGGTCCGCACTGGCGTCGGCCGCCGAGCGCGCGACGTCCGCGGCTTCCGCATTGCGTCGTGCCGCGCCCGCATTCGCCTCCGCCTCATCGGTCTTGAATTGCGCGACCGCTGCGTGTTCCCGAGCTTCCCGCGCATACGCGACGCTCGTGATCACTCCGCCAATCAGGATCCCGATGGCACCGACGAGAGCCGCCGCCAAGGCCTTGTTGCGCCGCACCCAGAGGCGCGCCTCGGCCCAGGCGCCGGTCTCATACGCTTTCACCACGCGATCATCCAGGAACGCCGACAGATCTGCGGCGAATGCGGCCATCTCGGTATACCGAAGGCGCCAGTCCCGCTGCATGGCCTTGTCGCAGATCGCAACCAGCTCGGCAGGTGCCTGCGGTGCGATGCGTTGCAACGCGTCGGGCGAGCCCTCGAGAACTCGCCCGAGCAGAGCCCGCGACCCTGAACGCCTGCCTTCCGTGAAGAACGGCGGCTGACCAGCGAGCAGGTGGTAGAGCATCGCTCCGACCGAGTACACGTCCGACTGCGCGCCGATCTCGCCACGAAGGCCGGCAGCCTGCTCAGGAGCCATGTAGGCCGGAGTGCCCATCACGTCGCCGTCGCGCGTGCCAAGCGACGCCGGATCGACATCGGCAGCAACCTGCCGTTCATTCGCGGCTGCGCTCTCCTGCTCTCCCGTTTCCCCGAGCACGCGAGCGAGCCCCCAATCCATCACGTAGACCGCGCCGAAGTCGCCGACCATCACGTTCGACGGCTTGAGGTCGCGGTGGATCACGCCGTGGCTGTGAGCGAACGCGACGGCCTCGCACACACGTTGGAGAACACCGAGCGCCCGCACCCGGGGCCATTCCGAGTCACCGTCCGCGACGCGCTCGAGCACGCGCGCGAACGTCTGTCCCTGCACCCGCTTCATCGTGAAGTATGGGCGGCCAGAAGCGTCGATACCCAGCTCGTGGACGGGGACGATTCCGGGGTGATCGAGCCGACTCGTGATCCGCGCTTCAGCGAGGAAGCGCGCGACCCGGCGCGGGTCGGCTCCAGCGGCCTGGCGCAGCACCTTCATCGCGAGGCTGCGCTGCAGCGTGCGATCGCGTGCCGCGAGGATCGTGCCCATGCCGCCTTCCGCGATCGGCACGGAGTCGATGTCGTAGTCGGTGAAGCGATTGGGGGCCCGACTGACCGCGGCCAGCGCTGCCGACAGCTTGACAGCACCGTCGCGACTCTCGGACGGCGTCTGGCTGTCCGGGATCTGGGCGCCATCCGGCGCGCACAAGAGCTCGCACACCGAATGCAGCTCGCGCAGCTCGACTACGATGCCGGGGTGACTCGAGGACCAGGACTCGAACGAGACCGGCTCGCCCGAGTCCACGCGCCCGAAGAACTCCGCGAGCGCCACTTCAGCGCGCGCATAGCGGCTGTCCCGCTCGACGTCGTACGGCATATTTCGAACCCAGCCTTCCCGAACAACCCGTGGGCGGAATCCGAACGACCTTCTCGGCTTCTCGGGGAGGCCACGCCGCTTGGCGCGTTATCCGCCCTCGCCCTCCAGGAGCTCGTCGACGCGACCCTCTCTCAGGACCCGGATGTGATTGGCCAGCTTGGGGAGCAGACGGTGGTACCGCATGCGCGCCGCATCCGCACTCAGGCCCAGCTCCTCGCCGATGTCCTTCCAACTGCATTCCTCGACCGCGGCGAGCAAGACCAGACGCCGGTCCTGCTCGTCGACAAGGAACTCGAGCGCCATGCGAGCCCAGGCGCGAGCCTCTGACTGGTGCTCGGCTCGCTCGGCCTCCCGGTCGGGCTGCATCGACGACAGTGGGTTGGCCCGCAGATCGAGGACCGAATCCCCGAATCGATCGCGGCTGCGCTGGCGCAGCGCGAATCGCGGGGAGCGCAGCTGGTTCAAGAGGTCGTTCAGGACGATCTTGCGCAGCAGGCGATGGAACTGCCGCCCATTCTCGGGGATGAACGCCGGCGTGTACTCGAGAACACGCGCCGCGGCCATGTGCACGAGATCGGTCGAGTCCTGGTCCCTGCGCAGCGGACGAAGCTCCCGATCCAGCTTGGCGCGGATGTACTTGTGCAGGGCTCCGAGGTGCCTCGCGAGCAAGGCCTCCAGCGCCTTGCGATCGCCCGCATTCCAGCGCCGGAGGAGCTCGAGGGTTTCGTCTTCTTGGGTCTCGGGCATTGCGAGCGCGCCGGACGAGCGGGCCCATGGTAGTGGGGTCCCTACGGGAAGGGGAAACCCGGCCCGCGGCCTCGCGCGGCGCGTGAGGACGCGAAACGCCAGCAAGCCAATCAGGAGCTTCATGACTTCCTCGGGAGTCGGGGATCGGGGATTCGAACGGATTCGGTGCGTTCGTTCCTTGGCCTCTGGTTGTTCACCAATTCTACCGGATGGAGATTGCGCGCCCGCCTCCCCTGCGCAAAGCCCTGCTCGTCGCAGGGACGAGGGCACTCGTGCGCTCGTGCGACACGAAGCGGCCAGCGCGAGTCACCCAAGGAATGCGTATGGCCCCATGAAACCTGCGTACAGACTGGCCGTGAGCTTGCTCCTGCCATCGCTCATCGCGCTGCACGCCAACGCGCAGACTCAGTCGTGGATTCACCAACTCGGCACCAGCGGGTCCGAGCACTCCCGCGCTGCGGCTTCGGACGGTGCTGGCGGAGTCTTCGTCGGCGGCTTCACGAGTGGCAATCTCGGCGGACCGCCTGCGGGGGGATTCGACAACTGGGTCGCGCGCTACGACGGAGCAGGAACTCAGGTCTGGATCCGGCAGTTCGGAACCACGGGTCACGAAGAAGTCGGCGGCCTCGCACCGGATGGAACCGGCGGCGTATTCGTGGCCAGCAACTGGGATACTCTCGGCGGCGAGGCACGGCTCGCGCGCTACGACTCCGCGGGGAATCAAGTCTGGGCTCGGGTGTTCGGGATCACCGAGACCTGGGCGGAAGTCGCAGCACCCGACGGGGTTGGAGGTGTCTGCGTAGGAGGAAGTACCGGCACCAATCTCGCCGCCCCGAACGCGGGCTACAGGGATCCGTGGCTGGCTCGCTACGACAGCGCCGGTACTCGATTGTGGATCCGACAATTCGGCTCCGGGAGCGACGACTACGCCCGAGCCATCGCGTGTGACGGAGCGAGTGTGTTCGTCGCCGGCTACACGGGCGGCGCCCTTGGCGGCCCTCCCGGGGGCGGGCAGGATGCGTGGCTTGCGCGCTACGACCTCGCCGGGAACCAACTCTGGATTCGGCAGCACGGTTCTGCCGTCGACGAGTTCGCATGGGCCCTCGCTGTCGATGGTGCCGGCGGAGTCTTCGTGGCCTTGGGATTCGCGCTCGGACACTACGACGCTGCGGGAAACCAGCTGTGGGTGGTGCCGGCGCCCGGCGACATGCGGGCCCTCACTGCTGACGGAAGTGGTGGGACGCTCGGTGCTGGTCTTGTCTGGGGCGGCTCGAGCGCCGCGGACGCTTGGTTGGCGCGCTTCGACAACGCCGGTGGCCAGTCGTGGTACCAATCTGTCAGCACGCTCTCGGATGACGTGGCGCAGGCCATCGTTTCCGACGGTTCCCAGATCGCATTCGTTGCCGGGTATACCCGGGGCAGTCTCGGAGGCCCTTACCAAGGCGGGGGCTCAGACGCTTGGGTAGCGCGCTACGACTTGCCGCCGCCTCCGATTGGCGTGACCTTCTGCACCGGGACGAGCACGGCCTGCCCGTGCGGCAATGCAGGGGCAACCGGTCACGGTTGCGAGAACTCGATCTTCCCGGAAGGCGGACTCCTGCAGGCGAACGGCGTACCCAGCGTGATCGTCGATAGCGTTGTGCTGTCCGGATCGCACATGCCGAACGCGGCGGCGCTGTACGTCCAGGGCACCAATCAGCAAGGCGGCGGCCAAGGAGTTGCGTTCGGCGACGGCTTGCGTTGCGCGGGCGGCTCGATCCTTCGCATCGGCACGAAGTTCAACGCCGCAGGCGCCTCGCACTATCCGGAGCCGGGGGATTCGCCGGTCTCGATTCGCGGCCAGGTACCGCCCGGGGGTGGCACGCGCACCTACCAGATCTGGTACCGGAATGCGGCCGCGTTCTGCATGCCAGCGACCTTCAACTTGACGAATGGACTGGAGCTGCTCTGGCTCCCTTGAGTCGAAGCGAGTCGGCGGCTCCCTGCAGGTGACTCCTCCTCGCCTTCAGGGCAGCGCGAACGTGACGACGACCGCCAGGTGGTCCGACACTCCCGTGTCGACGACGCGCTGCTCGAGCACGGTCCAGCTCGCGGGCCCGAGTACCTGGTCGATGCGTCGCGTCGGCGCATGCGAGGGGTAGGTCGGTGGTGCGTCCGCGAGGCCCACGAACCGCCCGGTCGCCACGATGCTCGCCATCGGCGGCGTGCCCGGCTCGGCGTTGAAGTCGCCGGCCAGCAGCGCCGGACGATCGCCGACGTGATCAAGGACCTGGCGCATTTGCAGCGCGTTGTTCTCGATGTCGAACGAGTCGTTGCGGATCGACGCGCCGAGCAACCACGCGCCGCCGATCGACACCTCGAAGCACAACACGCGCCGGTTATTCGTCGGCTTCCAGAACGGACGCTCGCCAGCGAGCTGCATCGTCGGCAGAGCACGCAGCGGCAAACGCGACAGCACGGCGTTGCCGGATCGGATCCGGTAGAACGGCAGCCCGAAGCTGTAGTTCTCGGCGCTGGCGTAGTGCGCGAACCCGCAGAGTCGCGCGAGGTGCTCGACCTGGTCGACGGGCACCGGCCCCGCCTCCATCACGACCTCGGACAGGCAGACCAGGTCGGCCCGCTCTTCCAGGATCGTCGCGGCGATCCGGTCGAGCCTCGAGCGCACGGTTTCGGCGCTCGCGAAGGACAGGCCGCCTTCGTGGAACGAGCACTTCGCGGCGTTGAGCGCCATGACGCGCAGCTCGTGCAGCGGTTCCGCGCGCTCGGGACCGCCGCCGGAGCCGGTTCGTGGAGTCTTCCACCCGTCGCCCAGTCCGTTCGCCGCGAACAGCGCCGCCGCCAGGAGCACGCCCGCCGTGGCGGCGATCGCGGTCCGCTTCGTCCACCGGCGCGCACGAGGCCGCGACGCGGCGCTCACGGCAAGCGCAGCAACCGGTGCACCTGCGGCACGACGCGCACGTCCAGGTCGCGGTCGCGCGCCAGCTCGGCCACGGCCAGCACGAGGTCCATCGACGGAGCGGTCGACCCCCCCATCGCGGTCGCCGGCGTCAAGATCACCCGCAAGCCGGCCGCGCAGTCCTCGACCTCGTCGAGCAGCGCCACGAAATCCTGCGGCGCGCGCTCGCCCGACACGACGATCTTGCCGCACGCGTCGCGGTCAGCGACGAGCGCCAGCGAGGCGCGGCGCGCGGCGCGCCACTCGGCGCTCGTGCGCGGCGACGGCTCGCTCGTGCCGGCGTCCGGTATTTCCACCGGCGCGTCGAGGTCCAGCTCGGGCTTCAGGTCGAGGCTGACGTGGTCGACCTTGTCGATCACGCGCGCCAGCGTGCGCGGGTGCGCCCCGCCAGTCTCCAGGTGCACGCGCCGCGTGCCCAGCATCGCGCGCAGCGACACGACGAAATCGGGCCACATGAGCGGTTCGCCACCCGTGACGCTGACGGTGCGCGGCGCGCCCGGCTCGCACTCGGCGATCCAGCACGCGGCCTGGAACGGCGACGTCCAGGCCGGCTCGCGCCGCACGGGCCCGCGAGCGGGGACGATGCGCGCCTCCTGCTCGTCCGCCAGCCGCCACGAGCCCGGCGTGTCGCACCAACGGCAGCGCAGCGGGCAACCGCGCAGCCGCAAGAAGACCTGCGGCTCGCCCACGAACGCGCCTTCTCCCTGCACCGAGGCGAAGACCTCCATGACAGGGGCGGCGTTCGGCGCCGCGCCGGCGCGCGTCACTTCTTCTTCGCGGGCGCTGCGGCCTTCGCGGCGGCGGCCGGAGCCGCGCCCTTGGCCGGAGCCGCGCCCTTGGCGCCGGCGGCGGGCGCTGCGCCCTTCGAGGCGGCCGCGACCGTGCCACCGGCGGCCGGAGCCGCAGCGACCTTCTCGGCCTTCTTGACGCCCGCGACCTTGAAGCGCGTGCGCACCTTGGGCAGGTGGATGACGGAGCTCTTCTCCTCGTCGAACTTGCCCTCCTTCTTCAGGACGGCCAGGCGTTCGACGCGCGTGAAGACGCTGCGCTCGCCCTTGAGGTTGTCTCCGACGCGCAGGCTGGAATGGATGGACATGCTGTTTCTTTCGGGGGATTGCGGTGTTCTTGGGTCTCAGCGCGCCAGGACGTTGTCGATCTTGTCCACGAAGGCGGTGGAGAACGGTCGGGTCTTGGAATCGGTGGGGTAGCGCAGGCCGCGCAGGAAGTCGCGCAACGGGATGAGCTCGACCTCGGTCGGCTTGGCGTCTGCGACCAGCACGATGCCGCTGCCGTTGGCGAGCAGGATCGGGTTGCCGACCGGGTAGCCGTTCTTGATGAGCCAGCGGTAGGTCTCGGTCGCCAGCGCCAGGCCGCGCGCGTCGTTCGGGTACTGGATCAACCGCACCGTGCTGCGGTTCGCCGGGTCGTACAGCTCGTCGTCGTACTTCGTGCGCGCGGGGTTCGCGGGCTGCGCGTCCGGAGCGGGTCGCGGCGGCGCCGGTGACGCCTGTGGCGCGGCCGGCTGCGCGGCCGACACGATCTCACGCGCTTCGTCGCCGCTGCGCAGCAGGGCCACGAGCACGAGCGTCGCGACGGCCAGCGCCAGACCGAGCAGCACGACGCGCTCGCGCCGCGGTGCTGCCGGTAGCGCTGCGGCGGGCGCGATCGCGCGCGGGATCGCGGGCGCCGTCTCGCGCGGCATCGCGCTCGCTGCAACCGGCGTCTCGAGCGGGGTCGCGGTCGGCAGCGCGCGCGGCAGCGCGACAGGAGCCGCCGGCGGCGCGCCGATCGGCCAGGCCACGGCCGGTGCGACGCGGGGAGCCGGCGCCACGACCCTCGGCGCCGCGACGGGCGGCGGGACGACGGCCGGCTGGGGCGCCGCCTTCCCGCCGACGGTCCCCGGGCCCGACGCCGCGCCACCCGCCGGCCGGGCGGGAAGGTCGCGCGCCTGCCGGAACGCATCGAGCAGATTGGGACGCCGGATGGGCATGGACGGACGACCGGCAGCCTGCCACAGGCGCCAGTCGAGCGGAACAGAGTACGCGCACCTTCCCGGAGGGGTCAACGGAAGGTGTCCCGCTCCGCTGCACCCGCCTGCACCCGGGTCCCTTGCCCACGACGGGCCAGGGTTCCGCGCGGCGGTGACCCCCTGCCCCGAGTGCGGGCGCAACAAGCCGGGACAGCCTCCGAGCGCGGGCCGGCGAGCGCGAGCCTTCTCTCGCGGTCGCCCAGCGGCTAGACACGCGACCGATGCGGCGCTGCAGGACCCACGTTCCGATCGGTGTCACGGCACCGGCGCTCCTGGTGCTGGCCGGCGCCTGCTCCCGGGAAGCGAGCCCTGCGGGCGGCGGAACGGCACCCGCGAGCGCTCCCGCCGCGGCCGCGAACCCGGGTGCGGAGAGCGTTCCAGGCGGCCTCGAGGACGAGGCCCGGTCGCGCGGCGTCACGTACGCGAACGTGTCCGGGACGGTGGAAAAGAGCGTGATCCTCGAGGCCAACGGCGCGGGCGTCGCGCTGCTCGATCTGGGCGCGGACGGCGACCTCGACATCGTCTTCGCGCAGGGCTGCGCCAGCCTCGACGAGCTCCTGCGCACGGGCGGCGCGCAGATCGCGGCGTACGAGAACGACGGCAGCGGACAGTTTCGCGCGCTGCCCTCGCCTCCCGAGCGCGCCTGGTGGACCGGCCTGGCCGTGGGTGACGTGGACGGCGACGGCGACGACGATCTGATCGCGGCCGCGTACGGCGATCTCGTGCTGTTCGAGCAACGCGACGGGCGCCTCGTCGCGCGCGAGACGAGCGGCCTGCATCCGGCCGCCGACCTCGCGCCCGCACGCAGCGGAACGGGCGGCCATCCGCCGGCCTGGGCCACGAGCGTGGCGCTCTTCGACGCGGATCGCGACGGCCACCTCGATCTCTACGTGGGCCAGTACCTCGACCTCGATCCGCTCGATCCGCCGCGCGGGAAACTGGGCGAGGGACCGCTGGCCGTCCCCTGCCGCTGGAAGGGACACGACGTGTTCTGCGGCCCGGCCGGGCTCGTGCCGCAGCTCGACCGCTTCTTGCGCGGGCGCGGCGACGGCACGTTCGAGGACCAGAGCACCACCGCGCTGCCCGAGCGCGTCGCCGGTTTCGCGCTGGGCGTCCTGCCGTTCGACGCGGACGGCGACGGCGACACGGACCTCTTCGTGGCCAACGACAGCCGGCCGAACCTGCTGCTCGTGAACGACGGCCAGGGCACGTTCCGCGACGTCGCGCGCGCGGCGGGCGTCGCGCTGTCGGCCGACGGGCGTATGCAGGCCGGCATGGGCGTCGCATGCGCCGACGTGAACCGCGACGGGCTGCTGGACTTCGCCGTCACGAACTTCTCGGACGAGCCGACCGAGCTGTACTTCGGCTCGAACGTCGGTTTTCGCCGCATGACGCACGCGTACGGGCTCCTGCGCGAGACGCGCAGCCTGCTGTCGTGGGGCGTGCACCTCGTCGATTTCGACGGCGACGGCTGGATGGAGCTCTTGTCCGCGAACGGGCACGTGTACCCGCAGGCCGATCGCGAGCACACGGGTACGAGCTACGGACAGCGGGCGACGCTGTGGAAGCTCGGGCCCGATCCCAAGGCCGTGCCGGTGGCGGCGCGCGGGCTTCTCGTGCCCTCGATCGGTGCGCGCGGCAGCGCGGTCGGCGACCTCGACGGCGACGGCGCCCCCGACGTCGTGCTGGCGCGCATCGACGCGCCCGCGGCGCTGGGGATGAACCGCCTGGATCCATCGGCAAATCGTGTCGCGATCCGGCTTCTGGGTCCCGAGGTCGCGACGGGTGCCGTGCCGCGCACGCCGCGCGACGGACACGGCGCGCGCGCGGTACTCGTCGTCGGCGTCCGCGAGGACGAGCACGCGCTGCTGGCCGAATGCCAGACTGCGGCAGGTTTCCAGTCGGCGTCGACGCCCTGGCTGCACTTCGGTCTGGGTCGCGAGACGAAGTACAAGAAGCTCATCGTGCAGTGGCCCTCCGGTCGCATCGAGGAGCTCCCAGGCGGCGACGCCGGAGTGCGGCTGACCGTGCGCGAAGGACAAGGCCTCGTGATGCGCCAGGGGTTCCGGTGATCGCCGCGCTCGTCGCCGCGGGCTTGGTATGGGTCGCACAAGCCGCGCCGCCCGCTGACGCCGCCGCCGACCTCGCGGCGCGGATCGAGCGCTGGCAGGCCGCGATCGAGCTCGACCTGCCGCCCGAGATCCTGCGCGAGCGCACCTGGTTCGAGGCGCAGCGCACGCCGGACCCGCGCCTTTCTGCGCTCTTCGCGCGCGCGCTGCACGCGGCCGGCGACGACGAGGCCGCGGCGCGCGTGCTGGGGCCGGCCGTCGCCGCGCCGCTGGCTCTCGCGGCGGCGCGGATCGCGCTCGACCGCGACGAGATCGCGCTGGCGCTGCGCCACGTCGCCGCGCCGGCGAGTGCTGGCGCGAGCGCGAGCACCACGCGCTTTCCCGACGAGCCCGAGTGCTGGCTGCTCGAAGGTCGCGCGCGCGCGCGCGGCGGCGACCTGACCCGCGCCGAGCCGCTGCTGGCCGAGTTCGTGAAGCGCGCGCCTTGGCACGTCGACGCGCCAGCCGCGTGGTTCGTGCTGGTCGATTGCGCGCGCGCCAACGGCGACGCGGCCGAGACCACGCGGCGCGAAAATGCGCGCCTGAAGAGCGCTGAATGGCACGCTTTCTACCGCGCGCGACGGCTGCAGGCGCGCGAGAGCCCGCGCGAGCCGCTGCCGCGCCTCGGCCTGGCGCAATTGTGGATGGCCGTGGAGGAGCTCGACCGCGCGCGTAGCGAGCTCGACGCTGCGCTCGCGCTCGACGCGCGTTTCTGCCGAGGAATCGAGCTCTTGGGCGAGGTCGAGCGCCGCGCGGGGCGCGCGGCCGAGGCGCGCGCGCGCTGCGACGAAGCGCTGGCGTGCGACCCGCAGCTGACCGATGTGCACCTGACGCTGGCACGCCTGGCGCGCGACGCGGGCAACACCGAGGAAGCGGCGACGAGCTTCGCGCGCTACCGCGAGCGCGGCGGCACGAAGGAACTCTGAGCCCGCAACGGGCTCGACGACGGGAAAAGGTGTCTGACACCGTTGTCTACCGCGGTTCGGACTCGATCTGGGCCAGCAGGGCGCGCGTCGCGCCGGTCCACTCGCCGCGCGGGTCGTCGCGCAGGTAGGTCTCGAGCACCGACTTCGCTGCGGCGCGGTCGCCGTTCAGCACGTCGGCCTTGGCCAGGTTCAGGTGCACCGGCTCGGGCAGCTCGACGCCGCTCGCGCGAGCCTCGTCGAGCACGCCGCGCCACAGGCGCGCGGCTTCGGCCGTGTCGCCGCGCTGGAAGCGCACGACGGCCAGGTGGTTCTTCGCAGCCAGGCTGCCGGGGTCGACGTCGAGCGCGCGGCGGAACGAGGCCTCGGCCTGCTCGGCGTCGCCGGCGGCGTAGGCGGCCACGCCGCGGTCGATCTCCTCGGACGCGACCTGGATCAGGATCTCGGCTGCGCTGGCCAGCTCGCCGTCGGACAGCCCAAGCGCGCGCGCGTCCAGGAAATGCTCGACGGCGCCGTCGCGATCCTGGGCGAGCAGACGCGCGAAACCGGCGCGCTTGTGCATCAGGGCCAACTCGGACTGCAGCGGCTCGCCGCGTGCGACCAGCGCGGTCAGCTCCGCCACGGCCTCGGCGTGCTCGCCGCTGGCGGCGAGCACGTCGACCAGGAAACGCCGCGCGTCGACGTCCTGCGGATCGTGCTCGAGCGACGAGCGGACGGCCGCCAGCGCGGGCGGAAGCTTCTCCGCCTTCGCGTGCATCTTGCCGACGAGCAGCCAGGCCTGCCCCAGCGCGCGGTCGCAGAACGGCAGCTCGGCGTCGAGCTGGCGCGCTTTGAGGAGCGCCGCGAGACCGCGCTCGGCGCCGCCCTCGCGTGCGATCCAGCAAATGCCCTTCGCGCGCAGGATCTCGGCCGTCTCGCCGCAGGCGGCGGAGCCGGCCTGGATCTCGATCCAGGCCGTGTCGAACGCGTCGCGGTTGGCGTAGCACTCGGACGCCGTCGCGAACACGTCCGGGTCGCGCGGGCGGGCGGACTTCTGGGCTTCGAGCAGGCGCATCGACTCGACGCCGCGCCCCTCGAGCGCGGCCAGGCGCGCGCGCAGCAGCTCGCCTTCGGGCCCGGCTTCTGCGCAGGCACCCGACAGCGTGCGCGCCGTGTCGAGGTCGCCGAAATCGAGCGCGCGCCGCAGCTGGACGACACGATCGGCGCTCGAGCGCGGTGCGCGTTCCGGAGCGGGCGCGGCGGACGTCGCGCCGCTCGGCAGCGCTCTGCCCGGCTGCGTCCCGCTCGACTGGGCCGACGGATCCGTGGCGGCGGGCGCGGCGTCGGCGCTCTCGCGCGAGCAGCCCGCGAGGGCGATCGCTCCCAGGAACAAGGCCAGATCGAGCCCGCGCAGCATCCCTCCAGCATCGTCCATGTCGGTCGCACATGGCAACCGCGGTGCTGTCAGGAGGCGTTAGAGTGCGCGCATGGACGCCCACGAACGCGACGAAGCCCCGGAACCCGACGCGGCGGAGGAGCTGGCGCAACTGGCGCGCGGACTGCGCGGGCACGTGCGCAGACGGCAGCGCCTGGGCGGAGAAATCGCCTCCGCGCCGACCGCACCCGCGCGGCGTGCGGCGGGCACCGCACCGCGCGCGACCGGGCCGGCGACACCCGAGCCAGCTGCACGCTCAGCGCCGTCCGCGCGCGCGATCTCGGCCGCGACGCGCGAGCCGGCCTCCGGCGGCACACTGCAAGCCGGCACCGTGCAGTTTGCCACCGTCGACGCCGGCCCGGCGCAGAGCGCGGCCGACGTGCAAGCCCAGTCTGCAGCCGCACGCTCGCTCGACGAGTTGCGCCGAGGCGTCGCGCAGTGCCGGGCCTGTGAGCTGTGCGAAACCCGCACGAACACGGTCTTCCTCGACGGCCAGGGCGCGAGCGGAGTCATGTTCGTGGGCGAGGCCCCGGGCGCCGAGGAGGACCGCACCGGCGTGCCCTTCGTCGGACGCGCCGGCCAGCTCCTGACGGACATCGTCACGAAGGGCATGGGCCTCGCGCGCCAGGACGTGTGGATCGCCAACGTCCTGAAGTGCCGTCCGCCGGAGAACCGCGACCCGACGCCGCATGAGAAGGCCACCTGCACGCCCTGGCTCGACCGCCAGATCGAGATGCTGGCGCCGCGCATCCTGGTGCCGCTCGGGCGTCACGCGGCCATGCACGTCCTGCGCGTCCAGGCCTCGATGAATGCCATGCGCGGGCGCGTCCACATGGTCGGCGGGCGGCCGGTCGTGCCGACCTTCCACCCGGCCTACCTGCTGCGCAACCCGCCCGAGAAGAAGGAGTGCTGGAAGGACATCCAGCTGGCCATGAAGACGGCCGGCTTGCCGATTCCGAGCCGCGAGCCGGGCTCGTAACGCTCGGGCCCCTTGAACGGGCCCTCGCATCCCAGTGGCTCCGCTCGCAAGCTCGCTCCGCGTAACCGACGCATGGGCCGGGGGTAGAGCGGCGGCCTTCCGGGCGGCTCCACGGCGGATCCGCACGCGAGGTGAACGGGGAACTCACACGGCGTTGACGCTCCAGAGGCACACCGCTAAGCTCCCCGCCCGCTCTGCAAGACCCGGGCTTCTCCAGCCCGAGGATCCGATCGGTTCCCCAGTCCGGCGTGCTCTCCTGCGCGCGCTCCTCCCCCGCGCGGGCAGGATCGTGGTGCCGGCTCACCGGAAGCGCGCGCGCCGCGCACCGACCGGAGGCCCCGGACGAGCTCTCCAAAGACGACCGCGACGTTTCCCCCTCGACGTCGCGGGATCGGATCGACCGGCTGCGCCGGTCGCCGCCCATCCCGCGCTTTCGACGGTGGCGCGCCGGGCGTCGCGACGACGACCCCCCACGTTGATCCACGATCCCCGGCTGCGCAGGACACCGCACACCACGGCGGCGACGACCATGTCGCCCGCGGTGCGCGGTCTCGTTGCAGGCACCGGCTCCGTCCCGATCTCTGGTCTGTGACCCACATGCAGTACAGGTTTCTCCTCGTCCCGCTCCTGGCGGCGCTCCCCTGCTCCTGCAGCTCCTCACCGCACGATCCGGCCGAGCCGGATCGCACCAGCGCTGCTCCGGCTGCGTCTGTTCCGGCCCCTGAGGTTTCCGATGCCGAGGATCCGGACGCCGGAATCACGGACGCCGCCGCCCCCGCGCCGCAGTCTCCGCAGGAAGGCATGGCCGAGGACGCGCAGCGCGCCGCACGGCTGCGCCAGCAGCAGACGTTCCTGTCCGCGGAGTACCTGACCGAAGGCGACCGCTCGCTCGAGCGCGGCGACCTGGAGGGTGCGCTGACGAGCTACGCCAACGCGCTCGACCTGGACCCGTCGAGCCAGAAGGCGCGCGAGCAGATGCGCAAGGTCGAGGCCCTGCTGGGCGACCGCTACGCGACGGCCGGGTCGTTCCTGGAGGACGCCGCACAGCGCGAGGTCGTGCGCCGCGCCCAGGCCCGCATGGCGGCCGAGGACGCGCGCATGCGCGCCAAGAACGCGCTGGCCCAAGGCGACTACAACACGGCCGTCGAGCAGTACCGCCAGGCCGAGATCATCCTGCGCTACAACCCGTTGATCGCGACCGATTCGCTCGACGCGCGCATCGTGCAGGGCGAGCTGGAAACGGCCGTGCGCCTGGCGGAAGAAGGCAAGGCCGAAGCCGCGCGCCGCGCCGCCGAGACCGCCGACGAGGCCCGCCGTCGCACGGAAGACTCCGCTCGCCGCTACCGCGAGGACCGGCTGCGCGAGCTGTTCGACCGCGCCAACACGGCGTTCCTGGCCGAGGACTACCCGCGCGCCGAGGCGTTGACGTCGCAGGTCCTGCTCGAGGACCCCAACAACGGTCCGGCGCGCGAGCTGCGCGACCTGGCGAAGGACATGCGCCACGCCAAGACCGAGGAGCGCAACCGTACGCAGTACCGCGAGCAGTGGATCCGCACGTTCGAAGAGCTCGACACGATGGACGTGCCGCAGACCGAGACGCTCGTGTTCGACGACCTGAAGCGCTGGCGCGAGGTCAGCCAACGCACGCCGCTCGAGTTCAGCCAGCTCGACCCGGTCGAAGCGCAGGACAAGCAGGTCGTGCTCGACCGCCTCGACAGCACGCCGATCGAGCCCAAGTTCCTGGGTCCGGACGGGAACGGCTCGCCCCTGGAGGAGGTCGCGAACTTCCTGCAGTCGGTCACGGGCGTGAACTTCCTGGTCAGCCCGAAGGTCAAGGAGGAGCTCGACGAGGAGCAGCGCACGATCAAGCTCGACCTGCCCACGCGCAGCGTGCGCAAGGTGCTCGACCTGATCGCCGAGACGCACGAGAACCTGCGCTGGAAGGTCGAGGACGGCATCGTCAAGTTCGTGACGAAGGACGAGATGAAGGGCGGCCAGGTGCTGCGCACCTACGGCGTCCAGGACCTCATCCGCCCGATCCCGGACTTCCCCGGCCGCGAGATGAACGTGTCGCCCTCGGGCGGCGTTCAGCTGGCCGAGGAGGAAGCGGCCGAGCGCGAAGCCAACGTGATCACGGGCGACGCCCTCGACACCCTGATCCGGAACAACGTCGAGCCGGGCTCGTGGGAAGCCGACCCGCAGAACTCGCTGCGCATCAGCAACGGCACGATGGTCGTGCACCAGACGCCCGAAGTGCACGCGATGATCGAGAAGCTCCTGCGCGACCTGCGCGAGGCGACCGGCATCCTGGTCGACATCCAAGCGCGCTTCCTGTCGGTCGAGGACAACTTCCTCGAGGACATCGGGGTCGACTTCCGCGGCCTGGGTCAGCCCGGCCTCGGCAGCAACGACTTCTTCAACGACTTCGGCAACGCCTCGACGCAACAGGACCTGGGCCAGGACATCGGCCAGGGCACGGACTCGGGCGCCTTCTACGACGGTTCGTCGAACCAGCAGATGCGCGCACGCGTCGAGGAGCTGTACGACACCGCGCTGGGCGACGAGGACGTCTTGACGGGCTCCGGTGGCCTGTCGTTCCAGTGGACGTACCTGAACGACATCCAGCTCGAGATGATCCTGCGCGCGGTCTCCAAGTCGGAGCGCGTCGAGCTCGTCACGAGCCCGCGCATCAGCGTGCACAACACGGCGCGCGGCAACCTGTCCGTCGTCAACCACATCGCCTACGTCCAGGACTTCAACGTCGAGATCGCCCAGGCCGCGTCGATCGCGGACCCGATCGTCAACATCGTCCAGGACGGCGTCGTGCTCGACGTGCGACCGGTCATCTCGGCCGACCGCCGCTTCATCACGCTCGAGCTGCGCCCGACGATCGCGACGCTCAAGCGTCCGATCCGCGAGGTCGTCACGACCCTCGGCTCGCAGAACTCGGTCACGATCCAGCTGCCCGAGGTCGAGTTCCAGCGCGTGCGCACCTCGATCCCGATGCCGGACGGCGGCACGGTGCTGCTCGGCGGCCTGAAGGTGTCGGACAAGCAGGACCAGTCGTCCAGCGTGCCCTTCGTGAACAAGATCCCGATCCTCAACTTCTTCTTCAGCCGCCAGGGCAAGTACATCTCGAACCGCAAGCTCCTGATCCTGCTGAAGGCGAACATCGTCATCCCGCAGGAATCCGAGCCCACGCCCGTCCAGATCACGCCGCCGATGGGGACCCGCTGATGCGCCCTCAGTCCCCCACGAACCCGAGCGGTCTTTTGACGACCCAATCAGGCCTTCCCACGGCCCAATCCGGCCTCCCGACGAGCCAGACGACGATGACGATGCAACGCAACGCCCTGTGGCTGGGCCTCCTCTTCGCGGCTGCCGCCTGCCGCGCCTCCAACCCGGAGCCGCAGGTCGGCGATCCCTCGGCCACGCCGCCGGCCATGGCGGGCGACGCCGACGCGGCCGCCGCGCAGGTCGACGCGCAAGGTCAGCTCGTGCAGGACGCGCGCGCGCTCGAGCTGGCCGGGCAACGGCAGGGCTTCCTCCTCGAGCAGCACCTGACGAACGCCGAGAGCCTGATGGGCGAGCTGCGTCTCGACGACGCGCGGCGCGAGGTCGACGCGGCCCTGGATCTGGATCCCGAGAGCCCGCGCGGACGCGAGCTGCGCTCGCGCATCCTGGCGCTGCAGGGCGATCCGGTCGCGGGCAACCGCACCGTCGGGCAGGACATGTCGGCCGAGTACGCGCTGCGCGTGCAGCAGCTCAAGGCCGAGGTCCAGGACGCGCTGTCGAAGTCGCGGATCCTCGTGGCTCGTGGCGACTACCAGGGCGCGATCGCCGAGCTCGAGGTGGCTAACAACGCCGTTCGATTCGCGCCCTACTCGATCGACTGGAACGGCCTCGACCTCGAGGCGCGCAACATGCTCGAGCAGGTGCGCGCGCAGCGGATCCAGGCCGAGAGCGCTTCCGAGGCGGCCGCGCGCCAGCGCGCGACCGAGGAGCTGCGCGCCCGCGAGGCGACGCAGTCCGGCCAGCGCACGGCGCTCGTCGCCGGCGTGCTGAACCAGGCGATCGACGCGTTCGAGCGCAGCGACTTCGAAGAAGCCGAGCGCCTGGCGGCCGAGGCCCTGCGCCTCGACCCACGCAACGAGAAGGCGCGCGAGCTGAAGGACTCGGCCTTCCGCGCCGGCCGGACGCAGGTCCGCGCCGAGTACGTCGAGCGCAAGACGGAGCAGTTCCGGCGCTGGCGCGCGGCCATGAAGGAGATGCAGATCCCCTATACGGACGTGATCACGCTGCCCGATCCGGAGCGCTGGAACACGATCACGGCCCTGCGCGCCCGTCGTCCGGGCCTCGACCTGTCGCAGAGCACAGATCCGGGCGAGGCCGCGCTGCGCGAGTCGCTGCGCACGAGCGCCGTCGAGCTGACGATGAAGGACGAGGAGAGCCTCGGCAAGGTCATCGACGCGTTGCGCCTGCAAACCGGCGCGCCGCTCGTGGTCGACCCGGCCGCTGAAGCGGCGGCCAGCGAGGGCGGCACGGTCTTCACGTTCTCGTTCGAGAACAAGATCACGCTCGAGCAGGCGCTCAACCTGATCACGAAGATGGCCGGCGAGAACGTGACCTGGACGATCCGTCACGAAGCCGTCCTGGTCACGACCAAGGAAAAGGCGCGCAGCCGCCCGGTCGTCGTGAACCACGACGTGCAGGACCTCGTGATGGGCCTGACGGACTTCATGGGCCCGCGCATCGACCGCATCCGCCTGCTCGACCAGATGCAGGACGACGACGGCGGCGGCCCCTTCGGCGGCATCGGCGAGAAGCCGCGCATCCTGGAGCCGGGCGACCTCGCGACCCTGATCCAGGAGAACGTGGCCGTCGGCACCTGGCAGGACGAGGGCATCTCGATCGAGGCCGGCGACGGCTTCATCGTGATCAACCACACGCCCGAGGTGCAGGAGCAGGTGCGCCGCTTCCTGGAGGACCTGCGCCGCTTCAGCTCGTCGCTCGTCACGATCGAGTCCAAGTTCATGACCGTGGCACAGAACTGGATCCAGGAGATCGGCGTCGACCTGCGCGGCCTCGACAGCGTCGCGGTCTCGGACGTCACGAACGGCCTCGAGGACCAGGCTAGCCGCGGTCTCGACAACGGCGGCACGGGCACCGAGGGCACGAACGCGGCCGGCGCGCCGTCCGCGGGCGCCTTCTACGACGACGGCGGCGACGGCGATTTCCGCGCCACGACGCAGAATTTCTTCGGCTCGGCGCTGGGCGATCAGCTCTCCACGATCGGCGGCCTCACGTACCAGCTGACCTACCTGAACGACCTGAACGTGTCGGCGATCCTGCGTGCCGTCGAGAAGAGCTCGAACATCCAGATCATCAACGACCAGGTGCTCTCCGTGCACAACACGCAGCGCGCCTACGTCACGGCCGTCAACCAGCGCGCCTACATCCAGGACTTCGACGTCGAAGTGGCGCAGTTCCAGGCCGTCGCCGACCCGCAGATCAACGTGCTGCAGGAAGGCATCGTTCTGGACGTGCGCCCGACGATCCACCACGACCGCAAGTACCTGACCCTCGAAGTCCAGCCGACGGTCGCGAAGGTCATCGCCCTGCGGAACTTCAGCTCGACCCTGGGCGGCAACACGTCGCCGATCCAGTTCCAGCTGCCCGAGGTGGAAGTCCAGAGCGTCTTCACCACGGCGACGATCCCGGACGGCGGCTCGCTCATGCTGGGCGGCCTCTCGCGCGTCCGCAGCATCGAGCGTCGCGCCGAAGTGCCCTGGTTCGCGAAGATCCCGATCCTGGGCTTCTTCTTCAAGAACGAGGGCTACAGCGACGAGAACCGCTCGCTCGTGATCCTGATCCGCGCGCGGATCACGGACGTGCGCGAGGAGCTGCGGCGCATCGAGACGCGATAGCGGCAGCGCGGCGCCGTCAGGCGCGCGCCACAGTACTTCTAGGTTCTCCCTTCTCTCCGCAGCCGCCCTCGAGGCGGCTGCGGTCCTTTCTCCCGACTCGTTCCCGCGCCTGCTCCGCCGCGCCCTGCGGAGAGAAGGCAGAAGTACGGGTGGTGCCGCGCCGAACGGCGCGGCAACTTGGCGGTGCGTCTTGCCCGGCGCCCTCCCCGACTCTAGAACGGCTCGCCAGGCACGATCGCGCTGCGAGTCCTCACGCTCGCACGCGACCGCTCCTCGCAACAGCCGCCCCCCGAAGGGCTCGTGGCGCCGCGCTGACGCGCCGGCGCTGTCGCGGCTGGCTCTTTTTTTCCTAGTCGGCCCGGAGGC
Organism: Planctomycetota bacterium; assembly: GCA_031400875.1. Taxonomy (GTDB): domain Bacteria; phylum Planctomycetota; class UBA1135; order UBA1135; genus JAEUHZ01. Next base: position 50,241 of record JANNQS010000011.1, on the reverse strand, counting down.
CCCTCGTTCGAGCATCGGCGCAGCCGGTGTCAGCCCCTTCCGGACCGCGTGCTCGAGCTGTGTTCAACCGAATGCAGTTTCCAAGAAACCGGCGCCGGGACTCAGGATCCGCCCACCCTCGTCCCGATCCGGGGGCATCTGGGGCGGCAACCCCAGGCAATCGAGAAGGCAGAGGGGTACATGAATCGGATCCTCAGGGCAGAACTGGGCGTGGCGGCGTCGATCGTCGTCGCTCTCGCGGGCAGCGCGCAAGCGCAGGGACGCACGGCGATCGCGACCACGCTCCACACGGACGCGACGGGCGCGAGCATCACGACGACGTCGGGCACGGCACCAGCGGGTGGCGGTGGCGACAGCGAGTCGCTGATCATCGGGGGCGCGCTGTGGTCGCGCTCGAATCCTGACTGGACACCCAAGGTGGTGTCGATCGGCGCGCAAGGGACACAGGTGTTCAGCCAGGTCGAGTTCGGGCAGGACCACGCCGAGCTGATCTCGTCGTTCTCCCCCGACCCGGCGCTGCCGGCCTGGAGCACGAACGTGCCCGCGGCGGGCACGAACGCGTTCTGCGAATCGGCCGAGACGACCGACGCGCACGCGACCGTCCACCAGATCGTCCAGAACAGCCAGAACAACGTGCGCGTCGCCGTCGTGAGCCGCTGGCGCTCGGGCTCGACGACGCCCGAGTGGTCGTGGTCCTTCCCGGGCACGACGTCCGGCCTCTCGCGCGTGGGGATCTCGGCCGACGGCAGCCGGATCATCGCCGCCACGCTCTACCCGAGCGAGATGCGGCTGCGCATCGCGGTCTTCCAGGGCACGAGCGGCACGCCCGTGTACCAGGGCGAGATCGTCAACTTCGGCGTGCAGTTCCGCGGCTTCGAGATGTCGGCCGACGGCAACTCGATCTACGCCGCTTCGAGCGGCACGGCCTTCGTATGGCGCGCCGACACGCACACGGTGGTCGGTCAGTGCTACCTGCCCAGCGGGTTCGACTCCCACGCGCTCTCCGGCGACGGGCGCGTCTTCGCGTGGGGTGAGTTCAACCGGGTCCACATCTTCGAGCGCGGCGCGAACGGCCTCTACACGCAGACGCACGTGCGCGAGCTGACCGGCTCGCTGATCTGCGACCGCCTGGCGCTCTCGGCCAACGGCGCCACGCTGGCGATCGGCTGGCACTACTACGACCAGAACCTGCGCGTGCGCATCGAGGCGCTCGACGTGCCCACCAAGGCGCTCCTGATGAGCGACGAGGCCCAGGGCACCGGCACGTACCAGAACATCGTCAGCGCGATGTCGGTCAGCGACGACGGCCAGCGTTTCGTGGCCGGCCTGTGGGGCGACCAGGGCAACGTGGTGCCTGAGGTCCGCCTGTACCGCCGCAACCAGAACGCGCCGGTCGCGCTGCACAACCTGTCGGGCTCGGTGTACGACCTGGAGATGTCGGGCGACGGCGAGCGCGTCGCGGTGGCCTGGAAGCCGGTGCACGCCAACACGTTCGCGGGCGGCGGCGGGTACTCGCTGTACGCGTTCGAGGACATGGACCTGTGCGTCAGCGGGGTCCCGACGCTGGGCAGCTCGGTCGCGATCGACATGAGCGGACCGGCCAGCTCGCCCGCGCGGCTCCTGTGGTCGCGCTTCCAGGCGACGACGCCGAACAACTTCCCGGGCGTGGGCGTGCTGCGCCTGCGGCGCTGGGACATGACGATGGTCGCGATCCCGAACGCGGACGCGAGTGGCACGGCCTCGGCCGTGTTCCCGCTGCCGACGCAGGCCTCGCAGATCGGGCAGACGCTCTACTTTCAGGGGTTCTTCACCACTCCCCGCCGACTGACTTCGGACTGGGCGCGCGTGACGATCCTGCCCTGACACGTCGAGCCGCTCGCGGTCCGCGGACAGCCACGGGCTGGACGCGGACCGCGACGTTTCGGAGGATCGACCACGTGCGCCGGCTGCAAGCGATCCTGTTCGACATCGACGACACGCTGTTCTCGACGACCGAGTTCGCCCGCAAGGCGCGCCGCAACGCCGTGCGCGCGATGATCCAGGCCGGACTCGACGTGCCCGAGGAGGTCGTGCTGCGCGAGCTCGACGAGGTGCTGGCCGAGTTCAGCTCGAACTACGAGCACCACTTCGACAAGCTCATCCAGCGCCTGCGGCCGTCGTGCCTGAAGGGGCTCAACTCCGCGCTGATCGTGGCCGCCGGCGTCGCCGCGTACCACGACACGAAGTTCCGCGAGCTGGCGCCGTTCGACGACGTGTTCCCGCTGTTCCACGACCTCAAGAAGGCCGGCATGCGCCTGGGCGTCGTGACGCACGGCTGGACGGTCAAGCAGGCCGAGAAGCTCGTGCGCCTGGGCCTCGTGCCCTACCTCGACCCGCGCGCCGTGTTCATCTCGGACCAGATCGGGATCAGCAAGCCCAACCCGAAGCTCTACGCGACCGCGCTGGCCGACATGGGCCTGCCCGCGGGCGAGGTCATGTACGTTGGCGACAGCCCCGAGCACGACATCGCGCCGCCCAAGTCGATCGGCATGATCACGGTGTGGGCGCGTCGCGCCGCGCGCCACGGCCTGGACGGCACCGGGATCGCTCCCGACTACACGGTCGAGGACTTCGAGGAGCTGCGCGGCATTCTCGTGCGCGAATTCGGCGTGCCGCTGCCCTGAGAGTCCGAGACTGTCGGTACGGTGCCAGGGACGACTTCGACACCCTCGCGGGGGACAAGGATCGTCGGGACCAAGTGTCGAGGTGAACCTGTCGAAGTTGTCCCTGGCACCGTATCGGTCTCAGGCTTCCAGCGCGCGACGAGCTTCCACCATCGCGCGCGTCGCGGCGTGCTGCGGCGCGCGCAGGACCTCGCGCGCGTCGCCCTGCTCCACGATGCGACCGCGGTCGAGCACCGCGACGCGGTCCGCGAGCCACGCGACCAGCGCCAAATCGTGCGTGACCAGCACGTACGCGAGCCCGCGCTCGCGGCGCAGGTCGACGAGCAGCTCGAGCACCTGCGCCTGCACGGACGCGTCGAGCGCCGCGACGGGCTCGTCGAGCGCGATGAGGTCCGGCTGCGTCGCCAGCGCGCGCGCGAGGCACAGGCGCTGGCGCTGGCCTCCGGACATCTCGTGCGGCAGGCGCTCGAGGTGCTCGCGTGCGAGGCCGACGCGCTCGAGCAGCTCGACGGCTGCGACCTCGCCGCTCGCCTGCCCGCCGGCGCCGAATGCTTCGCCTAGCGTGGCACGCGCCGTCCAGCGCGGATCGTGGCTCGCCAGCGGATCCTGGAACACGACCTGGAAGCGCGGCCTTGCCGCGCGCAGCTCACGCGCGGTCAGGGTGCGCACGTCGACCGGGGATCGCTCCGGTGCGGGGCTCCAGGCCACCGTCCCCGAACGCGGCCGCTCGAGGGCGAGCAGCGCGCGCACGAGCGTCGACTTGCCCGCGCCCGACTCCCCCACGACGGCCAGCACTTCGCCGCGACGGATTTCGAGCGACACGCCGTCGAGCGCGCGTACCGCCGGTTCCGCGCGTCCGAACGTGCCCGCACGGCGGTGCTCGACCACCAGGTCGTGCGCCAGGAGGAGAGGATCGGCGGCACTCACGGCGCAGGCACCTCGTGCGCAAACCAGCAAGCGCTGCGACGGTCCTCGCCCACGGCCTCCAGCGGTGGCCGGTGCTCGCACTGCGCGCGCGCCAGCGGACAGCGCGTGCGGAACGCGCAGCCCGACGGGCGCGCGTCGAGCGACGGCGGCGCGCCCGGGATCGCGCCGAGCTTATCGCCGCGCGCGGCCCGCGCCGGCAACGAGCGCAGCAAGCCCAGGGTGTAAGGATGCGCCGGCCGCTCCAGCACCGCGCGCGCGGGCCCTTCCTCGACGACGCGCCCGGCGTACATCACCGCGACGCGGTCGGCGTGCGCCGCGACGAGGCCCAGGTCGTGCGTCACGAGCAGCAGCGCCAGGCCGGATTCGACGCGCAGCTCGTGCACGAGCGCCAGCACCGCGGCCGCGCTGCTGGGATCGAGCGCGCTCGTCGGCTCGTCGAGCACGAGGAGCCGCGGCGAGCACGCCAACGCCAGCGCCAGCGTCGCGCGCTGTCGCATGCCGCCCGACAGCTCGTGCGGGAATGCGCGCGCGACCCGCGCCGGATCCGGCACGGCCAGTCGCCCCAGCGCCGCAAGTGCGTGCTGCCGCGCCGTTGCGACGTCGAGACCCAGGTGGTGCACGGCCGGCTCGGCGATCTGGTCGGCGACGCGGCGCAGCGGATCGAGCGCCGCGCCCGTGTCCTGGAAGACGGTGCCGATCGCGCGCCCGCGGCGGCGCTCGAGCTCGCGCTCCGCCAGACCCAGCATCTCGACGCCGTCGAAGCGCACGGATCCCGTGTACGCGACACCAGCCGGCGCGAGGTTCGTGATCGACAGCGCCGTGAGCGTCTTGCCCGAGCCCGACTCGCCCACGAGCGCCAGCGCGCCGCCGCGTTCGAGATCCAGGTCGACGCCTTCGACGGCGCGCGCGCGTCCCCCCGCCGTGGTGACGGTGGCCGCGAGACCGCGCAACGCGAGGAGCGGCTCGTTCATGCACTCACCTGGACTTCGGCCGCGACGTGCGCCGCATCGTGCACGGTCTCCGCGCCCTCCGCCGTGCGCGGCTCGAGCGCTTCGCGCGCGGCTTCGGCCACGAGGATCCAGGCCAGCACCGCCAGGAACACGAGCGCGCCCGGCGCGATCCAGGCCCAGGCGTGGTCCATGCCGCGCGCCTCGCCCACGAGCCCGCCCCACGAGGGCACGGGCACCTGCACGCCCAGGCCCAGGAACGCCAGCGACGACTCGACCGCGATCGCGCCGCCGGCCGCGAAGCCGAACGCGACGAGCGCCGGTCCCATCGCGTTCGGCAGGACGTGCCGCAGGAGGATGCGCAGCGGCGCGAGGCCCAGCGCGCGCGCGGCCAGCACGTGCTCGAGCGAGGCGACGCGCAGCGCTTCGGCGCGCACGAGCCGCGCGGTGCCGGTCCAGCCGACCGCCGCGATGACGAGCACGACCGCGACCGGCACCGGCACGACGTCGGGGTCCGTCCACGCGATCGCGCACAGGACCAGGAAGAAGGCCGGGAAGCACAGCACGACCTCGATCGTGCGCGAGAGCACCGCGTCGACCCATCCGCCCAGGAACCCGGCCGCCGCCCCCACGAGCGTGCCGATCAGGCTGAGCAGCAACGCCGCGGCGAAGCCGATCGCGAGGCTCACGCGGCCGCCCCACAGGATGCGCGCGAGGACGTCGCGACCGAGCGCGTCGGTGCCCAGCAGATGGCGCGCCGGATGGTCGAGCGCGCGCTCGCCCGGCCGGACCTCCGGTTTCCCGGCCGGAATCGCGCCGGCGCGCGGTCCCGTCGCGTAGCGGCCATCGACGTCCAGCGCGGCATGTGCGGTCCACGTCGGGGGCCGCCAGGCTTCGCCCAGGTTCGTCTCGGCGTAACCCATCGCGATCGGCGCGAACATCACGCGCTCGACCTGCAACTTGCCGCGCGCGATGTCGATCTTGATCGCACCCGGCGCTTGAAGCTGCGGCGCGGGCGCGAAGATCGCGACGAGCAACGCGGCGACGAGCGGCGGCACGAGAGCGACGGCCCACGCGACGCTGAAGCGGAGCCGCCGGCGGAAGAGCCAACCCGCCAGCGCGGTGAGCGGCAAGAGCACCAGCGCCACGTCGAAAGGTCCGAGCGCGGCGAAGAGCGGGAACGTGCGCTCGACCCGAGGCGCCAGCGTCACGCCCTCGAGCTCGATGCGCGCGGCGCGCGCTGCCGCGACCACCGCGTCGGCGGACGCCGGATCGTTCGGTCGCAACCCGTCGATGGCGCTGCGAAGCCAGACGAAGCGTTCGGGTCCCGCGGCCAGGGCGAGGCGATCGACGCGCTCGCGCAACGCCGCCAACTCGCGCTCGGCTTGCCGCTGGTCCGTCGCGGAATCGCGGAACCAGTGCGCGCACGACTCGGCCAGTGGCACGAGCTCCATGCGCGCGCGCTCGGCCGCTCCATGGTCCGCGGCCACGAGCAGGAACGGCTTGTCGTTCGCCAGGAACGGCGCCCAGGCCGCCAGCACGGTCAAGATCCCGAGGATCCACAGCCCGGCGCGCGCGCGGCGCTGCGCGAAGAAGCGACGCAGCGGACGCGCGAGCTCAGCCACGCTCGCGCTCCAGGCGGATGCGAGGATCGCACAGCGCGTAGGCGATGTCCGATACGAGCAGCCCGAACAGAGTCAGGACGGCCGACAGCGTCGTCGTCGCGAGGATGACGTTCAGATCGCGCTTGAGGAGGCCGTCGTAGGCGTACTTGCCCATCCCCTCGATCCCGAAGATCGTCTCGACGACCACCGAGCCGCCCACCAGCGCCGGCAGGACCGTGCCGAGCAGCGTGAGCACGGGCAGCAGCGCGTTGGGCAACGCGTGGCGCGTCAGCACCGCCCGCGCCGGAATGCCGGCCGCGCGCGCCGTGCGCACGTAGTCGGCGCGCAGCTCCTGCAGCACGCTGCCGCGCACGTGGCGCGCGAGCCACGCGACGCTGACCGACGCCAGCGCCAGCACGGGCAACACGGCGTGTGCGACGACGTCGAGCGCGCGCTCGAATCCGCCGGCGCCCTCCTTCGCGCTGCTGGCGAGCCCGAAGACGGGCAGCAGGTCGAGGCCCGTCGGCCCGAGCGCCAGGATCAGGAGCAGCGCGACCCAGAACGTCGGCAGCGCGTGGACCGCGAGCAGCGCGCCCGTGACGAGCGTCTCGCGCCGCTTGCCATTGCGCAGCGCGCACCACGCGCCGAGCGGCACCGCGACCAGGTACGCGAGCAGCGTCGCCGCGGCCGAGAGCGGCACCGTCACGAGCAGACGGCGCGCGATTTCGGGCGCGACGCGCACGCCGGGCCGCGCCCATTCGTCGCCGAAGTCAAACGCCAGGAGTCCGTGCCACGGTCGGTCGCCGCTGCCGCCAAACCAGCGGTGCCCGCGCGGCGACAGGTCGAACGGCCCCAGGAAGTGCAGGTACTGGCGCGCCAGCGAGGCGTCGAGCAGGTGCTCGGCGCGGAAGCGCGCGGCGTCCGCCGCCGCGTCGATCGACGGGTTCGCCGCATGCGCATCCTCCAGCACGGCGGTCGGATCGCCCGGCGCCATGTGGACCGCGAGGAAGACGACCAGCGTGATGCCGAGCAGCGTCGGGCCCATCCACGCGATCCGTCGCAAGATCCAGCGCGCCAAGCTGCGGCTCAGGTCCCGCTCACGGTCGATCGCGCGTCCCCGGCGTGCCGGCGACGTAGTGGAGGGAGCGCAGGTTCCAGTTCGGGTCCATCGCCGTCTCCTGGAAGCCGCGCACGGAGCGCAGCAGCGCGAACTTGCGCAACGGCGAGTAGCAGAAGAGGTACGGCTGCAATTCCATCAAGCGCGCTTGCAGCTTGTGCCAGATCGCCGCGCGCCGCGCCGGATCCAGCTCGCGCTGGCCGGATTCGATCAGCGCGTCGACCTCCGGATCGGCGAGGCCCACGAAGTTCGAGCTCTTTTCGGCGGACGCGACCCAGCGCGAGTGCCAGGTCTGCTCCGGGTCGGCCTCGGGCGCGACGGCCCAGGCGGACTGCACGGCCTCGAACTCTCGCTTCTTCTTGCGTTCCTCGAGCACCGTGAACTCGAGGGTCTGGACCTTCAGTCGCACGCCGCCGCGCGCCAGGTCCTCCTGGTACTTGGCCGCGAACGTCAGCGCGGCCGTGTTCTGTGCCTGCACGAGCAGCTCGATCTCGAGCGCGACGCCCTCCTTGTCCCGGATGCCGTCTCCGTCGCGATCGATCCAGCCGGCCTCGGTCAAGAGCTCCTCGGCGCGCGCGATGTCGTGAGCTAGCGGCGCGATCGCCGGATCGCGCGCTGCGGCTCCCGGCAGGAACGGCCCGTTCATGATCTCGGCCAGCCCGCGGTAGTAGCTCTGACGGTAGCTCTCGAGGTCCGCAAGGTGCGCCAGCGCGCGCCGCACCCGCGGATCCGACAACTTGGGCGAACGCGTGTTCCAGGCCACGAACCAGTAGATCTGCGAGCGGTGCGTGCCGACGTAGAAGCGGCGTTGGAAATCTCCCGATGTCGCGACGGACCCGAAGTAGTCGTCCGCCGTGACCGCGTCGTCGAAGTCCATCTCGCCCGCGACGAGCGCGCGGAACGCCGCGCCGAAGTTCGCCACGAGCCGCCAGCGCACACGGTCGAAGTACCCCGGCTCGGAGAACGCGCGCCAGCCCGGCGCGCGCTCGATCTCGACGCTGTCGTCGCCCCACGACGCGAGCTTGTACGCCCCGAGGCCGACGAACTGCCGGTTGTGGACGTTGTCGTTGACGCAGTCGGCCACGTCCTTCGGACCGGGCTTCCAGGCCGGATCCTTGGCGAGACGCGATGCATGGAACTCCGGATCCGCCTTCGCGTGGTCGGGATCGGTCGGGTCGTACAGGTGCCGCGGGAGGATGAACAGGTCCCCCACCGTCGTCAGCGCGTTGTAGTACTGCTCGGCGTAGACGAAGCGGACGGTGTGCTCGTCGAGCGCCTCGGCCGAGACGATCTTCTGGAACTGCCAGCGCCGCGCCTGGCACTTGACGTCCATGTTCCCGTAGATGCTCCACGAGAACACGACGTCCGCTGCGTCGAACGGATGGCCGTCGTGCCAGCGGATGTCGTCGCGCAGGGGGAACGTGAACACCGTGCTCTTCGCAACGCTCGCGGTGTCGCTCTTCTTCACGCGCGTCGTCGTGCCCTTCGACGCGACGATCCACTCCTCGCCGCCGTCCTCGACGCGCCCGTAGAGGATGGCCGGCTCGCCGCTCGTGCGCGTGAGCGTGTCCTCGACCACGAGGGACTTCGCCAGCTCCGGCACGAGCACGAGCGTGATCGGGTTCCAGGTCATCAACCAGGCGTGGACCTCGCTTGCGATGCGCCGCGCGTAGGCCGTGCTCGTCAGAGGGAGGTTCAAGTGAACCGGCAGGCTCTCGGTGTGGATCGTGAAGCGCCCGCCCCAGGCCGGTGCCGGTGCGGGCGGACGTTTGCCGTCGACCCCGGGCTGGTTGTCCGGGTGCAGCGCGTCGACCGCCGCCACCTGCGGTGCGCGAGCAGGACGCTGGTCGATTGCGCCAGGGGGCGCCGCCGACGTCCTGGGCACGCCCGCGAACGCCACGTAAGCCGCCACGAGGGCGGCGGGGACGAGGGCAGCCAGGAACAGGGCGCGGGGGCGCATCTCCAGAGACGCTACCCGTTCGCGCGGGCCGGGTGACGCTCCGATCCGGACCGTAGCGCCGCGCGTGGCCCGATCGCAAGGAGGCGGGCCGTTCCCCGGATTGGACAGCGGGGACGGGCTGGCCTGTTCCTTATGGGACCCAGGTCACCTCGTAGCCGTTCGTGAGGTTGAACGTCGCCGGCGTGCAGTAGCCGGCCACGTTCCGGTACCAGACCTGGTAGTCGCGCACGCCGGGCGACGTCACCTGGCCGCGCACCGAGATCGGCGGATCCCCGGTCCCGGGGTACCACGACCCCCCGTTCACGCTCGTCTGGATGTCGAGCCGCACGACGTTGCCGCCGACGCAGCGCAGGCCGTCGCCGAAGACGGCGCCCATGCCGCCCGCGACCTTCGCCGTGCCCTGGAAGTAGAGCGCCGAGCTCGCACTCATCCACGCCGCGGAGAGGGCGAGCGTGTCGGCCGACAAGCTCGCGCGACCGCTCGCACCGAGGTGCGCACCAATCGACCAGGCGGAGTTCGGGCAGCCGGCGCCCCAGTAGCTCGGGCTGCAAGGACAAGCGGTCGCCGTTCCGTCACCCGAGCAGAAGCCGGCCGACGGCACAGGACCGCTCTCGCGCACGAAGACGTCGCTGTGGAAGTTCGTGTCGCCCGGCACCAGGTTGTCGGCCACGCTCTCGAACGCCACGAAGCCTCCGTCAGCCGAGATCGCGGGCGCGATGCTGTGCGAACTGCCGCCGATGCCGTGCGGGTCGAGGCTGGCCTGCGTGGTCGTCCCGCTCTGGCGGTCGGTCACGAAGATGTCCGGGGTCGTGTCGGCGGCTGGAAACCAGAACTCGAAACTGTCGAACGCGACGAACCGGCCGTCGGCCGAGATCGAAGGCCGGCGACTCTCGCGGTAATCCAGGGCCACGGCCTCCGTCGTGCCGTTCTGGCGATCGCGCAGGAAGACGTCGGAGCTCTGGTCCGTGTCGACCGTGACGAGGTTGTCGGCAAGGCTCTCGAACGCCACGAATCGGCCATTGGCCGAGATCGCGCCGTGCCCGCTGGGCGAGAACACCTGCGCGCCGGCGGTGGTCACGCTCACGCGCTCGGTCGCATCGAGCTGGCGGTCGTGGACGAACACGTCCGGCACGTTGTTCGTGTCGCCCGCGACGAGGTTCGAAGCGTGACTGTCGAACGCCACGAAGCGTCCGTCGGCGGAGATCGCAGCCTGCACGCAGTCCTGGTCCGCCTGCACGCCGCCCGTGGACACGCTGACACGCTCGGTCGTCCCGTTCTGGCGGTCGCGCACGAAGACGTCCACGCGCCCGTTCGTGTCGCCCGCGATGAGGTTCGAGGCGGCGCTGAGGAAGACCACGAAGCGCCCGTCGGCGGAGATCGCGGGATCCCAGCTGTCGTCGTCGCCCTGTCCGCCGCCGGCAGGCAGGCTCACGCGCTCGACGGTGTCGAGCAGCCGGTCGCGCACGTAGACGTCGCCGCGCCCGTTCGTGTCCCCCGGGTCCAGGTTCGTCGCGAAGCTCTGGAACGCCAGGAAACGGCCGTCGGCCGAGATCGAGGGCCACTGTCCGCCGTAGTTCGCCGGCACGCCACCCGCGGCGATGCTCCCGAGCTCCGTCGTCCCCGTCTGCACGTCGCGCACGAAGACGTCGTACGTGCCGTTCGCGTCGCCCGCGACGAGGTTCGAGGCCGGGCTCTGGAATGCCACGTAGCGTCCGTCGCCGGAGATCGAGACCAGCTCGCTGTAGAAGTTCCCTTGCGCCCCGCCCGTCGCCACGCTGACGCGTTCGGTCGTCTGAGCCTGCGCCAGTCCGCTCGCGATGGCCGCCACCGCGGCGAACCCGAATCGGCACGATTTGCGTCCCATCACTCGCCTCCTCCGCGCGACCTGCAGCAGGGACGACGCGTTCAAGGCTGCCCTCCCGTACGTTCCTCACCCACCGAGCGCTTCCAGGCTAACGCTCCGTGGCGGATTCCGCTCGGCGCGCGGTCGGTCTTCAGAGGGACCAGATCACTTCCAGGCCGTTCGTGAGGTTGAACGTCGGCGGCGTGCAGAAGTCCGCCGCGTTGCGGTACCAGACCTGGTACGTGCGGACGCCGGGCGCCGTCACGAGGCCCCGGACCGAAACCGGGAGATCCCCGGGCGCAGGGTAGCGCGATGCGCCCGACACGTTCGACTGCGTGCCCAGCCGGATGATTGAACCGCCGGCACAGAGCAGGCCGTCGCCGAAGACCACGCCAGCGCCGCCGCCGAGCTGCGTCGTGCCCTGGAGGTAGAGCGCGTAGCTGTTCGGCATCCCGCTGCCCGCGAGCACCAGGGTGTCCGCCGCAATGCTGGCCGTGCCGCTCGCGGCCAGGTTCGCGCCATTCGCATTCGTCGAGTTCGGACAACCATTGCCGGCAGCACTGTTGCCGCACGGGCACACGGTTCCCGACCCGTCGCCCACGCAATAGGGTGAAATCGCGGGAGGGATCCCACGGTCGCGAACGAAGACGTCAGGAGCCCCATTGGTGTCGCCAGCGACGAGGTTCGAGGCGTTGCTGTGGAGCGCCACGAAGCGGCCGTCGGCCGAGATCGAGGGAGAGAAGCTTCCGCTGTCCCCCTGTCCCCCGCCCAAGGCCACGCTCGCGCGCTCGGTCGTCCCGCTCTGGCGGTCGCGCACGAAGACGTCCCAGCTGACGTACGTGTCGCCCGGCACGAGGTTCGAGGCGTAGCTCTGGAATGCCACGAATCGGCCGTCGGCTGAAATCGAGCCCGGACCACTGTCCGCGTCCCCTTGCGCCCCGCCAGAGGCCACGCTGACGCGCTCGGTCGTGCCGGTACGGCGATCGTGCACGAACACGTCATCGAATCCGTTCGAGTCTCCCGCGACGAGGTTTGTCGCGCGGCTCCGGAACGCAACGAATCGGCCTCCGCCCGAGACGGAGGGGAACCAGCTCCACGCGTTGCCTTCCGTCCCTCCCGTTGCCACGCTCATTCGCTGGGTCGTGCCGCTCTGGCGATCGCGCACGAGGATGTCATCGACCCCGTTGGTGTCGCCCGCGACGAGGTTCGATGTGGAGCTCCGGAACGCGACGATGCGGCCGTCGGCAGAGATCGAGGGCCAGTAGCTGACGGAGTTCCCTTGCGCCCCGCTCGTGGCAACGCTCACGAGTTCGGTCGTGCCACTCAGACGGTCGCGCACGAAGACGTCCGTGAAGCCGTTCGTGTCGCCCGCTACCAGGAAAGATGCGAGGCTGCCGAACGCCACGAAGCGGCCGTCAGCCGAGATCGACGGATGCTGGCTGTCGTCGTTGGCCTGCAACCCGCCCGAGCTCACGCTCACGCGCTCGGTTGTCCCGCTCTGGCGATCGCGCACGAAGACGTCGGAGCGCCCGTTGGTGTCGCCCGCGACGAGGTTCCAGGCGTGACTCCAGAACGCCACGAAGCGCCCGTCCGCCGAGATCGAGGCGTCGACGCTGAAGTGGTTCCCTTGCGCTCCTCCGGTTGCCACGCTCACGCGCTCGGTCGTCCCGGCTTGGCGGTCGCGCACGAAGACGTCGAGAAAGCCGTTCGTATCGCCGGCGACGAGGTCCGAGGCCCAGCTCTGGAATGCCACGAAGCGCCCGTCGGCGGAGATCGAGGGGATTTCGCCCCCCGCATTCGCTTCCGCTCCGCCCGTGCCCACGCTCACGCGCTCGGTCGACTGCGCTCGCGCGAGGTCACCCGCGAGTGCCGCACCCAGGACCATCGATGTCCAACGCAGTGCAGGATTCAACCGATCCCTCTCTTGGATCCATGCGGCGTCCCGGGCGTGATGGGCTGGCCTCATCGCCAATCCCCACGGCCGCGTTCGGCTCGCTTCCCAAGGCTACGCTTCCGGGGCGAAACGCGCTCGGTTCTGCGGCACGCTCCGGTCGCCACACTGAAATGGAGCTTCCGATGGGCGGACCCTGGCGGGGAGTCCTGTGGACACACTTCGTGCGCGCGCCGGACCGGATGGTTAGAACGGACTCTCCATGAACCTCGCGCGCGCGTCGCGCACGATCGCCGTCGTCCTGGTGCCCGTGCTCCTGCTCCTGGCAGGCGTCAGCGCCCTCTCGCGGGCACGGCTGGAGCCGGCCGACCTCGCCTGGTGCAACGGCGCGGAGCCGAGCTCGCTCGATCCGCAGCAGGTGACGGGCGTGCCCGAGATCCGGCTCGTGCGTGCGCTCTACGAGGGCCTCGTCGTGCGCGATCCGCGCACCGCCGCGCCGATCCCGGGCATGGCGGAGTCGTGGACGACTTCGGAAGACGGGCTCACGTGGACGTTCCGCATCCGTGAAGGATCCTCGTGGACCGACGGGCACGAGGTGACGGCGGACGACTTCGTGCATTCGTGGCGCCGGTTGCTCGATCCGCGCACGGCGGCGCAGTACGCCGACCTCCTGTTCTGCGTGCGCGGCGCGCGGCGCTACGCGACCGAGGTCGGTGACGACGGCGCGCCGGCGTTGCCGTTCGACGCGACCGTCGGCATCCGCGCGCCGGATCCGCGCACGCTCGTCGTCGAGCTCGAGCAGCCGGTCGATCACTTCCTCGAGCTGGCCGTTGCGGCGCCGCTCTGTCCCGTGAGCTGGCGCGCACTTGAATCGGCACAGAAGCGTTGGCCAGACCGTTGGCGCGTCGAATGGACCAAGCCGGAGAACCTGGTCACGAACGGGCCCTACCGACTGCTCGAGCGCCGCATCAACGACCGCATCCGGCTGGAGAAGCATGCCGGGTACTGGGACGCGGACGAGGTGGCGCTGCGCACGATCGACGTCCTCGCGTCGGAGCACCTGGCGACCAACCTCAACTTCTATCTGACCGGCGCGGTCGCGTACCTGGACGAGGTGCCGGCGACGGCCATCCCGCGGCTCGTCGGGCGCGAGGATTTCCAGCCCGCGCCGTACCTCGCGACGTCCTTCTTCCGCGTGAACGTGACGCGGCCGCCGCTCGACGACGCGCGCGTGCGGCGCGCGCTGTCGCTCGCGATCGACCGGCGCGCGATCGTCGAGAAGGTCACGCGCGGCGGCGAGCTGCCGTCGTGGAGCTTCGTGCCGCCGATCCTGTCCGGCTGGAACGGCGCGGCGATCGCGCACGACGGCGACTTTGCGCGCGACTGCGAGGAGGCGCGAAAGGTTATGGCGGAAGCGGGCTACGGACCCGGCCGCGCGCTGCCCGCGATCGAGCTGCACTTCGCGTCGCAAGCGACGAACAAGGACGTGTGCGAGGTCGTCGCGGACACGTGGCGGCGCGAGCTGGGCGTCGAAACGCGCATGCGCAACCAGGAGTGGAAGGTCTACCTGGATGCACAGCGCCGGCTCGAGTACGAGGTGTCGCGCTCGTCGTGGATCGCGGACTACGCCGACGCGGCCACGTTCCTCGAGATCTTCGCGCCGGGCTCGGACAACTCGCGCACGGGCTGGAGCGACGCGCGCTACGGCGACCTGCTCGCGCGGGCGCGAGGCGCGCGCGGGCCCGAGCGCGGCCGACTGCTGGCCGAGGCCGAGCGCCTGCTGCTCGACGAAGGACCCATGCTGCCGGTTTACACGTTCGCGGTGACGTCGCTGGTCGATCCAAGGTTGGGCGGGTTCCACCCGAACCTTCTGGACGAGCACTTCCCGAAGTTCTGGTACTGGCTCGACGACGCGGAGCTGGCGGGGACACGCGCCTCGTTGCCGCCGCACGTACGTCGCGTCGAAGGCCATGGACCTCCCGCGGGGTTGCGCTCCCCCGCCGAGGATCGGCGCCGGGCGGCCAAATGACGCGCTTCCTGCTGCGACGTTTCGCGTGGGCGGTGTTGACCGTGCTGGCCGTCGCGACGCTGTCCTTCGTCCTGATGCGCAGCGTGCGCGGCGGGCCGTTCGACTCCGAGCGCAAGTCGGCCGAGGCGGTCGAGAAGAACCTGCGCGAGCGCTACCACCTCGACTGGCCGATGTGGAAGCAGTTCGCGCAGTACCTCGGGCCTCTCAACCTCGACGCGCACGGCGCGCGCATCGTGGGTGGCGACGGGACGCGGCCCTTCACGGGCGTCTTGACCGGCGACTTCGGGCCGTCGCTGCAGTACCGCGACGCGAGCGTGAACGACGTGCTGGCGCAGTCGCTGCCGATCTCGGTCGCGCTGGGGCTGCTCGCGTTGTCATGGGCGGTCGTCGCCGGCGTCGGAGCGGGCATCCTCTCCGCATTGCGCCGCGGCACCGCTCTGGACGTGACGCTGCGCGTCGCGGCGACGACGGGCATCGCGCTGCCGAACTTCGCGGTCGCGGGCTTCCTGGTGATTCTCTTTGCGTTCGCGTGGCCGATCTTGCCCGTCGCGGGGCACGGTTCGTGGCGACACCTCGTCCTGCCGTCGCTGGCGCTGGGCGCGCCGTTCGCGGCCTACATCGCGCGGTTGACGCGCACCGGAATGCTCGAGGCGCTGTCGCAGGACTGGATCCGCACCGCTCACGCGAAGGGTCTGCCGCCGCGACTCGTCGTGCTGCGCCACGCGCTGCGCGCCGGCATCCTGCCCGTCGTCTCGTACCTCGGGCCGGCGGCGGCGGGCATCCTGACGGGATCGCTCGTGATCGAGCGCATCTTCGCGATCCCGGGCACGGGCTCGCACTTCGTGAACAGCGCGCTCAACCGCGACTACACGATGGCGATGGGCGTCACGATCCTCTACACGGCGCTCGTCTGCGGGCTCAACCTGCTCGTCGACGTCGCGTACGCCGCGCTCGATCCGCGCATCCAGGTCAAGGAGAGCGCGTGAACGACCGCGCGCGCGACGATGCACGTCGGATCGAGGCCGCGCTGGCCTCGCCCGGACCGTGGCGTCGCGCATGGCAGGATCTGCGCGCGAACCGCGTCGCGTTCGTCTGCCTCGTATTCCTGGCGCTCGTCGGCCTCGGCAGCTTGCTCGCGCCGCTCTTGCCGCTGCCCTCGCCGATCGCGCTCGCGCTGGCCGATCAGCCGGGACCTCCGGTCGCGCCCTGGAGGGTCTTCCTGGTCCACGGCTTCGTGCCGGAGTACTGGCAGCTCGGGCCGATCGACCGCGCGCTCGTCGCGGCGCGGCAGTGGCTCTTCGGCGACCTGCAGACGGGCGCGTGGCTCGGCACCGACGCGAAAGGCCGCGACTTGCTCGCGCGCGTCGTGTGGGGAAGTCGTACGTCGCTCGCGGTCGGGTTGCTCGCGACGTTGACGAGCTTGATCGTCGGCGTGACATGGGGCGCGGTCGCGGGCCTCGCGGGCGGCAAGGTCGACGAGCTCATGATGCGCATCGTCGATGCGCTCTACTCGCTGCCGTTCATCTTCGTCGTGATCTTCCTGATCACGGTGCTCGACGGCTGGCGTGAGGAGCTGCGCGACAACCTGGGCCTCGATCGCGAGTCGCTCTTCTACGTGACGATCGGCCTCTTCTACTGGCTGACGATGGCGCGCGTCGTGCGCGGGCAGGTCTTGCAGCTGCGCGGGTCGGAGTTCCTCGCGGCAGCGCGGCTGGCCGGTGCACGCTGGCCCTGGCTGCTGCGCGTGCACGTGCTGCCCAACGTGCTGGGCGTCGTGCTCGTGTACCTGACGCTCTCGATCCCCTCCATCTTGCTGTTCGAGTCGTTCCTCTCGTTCCTCGGGCTCGGCCACGAGCCGCCCAAGGTCAGTTGGGGCCTGCTCGCGGTCGACGGCGCCGACGCCGTAAACCCGCTGGCGATCGACTGGTGGCTCGTCGCGGCTCCGGCGGTCGCGATGGGTAGCGTGCTGCTCGCGCTCAACGTGCTCGGCGACGGCTTGCGGGACGCGCTCGACCCGAAGGGTGGTCGCGCATGAGCGCTTTGCTCGAAGTCGACGGCCTGTCGGTCACGTTCCGCGGTCGAAACGGCGAGACGCGCGCCGTCGACGACGTCGGCTACGCGCTCGAGCCGGGCGAAACGCTCGGCGTCGTCGGCGAATCGGGCTCGGGCAAGTCGGTCGCGCACCTCGCGATCCTGGGCTTGCTGCCGCGCAACGCGCGCGTCGCCGCACGACGCCTGACGTTCGCTGGCCACGACCTGATGGCCGCGACGGAGCGCGAGCGCCGCTCACTGCGCGGCCGCGAGATGGCCATCGTGTTCCAGGACCCGATGAGCGCGCTCAACCCGCTGCTGACCGTCGGGCTGCAGCTGGCCGAGGTCCTCGAGGTGCACGAGAACGCAACACGCCGTGCCGCACTGCGGCGCGCTGCCGCGGCGCTGGCCGAGGTCGGCATCCCCGACCCCGACGCGCGCCTCGACGCGTACCCGCACGAGATGTCGGGCGGCATGCGCCAGCGCGTCGGCATCGCGATGGCGCTCCTGTGCCGGCCGCGCTGGCTCGTGGCCGACGAGCCGACGACCGCGCTCGACGTGACGGTGCAGGCGCAGGTGCTCGACCTGCTCAAGGACCTGCAGCGCCGCCACGGCACGGCGATCACGTTCATCACGCACTCGCTGGGCGTCGTCGCCGGGATGTGCGACCGCGTGCTCGTGATGTACGCCGGCCGCGTCGTCGAGCGCGCGAGCGTGGACGACCTGTTCGCGCGCCCGCTGCACCCCTACACGCGCGGCCTGCTGGCCAGCGTGCCGCGCCTCGACGGCGACGTGGACCGGCCGCTGGCCGCGATCCCGGGCCCGCGCGGCGCCGGCGGACTGCCCGACACGTCGTGCGCGTTCGCACCGCGCTGTCCGCTGGCGGAGGATCAGTGCCGCGCGTCGCGGCCCGCGCTCGGTTCCGTCTTCGCGAACGCACCTTTCCACCACGCGGCGTGCTTCCTGGCCGCGCGCGAGACTTCGGCGGAGGTGCGCGCGTGAGTCTGCTCTCCGTGCGCGACCTGAGCGTGCGCTTCCCGATTCGCGGCCGCGGCCTGTTCGCTCGCGCGCGCGGCACGATCCACGCCGTCGAGGGCGTGTCGTTCGACCTCGCGCCGGGCGAGGCGCTCGGGCTCGTGGGCGAGTCCGGCTCGGGCAAGTCGACGACCGCGCGCGCGATCCTGGGGCTCGTGCGGCCCAGCACGGGTTCCGTGTGGCTCGGCGAGACGGAGCTGACTTCCCTCACGGAGCGCGAGCGCCGCCCGTTCCGCCGGCGCGTGCAGATGGTGTTCCAGGACCCGACCGGATCGCTCGACCCGCGCTTGACCGTCGGCGCGATCGTGGCCGAGCCGCTCGCGATCCAGCGAATCGGCACGCGCCGCGAGCGCCGCCGCCGCGCGGCCGAGCTGCTCGAATCCGTCGGGCTGGAGAGCGGATCTGTGCAGCGCTACCCGCACGAGTTCTCGGGCGGACAGCGGCAACGCATCGGCATCGCGCGCGCGTTGGCGCTCGAGCCCGAAGTGCTGGTGCTCGACGAGCCCGTCAGCGCGCTCGACGTTTCCGTGCAGGCTTCGGTCGTGAACCTGCTGCAGGAGCTGCGCGCGCGGCTCGGGCTGTCGTACCTGTTCATCGCGCACGATCTGGCGGTCGTGCGGCACGTGTGCGAGCGCGTCGCGGTGATGTACCTGGGCCGCATCGTCGAGCAGGCCCCGCGCGAGGAGCTGTTCGCGCGCCCGCGGCATCCGTACACGCAGGCGCTGCTCGCGGCCGTGCCCGTGCCCGACCCGGTCATCGAGCGCGCGCGCCGGCACGTCGCTCTGGCCGGCGAGCCGGCCTCGCCATCGAACCCGCCAGGGGGCTGCGCGTTCCATCCGCGGTGTCCCGAGCGTCACCGCGTTTCCGCGGATCTCTGCCGAATCAAGTTGCCCGTACTGGAGGGCCACCGCGACGGCCTCGGGATGTCGGCCTGTCACCTCGAAGACAGTTGATCGCCAGTCGCGCGCTCGAGACTACGGCTCGACCACGCCGACCGCTATCCTGCGCCCTCCCCGCATGATCCGCGTCGAACAGGTCGTCAAGCGCTACGGGGACGTGCTGGCCGTCGACCACGTGACGTTTGCCGTCGGAGCGGGCGAGGTCGTGGGCTTCCTGGGGCCGAACGGTGCGGGCAAGTCGACGATCCTGCGGATGCTGGCGACGAGCGTGCGGCCGACGGAGGGCAGCGTGTCGATCGCGGGCTTCGACGCGGTCGCGACGCCGCTCGAAGCGCGCGCGCGCTGTGGGTACCTGCCGGAGCACAACCCGCTCTTCGAGTCGATGCGCGTGACCGAGTGGCTCGACTTCGCGGCCACCGTGCACGGTGTCGACGGCGCGCGCCGCGTGCAGCGGCGCGCGTTCGTCGTCGATCGCTGCGGGCTGGGCGAAGTGCTCACGAAGCGCGTGCGCGAGTGCTCGAAGGGCTTTCGGCAGCGCATCGGCCTGGCGGCGGCATTGATCCACGATCCGCCGGTCCTGCTCCTCGACGAGCCGACGCACGGCCTCGATCCGCTGCAGGTCGTCGCGTTCCGCGACCTCCTGCGCGAGCTGCGGCCGGGGCGCGCGATCCTGCTCTCGAGCCACGTGCTGGCCGAAGTGGCGGAATCGAGCGACCGGTTGCTGGCCATCCACCGCGGGCGCATCGTGATGGACCGCACGTTGGCGGACTTGCGCGCCGAGCAGAGTGCGCGCGGCGCGTCGATCGAGACCCAGGTGCTGTCGGCGGTAAGCACGGGGGCTGCGTGAGCGCTGCTCCGACGACCAGCGCGACACCGGCCCTACGCGCCCGCGGGTTCGCGGGGTTCCGCGCCGTTCTGGCGCGCGAGCTCGCGGCCACGTTCGACTCCCCCATCGCCTACGTCGCGATCGGTGCGACGCTCGTGGCGACGACGAGCTGGTTCCTGAACGAGTTCTTCCTGACGGGCAAGCTCGACCTCACGCCGTTCTTCCAGATCCTGCCCTGGGCCCTCGCGGCGCTTGCGCCGGCCGTCGGCATGCGGCTGTGGTCGGAGGATCTGCGCACGCGCACGTTCGAGCTGTGGCGCACGCTGCCGCTCTCGAGCGCCCAGGTCGTGCTGGGCAAATACGCGGCGGCGCTGTGCGTGCTCGCGCTGTTCCTGGCCGGATCCCTGCCGCTCGTCGCGCTGCTCGAATGGCTCGGCGAGCCGGACCTCGGCGCCATCGCGGCCGGATACGTGGGCGCGCTGCTGCTCGGCGCCGAGCTGCTGGCGATCGCGGCGTTCGTCTCGAGCCGCACGTCGGACCAGATCACGGCCTTCTTGCTCTCGGCCTTCGCCGCGTTCCTCCTGCTCGGGCTGGGCGAGCCGCAGGCCGTCGCGATCCTCGACGGTCTGGCGCCCGAGCTTGCGCCGGGAACGATCCTGGCGCGCTGGATCTCGCCGCTCCCGCACCTGGCGCAGTTCGTGCGCGGTTTCGTGCCTCTTGCCGGCGTCGTGCAGATGGTGGGCATCGCGGCCGCGTTCCTCGTCCTCAACGCGCGCAGCGTCGCCGAGGAGCGCGAGTGAGAACCGGCCGGCTGCCGCTCGCGATCGTGGCGTTCCTCGGCCTCGGTTGCGCGCTGGTCGCGGCTCGCATCGCGGCCAGCAGTCCCATCGGGCTCGAGCTCGGAGGCGCGCGCACTTCCAGCCTCGAGCCGGCTCTGGCCCAGCGCGTCGAGCGCGGCGACGTCGACCTGCTCGTGCAGTGGTTTGGGCCGGCGCGCACGCGCACGCCGCACGGCTACGCCGACGTCGAGGCTGCCGTCGCGAGCACGTTCGCGGCCTTGCAGGCCGCATCTCCGGCGCACGTGCGCACGCAGATCCTGCGGCCCGATTCGGACGAGGAAGCGCGCCGTCACGCCGAAGCGCTGGGCCTCGGTCCGTTCCGCGCACGGCGCATCGAGCGCGACGGCTGGAGCGAGAGCGAGGTCTGGTCGACCCTGCGCGTCGTCGTCGCCGGCCGAGGAGCGGGCGTCGTGCGCGCGCTGACGCCCGAGCTGGCGCACGACCTGCAGGTGCTGATCGCGGCGGAGATCCAGGAGATCGAGGCGCCACGCCGTCCGATCGTGGCGTTGTCGGCGCCTCCGGGTCACGCGCGGCTGCGGCAGCTCCTGCAGGAAGTGGCCGACGTCCAGGACGTCGACTTCGAGGCCGATGCCGACTTGCCGGCCGACGCGGACCTGCTCGTGTGGATCGCGCCGCAGCGTGGCGAGGACCGGCACGTCGCGCGCCTGCGCAGCTTCGTCGAGCGCGGCGGCAGCGTGCTCCTGGCCGGCAGCCGCTGGACTGCGCGCGTCGAGCGCGAGGCGCTCGTGCTCGCGCGGACGGGCGTCGATCACGACGCGATCCTGGCCGCGTTCGGGCTGGCCGCCGACGCCGGCGTGTTGCTCGAGTCACCGCCGCCCGAGGCGCGCGGCGACGACTACGCCTGGCAGGTCGCGCGCTCGATCGGTTCGCACCAGGATTTCCGCGCGTTCGGCGCGCAACCGAACGGGACGCTGGCGTTCGTCGCGCCGACGGCGCTGTCGGCCAGCGCGGAGCGGTTGCGCGAGCTGGGGCTGTCGTACACCTCGTTGGCCACGTCCTCCGAGCGCTGCTTCACGCTGGCGGACCAGCTCAACACGGTGCCGTTGGCGGAGCTCGCGCGCGGGCGCGCCGGTCGCGCGCAACCGCCGCGCGCGTTGCTGGCGCTGCTCTCGCCGCACGATCCCACGCACGGCAGCGTCGTCGTCGCGGCTTCGGCTTCGCCCTTCGGCGACGCGGGCCTGGCCGAGGAGGCGTACGCGCACCGCGAGCTCGTGCGCGTGCTCGTCGGCGGCCTCGCGTCGGCCGAGCGCCGCGCGCTGGCTTCCGTCGCGCGCACGCGGCCGCCGCCGCTCGAGTCCTCGTCGCGCGGCGAGCGCTGGACGGCGCGCGCGGTGTGCGTGGCCCTGGTCCCCATGTTGCTGTTGCTGGCGGGGCTCGCGCGCGGTGCCTTCGACGTGCGCGACCTCTCCGCGCGCGGGTTGCCGTGGGCGTTGCTCGTCGTGGCGGCCGTGGCGGTCCCGGGGTTCATCGCGATCGCGATCGGGACGCGCACCGGCGCGGCCCTGACTGCGGGTGCCGGTGGCCGCGTCGCGCCGGAACTGGAACGTCTCGTGCGGGAGACGACCGCGGCGCGAGACGTCACGATCACGGCCGCGTTCTCGGCACCGAGCCGCCTGCCACCCGAGCTGCGGCCCCTGGCCGAGGACCTGCTGGCGCGTTGCGCGTCGCTGGCGCGCTCGAGCCCGCGCCTCGTGTTCCGCGAGCTCGCGCCCGACGCGCTCGACACGGCGGCGGCCGACGCGGCCGGCGTGCGGCTCCTGGCTGGCACGTCGCAGCGCGACGAGGAGATGGCCTCGCACTCCTTCTTCGCGAGCCTCATCGTCGACGCCGGCGACCAGCGCCAAGTGCTCGATTTCCTGGACGCCGGCTCGTTCGCACACGCCGAGTTCCGCCTGGCGCTGGCGTTCTTCGGGTTGCAGCGCGGACGCCCGGCGACGCTGGCGTTCGCCTCGGAGCCGGTGCGCACGACGCCGGCCGAGGCGCTCGAGCTGTACCAGAAGCGCGGTCTCTTCGCGCCCGGCACCGGCGATCCGTTCGCGTCGGCGCGCGCGCTGCTCGAGCGCAACGGCTTCCGCGTCGTCGCGATCGATCCGGCGCACGACGATCTGCCCGGCGATGTCGACGCGTTCGTGTGGCTGCAGCCGCGGCGCGACGCTTCGCGCATGACGGCAGTCCTGGCGCGGCATCTGCAGGCGGGCGGCCGGGCCCTCGTCGCGGCACAGCACCACCGACTTCGCTTGCGGGTGCGCGGCGACAGCGAGCCGGCGCTGTGGCCCGAGCCGCTCTTCCCCGACGTCGATCGCTATTGGCTGCCGCGCATCGGCGTGCGCCTCGAGCCGGAGCTCATGCTCGACGCGCGCCACGGCGAAGCGGTGATCGAGGGCACGGCCGAGCGCGACGGCCGCGTCGAGTCCGTGCGCATGCAGCTGGCAAACCCGCTCCTCGTGCGCTCGACGCCCGACGATCGGCTGCGCGCTCCGTTCACGGCTGGCGTCGGCGATCTCCTGCTGACGAGCCCGAGCCGCATCGCGTTCGAGCCCGAGGAGCTCGCGAACCGGGGCCTCCTGGCCGTGCCCATCCTCGTGACGTCGCCGCGCGCGTGGACGCACGCGTGGACCGGCGGCGTCCTGTCGAGCGGGACGTTCGCCGTGCCGGACGGAACGTCGGGTCCATTCGTGCTGGGCGTCGCCATCGAAGGGACCTTCCCTGGTCCGGAGACGGATCCGGAGCTCCCGACCCTGCCAGCCCCGGCCCGCAGAGGAGTGGGCCAGCTCGTGCTGCTCGGCGCATCGGAGCCCTTCACCGACGCGAACCTCCAGCTCCCCGACTACGACCACGCGCGTTTCCTGCTCCAAGCCTGCGCCGCGCTCGCGCTGCCCGAGGAGCTCGCGCAACTCCTCGCGCGACGGCCGACGACCGGCGGTTACCGGTTCCTCGAGCCGGACCAGCGCATGACCGCGCGCGCGTTCGGGCTGGCCGCCGGGCCGCTGCTCGTGCTGATCGGCGCGCTGGCGTGGCGCGGCCTGCGCTCCCGCCGCTGGTCGCCGCGGAGCACGGCGCCATGAGGAGCACCCTGGCGCTCGCGATCGGCGCGTGCATCCTGGCTGCACTCGTCGCCGCCGAGCGCGCGCTCGCGCGGCGCGACGTGGGCACGCCGTCCGCGATCGAGCGCCTCGTGCCGAAGGAGACGACGGAAGGGCGCACGAGTGCCGCGTTCTCCCTCGAGAGCGGCGGCAGCAGCCTGCTCTACGTGCGCGCGAAGGGCTTGTGGCGCTGCACGCAGGCCTACGGCGCGGTGTGCGAGGGTGAGCGCGTCGAAGCGCTCTTGACGGCCGTCGGCAACACGCGCGGCACGCTCGTGTGCGCGGGCGACGAGTGCGCCGCGCGCGCCGGCCTCGACGATTCGAACGCCCTGTGGCTCGGCCTGCACGGATCCAAAGTGCTCTCGTCCGACGATCGCGACCTGATCGCGCGCATCACGTACGGGCCGGCCCGCCCCGGAGCCACGTTCGCCCGGCTGGAGGGAACCGCACGCGTGCTGGCCGTCGACTTTGATCCGCGCGCTTTCCTGGATGCGACGGGCCGCCCCGCGCCCCTGGTCGACACGCGCGTGCTGGCCGGCTGTTTCGCGCCTGGTTTCGCCGGTTTCGAGCGCATCTTCGTCGATCGCGGCGAGCTGGGCTTCGAGCTCGCCAGCGAGGAGCCGGCCGTCTCGAGCCAGGGACGGCGCTGGTCGCTCGTCGAGGGCGGCACGCGCCGCGAGACGCTCCTGTGGCGCATCGGCGGCTACGTGTCGCTGTGGGTGCGCCTGCGCTGGCAGCGCGTCGAGGACCCGCGCCAGGTCGCGGCGCTGGGCCTGGATCCGCCGTTCGCGCGGGTGACGCTCGCTCCGAACGTGGGCCCGCCCGTCGAGGTCTTCGTCTCGGCCGCGGACGCCGCGAACCGCGTGCACGTGTGGAACCGCACGACGAGCGTCGTCGCGTCCGTCGGCGCGGAGCTCCTGCCACTCCTCGTTCCGCAGCCCGAGGACTTCACGCGTCCAGAGGGCGTGAACCCCTGGGAAGCGTGGCTCGTGCCGCGTTGATGCAGGCGGCTCGTTGCCGCCTGCACCGAGCGCTCAGGATCACTGCCAGGCGATGCCCAGCGTCGACACGTACGGCGCCTGGTTCGTGGCGGCGTTCGAGATCAGCGAGATCCGCACCTGCAG
Source organism: Planctomycetota bacterium (assembly GCA_031400875.1). Taxonomy (GTDB): domain Bacteria; phylum Planctomycetota; class UBA1135; order UBA1135; genus JAEUHZ01. The sequence goes on along the minus strand of JANNQS010000011.1, from coordinate 25,402 downwards.
GAACCGGGCGCCGTCGACCTGGGCCAACGCATCCTTCCACGTCGGGTCGTTCTGGAAGAACGTCGGATCCGCGCCGCTGTACGGCTCGCCGTACGGATCGAGCTGGCCGGCGTCCGTAAGCGCTCCCTGGTTCGCCACGGCCGTGGCGCCGCGGTACGCGAGCTGGACCTGCGTGCCGGCCGGCAGCGCAGCCGCCGACGGCTCGATCGTGGCCGACCAGGCCGGCGACGCGTCGCCGGAGTCGAGCCAGATCGAGTGCACGCGGCTCACGCGCACGACCAGGTCCATCGCGCCGATGTAGAAGGTGTTTTCGACCGGCATGGTCGACGCGCCCGGGGTCGGGATGGAGCCCGGGTTGTACCCGCCGGTCGCCACGGGCTGGTTGTCGGGATCGATGACGACGGCCTGCCCGCTCGTGTTGAACCCGCCCGTCGAGAAGGCGCGGAAGTTGGGCCGCGGCGAGCTGGCGGCCGCCAGCGAGACGTCGAACGCGTTCAGGCCCAGCGTGACGTCGTCCGGGTAGCAGCGGAACTCCATGAGCAACGGCATGCCGATCGACGGGACATTGCCCGGCGCGTACGGCTGGCCCGCCGTGCCCGTTCCCGTGACGAGCCGCACGATCTCGAGCTCGGCGCCCGGTCCACCGGGCGCGCCGACCGCCTGGAGCGCCGTGTCGCGCCACGTGTAGTAGGTGTACTGCGCCGTGGGGATGCCGCGGTTCAGCGGCCAGGGCATCACCACCGTCCCGGTCGACGTCACGATCTCGTCGACGGGGTTCACGATGTATCCCGGCGTGCCGCTGGCACCGGGGTGCACGGTCTGCAGCGGATCGTTCGCCGCATCGAGGACGTTCTGCGCGTACGTCGTGACCAGCCCCGAGTTCGGGTAGCTCGGGAGGAGGTTCGGGTCGAGCGATTCGTCCGGCAGGCGTCCGCCGTGCGAAAGGCCGATCTCGAAGCGCGGGATCACGTCCGAGATCGTCGCGCCGCCGGCCGGCGCCCAGTAGAGACGCTCGACGTCGACGTTGCTGAACTGCTCGTCGAGCAGCGCGAACCCCACGTCGCAGTAGCGCCACTGCGCGTGCAGCTTGCTGCCGAAGCGCGAGATCGGCGTCTGCGTGCCGGGCGTGAACGGGATCATGATCGAGGGCACGGGCTGCGTGCGGTCCGCGACGGACTGGAAGCGCGTCACCGGCCGGGCCCGCAACAGTCCTTGCCCGAGGTCAAGCAGGTACTGGCCGCGGAACTCGGGCCGCCCGAAGCCCGGATCCTGCGTGTCGCCGTTGCCCGGCAGCATGTCGTTCGAGCTGAAGTCGAACGTGAAGCTGCCGCTCGTCACTGTGGCCGCCTGCGGGTCGAGCGTGAACGCGACGGGACCGAGCGCTGCCGCGAGCGGATTGCCGGCCAGGTCACGCCAGCCGGCCGCGGTCGCGTACCACGTCTCCGACAGGCCCGCGACGTGCGCCAGCGGCACGAGCGGACGGATCGTGACGCCGTGCAGGTCGCCGGGGATCTGCGCCAGCGCGGCCGCGATGTCCTCGCCGCCCGCGCCGCTCGCCACGCGCGCGATCCGCGTGTCGTCCATCGCGGACAACGACGCGACGTCGAGCGCCTCGTCGGAGCGCAAGCGCACGACCGCCGCCGGGTCGACCGCGGTCGCGGGCAGCGTGCCCGGAGCCGGAGTGAACTGCAGGAAGCAGGCCAACCGCGCTGAGTCCTGCGCCGGATCGAGGCGCGCGTACACGGTCGCCCCACCGATCGGGCTCGTGCCGCGCACCAGGATCTTGACGCGCACGCCGGTCACCGTTCCACCGACCGGCGCGCCGCTCGTGGCCAGCACGCTGTAGAAGGTGCCGCTGGTCGCCACGGAATCGCCGCCGCGCAGCGGCGCGGCGCAGGCCGTCGTCGCGTACGTGACGTCGATGACGCGATCGGCCCGGTTCCCCTGCGGATCCGACCCGACGGACGTGACGGTGGCCGGGATCTCGGCCACGACGTGCGGCGCGTCAAAGTCGGGCAGGACGCCGTTGTACGGGTCGCCAGTGGCGTCACTGGGCCCGCCTGCGCGCAGGACGCGCACGACGTCGAGCGTCGGCGACTGCGGATCGTTCGGCCCGCTCTGGCTGGCCGACACGCCGAAGCCCGACAGGTTGCGCAGGATGTCGAGCTGACCCGAGCCCGGCACGACCAGCGTCGGCACGCGCACGATCACGTTCGGCGCACCCTGCGAGTCCGAGGGCGGGAAACCGTCGGCGTCGACCGGGATCGGCTGCGGATTCGCCAGCGCTTCGAGACTCGACACGACCGGGTCGATCAGCACGCGCGTGCTCCAGAACTCGAGCCGTCCGTCCTGGTCGTCGTCCGTCACGTTGCCGTGGTTCGGATCCGCCAACAGGCGCACGGCCTGCCTGCTCGACGTCGGGACCCCGGTCAGGACGCGCACGTTGTCCGCGGTGATGGTCGCGGGATCGAGCAGGTCGTCGAAGACCAGCGCGATCGTCGCGTTGCGCGGCACGTACGGATACGGCGGCAGTCCACCCGGCCCTGCCGCGAACAGGAGGTTCAAGTTGGCCGTCAGGTCGTCGTAGGCCGACGTGAACGAGGAGCTGCCGAGCTCCGCCAGCACCGTGACGCGCGTCTTCTGGGTGGCGACGTCCGTCTCGAGCAGGTACGCGCCGCCGGTCGCCACGCTTCCGCGCACGAGCACGTCGCGCGCGATGAGGTGCGAGCTCTGCGTCGCAGGGTTGCGGTCGTACACGTCGACCAGCCGGCCATAGTAGGCGGCGACCAGGCGCACGAAGGGGGCCTCGCCGTAGCTGGACGTTTCGAGCTCCGACGAGAACGGCAGGATCGTCATGCTCAGCTGCGCGCTGGTCGAGCCCAGCGAGTTCGTCGCCGTGACCGTGTGGCGCGTCGTGTCACGCGGCTGGGCCGGCGTGCCCGTGATCTCCCCCGTCGTCGGGCTCATGACGAGCCCGGGCGGCAACGCCGGCTGGATCGAGAACGTCAGGTTCAGGCCCTGCTGCACGGTGGCCACGTTGGGCGGAATCGCTCGCGCCGCGCGGTAGACCGGGCGACCTTGCGCATAGGTCAGCCCGCTGGGAACCCCGGTCGTGGTCAGGAGCTCCGTCCCGGGACCCGTCTCGGGGTTGGACGTCGGAGAGCACGCCAGGGGGACGAAGGACAGGGCGGCAAGCAGGCTGATGCGAGCGTTCATGATGGAGGCACTAGGAGAGCGTGCGTCCCTCCGTAACGGGGAATTGGGTGGATGGGGGCCGGATTCAGGATCGGAACCCGCGCTCGAGCAACCACCACCGCGACTTCCGTGCCGTGGCCGGCTTCAGGCCGAACTTCGCGACCGAGGTCGTCTCCAGGACGTGCATGGCCACGTCGGGCGAGTCCGTGAAGGTCAAGGCCTCCAGGTCGGCGGGCGCGATCGTGCCAGCGCGCACCATGCTCTCGAGCAGGGCCCGCAACGGAGCCCAGTACTCGACGCCCATGAGCACGACGGGGAAGTCCCGGATCTTGCCGGTCTGGATCAGCGTCGCGGCCTCGAACAGCTCGTCCAGCGTGCCGAAACCGCCCGGCAGCACGACGAAGGCGTAGCTGTATTTCACCAGCATCACCTTGCGCACGAAGAAGTAGCGGAACGTGATCCAGCGGTCGAGGTGCGGGTTCGGCGCCTGCTCCTCGGGCAGCACGATGTTCACGCCGACCGAGCGGCCGCCGACTTCCTTCGCGCCGCGGTTCGCAGCTTCCATGATCCCGGGGCCGCCGCCGGTCAGCACCGTGAAGCCGCGCCGCGCGATGCGGCGCCCCATCTCGCGCGCGAGTTCGCAGTGGGGATGGTCCTGGGCGAAGCGCGCCGATCCGAAAACGGTCACGCACGGTCCGACGAAGTGCAGCCCGCGGAACCCGCGCACGAACTCGCCGAAGATGCGCACGGCGCGCAGCAGCTCGGAACCGCGCGCTTCCGGACCCTCCAGGAACGGGATGTCGTCGCCCGGTTCGGGGGCCTTGCCCCACTCGGCCTGCGGCCCGGCACGGAACGCGTTCCCGGTGTCCATCGCCCGAGCATGACGCCCGGCCGCGGCGCGATCCACGCGCGGGCCGGCCCGGCACCCGTTCCACGGCGGGCTCCCCGCGGTACGCTGTGCCGTTCATGCAGCAACCCACGACAGAAGTACCGGTGGCTCGCGGCGTGACCGCCGCTCACCGTCTCGTGCAGAAGTTCGGGGGGACCTCGGTCGGCAGCGCCGATGCGATCCGGCGCGTCGGCGCGATCGTCGAGCGGGCTCGGCCGCAGGATCCGGTGGTGGTCGTGTCGGCGGTCGGCGGCGTCACGGACCGGCTGTTCCGCCTGGCCGAGGCTGCGCACACGGGTGGCGACGCGCCGGCGCACCAGGCCGAGATCGAGGACCTGCACCGCAGGATCCTGGCCGATCTGGGGCTCGCCCCGGACCTGCTCGACGCGTGGTTCACGGAGCTCGGCGACCTGGCGCGCGGCATCGCGCTCCTGTGCGAGCGCAGCGCGCGCACGCAGGACCGCCTGGCCAGCCTGGGCGAGCGGATGAGCGCGCGCATCGTCGCCGCGCACCTCGTGTCGCGCGGATTGCCGGCCTTCGCGCTCGACGCCTGGGATGCGGGTCTCGCGACCGATGCGCGCTTCGGCTGCGCGCGGCCGCTGCCCGGCTCGGACGCGCGCATCCGCGCCGCCCTGGGCCAGCGCGAGGGCATCCCGGTCGTGACCGGGTACCTGGGACGCGAGGCCAACGGCGCGATCACGACGCTCGGCCGCGGCGGCAGCGACTACTCGGCCGCGATCTTCGGCGCGGCGCTGGGCGTCGCCGAGATCCAGATCTGGACCGACGTCGACGGCGTGATGACCGCCGACCCGCGCCAGGTGAAGAGCGCGCGCGCCGTGCCCGTGCTGTCCTTCGCCGAAGCGGCCGAGCTGGCCTTCTTCGGCGCCAAGGTGCTGCACCCGGCGACGATGGCGCCGGCCGTGCGCGCCGGGATCCCGATCCGCGTGCTGAACACGTGGCGTCCGGACGAGCGCGGCACGCGGGTCGTCGGCAAGCTCGATCCCTCCGAGCGCGGCCTGAAGTCGATCGCGACGAAGAGCCGCATCTCGGCCGTGAACGTCGTGGCCAGCGAGATGATGTTCCAGTACGGCTTCCTGGAGCGCATCGCCGACGCGTTCGCGCGCCACGAGGTCGTCGTCGACGTGATCGCGACGTCCGAGGTCTCGGTCGCGCTGACGGTCGACGCCACGGCGCAGCTCGAGCCGGTCGTGGCCGAGCTGTCGACCTTTTCGGAGGTCGCCGTGGTGCCCGACCTGGCGCTGGTCAGCGTGGTCGGCGAAGCCCTGCGCGATGGTCTCGCGGTGCAGGCGCGCATCTTCGGCACGCTGGCCGAGCTGGGCGTGCGCGCCGAGATGGCCAGCTACGGCGCCACGCGCAACAACCTGTCGATCGTCGTGCCGCGCGAGCGGCTGCACGAGGTCGTCGAGGCGCTCCACGAGCGGCTGTTCACCGACCCTGCGCGCTGACGAGCGCCCGCGCAGCACATGAGCACGCCCACTCTCGATGCGATCGTCGCCTCCGTCCGCGGCCGCTCGGTCGAGCGGCAGCGCGAACGAGCGCCGGGCTGGCTCGAGGCACACGCCCGCCCCGATCCTGCGCGGCGCGAGCGGATCCTGAGCGCGCTCACGAAGCCCGAGCTCGCGTTCATCGTCGCGCTCGAGCGCCGCTCGCCCTCGGGCGGTGTCATGTTCCAAGAAGCGCGGCAGCCCGGTGAGAAGCTCGCCGGGCCACGCTGGCACGCGCTGGCCGATGCGGTGCGCGCGGGCGGCGCCGACGTGCTCGCCGTCGGTACCGAGGAAGACCACTACAACGGCGAGCTCGAAGACCTGCGCTCCGTCGCGTTCACGCAGTTGCCTGTAATGCGCGCCGATTTCGTCGTCGACGAGAGCATGGTGCGGGAGAGCTGCGCGTACGGCGCCGACGCGATCACGTTGATCGCGAAGATCCTCGACGACGCGACGCTGGCGCGGCTGCGCGGCGTTGCACGGCAGGTCGGGCTCGCCGTGCTGATCGAGGTCCACGAGGAGCGCGAGCTCGAGCGCGCGCTGCCCCTCGAGCCCGAGCTCCTGGGCGTCAACGCGCGCGACCGCCGGACGATGGAGATGGACGCGCACGCGTTCGAGCGCCTCCTGCCGCGCGTGCGGAAGCCCACGCTGCGCGTGGCGCTGAGCGGGCTCGCCAGCGCCGAGGACATGCGACGCGCGCGCGCGGCCGGAGCCGACGTCGCATTGATCGGCGGCGCGCTGATGAAGGCCGCAGATCCGGCAGCGACGCTGTCTGCTTGGAAGACGGCCGTGCGCGGGCGATGAACTCGAACGACGGCGACTGCACGCGCGATCGCGAGCACGACGGGACGAACGAGCAGCGGGACAGCGGTGCGTGCGCGCGGTTTCGCCGGAATCGTCCGCGCCGGGCTCGAGGCCGTGGGGATCGACGCGCTGAACTCCGAGCCAGCACACGTTTCAAACGCGGAGGACTGTCCTGCCGAATCAAGCGCGGCATGGCGCTCGCAGCGATGCTCGCCAGCGCCTGCGAGGAGCCTGGATCGAGGCATTCTCGACTTCCTGATCGAGCCGCGTGACGGGTGGACGCGCGGCTTGCTCGCGAGCCATCGAACGCACTCACGTCCGAGCGCCGGCCGTCCCGAGCGCCGGCCGTCCCGAGCGCGGGCTCACGGCGCGCGATGCGGCGGTTCCGCACGAAGAGCTCGTCGCGCGCATCGAGGCCCGCCCGCCGGATGTGTGGTTCGCCGCTTCGCCAATTGCTTCCCGCGGGACGACGGCGCGTGGGCGCGGACGCCTCGGAGTCGTCGCGCAGGTCTCGAGGTCGCGGCGTTCACGCGCTGGGTTTCGCGCCAGCACACATTCCAAACGCGCAGATCTGTCCTGCCGAATCAAGAGCGGCATGGCGATCGCAGCGACGCTCGCCAGCGCCCGTGTCAGCGCCATCCCCGGCGAGGAACTTGGCTCGAGGACTCCCCGAATCCCTTACCGGGCGGGGCGGCATCGGTGGACGCGCCGTTTCCTCGCGAGCTCGCCGAACGCACGCGACGAGATCGAGCGAGTCGTCCATTTGGCCGCGTGAAATCTCCGTGAACCGCTGCGACCGTCGCGAGCACCGAACGTCCTCGGGAAGGAGGACGTCATGGTCAAGCGTAAGAGCAAGCGCGCGCCCAAATCGCAGCAACTGCCCCTGTTCAACCACGGTGGAGCCCGTGCGGGCGCTGGCCGGAAGCGCAGCGGACCTCGTCCGCTCGTGCCCCACACTCCGCGGCCGGAGCTCGCGGCGCGCTTTCCCGTGCTCGTGACGTCGCGCCTTTGCGACGGCCTGAAGAGCCTGCGGCGCCAGGCGACGCTGGCCGTGCTCCTGGAGGCATTCCGCGCCGGCCCGGAATCGACGGGGTTCCGCCTGGTGCACTTCTCGATTCAGTCGAACCACCTGCACTTCCTCGTCGAGGCCGATGACGCGGAAGTGCTGTCGACCAGCATGCGGCGCCTGCTCCAGGGTGCGGCGCGCGCGCTGAACCGACTGTGGCGGCACGGCGGCCGCGTGTTCGTGGACCGCTACCACACGCGGATCCTGCGCTCGCCGCTCGAGGTGCGCCACGCGCTCGTCTACGTGCTGAACAACGCGCTCAAGCACGGAGTCCGCTTCACCGGCATCGACCCGTTCTCGTCCGGACGCTGGTTCGATGGCTGGAAAGCCCGCAAGGGACGGCGACTCGACGAAGCGGAGGCGCGGCTCGTGCCGGTCGCGGAGCCGCACACGTGGCTTCTCGAGACTGGATGGCGACAGCATGGCCTGCTCCGCGTCGGAGAAGCTCCAGCGAGCCGTCCACCGGGGAAGGCGCGTTCTTGACGCCAGCTCCGATCCGAATCCGATACGGCACAGTGCTCGTCATGGCACGCAACTTCGATCGAGTCGCTCTGCAGCGCGGGTGATCGGACCCTGCCGGCGCCGCCCACCAGGTCCCGGCCGAGAGACTCCCCCAACTTCTCCACGCCCTCCCTGATCCCGACTTGCGCGGGGCCCAGCCCGCGGTAGGCTTCATCCGTATGTCGCGCGGCCTGCACGGATGGTGGTGGTCCCGGCCCGAGGTTGCCTCGGGAGCCGGGCGTGCTGTGTAGCACCCCTCCTCTCGACGCGCGCAACCTCGGGCCTCCGCCTAACACGCGGGGGCCCGCGTCATTTTCGGCATCATCTCCAGCCCGCTGACCCGCCTGCCATGAACAGTCCCTTCGAACACTCCGAGCCCGCCGACGCCGACCACTCGCGCCTCGCGTGGGCGGCGTGGCCGGCGGATCTGGCGACGCCGGTGCAGGCGTTCCTCGGATTGCGCGCGGCGGGACGACAGGTCTGCCTGCTCGAGTCGGTCGAGGGTCCGGCGCGGCTCGCGCGCTACTCGTTCCTGGCGGTCGATCCTTCGGCCAGCCTGCGCTGCGCGCGCAGCGGGAACGTGCTTCGCAGCGCCGCCGGCGACGAGCGCATCGAGGGCACGCCGCACGAAGCGCTGCGCCACGTCGCGCGCCGGCGTGCATTCCGCCAGGTCCCCCACCTGCCCGCGTCGCTGCCGCCGTTCCGTGGCGGCTGGATCGGGTGGTTCGCGTTCGAGTGGGCTTCGCGGCTCGAGCCGCGCGTGCCGCGCGCGCGCCTCGATCCGTGGGACGTGCCCGACGCGACGTTTGACCTGTACGAGGACGTCGTCGCGTTCGACCACGCGGCCCAGCGCGTGTTCACGATCGTGCCGTGCCCCGACGGCGCGCGCGGCCACGCGGCGGCGCAGGAGCGCGCGGCGCGGCTCGCTAGCGACGCGCTGGCCGGCGACGGGCACGCGAGCGGCGATTTCCGCCTGAAAGGCTCGTTCGAGGTGCGCACGGAGCCGGCCGAGTACCGCCAGGGCGTGGAGCGCCTGCGCACGGCGATCGCCCACGGCGAGATCTTCCAGGCCGTGCTCTCGCAGCGTTCCGAGCAGCGATTCGCGGGCGATCCGTTCACGCTCTACCGTGCGCTGCGGCTCGTGAACCCCTCGCCACACATGTTCTTCTTCGAGGCCGACGGCTTGACGCTCGTCGGCAGCTCGCCCGAGCGCCTGGTCGCCGTGCGCGACGGCCGCGCCGAGAACCGGCCGATCGCGGGCACGCGGCCGCGCTCGCTGGACCCGCGCGAGGACGAGCGGCTGGGTGAGGAACTGATGGCCGATCCGAAGGAGCGCGCCGAGCACGACATGCTGGTCGACCTGGCGCGCAACGACCTGGGCCGCATCGCGCGGACAGGGACGGTGCGCGTCAAGGAGCACATGCAGCTCGAGCGCTTCGCGCGCGTGCAGCACCTCGTGTCGCGCGTCGAGTGCGAGATCGCGGCCGGACGCGACGCGCTCGACGTGCTGGCGGCGGCGTTCCCGGCCGGCACGGTCTCGGGCGCGCCCAAGGTCAGGGCGCTCGAGCTGCTGGCGCAGGTGGAGCGCGACACGCGCGGGCCGTACGCCGGCTGCTTCGGCTACCTGGACGCGGCCGGCAACCTGGACACGTGCCTGTGCTTGCGCACGTTCGTCGCGCGCAACGGCGTGCTCTCGGTGCAGAGCGGCGCGGGCGTCGTGTTCGATTCGGATCCCGATCGCGAGCTGCAGGAGACGCGCGACAAGGCCGGCGCGCTGCTCGAAGCGGCGCGGCGCGCGGACTCGGACTCGTTCCGCCAGGCGGCGAAGGTGGCCACGCGATGATCCTGCTCGTCGACAACTACGACTCGTTCACCTGGAACCTGTACCAGGCGATGGCCGGCCTGGGCGCCGAGGTCGAAGTGCGGCGCAACGACGCCTTGACGGTCGCGGACGTGCTCGCGATGGAGCCGACGGGCATCGTGCTTTCGCCCGGACCCGGGCGGCCGGCGGACGCGGGCATCCAGCCCGAGCTCCTCCTGCGCCTGCCGGAGGCGATGCCGCTGCTGGGCGTGTGCCTCGGTCACCAAGGGCTGGTCGAAGCCTGCGGCGGCGAGCTCGAGCGCGATCCGGTCCCGGTCCACGGCAAGAGCTCGCTGGTCCACCACGACGGCTCGGCCCTGTTCCAGGGACTGCCGAATCCCTTCCAGGCCGGGCGCTACCACTCGTTGCGTGCGAAGCGCGATCGGCTGCCCGACGAGCTGGCGCTGACCGCCTGGACCGCGGAGGGTTTCGTGATGGGCGTGCAGCACAAGCGGCTGCCGCGTTTCGGCGTGCAGTTCCACCCCGAGTCGATCCTGACGCCGCAGGGCGAGAGGATCGTGGCGCGTTTCCTGGCGATCGCTGGCGAGCCGTTGGCGATCCGGAGCTGACGTGGACCTGTCGCAGGCCCGCAAGCGTGTGTCGGACGGCGGCTCGCTCGAGCGGGCCGAGGCGCGCGCGCTCGTCGGCGGGCTGTTCGACGACACGTTCGACGGCGACGCGCTGGCCCAGCTCCTGCGCGCGCTGGCTGCACGGGGCGAGACGAGCGACGAGATCGCCGGCGCCGCCGACGCGCTGCGGTCGAGGATGCGCGTGTTCGCGCACGACCACACCGGCGCGATCGACACGTGCGGCACGGGTGGCGACGGCATCGGATCGTTCAACGTGTCGACCGCGGCCGCGATCGTCGCGGCCGGAGCCGGCGCACGCGTCGTCAAGCACGGCAACCGCAGCCAGTCGAGCCAGTGCGGCAGCGCCGACCTGCTCGAAGCGGCCGGGATCCCGCTCGATCCGGCACCGGACGACGCGCGCCGCGCGCTCGACGAGGCCGGCATCACGTTCCTCTTCGCGCCGGCCTGGCACCCGCTCGTCGCGCGCGTCGGCCCCGTGCGCAAGCAGCTCGGCATCCGCACGCTCTTCAACTACCTGGGCCCGCTGTGCAGCCCCGGGCGCGTCCACCGCCAGATCCTGGGCGTGCCCGAAGCGGCGCGCGTCGAGCCGATGACGCGCGCACTGACCGACCTGGGCCACGACCGCGCCTACGTCGTGCACGGCCCGCACGGCGCCGACGAGCTCGTGCCGGGCGCCGGCAACCAGCTGGGTTGCGTGGGTGACGTGCCGCGCTGGAGCGCCGAGGACCTGAACTTCGCGCCCGCCGCACGCATCCAGGAGCTGCGCGGCGGCGACGCGCGCCAGAACCTGCGCCTGCTGGCCGCCGTGCTGGCCGGCGAGCCCGGTCCGCTGCGCGACGCCGTCGTGTTGAACGCAGCCGCGGCTCTGATCGTCGCGGACGTCGCCGCGACGCCGTCCGAGGCCCTCGCGCGCGCGCAGGAGTCCATCGATTCGATGCACGCGCGCGAGACGTTGCAGCGCTGGGTCGGGGTCTTCCACCCATGACCGGCACGCAGCTCGATCCCATCGTCGCCGCCGTCCGCCTGCGCGCCGCCGCGCGCCGGCGGCAGATGACGATGGAACGCCTCGAGGAGCACGTGAAGCCCGACTCGTGGCGGCGCGAGCGCGTGCTCACGGCGCTGACGAAGCCGGAGCTGGCGTTCATCTGCGAGATGAAACGCCGCTCGCCGTCCGCCGGCGTGCTCGTCGAGGACGTCTCGGATGCGCAGCACTCCGGACCGTCACGCCGCGCGCGCATCGGACCCAAATGGCAGGCGCTCGCGGCCGCGTACAAGGCCGGCGGTGCCGACATGCTCAGCGTGTTGACCGAGGAGGACCACTTCGACGGCTCGCTCGACGACTTGCGCGCGGCCGAGTTCACGCGGCTGCCGCGCTTGCGCAAGGACTTCGTGCTCGACGAGGCCATGGTGCTCGAGGGCTTCTCGTACGGTGCGGACGCGGTGCTCCTGATCGCGGCGATCCTGGACGACGCGACGTTGGGGCGGCTGCGCGGCTTCTGCAAGGAGTACGGCGCCCCGGTGCTGATCGAGGTGCACGACGAGCACGAGCTGGATCGCGCGTTGCCGCTCGAGCCCGAACTGCTGGGCGTCAACGCGCGCGACCTGCGCACGCTCGTCACCGACCTCGGCACCGTCGAGCGCCTGCTGCCGCGCATACCGAGGCCGTCGGGAAGCACGGGTCCCCTGCGTGTGGCCGAGAGCGGCATCCGCACGGCCGACGACTTGAAGCGTGTGCGGGCGGCAGGAGCCGACGCCGTGCTCGTCGGTGAGACGCTCGTGCGCGCCGCCGATCCGGCCGAGACGTTGCGGACGTGGAAGGAGGAGCTGCGTGGTCATTGACCCCGCGCGCCGCGCGGATCCGCGCGGCGCCACCAGCACTGGAGAGCCCGTATGATCGGTTCTTCTACGGGCTCTATGCTCCCGCGCATCAAGGTCTGCGGCCTGCGCGGTCCCGAGGACCTGCCGGCGCCGTTCCCCGACGCGCTCGACGCCGTCGGCTTCGTCGGCTGGTGGCGCTCGGCGCGCAACGTGACGCCCGAGCAGGCCGCGCGCGTCGTGGCCGCATTGCCGCCGCGCGTGTTGCCGGTCGCCGTGCTCGTCGAGCCGTTCCCGGAAGAAGCCGAGCGCTGGGTGCGCGTCGCGGGCTGTCGCGCCGTGCAGCTGTGCGGCTACGAGACCCCCGAGGAATGGATCGGCTTTCCGATACCGATCCTGCGGCGCGTCGCCGTCGACGAGGAAGCCAACGACGAGATCGAGGCCTGGACCGGCGTGGCCGCCGGCTTCGTGCTCGATCATCCGGCCGCGCCGGGCGGAACGGGCATCCCGGTCGACACGGCCACGGCGCGCGCGTTGGCCGCGCGCGCCGACTGCGTGCTCGCCGGCGGCCTGGGACCCGACAACGTCGAGGCCCTCGTGACCGCCGTGCGCCCGCGCGGCGTCGACGCCAGCTCGAAGCTGGAGCGCGCGAACGGCCGCAAGGATCCCGAGCTCGTGCGCGCCTTCGTCGCGGCCGCCGACTGCGCGCTCCGTGCAGTGGAGGCGAGGCGTTGAGCGCACGTGGCCGGTTCGGCGCGTACGGCGGGTGCTACGCGCCCGAGACGCTGATCGCGCCGCTCGAGCAGCTCGAGAGCACGTGGCACGCCGCGCGATCCGACCCGGCGTTCCAGGCCGAGCTCGACACGGCGCTGGCGACGTTCGCCGGCCGGCCGACGCCGCTGCACCACGCGGCCCGCCTCTCGCGCGAGCTGGGCTGCGAGCTGTGGCTGAAGCGCGAGGACCTGCTGCACACGGGCGCGCACAAAATCAACAACGCGATCGGGCAGTGCCTGCTCGCGCACCGCATGGGCAAGCGCCGCATCGTGGCCGAGACCGGCGCGGGCCAGCACGGCGTCGCGACCGCGGCGGCCTGCGCTCACCTGGGCCTCGAGTGCGTCGTGTACATGGGCGTCGTCGACGCCGAGCGCCAGCGGCCGAACGTGCTGCGCATGGAGCTCCTGGGCGCGCGCGTCGAGCGCGTCACCGCGGGCCAGAGGACGTTGAAGGACGCCGTCAACGCTGCGCTGCGCGACTGGGCGGGAGATCCGCTCGGCACGCACTACTGCCTGGGCAGCGCGCTGGGGCCGCACCCGTTCCCCTCGATCGTCGCGTCGTTTCACGAGGTGATCGGGCGCGAGGCACGCGCGCAGTGGAGGGCCGTCGGGACGAGCGCGGCCGGTGTCCTGCCGGACGTCGTGGTCGCGTGCGTCGGCGGCGGCAGCAACGCGATCGGCATCTTCCGCGCCTTCCTGGACGAGCCCTCGGTGGCGCTCGTGGGCGTCGAAGCCGGCGGACGGGGGATCGCGAGCGGAGAGCACGCGGCACGCTTCGCAGGCGGGTCGCCCGGCGTCCTGCACGGCACGCGCACGTACCTGCTGCAGGATTCGCAAGGCCAGATCCAGCCGACGCACAGCGTCTCGGCCGGCCTCGACTATCCCGCGGTGGGACCCGAGCACGCGGCGCTGCACGAATCGGGACGCGCGCGCTACGTGTCCGCGACCGACAGCGAGGCCCTCGACGGTTTCGAGCGGCTGGCGCGCAGCGAAGGCATCCTGCCGGCGCTCGAGAGCGCGCACGCGATCGGTTGGATCCTGCGCGAGGCGGCGAGCCTGCGCGGACAACGCGTGCTCGTGAACCTCTCGGGCCGCGGCGACAAGGACCTCGACACCGTCGCGCGCCTGCGCGCGGGGGCGCCGGCGTGAGCGTGAACCGCCTCGTCGAGCGCCTTTCGGCCTGGAAACGTGCAGGCCGTCGCGGCGTCGCGCCGTTCCTGACGGCTGGCGACGGCGGCCTCGAGCGCACGCTGGCGGCACTGCGCGCGATCGACGGCGCGGGCGCGGTCTGCGCCGAGCTGGGCCTGCCGTTCAGCGATCCGATCGCCGACGGCCCTTTGCTGCAGGCCGCGGCCGACCGTGCGCTCGCGGCAGGCACGACGTTCCAGGGCGTGTGCAGCCTGCTGCGTGCGCTGCGCGCCGGCGATCGCGATCACGCGCCCAGCACGCTGCCCGTCGCGATCATGTCGTACCTGAACCCTCTGCTCGTGCGCGGGCTCGACACGTCCGCGCGCGAGCTGGCCGAGGCCGGCGCCGACGCGTGGCTCGTGCCCGACGTGCCGCTCGAGGAGAGCGACGATCTGCGCGCCGCAGCCGACGCCGCCGGCCTCGCGACCGTGCTCTTCGTCTCCCCCACGACCGACGCGCGCCGGCTCGAGCGCGCGGCGCGGGCATCGCAGGGATTCCTCTACGCGATCGGTCGGTACGGCGTGACCGGCACGTCGACCGATCTCGATCCCGCGGCGCAAGAGTTCCTGGCGCGCGCCCGCGCCGCCGCCGGCGATCTCCCGCTCGCCGTCGGATTCGGCATCGCTTCCGCAGAGTCGGTGCGCGCCGCGGTCCGCCACGCCGACATCGCCATCGTGGGCAGCGCGCTGGTCGAGCACGTGCACCGCGCGGGCGGCGACGCGCGTCACGCGGCCGACGCTGCCGGCCGATTCGTCCGCTCCCTTCAGGAAGGCCTCCCGGCATGAACCCCGCGCTCCGCCACCAACTGCGCCACCTCGACGGCGCGATCCTCGCGCTGCTCGACGAACGCGCGCGGCTGCTCGTCCAGACTTCTGCCGCGGATCCGCTGCGCGCCGCGCCCGTGGACGATCTCCTGCGGCGCCACACGGGCCCGTTCCCGGCGGACGGCGTGACGGAGGTCTTCGCTGCGATCGACCGTCACTGCGCCGCGTTCCGGGCCGAGGACGCGCGATGATCCTGCAGCTCGCGATCGGCACCGCCGAGGAGAAGGTGCGCGAGCTGCACGAGTCGCTCGAGCGCGAAGGCTTGCGCGTGCTGCGCTCGCGCGAGCGATCGCGCCCGATCTTGGCCGTCGCAGGCACGATCCCGAAGGCGCTGAAGGACTCGCTGGCGCGGCGCACCGAAGTGGAGACGGTCGTGCAGCCGATGGGCGAGCTCCTGCTCGTCGCGCGCGCGATGCGCGAGCGCCCGAGCGTCGTCGACGTCGGCTCCGTGCGCGTCGGCGGCGGAACGGTCGTCGTGATCGCCGGCCCGTGCAGCGTCGAGGGCCGCGACCACGTGCTGGCCGTCGCGCGCCAGGTGCGCGCCGCGGGCGCGCACATCCTGCGCGGCGGCGCGTTCAAGCCGCGCACGAGCCCGTACCAGTTCCAGGGCTTCGGCGTCGAAGGCCTGCGACAGCTCAAGGACGCCGGCGAGGCCACCGGCCTGCCCGTCGTGAGCGAGATCATGGACGCGGCCGACCTACCGGCGTTCGTCGAGCACGACATCGACTGCCTGCAGGTCGGCGCGCGCAACATGCAGAACTTCAGCCTGCTGAAGGCGATCGCGCGCGCCGGCCGGCCCGTGCTGCTGAAGCGCGGTCTCGCGGCGACGGTCGAGGAGTGGCTGTACGCGGCCGAGTACCTGGCCGAGGGCGGCTGCGTGCGGATCATGCTGTGCGAGCGCGGCATCCGCACGTACGAGAAGGCCACGCGCAACACGCTCGACCTGACGGTGCTGCCGCTGATGCGCGAATGGACGCACTTGCCGCTGCTCGTGGACCCGGCGCACGCGGCCGGGATCGCGCGCATCATCCCGCCGCTCTCGCGCGCCGCGATCGCGGCCGGAGCGGACGGCGTGGCCGTCGAGGTGCACGAGACTCCGGCCGAAGCGCGCAGCGACGGGCCTCAGGCGCTGCTGCCGGCCGAGCTCGTGGCGCTGGTGGCCGAATCGCGCGTGATGGCCGCGGTCACCGGCCGTGCGCTGCACGCGCCACCCCGCTGATCCGAACCTGTCGATACCGTGCCAGGGACAACTCCGACACCTTCGTACCGGCTCGCCCGATCCGGCGCACCCTGACGGCGAGGGTGTCGAAGTTGTCCCTGGCACCGTATCGACATCATGAGCGCGCCAGCACGCGGCAGCTCTGCGCCTTCACGACGAGACGCACGGCCGAGCCGGTCGCCAGCGACAGCTCGCGGATTGCGGACGGGGTGAGCAGCACGGTCACGTGGACGTCGTCCGCCACGCGCGCCTCGACCCAGGCGTCCTCGCCCTCGATGCGCACGTCGGCGATCACGGCCGGGATCACGTTGCGGGCCGAGATCGCCGGCAGCTCGCCCGTCGCGACGAGGATGTCCTCGGCCCGCAACGCGATCAGGACATCGGCGCCCGCGCCCTCGCGCAGGCCGGCGACGGCCAGTTCGACGCCCGGCGCGAGCGCGACGCGCGCTCCGCCGTCGGGCGTGGCGACGGCGCGGCCGCGCATGACGTTCTCGAACGTGCCGGCCTGACGCGCCGCGGCCAGCAGCACGCGTCGCGCGGCGCCGTGCTCGACGAGTCGCCCTTCTTCGAGACGCCAGCATTCGTCACACAAGGCCAGGATCTCGGTCGGATCGTGCGACACGAGCACGAGCGGCACGTCGAACGCCTCGCGCACGCGCGCCAGGTAAGGCAAGAGGCGCCGGCGCAGTGACAAGTCGAGCGCGGCCAGCGGCTCGTCGAGCAGCAGGACGCGCGGCCCGCTTGCCAACGCGCGCGCGAGCGCGACGCGCTGGCGCTCGCCGCCCGAGAGCGTGGGCGGCATTTGATTGAGCAGTGATCCGATCTCAAGTACGTCGATCGCGCGCTGCAGTGTGCTCTCGCTGCCGCCGCGCGCGGCGCCGGCGCGCACGTTGCGCTCGACGGTCCAGTGCGGGAACAGCAGCAGGTCCTGCGGCACGTGACCGACGCGGCGCTCGCCTGCGGGGCGGTCGATGCCGTGCTCGGCGTCGAACCAGACTTCGCCGTCCAGCGCGATCCGGCCCGCGCGCGGGCGGCGCCAGCCGGCCAGCGCTTCGACCAGGCTCGTCTTGCCCGCGCCGGACGGCCCGAAGATCCCGAGCGCGCGCGCGTCGCTCGTGCAGCGCACGGCCAGCGCGATCCGGCCCAGCGGCAGGTCGACGTCGATCTCGAATCGGCTCACGCGGCGGTCCGCGGGCGCGCAAGGCGCTCGACGCTCCACAGGACCACGAACGCCAGGGCGCAAGCCACGCCGACGAACGTGAGCGCGCCGCGCTCGTCGCCCAGCTGGATCTCGTCGAAGATCGCCAGCGCCAGCGTCTGCGTCCGCCCCGGGATGTTGCCGGCGACGATCACGGTCGCGCCGAACTCGCCGAGCGCGCGCCCGAACGCCAGCGCGAGCGCCGCGAGCAACCCGCGCCCCGCCAACGGCAGCGTCACGGTGCCCCACGTGCGCCACGGCGAGATGCCCAGCGATCGCGCCATGCGCTCGAGCCGCGGATCGACGCCCTCGAACGCGGCGCGCGCCGTGCGCGCCGCGAGCGGGAACGCGACGACCGCGCTGGCCAGCACGGCGCCGCGCCACGTGAAGAGGACGCCGGGGTCGAAGCCCAGCCGCGATTCACCGAGCGGCCCCGAGCGCGCGAACAGGACGAGGAGCAGGTACCCGATCGCGGTCGGCGGCAGCACGAGCGGCAGCGCGACGAACGTCTCGACGACTGACTTACCCGGAAACGCGCGCCGCGCGAGGAACCAGCCGGTCGCCAGCGCGAAGGGC
Organism: Planctomycetota bacterium; assembly: GCA_031400875.1. GTDB lineage: Bacteria > Planctomycetota > UBA1135 > UBA1135 > JAEUHZ01. The sequence goes on along the minus strand of JANNQS010000011.1, from coordinate 7,398 downwards.
GCGACGAGCACGGTGGCCACGAGCGCGACACGCAGCGTGACGCCCAGGACGCTCGCGAGCTGCAGGCCGCCGTCCACGTCAGTCCCCGGCGAGGTCCAGGTCCGTGAAGCCCTGAAGCTGAAACACGAGCCACGCATCCAGCCCTTCGAGGTGCTGAACGAACGCCGCGCCCATGTCCGGCGCCGCGCCGTCGCGCACGACCGCGAAGGGGTATCGGATCGCCGGCCCTTCCTCCGCACGCACGAGGTGCACGATGACCACGCGGTTCGAGCGCGCAGCGTCGGTCTTGTAGACGATTCCCGCCTGGCAGCCCCCGGACTCCACGGCCGCGAGGGCCGCGCGCGCGTCGACGGCCGGCACGACCCTGTCGGCCACGCGGTCCCACACGTTCTGCGACTCGAGCCAGCTCTTCGCGTAGCGGCCGGCCGGCACGGTCGCGACGTTTGCGAGCGACAGGCGCGTGACGCGCTCGCCCGCGAGCTGCGCCGGCTCGAACGGCGGCGGGAACGCGCTGGGATTCCCCTCACGCGGCTCGATCACGACCAGGAGGTTCCCATAGCGCGCGCGGCGCGACGTTGGATCGATGCGGCCGGCCTGCTCGACGCGGTCCATCTCGATCTCGTCGGCTGAGAGGAACGCGTCGGCCCGATCCGCGGCCACGATCTGCTTCGCGAGGTCGCCCGAGGAGCCGAACACGAACACGACCTTGGCGCCGTGTTCGCGTTCGAACGAAGGCGCCAACGCCAGGAGCGGCTCGCGCAAGCTGGTCGCGGCGAAGACGACGACCTCGCGCGTAGCCGCCGTGTCCTGCGCACAAGCGGCCAGGACCAGAGCGAGAGCCAGCGCGGTCCGCAGCACGACTCAGCCACCTCCCGAGGCGAGCAGGACGTCGGTCGCCTTCACGATCGCGGTTGCTCGCACGCCGATCGCCAGGCCCAGCCGATCCACGGAATCGGTGGTGATCACGGACCCCATGCGCACGCCGGGCGCGACCTCGACGACGACTTTCGTCACGACGTCGCCGCGCTGCATCTCGACGACACGGCCGACGAAGGCGTTCGTCGCGCTGAGCGCGCCCAAGTCGATCTCCGGCCGCGCCTCGGCGTGCGCCAGCAGGTCCGCCAGAAAGCGCACCGGGTCGGGGCGCTGGCCGCGCTTCGGCGCCGTGATGCCGCGCTCGGCCGCGGCCGCAAAGGCCTTCAGCAGGCGCTTCTCGTGCGCGCCAGGGCGCAGCTTGCCGCGCTCCCACTTGCTGACCGTCATGGGATGCACGCCCAGCAAGCCGGCCAGCTCCTCTTGCGAGAGGCCCAGGCGCGCGCGCAGGTTCTTGAGGCTCGTGGTCATTCAAGCCCCAGCTTAGCGGACTGAGCCTGCTGCCGTCACTGGCGATGTCAATCTGGACACCGCCCAACGACGTGAAGGGCGTGCTCGGTGCGGTGCTGATGGTCGCGATCTCGATGTGGGCCTGGATCGGAGTGAACCTCCACGTCGCGTTCCTCCTGTTCGGCTCGGCGGCGCTCCTCCCTCCGGCGCTTGCGCGGCGCGAGTTGGCGCGCCTCCCCTGGAAAGACCCGCGGCTTGGGGATCGTGCAACGCCGGCCGACTTCTGCGACAAGGAGGGAGGAGTAGGATGATCCCCGGCCCCTAGGAGGCTGTCATGTTGCGATTCCTGGCATCGATAGCTCTCCTCGTGTCAGTGTGCCTGACCCTGGCCGCGACGCTGAGCGCGAACGTCCTCGTCGTCGCGCCCTCGGGCGGTCAGTTCACGCAGATCCAACCAGCGATCGACGCCGCGGGAAACGGCGACACGATCCTCGTGAAGGGCGGCAGCTACTCAGGCTTTGCGATCGTCAATCGCGCGCGGCTCGATGTCCTCGCGGATGCGGGCGCAAGCGTGCAGGTGGACGGGGCAGTGATCGTGCGCGATTGCCCGGGCTACATCGTGCTCTCGGGCCTGACCGTCACCGCGCACGAATTGACCACCACGAGCGAGTTGCACGGGCTGTCGCTCATCGACAACACGGGCCCCGTGCGCGTCATGGACTGCACGTTCACGGGAGCGCCGACAGCGCCGACGGGGTCGCTCTGCACAGTCCGCCACGCCGCCCTCGTGCAGGGATCGAGCAACGTCGAGTTCGCGTCTTGCACCTTCTTCGGATCGTCGGTAGGGATGCCGAGCGCGGGCGTCGGTCTGGCGTGCGCCAGCTCCTCGATCGCGCTCTACGACAGTTCACTCTACGGTGGCGCCGCGAGCTGTGTGGCCTGCGGCTACGTGGGCGGCGACGGCGGTGACGGCGCCGTTGTCGGCTCAAACTCGTTTCTGTTCTCGTCACGCAGCGAGTTCCACGGAGGACGCGGAGCCAACACCGGCGGCTTCGGCGGCGGGACTTCGGCCGATTCGGGTGATGGTGGAGACGGCGTGGTCGTGTGGGGCGTGAGCGCAGTGCACCTGCTCGACTGCATCACACAGGGCGGCAATGCCGGCTCCACGAGCGTCGCCGGCGCCAACTGCAGTTGCGGGTGCTGCTCGTTTTGCTGCAGTTGTTGGAGTGACGGATTCCCTGGTCAAGCCACGTATGTGGAGAGCCACTCGAGCCTGGCGTTCTTGACGGGATCCGGGCGCACGCTCAGCGCGCCGACGGTCGTGCGCGAGTTGCAACCTGCCATGCTCCAAATCGGCGGTGTGCCGGGCGACGAGGTAGCCCTCTCGCTTTCGCACAACACGGGATTCACGTGGCAGCCGGCGTTCAGGGGCGTGTCGCTCGTCGTGTCGCAGTCGACGCCTGCGCGCTACCTGATCCTCGGCACGATCGACCCGAGCGGTCTGCTCACCTATCCAATCACGTTTCCTGATCTCGGTGCAGGCGTGCTCGCGAGCAACTACCACACGCAGACGATCCATGGCAACGCGCAGGGGAGCCGCTGGCTCGGCAGCGGGCGCACGATCGTCGTCCTCGATTCGTCGCTCTGAAGACTGCGCTGCGCGTCGTGTCCGACGACGCATGGCCCTGGATGCGGGGCATCGACGGCTACGCTGTCCTCGTGGAAACGCCGTTCCGTCCCCCCGCTCGTCCGCCGGCGCCGCGCTGGACCCGCGTGCGCGCCTGGTGGGCTGCACGCTGTGCGCGCACGACGCGCACGGCCGACGCGACCGGCGAGGTGCGCGAGTCCTCGTGGCGCGGCCACCGCCTCGAGCGCGCGCGCTTCGAGGGCGGCCGCCTGCACGGCCTGGCCGAGGCCTGGTGGCCGCACGGCGCCAAGCGCAGCCACGGCCAGCACGTGAACGGCGCACGCGACGGTGACTGGTTCTTCTTCGAGCCCGACGGCTCGCTCGACCGGGCGCGCACCGGGCTGTACCGCCAGGGTCAGCGCATCGCCGGGATCCGCGGCTTCAACGACTGGCTTGGCAGTCCGTGAGGTTCAGCGCAACCAAGTCGGCACGGTCAGGCTGACGTCGACGACGTCGGCATGCCTCAAATCGACGTACGCCGCCCCGACAGCCTTGCCGGCGCGCACGTCGTCGGCCGTGAACGTCACGACCGACTCGGGCACGGCGGCGATCACGTAGATCGCCGGCTCGAGGTCGTCGAACACGAATCTCTCGGTCTCGTCGTAGCGCGTCGCCTGCAGACGAGCCCCGACGAGCCTGGCCGTGGGGTCCACGATGCGCCAGGCTGTCGGTTGGAACCCTCTCGCACCGTGACCGCTCTCCGGCACGATACGCCCGCTCACGCGCCGCGCGCGAACGAGCTCGTAGCGCGACGACGCCTCCGCAGGCAGCGACACGGACGCACCGCGCGAAACGAACCCCGGCGCGACGATGCGCAGATCGATCGTTCCGAGCGGACAGCGCGGAACGGACGCACGGCCCTCCTTGTCCAGCGCGAGGCTGACGTTCACGCCCGCTGCCATCAGGAAGCGGACGGAACCGTCGGTCACGGGCGTCCCGTCGGCCGCCGCCACGACCTGAACCGCGCACGACCCCATGTTCGGCGCGATCTGCGTCGCGTCGAGGACGATCTCGACGCGCTGGTCCGTCGTCCCCAGCGGTCGGGCCGCGATCACGCGGTCGGCGAAGAGCGCGTGGACGCAACCCGCACCGGCCGACTGGATGACGAGGTCCCACGTGTTCCGCTCGCCTTTCGCGCTGCGATCGAGACAGCGGTGGCGCGGCACGTCGGCGGGCGAGAGCGTCGAACCGATCGGGCGACACGCATTGTCCAGGCCGATGCCGAGGAGCGGCAGGAACGCCGGGTCGAGACCGAGCGTCTCCGCGTGCACGGGGCGGCCGTGCGCGTCGACGATCACGACGTCGACTCTGCGCGGGAACGGCAAGAGGATCTCGACTTCGGTGGACGGATTCGCTTCGTCGATGCGAGCCGTCGCCGTGCCGCGCAGATCGAGCGGCGGCAGGAACGACGCCAGCTCCCACTCCGCCGCGACGAGGCCGCGCAGCTCGAAGCGCCCCAGCGCATCGGTCATCGCGCGTCTCTCCGGGATCGGCACGACGCTGCGCGGCGAGGTCGCTCGCACGCCGATCGCCGGCATCGGCTCGCTCGCGCCGGGGCCGCCGAGCACGCGGCCGCGGATGACACCCTCGGCCCAGGGCTTCGATGAGGAAGCCGACGAGCTCGGTCCAGCGTGCGTACGTCCCGCTTCAGCCGGAGCAGCGATCTCGTCCGATGCCGCCGACTCCGATGTGGAGGAGGCCTGCAGCGTGTGCCCGACGTCCTCCGTCGGCGCCGGTATCGCCATCGAGCCGGCCAGGTCCGGGCTCTTCTGCGCCGAATCGACTCCCAGCCAGAGCCATGCGCAGGCCAACGTCCCGACCACGGCCACCAGCGCGGCGAGCAGCCACGTTTTGCGCTTCGGCGTCGACGGAGACGGGTTCACGATGCTCAGTCTGACACAGGTCCGCTCGAGCGGCGCCTCGCACCCGCTCGGTCAGTGCTTCTTCCGATCCACGCGCAGCACGACACCGAGCGCGTCCCCGGAGCGGACGTCGACACGCTCGGTCACGATGGCCTTCTTCGGATCCATGTAGCGCGCGCTCCAGGGCTTCGATTCCTCCTCTCCTGCAGCCACCGGCGGGACCGGCGGCCAACCTGCTCCCACGACGTACGACTCGTGCCACAGCGATCCGAACTCGAAGCGCCCGTCCGGGCCCGACTTCGCGCTGAATGTGTAGCTCGTGCCCAAGCGCAATCTGGCTTCGTCCTCCGAATGGAGCGTGAGCGGAACGTTCTCGATGGGCGCACCCGACTCGTCGAGCACGATGCCGTGGAGCCGGCGCGGAACGCCAAGCCGCAGAACGAGCGGGCCCGACAGCGGGATCTGCACGTTCTGTCGCAGGCCCGCGTAGTCCGGCGCGTCGGCCGTGAGCGTCGTTTCTCCCAGCGGCAGGAGGCCGAAGCGCACGCGCCCCTCCCCATCGCTCGTCCGTGTCCACTTCCGGTTGTTCCCGAGATGGGCGGTGACCTTCGCGCCCACCACGGGCGTGTCATCGGCCGCGTCGAGGACGAGCACGTCGCAAGCGCCCGTCGCCTGGGCCAGATCCTGCGCGAGGAACTCGACCTCGGTCTGTCCGGCGGCCACCTCGCGTGCGCTCACGACGCGGTCCGCGAGCAGCAGGTGGATGCACACCGCCGTGTCGTTGCGAAGCGGGATCATCCAGTGCAGGCCATCGGGCGCGCTTTCGCTGGAGATGCGTGTGGCCACGTGGTTGTCTGACATTCGGCTGCCGGGACTCTGGCATTCCGGACCGGCAACCACGCTCAGCAGGCTGGTGATCGGCGCGTCGATGCCGGGCGTCTGCGGGGTCGCGAGCTGGCCCAGCGCATCGACGATACGCACGTGGACGTCGCGGATCAGCGACGGGTGCTGGAGTTTCACGAGCACTGTGGCCTGCGGGCTCTCGGAGGAGAGCGTGACGAACTCGACGCGCTCGGCGCGTTGCGGCGCCGTGGCGCGCACGACCCAGGAGCCGAAATACAGACCCACTTGACTGCAGGTGCCGCCGTCCCGGGTCTTGACCGTGGGGAGGTGCTCCCACGGGCCATGCGGCGCGATCACGACATCCGCGCCTTCGATCGGCGCGCCGTCCTCCTCGGCACGACGCGCACCTCGATCGCTCCTTCCGGGATCCGGAGCGCGGATGCGCGTGCTCCCAGCGCATCGGAGCCGGAACGATCAGCCTCCGGTCGCGCGACGACATCCGAAACGCTGGCCAGCTCGACTTCGGCCGCACTCGTGGAAGCTTGTCGCGCGAGCACCGTGTCCGGATCGGGCGTCAGGCGATCGGGCGAGACACGCGGAACCACGACGAGGAGCACGCTGACCGCCAGGACGACCAGGGCGAGCACCCACGCGAGCGGGCGGGACATGCCGTCCATTCTCCGCCGCCTTCGTGAGCGAGGCAATCGGGGCGCGAGCAAGCGCCCGAGGGCGCTGTCCTAGCGACCTGCCGCGCGCTGGCCTTTCAGCACTCCGCCATGACGTTGCCGCGGGTCCGGCGCCTGCACGCCGAAGCCAGGCACGTCGACGTGGGCGACGTCGCCATCGACGACGCCGAGCAGCACGACGCCGTCCGGAGGATGATCCAGGAAGTCCTGGGTCTTGAGCTGCCCGATGGCGTCGAAGCTGGCGGACACCGCATATCTCCCGGCCGTCACGGGCTCGAAGCGGAACTGGCCTTCGACGGCCGCGACCGACTGCACGGGATACCCGACGAGCTCCGCCGCTTCGTCGATCCTCCACAGCTTGACCGGCACCACGCTTTGCAGGTCCCACTCATCGGGCGTTGCGGATTCTCCCGGCAGCACAGGCTTCGGTGCCGAAGCGACGCGACCGGACACCACCCAGCCCCAGGCCAGGGCGATCACGCGCGTCTCGGGCAGGGGGCACTTGAGCGTCGCAGACGCGGACACGTGGTGCATGGCGCGCGCCTGGGCGACGAGCGTGATCTGGGGCACGTCCTTCATGCTCGCGATCCCCTGCTGGTCCGTCGCGATCACCCCGACCGACGCGTTCGAGGCGCGGAATTCGACGTCGACGCCCGCGATCGGCTGTCCGTTGTCGGCCGAGACCACGCGCACGGCAGCTTCGGTGAGCGCCGCCTGCACGCGACGCCGGTCGACGAGAATCTCGATCGGCTCGGGTCCGGCCAGGGCGTGGGACGCGACGACGCACGGGCCGAGCAGCACGTGCAGCACGTCGCCCGGCAGCGAGTACGCGCGCATCAGCCAGCGCGTATGAGCCGGATCGGGCTTGAAGAGCACCAGGTTCTCGCCCGTGCGCGTCCAGCCCGCCAAGTCATCCCTCGACCTGGCCCCGGGAGGCCCGATGTCCAGGGCGAGCGCGGACGCGAACGCGGCGCGCAGTCCGAGGGTCTCCACGCTC
>JANNQS010000010.1:0-6062 GCA_031400875.1 Planctomycetota bacterium | reverse complement strand
GGGCTCCGGTTTGGCGCGCGGGCGCCACCAACCAACCCGGGTGGCGACCCACACGGTTGCGGGGCCGGGTATCGGGCACCCCGGTACGGGCGGGGGCCGCTGCCCCACGACCGAGTCCGTGCTGGGGGACCTGTTCGAGCTCGGCCGCACGCGGGTACGCAACGCGTCGCGTGCGGCCGACACGCAGCTCGCCGCGGCGATCGGAGGTGCACGTTGAAGAAAAGCACCTTGAGGCGCGACACGACGCTCGTGCACTTCGACGCCGCGCCCGGCGATCCGTGCCGGCCCAACTCAACGCCGATCTACCAGACCGCCACGTTCGAGCAGCCCAACGCGTCCGAGTTCGGCGCATACGACTACTCGCGCAGCGGCAACCCGACGCGCGCGGTGCTCGAGACGCAGCTCGCGCGGCTCGAGAGCGGGCAGCGCGCGTTCGCGTTCGCCAGCGGCATGGCGGCTCTGTCGACGCTGTTGCGGCTCGTCCCCGCAGGCGGCCACGTCGTCGCGGGCTCCGACCTGTACGGCGGAACGTACCGTCTGCTCGAGAAGGTGTTGCCGCGCGCCGGCCTGCGCACGACGTACGTCGACGCGACCGACCCCGAGCGCGTGCGCGCCGCGATCGAGCCTTCGACGCGCCTCATGCTGGTGGAAACGCCCACCAACCCGCTGTGCAGGATCGTGGACCTGCGTGCGCTGGCCGACATCACGCGCGAGCGCGGCGCGCTGCTGGCCATCGACAACTCGCTGCTCTCGCCGCTCCTGCAGCGGCCGCTCGAGCTGGGCGCGGACGTCGTCGTGCACTCGGCCACGAAGCACTTGGGCGGTCACGGCGACGTGACCGCAGGCGTGCTGGCCGTGCGCGACACGGCCGTCGCGGAGGAGATCGCGTTCCTGCAGAACGCCGAAGGCAACGCGCTCGGTCCGTTCGACAGCTGGCTGCTCCTGCGCGGCATCGAGACGCTCGCCGTACGGCTCGGCCGCGCGCAAGCCAACGCGCGGACCGTGGCGCGGTTCCTGGCGCGTCACCCGCTCGTCCAGCGCGTGCACTTCCCGGGCCTGCCCGACCACCCCGGCCGCGCGATCCACGAGCGGCAGGCGGAGGGCCCCGGCGCCGTCGTGTCGTTCGAGACAGGCTCGGCCGAGCTCTCGCGCCAGATCGTCGATGCGCTCGAACTCTTCACGATCTCGGTCAGCTTCGGGAGCGTGAAGTCGCTGGCCTCGCTGCCCTGCCGCATGTCGCACAAGTCGATCCCGGCCGCCGTGCGGCAAGCCCACTCCCTGCCCGACGACCTCGTGCGCCTCTCGATCGGCATCGAGGACGAGCGCGACCTCGTGCAGGACCTCGCGCAGGCGCTCGGTGGACAAGGGTGTCAGACACCTTGCACCACGCCAGAGGCGCCGAACGGCGTTGTTTCGGTGCAAGGTGTCTGACACCCTTGTCCACCATGCGCGCATTCCTCGGCGAGGGTGCGATCGTCGCCGGCGTCCTCTCGGGGACGTCGGCCGACGGCATCGACGTCGGACTCGCGCGCATCCGGGCGCACGAGCGAGCGGGGGAGCTCACGCTCGAGCCGCCTGAGCTTCTCGCGTACGCGTGCGAGCCGTTCCCGGCCGAGCTGCGTGCGCGCGTGCGCGCCGTTCTCGACGGAGCACCCTGCGGCCTGCGCGACGCGGCGCTGCTCGACCGCGACCTGGGCCGCGCGTTCGGCGCGGCGGCGCGCGCCGTCGCGGAGCGTCATGCACTCCAGCTCGACCTCGTCGGCAGCCACGGCCAGACCGTGTGGCACCACGACGGCGCAGAGGCGAGCGGCCCGGCGACCTTGCAGCTCGGTGACGGCGACTTCGTGGCCGAAGCGTGCGGCGCCACGGTCGTCAGCGACTTCCGCCAGCGCGACGTCGCCGCGGGCGGCGAGGGCGCGCCGCTCTCGCCGCTGGCCGACGCGCTGATCTTCGCGCGGCTCGAGCGGCCGGCGGCCGTGCTCAACCTGGGCGGGATGGGAAACCTGACGCTGCTGCTTTCGAACGGCGGTCTCCTGGCGTTCGACACGGGTCCGGCGAACAGCCTGCTCGACGGGCTCGCGCGCCGACTCCTGTCGGCCGAGATGGACGCGGACGGCGCGGCCGCGGCGCGCGGTCGTTCCGACGCCGGCCTCGTGGCCGAGCTCGCGCGCCACCCGTTCCTGGCGCGCAAGCCCCCCAGGAGCACGGGCCGCGACACCTTTGGCGCCCCGTGGGTCGACGGAATCGTCGAGAAGGCGCGCCGGCGAGGCCTGCTCGAGCGCGGACCGGACGACCTGCTCGCGACCGCCGTCGACTTCGTGGCCGCGACCGTCGCCGACGCGCTCGTGCGGTTCGCGCCCGAGCGGCCGCGCGAGCTGATCGTGGCCGGGGGGGGTGCTCTGAACCCGGCCCAGATGGCGGCCCTGGCACGCCGCACGGGTCTGCCCGTCTGCTCGAGCGCCGCGCTGGGCCTCGACCCGAAGGCGCGCGAGGCGCTGGTCTTCGCCGTCCTGGCCGCGGCCTGCGTCCTGGGGCTCCCGGTCACGCACCCCGGAGCGACCGGTGCGGCGGCCGGGCGCCCGCTGGGGAAGATCAGCCCGTCCGCGCACGGTTGCCGGCCGGGGTCGGCGGGGTAGAGCGCCAACCACCCTCCGGGTGGCGGACGTTTCATTGACCGCGCCCCGCGCCTCCGTATCATCCCCCGACCGTTGGCTGACCGTCGAGCCCTGCCGCGTGCAGGGCCGGCCTCGGCGGACGACCCGGCTCCCCCCTCCGACGCCGCCAAGCGTCATTCCGATCCCCGCGAGAGGATGTTCCTCATGACCGGACTGCGCCGGTTCCTCGGCCTGTTCGTCTCCGTCGCCGCCTGCTCTACGCCTGCTTGGGCGTACGCACCGGACGAGCTCTCGGACACGTTCAAGACCGCCATCGATCTCCTCCACCGCGGCAAGAAGGACGAAGCTCTGGTCCAGCTCAAGAAGGTCGCGGCCATGTCGCCCGACCAGAAGGCGGCCTACGAGCTGTGGAAGAGCACGGACTACGCCGACTGGCGGGACCTGCTCGTCCAGGGCGGGGACTTCGAGCTCATCGCCAAGCGCCTGATCGACCTGGCGCGCGTCGAGCGCAAGGCCGCCAAGAACGACAAGGACGTGATCCTGGGCCTCGTGCGCACCGCGACGACGTCCGAGGACGCGGCCGAGCGCCGCAAGGCCGCGCAGACGCTCGTGTCGGACCACGGCGAGTACGCCGTGCCGTACCTCCTGGCGCTGCTCTCCGACGGCGGCAACGAGGACCGCCGCGTCCTGGCCATGCACACGCTCTCGCAGATGGGCAACGACGCGGCCGTGCCGGTCGCCGAGGCCCTCGAGAGCGACAACCCGATGCTGCGCCGCAATGCAGCTTTCGTGCTCGGGAACCTGGGCTCGCCGCTGGGAGTTGCCGCCTTGCAGCACGCCGCCGCGTCCGATCCGGACGAGGTCGTGCGGACGGCCGCGACCGAATCGCTGCGCCGCCTCAATGCGCAGGGCAACGCGCTCTCGAACTACCTGGCCGCGGGCGACGGCTACTGGCGCCGCAGCGACATTGCGCTGAAGCGCGGCGAGGCCGGCGAGGTCATCTGGGACTGGAAGGACGGCCAGCTCGTCGGGACGCCGATCCCGCGTGCGCTGTTCGCGCCCGAGATGAGCAAGCGCGCGTTCTACGACGCGCTGCGCGTCGATCCGACCTCGGCGCAGGCTCTGGCCGGGCTGGCCCGCGCCTACGTCGACGGCCAGACGCGGCTCGACTCGCTCCTGGCCGCGGGCCAGGACGTCGGCGCGTGGAAGGACTCCGTCGGCGCGACGCTGATCGCGGTCAACGGTGCCGGCGTCGACGCGCTCGACACGGCGCTCGCGAGCGCGGTCCAGGCCGGCGACGCGGCCACCGCGTCGGCGCTGGCGCGCGTGCTCGGTCCGCTGGCTTCCGCTCCGACGCCCGGCTTGCACGCCGCGCTCGCCAGCCAGGACGGCGCGATCCGCTCGGAAGCGGCCGTCGCGCTGGGTCAGATCGCCGGGCGCTCGGGCTCCGCTGCCGGCGCCGACGTCGTGAACGCGCTGGGCCAGTCGGCCGGCCGCGAGCTCTTGCGGCTCGTGCTCGTCATCGACCCGGACGCGGCGCGCGGTCAGGCTCTGGCCGAAGCGCTGCGCGGCATGGGTGCGTACGCGACGGTCGTCGACTCGGGCGCGCGCGGCCTGGTGGTCCTGCGCCGCTCGCCGGCGCTCGACCTCGTGCTCGTGGGTGATTCGCTGCCCGACATGACGACGGCGCAGATCGTGGACGAGGTCAAGGGCGACGAGCGCCTGGCCGCGACCCCGGTGATCATCCTGACGGCGGACGCGGAGACGACCGCCTCGGCCTACGGCGACCGCATCGCCGGCACGTCGAGCGGCGCGGCCGACATCGAAGCCGCGAAGCCGGCGCTGACGGCCGACCTGCAGGGCGACCGCGCCCTGGCGCAGAGCCTGGCCGCGCGATCGGCCGAGGCGCTGGCGCACCTGGGCATGGCCGACGACCTGGGCCCGGCGCTGTCGGGCCTGGCGACCGCCACGATGCGCGACGACGCGACCGCCATCCCGGCGATCGCGGCGCTCGGTGCGCGCGGCACGGCTTCGCAGGCTCCGGCGCTCCTGGCGGCGCTGACGGACGAGACCCGCTCGGAGGCGGTCCGCGCTGCGGCCGGCTCGGCGCTGGCGCGCGTCGTCGCGCGGTACGCGGGTGCGCTCGACGCTGACGGCATCGCCAAGGTGCAGGCGGTCGTGGGCTCGGAGGCGCCGATGCCGGTCCGCGAAGCGGCGGCGCGCGTCCTGGGCAGCATCGCGATGCAGCCGGCGGAGCGTGCCAAGCTGCTCGAGAAGCTGCGCAACTGAACCGGTCCCCGGGCGGTCTCGAGCCGCCCTGAACCCCGTCACAACCAGAAGATCCTGTTGGGGCCGCGAAACGCGGCCCTCCGACGCTTCGCGGACCCAGAATCCCGTCAGAATCAGAAGATCCTGGTGGGGCCGCGAATCGCGGCCCGCCGACGCTTCGCGTCGGGGCGCGCCCACAGTATCCTTCCCCGCGCTTCAGGCCCTTGTCGCGCTCAAGTCGAGCGCGCCATGGACCGATCCGCTGGAAACCAGCGGGTGACAGCTCACGCGCCAGAGTAGCACAACGGTAGTGCGCCGCTTTCGTAAAGCGGAGGTTGCGGGTTCAAATCCCGCCTCTGGCTCCATCCAGGCCGCGCTCTTGAACAGCGCGGCCCATACCGTTGGGCGCGCGAGACGCGCGCCGAGCTGATGCCGCGACCGGTCTTCGTCCGCCCCTGTCTGATCGGCGTCGTGCACCTCGCGGCGACGCCGGGATCGCCGCGCTTCGAAGGCTCGCTCACGGCGTTGCTCGAGCGCGCCACGACCGACGCGCGCGCGCTCGCCGAGCACGGTTGCGACGCGCTGATCGTCGAGAACTTCGGCGACACGCCGTTCCACCCCGAGCACGTGCCGCCCGAGACGATCGCCGCGCTCGCGCTGGCGGTGCACAGCGTCCGCGCCGTCGCCGGGCCGCGCCCCGTGGGCGTCAACGTGCTGCGCAACGACGCGCGCGCGGCGCTCGGCATCGCAGCGGTCACGGGCGCGTCGTTCGTGCGCGTCAACCAGCACGCCGGCGCGGCGGTCACCGACCAGGGACTCGTGCAAGGCCGCGCGCACGAGACCCTGCGCGAGCGCGCGCGCCTCGCGCCCGACGTCGCGATCCTGGCCGACGTGCACGTGAAGCACGCGACGCCGCTGGGATGCGAATCGATCGGCCGCGCGGCGTTGGATGCGCTCGAACGCGGGCTTGCGGACGCGGTGATCGTCAGCGGCCAGGGAACCGGTCATGCGCCGGACGCTCAGCGCCTCGCGGAAGTTCGCCGGGCGATCGGCGATGCGACGCTGCTCGTCGGTTCGGGGCTCGACGCCGCCAATGCGCGCGAATTCATGCGCTTCGCGAACGGGGCGATCGTCGGGACCTTTTTCAAGCAGGACGGAGTCGTCAGCAAGCCCGTCGAT
>JANNQS010000009.1:0-128802 GCA_031400875.1 Planctomycetota bacterium | reverse complement strand
AGCAGATCCGTCACCAGTGGGTGAACTCCAAGGCGGTGCGCAACCGCGCGAACCTGCTCTTCCCGATCAACAACACGCTGGCGCAAACGCGCGACAACATCTCGAGGCTCGTGCGGCGGAGCTGGTGCCACTCCAAGCGCGAGCGCAACCTGCGGCTGCACCTGTGGGTCTGGATCCTCTACCGCAACTACGTGCGCGAGATCACGAACTACGACAAGACGCGGTCTTCCGCTTCGGCCGCTGGCGTTGCGCGCCGGCGGCTCACGGCGCGCGAACTGCTCCAGTGGAAGGCGGTGATTCCGAGAGCGGCCTGAACAGGCTCGCAGCGCGGGTTGGGACATGCCCAGCCCGCGCTGCTTGCCTCAGAAAGGAACAACCGTCAGGGACAGCTTCCGTCAGCTGGCGCGCTTGGGCGCTTGCGACGCGGCGTGGTTGAACTGGGTGATCTGCGCCTGGCGCTCGTCGACGTAGCGCTGCAGGCCGACCGCATAGCGCTCGATCCCGCCGTTCGGCTCGAACTCGAGGCCGACGAGGACGTTTTTCGTGAAGGCCTTCATCCCGACGATGCGGGCCCGGCACACGATCGGCAGCGGCGAGTTGGGCAGCTTCAGCGAGATCTCGACGCGCGCCTTGATCTTGAGCGGAGCGACCTGCTCCAGCGTCGCCAGTACGCCGACGCCGCCCATCGAGATGTCGTGGATGCGCGCCGAGAGCTCGCCGTCGCTCCACTTGACGCTGCCCGTGACCTTCGTGGTGAAGTCGGGCATCACGCGCGGACTGCGGCGGCGGTTGAACCAGCGCGCATAGAACGAGTCGACCTGCTGGATGACCTCGTTGATGTCGACGAACCGCAGCCCGTAGCGCACGTTGGAGCCGATCTGCGCCACGGTCACGACCTCGGCGCTGGCTTCGATCCCGCGCGCGCGGCTCATGTGATGGACGCGGACGCGCACCTTCGTGCCTTCGACGAGCTCGAGGTCCTTCGTGCGCGGCAGCGAGACGCCGGCGCCGCCGATCGAGACGTCGACGCACTCGCCCGTCGCCTTGCGGCCGTCCTCGCACAGGATCGCGACCTCGACGTTCGCGCCGCCCTGCCGGGGAACGCGGTACGCGACGCGGCCGTCGCGGGTGCCCTGGCGAGCTCGCGCTCGCATCAACTCGGCGTTGGACGGCTTGGACGGATCGTTGAGCGGAATGGACATGCGCTGGGTGGGAGTGGACGCTGGACTGGGCTGTCCCTCCGGCTGGTGCTCTTCGGCACGGGACCGGCCGTGGCCACAGCCCCGAGACGGGAATTCCGAGACCTTGCGAGCAGCAATCCCGGACTCCACGAACCCGATATCCGACGCGCGGGTCGCTCGCGTGCGTGAGCTGTCGGACTCCCTGGTCGAATCCACGTCCCGGCATTTCTTTCCGGTTGTACCGAGCGAGGCTCCCAACCATCGGACCGAGGACCGGTGACTCAGGTCCGCTCGAACACGCCGACCAGCGAGAGGCCCTTGAGCCCCGGCACGTGGTCGAGCAGCGCGAGCCCCGGAATCAGCGCGTTGATCACCTTGAGCTTCCCGGGCGAGATGCTCTTCGAGTAGTTCGTGCTCTCGACGCGCTTCTTCCGGTAGCCCCACGCGCCGGCCGGGTTCATCGGGCGCACGGAGAGCGTGCGGAACCCTTCGGCCTCGAATAGCGCGCGCAGCGGCGCGTCGTCGTAGCGCCGGTAGTGCCCCGAGGCTTGGTCCATCGGGCCGTACAGCACGCTCTGCGCCGGCACCTTCACGACCGCGCGTCCGCCGGGCGCCAGTCGCTCCTTCAGCTTGCGCACGAACGCGCGGTCGTCCTCGAAGTGCTCGAGCACGTCGAGCGCGATCACGGCGTCGGCGCGCACGTCGGCGATCTCGTGCCAGTCGCCGCGCAAGTCGACCTGCCGCGGCTCGACCTTCGCACGCGCGTACTCGCGCCCGAGCCGCTCGAGGAGCGCCGTGTTCACGTCGACGGCGACGACGACGCGCTCCACTCGGTCGACGTAGTGGCGCAGCACGAACCCTGCACCGCAGCCCAGCTCGAGCACCGTACCGCGCGGCAGGAACCGCTCGAAACGCGCGGCGATCCAGCCGTAGTAGTTGGGCAGGAGCGCCATGCGGTCCTGCGCCTCGTGGTAGACGAGGTTGGGCCGATCGAGGCTTTCGCGCGGCTCGTTCAAGACCAGAACATGCTAGACGCCGGTACCTGGCAAGACTCTTCGGGACGGCGCATTTCCCGCGCATTCCAGCGCTGGAATCGTTGCTGCAGGTCAGCCCTTGCGCACGGCCATGCCCGGCCGCACGACGCCGCCGCGCAGGACACGGCACAGAAGCCCGCTGCGCCCCAGCATCAGGTCGGGGAAGCGCTTGTCGACCGACTTCAGCGTGCCGCACGGCTCGCGCACGTCGTGGATCGCGAGCCGCACCTCGTCGCCGACCAGGAGCTCGTCATCCGGCCGCAGCGCTTCGTAGTCGAGCCCTTCCGTCAGCAGGTTCTCGCCGAACGTGCCCGGCGTCTCGCACGCGATGCCGTCGCGGCGCAGCCTGACGTAGTCCTCGATCGCGAACAGGCACACCGCGCGATTCGGCCCTCCGTGCCGGTGGAAACGGTGCTTGTCGCCGATCAGGCCGAGCGTCTCGACCACCGCCGATTCGACCGTGAGTTTCGGGATCCCGCCCGGTCCGAGGCAGACGGCCAGCACGACGCCCGAGGTCACGGCGTGGGCAACGATCCGTCCTTCAGGAACAGGTAGTAGAGCTGACCTTCCTGCCGCGTCGCGCCCGCCAGCCGCTCGGCCTCGTCGCCGACGCCCAGGTACACGTCTCCGCGACCCGCGGTGCGGATCGCGCCGCCGGTGTCCTGGTCGAAAAGGAACCGGTCGAGCTGCGCGCCGATGCCCGTGCCGCTCTTTCCGTGCGCCCACGTGATCGCGCCGCGCGGGAACAGCCGCTTGTCCGTCGCGATCGAGCGTCCGCCCGTAACCGGCACGTTGAGCGAGCCGTGCGGGTTGCCGTCGATCGGCTGGAAGAACACGTAGCTGTCGTTCTTGTCGAGGAACGCCTGCACCTTCGCCGGGTTCTTGCGCGCCCATTCGCGGATCGACTGGAGGCTCACGCGGTCGGCCTTCAGCTCCTTCGCGTCGACGAGCGCCTTCCCGAGCGACGCGTACTCGCGCCCGTTCTTGCCCGCGTACCCGAGCTTGAACATCTCGCCGTCCGGCAGCCGGATGAACGCCGAGCCGTTCACGTGCGCGATGTAGGCGTCGACCGAATCCTTCAGCCAGGCCAGCTCGAGCTCCTTGTTCTTCAGCATCCCGCTGGCCTCGATCACGCGCCGCACCGGGTACGGCTGCGTTGCGTTGCCGACCTTCTGACCCAGGATCGCGCCCTCCTCGCCCTTCACGAGGTCGCGCGGCAGCGCGTAGAGCGGGTAGCGGTACTCGCTCGTCGCAACCGTCGCGCCCTCGAGGATCGGCGTGCAGTACGCCGTGAACAGCACACCGCCGCCCTGCCCGTCCCAACCCGCGCTCTTGTAGACGGTGAACTCTTCTCCCAGCCGTCGGTCGAATTCCTGCGCGTCCTTCGTCGTCGTGAGCAGCTCGCGGAAACGCTCCAAGCTTGCCAGCGCGCGCTCGGACGACACGCCCTCGATCGGGAAGTGACGCGCCGACGTCTTGCGCTTCGTCCAATCGATCGACAGGTCGAGCGCGGGCAGGATCTCGTCGCGCCGCGCGAAGTCGGCCGTGAAGTCGGGCCGCTTCTCGTCCGGCCCGAGCGGCAGGAGCGCCGGCGCGCCCGCCGGCAGTGCCCGCGTGTAGTCGGGTTTCGTGGACTTGCAGGCCGAGAGGAGGACCAGGGTGACCGCGAGGGCCAGGGGCGTCAGCTTCTTCATGGTGGTGGACATTGGTTGGCCCGAGTCTGCCTTTCCGAGAAGCCCCAGTCACGATGCCGCCAGAGACTTCGGCCAGTGACTTCGGCCAGTGACTCAGGCCAGCGACTCAGGCCAGTGACTCAGGCCAGCGACTCAGGCCAGCGACTCAGGTCTGAGCTGCGGCTTGCCGCCGGGCGAGCGACTGGCGAAACTCTCCGCCCGTGCCGTGCCTCCTGGGATGCCTCGCGCTCTCCGCGCCGCGCTTCGTCTTCCTGCTCGTCTTCCTGTTCTCGGACTACCTGGGACGGGCGTACGAGTCGAACGTCTGGCCGTTCCTGGGCTTCTTCTTCCTGCCGCTGACCACGCTGGCCTACGCGGCGGCGATGAACGAGAACAACGGGCAGCTCACCGGCGTGTGGATCGTGCTGCTGATCGTGGCCCTGGCCATCGACCTGGGCATCATCCGCTTCGGCAGCAAGCGCCGGCACCGCGGCTCCCCGCCGCCACCCCCGTCCGGGCCGACCCGCTCGATCGAAGTGCGCGGGGAGCGCGTGGGATAGCCGGGTGCGGGCCCTCGTCGTCGGCGGCGGCATCGGCGGGCTGACCGCCGGGATCGCGCTGCGGCGAGCGGGCATCGAGGTCGAGCTGTTCGAGCGCGCCCCCGCGATCGGCGAGGTCGGCGCCGGCATCTCCCTGTGGCCCAACGCGATCCGTGCGCTCGACGCGATCGGCGTGGGCGCCGCCGTGCGCGAGCTGGGCTGCTCGCAAGGCGACGGCGCGATCCGCACGTGGCGCGGCCGCACGATGCTGGCCCTGTCGATGGCCGAGATCGAGAGGGCCAGTGGGGCCCCCGTCGTCATGCTGCACCGCGCGGCCCTGATCGAGGCTCTGCGGCAGGGCTTCGGCGACCGCGGCCTCAACCTGGGCTGCGAGCTCGTCGACTTCGAGCAGGACGGTCGCGGCGTGCGCGCGCGCTTCGCCAACGGCCAGCGTGCCGAGGGCGACCTGCTGATCGGCGCCGACGGCTGGCGATCGGCGGTGCGCACGCGCATCCTCCCGGCAGCGCGCAACGTGTACGCCGGCTACACGGGGCTGCGCGGGTTGGTCGACGCGCCGGCGCTGCGCGGCACGATCGGCGAGACGTGGGGCCGCGGCGCGCGCTTCGGCCAGATCCCGCTCGTCGACGGCCGGATCTACTGGTTTGCGAGCTGGAACGCGCCGCCCGACCAGCCCCTGACCCCCGAGCAGCGCAAGGAGCGCGCGCTCTCGATCTTCCGCGGCTGGCACGCGCCGATCGAGGACCTGATCCGCGCGACCGACCCGGTCACGATCCTGCACGACGACGTGCGCGAGCTGGAGACCCTGCCGACGTGGGTGGAGGGCCGCGTCGCGCTGCTGGGCGACGCCGCGCACGCGATGACGCCGAACCTGGGGCAGGGCGGCTGCATGGCGATCGAGGACGCGCTCGTCCTCAGCCGTTGCCTGAAGGACGTGCAACCGGTCGAGACCGCGCTGGAGCGCTACTGGCGTTCGCGGCGCGAGCGCGTCGAAGCGGTCGTGCGCGATTCGCGCCGCTTCGGTTTCTTCGGGCAGCTCCAGAACCCGCTGCTGTGCGCGCTGCGGGACGGGATCACGATCGCGACGCAGGGTCGCTGGGGGAAAGCCGTCGTGCTGGATTACGCTCGCGGGTGGAGCCCGTAGAGAATCGATCGTACGGGCTCGCTGATCTGGTGGCGCTGCGCGCAGTCCGACCCGATTTGAACCGGTTTCGCGTCGGCCGGTGCTCAGATGGTGACGGACCACCCGAGTGCAGCCTTCCTCGCTCGAAACCATCCTGGCCGACGACCGATTCGTGCGGCGCATCGCGCGGCGGCTCGTCCGCGACGGGCCCACGGCGGACGACCTGACGCAGGCCGCGTACGTCGAGGCGCTCGAGCGCCCGACCTCGGCGCCTGCAGCGAACCGCGGCTGGATCGCCACCGTCGTGCGCCACCTCGCGTCGAACCTGCGGCGCGGTGACGAGCGCCGTGCGCGCCACGAGCGTGTCGCGGCGCGGCCGGAGGAACAGGCGCCCGAATCGGTCCTGATCGAGCGCGAGGAGATCCGCCAGCGCCTCGTCGCGGCCGTCCTGCGGCTCGGCGCGCCGCGCTCGACCGTCGTCATCCTGCGCTACTTCGACGACTTGCCGCCGCGCGCGATCGCGCGCCGCCTGGACATGCCGGTCGAGACCGTGCGCACGCACTTGAAGCGCGCACACGCGGAATTGCGCGCACGCCTCGGGTCGGAGCGCCGCGGCGACGGCTCCTCGGTGTTTGCCGCGTTGCCGCTGCACCTCCCCGCGCAGAAGCTCGGACCCGCCGCCCTCGGAGTCGCTCTCATGACCGCCAAAACGAAGCTTGCTCTGCTCGTACTGGCCGCGGTTCTCGCCGCGCTGGCCTGGATGGTCACCCGGCCGGAGGGAGCGGCGGATTCGCCGCCGAAGCCGGTGCAAGCGCGATCGGAACCGGCCGCGGAGGTTCCCGCTCCCGAACACGCGGCGTTGGCGGCGCCTGCGGCGCTCGAGACGGACCGCGCTCCGCTCGCGTCGCCGCCGGCCGAGCCTGCCCCGGCACCGAAGCCCGTCGGTCCGACAGCGGGAATCCTGCGCGGGCTCGTGCTCGATCCGGAAGGCGCGCCGCTGGCGGGGGCTTCCGTTCAAGGCGCGGTGTCCGGCGGGAAGGACCGGTCGATCGACGAGACGGCGCTCCTCGGTCGCTTGATGCGCGGCGAGAGCGGCATCGCGGTCGACGAGCTGCGGCCGGACGGCAGTTTCCAGACGCATTCGCGCTCTGACGGCACCTTCGAAGCGAGCGGGCTTCCGCTGAGCGATGCCTACGACGTCGCCTCCTGGAGCCCCGGGCTGGGCGTCGTCGTGGTTGCCGGCGTGCCGGTGCATGCGGAGGAACCGGCCACCGTCACGCTGCGCTTCGCGCGCGGCGTCGTCCTGCACGGCGTGATCACGAACGAAGCCGGCGCACCCGCGAGCGGGGCGAGCGTCCAGGTCATGGGGACGAAGGACGACAAGACGTACAGCTCGTTCCTGCACGTCGAGGCCGGCGAGGACGGAGCGTGGAGCACGCCGCCTCTCGCGCGGAAGGCGTTCCACATCACGGCCTACGCGCCTGGCTTCCAGAGCGAACGCCGGCATCTGACCTGGGAGCCGCAGCACGAGCGCGAGATCCGCGCGGATTTCCACCTCGCACCGGCGCTGGTCCTGCGCGGTCGTTTCGTCAACGAGGAAGGCACTCCGGCGCGGCTGTCGGCGGCGTTCGCGGAACGCGGGATCGACACGCAGGGCTCGCAGGTCGAGCTGCTCGGTTCCTACGACGATCCGGCCGTCGACCCCAACTTCCGCGACATCGGCCACGACGACGGGACGATCGTCTGGGAAGAGGATCGCTGGCAGCTGACTCCGGACGACATCGCGCCGCGCTACGTCTCGCTGTGGTGCGGCACCACGATGCTCGGCGTCGTGCAACAGGTTCCCGGGTCGGACGCCGACCTCGTCGTGCACTTCGCGCGCCTTCCCGTGCTCACTCCGCGTGCTGTCATCGTGCGAATCGTCGACGAGCAGCGCGCCGCCGTGAGCGGGGCCGTCGCGCGCCTGAGGCCCGGGCCGGGTCAACCCGGCGGACGCGAGGGTCGCGTCCACTCGATGGCGTCCGAACCGGGGAGCGAAGGCGTGCTGCGGGTCGAGGGAGTCGTGCCGGGCGAGTACGAGCTGCGCATCTCTGCACCCGGCTTCGTACCACGCCGCGTGCCGCTCGCCGTCGACGACGGGCCGGGTGCGGTCGAGGCAAACGTGATGCTGGCGCTCGCGAGCCACCGTGTGTCCGTCGTCGCGCGGACGCCGAGCGGAGAGCCCGTCGCCGGCGCGCAGATCTTCGTGCTCGACTCCGACGGCCAGCCCGTGGACTCGATCCATCGGGCCACGACGAACCTCGAAGGTCGAGCCGAGATCGCCGGACTCGGTACGGGCGAATGCACGATCCTCGCCTCGCACGAGCGCCTCGCGGCTGCGGGACGTCGCGTACGCGTCGACGCGAACCTCGGAGAGGTCCTGCTCACGATCCCGGAAGCGGTGGACGTGCGCGTCGACCTGCCTGGCAGCGATGGCCCGTTCTCGTTCCGCGTGTCGGACGCGGCCGGCGTCACCGTGCTCGAGGATGAGTGCATCGAAGCGCGGCACTTCGGGTCGGGCTTCACGCTGCGGATTCCGGCGGGACGGCACACGGTCTTCGTGCGCTGTCCCCGGTTCGCGCCGGGCGAGGCGACGGTCGACGTCGTGCCAGGGGCGACGGTCCAGATATCGCTCGTGGCCTTGCCACGCTGACCGGTGCTTCCCGGCACCGGTCGGACCGAAATGTCGTAACGCCCACTCGGGCTGCGGGGAGAGGGGTACTCGGGAGGGAAGGCCCGATCGCCCCATGACGTCGCTTCGATCCCTGCTCGTCTCCTCGATCCTGGCCACGGCCGCCACGGCTCAGCAGGCGCCCCCTCCGCACCCCATGTTCGAGGGCGATCGTGTCCACGTGATCCACCTCACGTTCGCGCAGCCCGACTGGTACGAGATCCTCGTCCAGAACTTCGAGCAGCACGATCCGCCTCTCCTGGCACCGGCGGCCTTCGACTGGGACGGATTGCACCTCGACACGATCGGCGTGCGCTTCAAGGGCAATACGAGCTATTCGGGCTATCCGAGCGACAAGAAGTCGTTCAAGCTCGACATCAACGAGTTCGTGACGGGCCAGCGCATCCACGGGGTCGACAAGCTCAACCTGAACAACGCCTTCCACGACCCGTCGTTCGTGCGCGAGAAGGTGTTCTACGAGCTCGCCGCCGAAGTCGGGCTCGCGGCTCCGCGCGCGAACTACGCGGCGCTGTACGTGAACGACGTCTACTGGGGCCTCTACTACTTGATCGAGCTGGTGGACGAGGAGTTCATCGTGTCGCGATTCGGCGCCAACGAAGCCGGCAACCTGTGGAAGGGGGATCCGCGCGGGAACCTGATGTGGCAGGGCCCGAACGCGGTCGAGTACCAGGACGACTACGAGCTCGAGTCGAACGAGGCGGCCAACGACTGGTCCCAGTTGATCGACCTGTGCGACCGGCTCAACAACGCGCCGCAAGCGGGGTTGGCCGGGGCGCTGAACCCGGTGCTCGACGCGAATTCGGCGCTGTCGTACCTGGCGCTGTGCAACGTGACGGTGACGCTCGACAGCTACCTGGGGCGCTCGCACAACCTGTACTACTACCGGCGCGACGTCGACGGGCGCTTCGCGATCGTGCCGTGGGACGCGAACGAGAGCTTCGGGGCATTTCCCGTGTCGTTCACTGTGCAGGAGCTCGAGCGCCTGCCCGTCCAGTGGGTTCAGCCGCCCGTCGCGTCCCATCCGCTCGCGGTGCGCATGTGGGCCGACGCAGGGTGGGCGCAGCTCCACCGCGGGCACATGCGCAAGTTGATGAACGGCGGGGCCGATCCCGATCGACTCGTGGCGCGCATGAACGAGCTGCGCGATCTCGTGCGGCCGTACGTACTGGGTGACGTGAAGAAGATGTACTCGAACGCGCAGTTCGAGGCGGCGATGCAGCAGGACATCGACGTCGGCATCGCGGGCGTGGCCCCGGGGCTCGAGCCCTTCATGCGCCACCGCCACGCGCACTTGAGCGCGACGATCGGCACGACGCCGCCGCTCCAGGGGGCGCGCATCAACGAGATCGCGACGACGAACAACGGGCTCGTCGTGGACGAGGCGGGCGAGAGTGATCCGTGGATCGAGATCGTGAACGCCGGGACGTCGACGATCGACCTCCAGGGCGCGGAGCTGCGCACGAACCTCGTCGGCGCCAACGTGTTCACGTTCCCGAGCGTCGTCCTCGCGCCGGGAGCGCGCGTGCTCGTCTGGTGCGACCGCGATCCGGCGCAGGGGCCGCTGCACGCGCCGTTCGGCTTCGGGCCCGTCGCGACCAGCGTGCACCTCGTGAGCGCGGATGCCGTCGTCGACGTCGTGCAGGCGCCCGCGCTCGCGCTGGGCGACAGCTTTGCGCGCATCCCGGATGCCACCGGCATCTTCCAGCGCGTTCCGGCGCCCACGCCGAACGCGCCGAACGTGCTCGCGACCCCGCCGGTCGTGTTCGTGAACGAGTTCGTCGCCTCGAATTCGACGGGCATCGTCGACGAAACGGGGCAGGCCGAGGACTGGGTCGAGCTCTGGAACCCGAATGCATTCGCGGTGGACTTGACCGGCTGGCACCTGACCGACGACCTCGCGAACCCCACGCGCTGGACGTTCCCGGCGCTGACGATCGCGCCGCTCGGGTACGCGCTGGTGTGGTGCGACAGCGATCCGAACGACGGGCCGTTGCACGCGACGTTCGGGCTCTCCGCCAACGGCGAGTTCATCGGGCTCTCGGCGTCCGCTGCGTTCGGCGACGCGTGGGTGGACACGCACGCGTTCCCGGCCCAGACCACGGACGTGAGCGAGGGTCGCTCGCCCGACGGCGGGGCTGCGTGGGTGTTCTTCACCGCGCCGACGCCGCTGGCGAGCAACGCGACCGGCACGGGCGGTGCGCTCGTGATCCCGTACGGCATCGGCAAGCTGACCTCGTCGAGCACGCTGCCCGCTCTGGCCTGGGCCGGCACGCCGAGCGCGACGTCGAACGACTTCCGCGTGCGCGTCGTCGACGCGCGGCCGAACTCGGTGGGACT
This sequence comes from Planctomycetota bacterium, assembly GCA_031400875.1. Taxonomy (GTDB): domain Bacteria; phylum Planctomycetota; class UBA1135; order UBA1135; genus JAEUHZ01. The sequence continues at coordinate 118,166 of JANNQS010000009.1, read as the reverse complement.
CTTGTTCAGCGGCGGCGGCCGTGCCGAAGCGCCGTTCGTCGGCGGAACACGCTGGGTGGCGCCGCCGTTCCTGCGCCTCGGCATCCAGTTCCTCGATGCTCTCGGCCGCACCGAGTACCTCGTGCCGGTGGCGCCGAGCGCGATCGGCACGACGCGCTGCCACCAGTTCTGGTTCCGCGACCTGATGCAGACCGATGGCACGGGCGCAGGTCTGACGGCCGCGCTCGAAGTCCGATTCGGGCCCTGACGTTTCGGCGCCTGGCTGACTCGGTCCGGGCGGCACGCCCCGGAAGGACCCGCGGAGCCCAGATGAGGCCCGTCGAGGCGTTATGGAGCCCCGGGGAGGGTCTGGGGGGCATTCCTGACCGTCTTACGGCCAGTCGTAAATTGGTCACGACCGTTTTACGATAGGCCGTCAGATGGTCAGCCCCTCCCTCGACCGCTCCCTTGAGCACGTCTTGCGCGAACATCTGACGACCATGCGTCAGATGGCCTTCGTGGCGGGGCCGCGCCAGGTAGGGAAGACGACCGTGTGCCGGGCTCTCGCCAACCCGGGAGCCTACTTCAACTGGGACGACACGGACCATCGCCGCGCGATCACCGCCGGCCCGGCCGAGATTGCGATGCGCCTCGATCTCGACCGACTCCGCGCGGAGAAGCCCGTGGTCGTGTTCGACGAACTCCACCGCTTCGGGCGTTGGAAGGGCTTCCTCAAAGGCCTCTTCGACACTTGGGGCGAGTCGCTGCGCATCGTCGTGACGGGCAGCTCGCGACTCGACATGTACAGGCGTGGCGGAGACAGTTTGATGGGGCGGTACATGCTCTACCGCATGCATCCGTTGACCGTCGCCGAGCTCGTCGACGCGCGGCAGGGAGATGCACCGATCCGCGCGCCGAGCAAGATCGACGACGCTCGATTCGAACGCCTTCGCCTGCGCGGCGGGTTCCCGGAACCGTTCGTGCGCGACGACGCGCGCTTTTCGAACCGATGGCAAGCGCTTCGGGCGCAGCAGTTCGTGCGCGAAGACGTCCGCGATCTTACGGGAATCCGCGAACTGGACCAACTCGAGGTGCTTGTCCGCCTGCTGACCGAGCGTTCAGGTACCGCGGTTTCCTACTCGAATCTGGGCGGGGAAGTGCAGGTCTCCGTCGACACGATACGGCGCTGGATGTCGACGCTGTGCACACTGCACCACGGGTTCCTCGTGCGTCCGTGGCACAAGAACGTCGGGCGTTCGCTGCGCAAGGAGCCGAAGTGGTACCTGAGCGACTGGTCAGCGGTGAACGATCCGGGAGCGCGCGCGGAGACCTTCGTCGCGGGCCACATGAAGGCCGCCGTGGAATCCTGGACCGACCGTGGCCTTGGTAACTTCGACCTCCACTATCTGCGCGACAAGGAGAAGCGCGAAGTGGACTTCCTCGTCACGCGCGAAAGGAAACCGTGGTTCCTGGTCGAGGCCAAGCTGGCCGACGCGGGCCTCAGCCCGCATCTCGCCCACTTCCAACGCGAGACGGGCGCCCGGCACGCGTTCCAGGCAGTCGTCGACTTGCCGCACGAGAACACGGACTGCTTCGGCCGCGAACGGCCGATCGTGGTGCCTGCCAGGACGTTGTTCTCGCAGTTGAGCCCGTGACCCGCACTCGATCGCGCTGCTCCAGCGGCGTGGAGTCGATCAGCGTCGGCCGTCGAACACGACGAGGCCATCGATCACGGTGCCCACGCAGTGGGTCGTGTACTCGAACGGATCGCCGTCGTAGAGCGCCAGGTCGCCGTCCTTGCCGACCGCGAGGCTGCCCAGGCGCGCTTCGAGGCCCAGGATCCGCGCCGCGTCGATCGTGATCGAGCGCAGCGCCGCGTCCGCGCCCAGCTCGTGCGCGGCGGCGATCGCGGCCTCGTAGAGCACGACGCGCGTCTTCGGGACGTACGACTCGTAGCCGCTCTGAAGCGCGAAGAGGATGCCGGCCTCTCGCAACTGCGCGGGCGTCGCGCGGCTGGCGTTCTCCAGCTCGCCCGAGAACCGCGCCATCGGGGGATGCAGGATCACCGGGACCTTCGCCGCACGCAGCTGGTCGAGCAGCGTGTACGCCTCGGCTGCTCCGTCGAGCACGAGCCGGAACCCGAACTCCTGCTGCAGCCGCAGCGCGGAGGTGATGTCCTGGTGGCGCTGCGCCGTCACGAGCAGCGGAACCTTGCCGTCGAGCACGTCGACCAGCGTCTCCTTGCGCAGGTCGCGGTCGGGTCGCTTCGTGACGTCGGATCCGGCCGCAGCGAGCTTGTTCCGGTACGCGTCGGCGCCGACGAGCGCTTCGCGCAGGAGCGCCAGCTGCTTCCCGGCAGTCCCTGGTGACTTGCTCTCGCCCTCGGCGCGCGAACCGGTGCCCAGCGCCGCCGCGATCATCGCGCGCGGCACGATCACGGCCTGGTCGACCGTGTCACCGCGCGTCTTGGCCACGAGCGTCTGGCCCGAGATCAAGGCCAGCGGCGCGTGCCCCGTGTGGATCGTCGTCACGCCGAAGCCGCGCACCCACTCCACGAGGCGCTCGCGAGCGTTGTAGGCGTCGATCGCGCGCAGTTCGGGCTGGATCGGCGCGGTCGGGTCGTGCTGGTCCTGGTCCTGGGGCTGGTTCAAGTGGCCGGCGAGGCCGATCACCGTGTGCGCGTCGACGAGGCCGGGGGTCGCGACCGCGGCGGTCAGCGTCTTCATGCCGGCCGGGATCGCGGTCGAGGCCGACGGCCCGACCGCGACGATCTTGCCGCCGCGCACGACGACGACGCCGTCCGTGATCGGCGCGCCTTCGGCCGTGTGCAGGATCTTCGCGCGCACGGCGATGTCCTGCGCGTGCGTCGGAGCCGTGAGCGCGGCGAGCACGCACGCGAGCGCAATGAGTCGCACGGAAGTCGTCGTCACGCTCATCGCGGCTCCTCGTCGCCACCCAGGCAGCACAGGTTTCCCGTACGCGGCTGTCCCGCGCCCCAACCACCGTCGGCCCAGCGCCGGTCGCGCTCGTCGTCGACATCGAAGACCTTCACGCCCGCGACCCACGTCTCCTCGACGCGCGTGTAGACGGAGAGCGGATCGCCCGACAGCACGATCAAGTCGGCGTCCTAGCCGCGCTCCAGGCTGCCGACGCGGTCGCCCAGGTCGAGCATGCGCGCGGGGTTGATCGTCAGGCCGGCCAGGGCCGTCTCGCGCGAGCAGCCGGCGCGCACGGCCAGCGCGGCGCTGCGCAGGAACAGGCGCGAATCCGTGATCCAGTCGTCGGTGTGGAACGCCACGAGCTCGGGCGCGCCGCGCTGCTCGAGAAGGGCCGCGGAGCGCGCGTCGAAGTCCATCGCCTCGAGCTTGCCGCCCGGCGTGTCGATCACGATCAGCGAGCAGGGCACCTTGGCGGCCGCGATCTCGTCCACGACCCGCCAGGCCTCGCTGACGTGGTGGAGGACGACGCGGAAGTCGAACTCCTGGGCCAGCCGCAGCACGGTGACGATGTCGTCGTGCCGGTGCGTGTGGTGGTGGACCACACGCTTCTTGTCGAGGACCTCCAGCAGCCCTTCCATCGACAAGTCGCGTGCCGGCTTCTTCTCGGCGTCGTCGCCAGCGGCCTGGAGCTTGCGGCGGTACTCCTGCGCCGCCACAAACTGCTCGCGCACGAGCGCGGCCGACTTCCCGCGCGTGCCGGGGAACGGCGCCTCGCGCTGGCTGTTCGTGCCGTTCGCCATCTTCATGCCGCCCATGATCGAGCCGTCGGGGAAGCGGTAGGCCAGCTCCTCGACCGTGTTCGCGTCGCGGTTCTTCAGGTAGATCGTCTGCCCGCTCATCAGGTGCCCGCTGCCGGACATGACGTTGATCGTCGTGATGCCGCCGGCTTGCGCGCGCTGCAGGCCCGCGTCGCGGCAGTTCACGGCGTCGAGCATGCGCACGCCGGGCTGGATCGGCGCGCTGTCGTCCGCGCCCCAGCCGCCGCCGACGTGGCTGTGCGTGTCGACGAGGCCGGGCATGATCGCCTTGCCGGCGCAGTCGATCACGACCGCGTCGGTAGGTAACGGCAGAGCGCGATCGCCGACGGCCACGATCCGACCGTTGCGCACGAGCACGACGCCGCCCTCGATGGGCGGGCCAGAGATCGGCAGGACGCGCGCGCCGACGAAGGCGTGGGGCGCCTCCTGGGCCGCGACGGGCAGGGCCAGCGCGACGAGCGCGCCGCAGGACAGGGTTCGCAGCATGGCGGGGTGCACAAGGGTGTCAGACACCGTGTACCCATAGTCGGTAGACGGTGTCTGACACCGTTGTCTACGGGGACGGCGCTGGAAGCGGGAGAGGCTACGGGCCCGCGGCGGGCGGCGGCAATCGCGATCACAGGGAAGCGGAATCGGGCCTTGACTACATCTGCCTGAGCGCATATACTTCGAGCATGACACGCACCGCCTCCCGCCGGGCCGAAGCGCCGGTCGTGCCGGTAGTCCTGCTGGCGGCCTTTGCCGAGCCGACGCGCCTGCGACTGCTGGCGCTGATGCAGGACGGCGAGGTGTGCGTGTGCGATCTGGTCGGCGCCCTCGAGCTGCCGCAGCCGACCGTGTCGCGGCACCTGGGCGTCCTGCGCCGCACGGGCCTCGTGCGCTCGCGCAAGGACGGCCTGTGGATGTGGTACTCGCTCGCGCCCGCGCGCGGAAAGCTGCACGCCAAGCTGCTGGAAGCGCTGGCCTGCTGCCGCTCGGAAGTCCCCGGTCTTTCCGACCTCGTGCGGCGCTGTTGTGCGCTGCGCGATGGCCGGAGCTGTTGCTAGAGAACGAAGGAAAACGACATGGATGCCAAGACGAAGGATGCAGACGAACGGGTGCGCGAGCTGGTGCGCGACGGCTACGGCCAGATCGCGAACGCCGCGCCGGGCGAGGGCGGATGCTGCGGGCCGGTAGGAGGCTGCGGCGTGCGTACCGACGTCGAGGAATTGGCGCAGAAGATCGGGTACACGGCCGAGGAGCTGCGCAACCTGCCCGAGGGCGCGAACCTGGGGCTCTCGTGCGGCAATCCAGGCGCGATCGCCGCGCTGAAGCCGGGCGAAACCGTGCTCGACCTGGGCTCGGGCGCGGGCTTCGACTGCTTCCTGATCGGACCCAAGGTGGGCGCGACGGGGCGCGCGATCGGCGTCGACATGACGGTCGACATGCTGGCCAAGGCACGGCGCAACCTGGCGAGCTACCGCGAGCGCACGGGCCTCGACAACGTCGAATTCCGCCTGGGCGAGATCGAGCACCTGCCGCTGCCCGACGCATCCGTCGACGTCGTGATCAGCAACTGCGTGCTCAATCTCTCCCCTGACAAGGCGCAGGTCTGGCGCGAGATCGCGCGCGTGCTGAAGCCCGGCGGTCGCGTGGCCGTCAGCGACTTGGGGCTCCTGCGGTCCCTCCCGGAGTCGGTGCGCGCCATGGTCGAGGCCCTCGTGGGCTGCGTCGCCGGCGCGCCGCTGACGACCGACACGGAGCAGTGGATGCGCGCCGCCGGGCTCGTCGATGTCCAGCTCGTGCCCAAGCCCGAGTACGTCGCCGCAATGCAGGACGTCGCCGACCCCCTCTACCGCAAGATCGCCGCGGCACTGCCGCAGGGGCTGGCCACGACCGACTTCGTGACGAGCCTCGACGTCCGCGCCCGCAAGCCGGGTGTGCGCGCGAAGACGACCTGCTGCTGATCCCCGGGGTGGCGGCGCGGGAATCCCCGCTTCGCGATCCGGTTGGTGGGAGCCTGGCTCGGTACTGCGTTACGCTGCGCACGGTCCCTGGACATCCCCCGGCATGATCACCCACATGGTCCTCCTGCGCGTGCGCAAGGACGTGCGCGCGCCCGAGATCGAACGAATCTTCCAGAGCATCGGCGCGCTCGACGCCCGCATCCCGGGCATCCGCTCGTACGCGTGGGGTCCGTACTCCTCGCCCGAGGGCATGAACCGCGGATTCACGCACGGTTTCTGCATGACGTTCACCGACGCGGCCGCGCGCGACGCGTACCTGCCGCACCCCGAGCACGAGAAGGTGAAGAAGTCGGTCCTCGCGATCCTGGACGGCGGGCTCGACGGCGTCGTGGCCTTCGACTTCGCGTCGTGAGTGCGCACATGCAGGTGCGCTGGCTCGCGGCGCTGGGTCTCGTCGCGCTGACGGCGTGCTCGTCGACCGGCGACAAGGCGGTCGATCCGGCGACGATCGTCTTCGAGCGCACGCAGCTCGCGAGCGAGTTCACCTGCGAGGGCGCCACGTTCGCGGACCTCGACCGCGACGGTGACGAGGACGTGGTCGCCGGCCCGTACTGGTACGCGGGTCCCGACTTCGCGACGAAGCACGAGCTCTACGCGCCGAAGCCCTTCGACCCGATGGGCTACTCGGACGCGTTCTTCGCCTGGCCCGAGGACTTCGACCGCGACGGCTGGACCGACCTCATGACCGTGCGGTTCCCGGGGAAGGAGGCCGTGTGGCTGCGCAATCCGCTCGGCGATCCGACACAGGCGCGCACGCACTGGGTGCAGCACGTCGTCGTGCCCTCCGTGGACAACGAGTCGCCGGCGTTCGTCGACCTGACCGGCGACGGACGGCGCGAGCTCGTCTTCCACACAGGCACTCGGTTCGGCTGGGCCGGACCCGACTCCGCGAAGCCGACCGCGCCGTGGATGTTCCACCCGCTGTCGCAGGAATTCCAGCTGGGGCCCTTCGTGCACGGGCTGGGGGTCGGCGACGTCGACGGAGACCGGCGCGCGGACGTGGTGTGGCGCGAAGGCTGGTTCCAGCAGCCGGCTTCGCTCGCGGGCGATCCGCAGTGGCAGTTCCACCCGTTCCGCTTCACCGACCGCGAAGGCGGCGCGCAGATGTTCGTGACGGACGTCGACGGCGACGGGGACTCCGACGTCGTCACGAGCCTGGCCGCGCACCACTTCGGGCTCTCGTGGTTCGAGCAGACGAAGCCCGGCGGCAAAGTGTCGTTCGTCGAGCACCGCTTCCTGGACGACGAGCCGGTCGACAGCCCGTACCGGGTGCGCTTCGGCGAGCTGCACGCGCTGGACCTGGCGGACGTCGACGGCGACGGCCTGGCGGACATCGTGACCGGCAAGCGCTGGTGGTCGCACGGCCCGAAGGGCGACCCCGAGCCGGGTTCCAAGCCGGTGGTGTACTGGTTCCAGCTCGTGCGCGGGCCGGGCGGCGCGGAGTACGTGCCGCACCTGGCCGACGACGATTCGGGCGTCGGCGTGCAGCTCACGACGGGCGACGTCGACCACGACGGGCTGCGCGACGTCGTGATCGGCAACAAGCGCGGCGTGTTCGTGCTGAAGCAGCGGCGCGGCGCGCCGGTGGCCAGCGCCGTGGACAGCGAGCCCACGCTCGACTTCGAATCGGGCGACCTGCGAGGCTGGACGATGACGGGTCGCGCGTTCGTCGACCAGCCGATCCTGGGCGACACGTCGGACGCGCGCCAGAGCGGGAAGAGCCTCCACGCCGGCCGCGCCTGGATCGGCGGCTACGAGAAGCTGGGCGACGAGCCGACCGGCACGCTGACGTCGGCGCCGTTCGTCCTGGCGCAGCCGTGGGTCAGCTTCCTGATCGGCGGCGGCGCGTCGGCCGCGACGCGCGTCGAGGTCGTGCTGGCCGAGGACCAGCGCGTTCTCTTCCAGTCGTCCGGCGCCAATTACGAGTCGATGCAGCGCCTGGCCGTCGACTTGAGCGCCTACGTGGGCGAGCGGGTCTTCGTGCGCCTCGTCGACGAGGCCACCGGCGGCTGGGGCCACGTCAACTTCGACGACTTCCGCTTCCACGAGCAGGCGCCGAAGCTCGATCGGCCGGCCGATGTGCCCGCGATCCTGCCGATCGACGCCGTGGCGAACGCCGGGCTTTCGCCGCAGCAGGCCGCGCGCGCGATGACGCCCGCGCCCGGCTTCCGCGTGGACGTGGTCGCCGCCGAGCCGGATCTGCACCAGCCGATCGCGCTGGCCGTCGACGACCGCGGGCGGCTGTGGGTCGCCGAGGCGTTCGAGTACCCGCTGCGCGCGCAAGGCGACGTCGGGCGCGACGACGTCGTCGTGTTCGAGGATACGGATGCCGACGGCACGTACGAGAAACGCACGACGTTCCTCTCGGGACTCAACTTGGTGAGCGGCCTCGAGGTCGGCTACGGCGGCGTGTGGATCGGCGCCGCGCCGTACCTCTACTTCGTGCCCGACGCGAACGGCGATCTCGTGCCCGACGGGCCGGCCGTCAAGAAGCTCGACGGCTGGGCTTGGGGCGACACGCACGAAACGCTCAACGCGTTCACGTGGGGTCCCGACGGCTGGCTGTACGGCTGCCACGGCGTCTTCACGCACAGCAAGGTCGGCCGCCCAGGTGCGAGCGATGTGGAGCGCACACGCATCAACGCCGGCGTGTGGCGCTTCGACCCGCGCACGGAGCTCTTCGAGGTCTTCGCCTGGGGCACGTCGAATCCGTGGGGCGTCGACTTCAACGAGCGCGGCGAGTGCCTGATCACCGCCTGCGTGATCCCGCACCTGTGGCACATGGTCCAGGGCGGCCGCTACGAGCGTCAGGCCGGCACGCAGTTCGACGCCTACGCCTACGCCGAGATCGCGACGATTGCCGACCACCGCCACTACCTCGGCGCGGATCCGCACGGCGGGAACCTGCGCTCGAATCTGGCCGGCGGCGGGCACGCGCACTGCGCGGCGCTCGTGGCGCTAGGCAGCGCGTTCCCGGCCGACTGGCGCGGCAACGTGCTCATGGGGAACATCCACGGGAACCGCGTCGTGGCCGACAAGCTCGAGCGCAAGGGCTCGGGTCTCGTCGGCAAGCACACGGGCAACTACGTGCTGGCCAACGACAAGTGGTTCAGGCCGATCGCGCTCGAGGAGGGCCCCGACGGCGCGGTGTACATGATCGACTGGTACGACCAGCAGGCCTGCCACCTGACGACGCCCGAGTCGTGGGATCGCACGAACGGGCGTCTGTACCGGGTCGCGTTCGGTCAGCGCGCGCCGGCGAAAGTCGATCTGGGCTCCTGGCACAGCCGCGACCTCGTGGCGCTGCTGGCCAGCCCGGGCGAATGGTATGGCCGCCATGCGCTGCGCCTGCTGCACGAGCGCGGGGCCGATCCGGCGCTGCAGGGCGAGCTCGCCCGCACGGTCACGGATGGCGCGAACGAGGTGCATCGGCTGCGCGCACTGTGGGCGTTGCGCGCGACCGGCGGCTTCGACGAAGCGCGCGGGCGCAAGTTCCTCGTCGCACGCGACGAGGCGATCGTGGCCTGGGCCGTGCAGCTCCTGCTGGAGGACCGCACGGTCGAGCCGCGCACGCTGGCGCAGCTCGCCGACCTCGCGGGGCTGACCGAATCGCCCGTGGTGCGCCTCTACCTGGCGTCGGCGCTGCAGCGCTTGCCGGTCGAGCAGCGCTGGGACCTCGCGGCCGCGCTGCTGAAACACGGCCAGGACGGGACCGACCACAACATCCCGACAGTCCTGTGGTACGGCGTAGAGCCGCTGGTCGCGGCCGATCCGGCGCGCGCGCTCGAGCTGGCCGCGGCTTCGAAGATCGAGCCCATCGCGCGCTTTCTCGTGAGACGCGCGGCGGCCGAGCCGCGCTCGCATCTCGCGCTCGTGCGCGCGCTGGCTCACGCCGGCGACGCGCAGCGGCGGGCGTGGATGCTCGAGGAGTTCCAGAAGGGGATCGGCGACCAGCGCAAGCTGCCGATGCCCGAAGGCTGGGGAGAGCTGTACGCGCTGCTGCGTGACGACCCGTCGCTGGAAGTGCGCGAGCGAGCCGGCGCGCTGGCCGCGAGCCTGGGCGACCCGGCCAGCTTCCCCGCGCAGCGCGAGCGCCTGGCGGACCCGACCGCCGACGCGGAAGCGCGCCGGGCGGCCCTGGACGCGCTGCTACGCGGCCGCGATCCGGAGCTGTGCGCGCTGCTGATCGAGCTCCTCGACGACGCCCAGATGCGCGGCGACGCGTTGCGCGGGCTTGCAGACTGCGACGACCCACGGGTTGCGTCGGACGTACTGCAGCGTTGGCCCCTCTTCTCGGACACCGAACGCCGCGATGCCTTGAACCTGCTCTCTTCGCGCGCGTCCTGGGCCGCGCAGCTCCTCGAAGCGATGGCGTCGGGCCCGGTCGCGCGCACCGACGTGGGCGCGTTCGTCGTCCGCAAGATCGAGAACCTGGGCGACCCGTCGCTGGCGCAGCGCGTGCAGGACATCTGGGGTCGCGTGAAAGCCACGCCCGAGGCCAAGCGGACGCGCATCGACGCGTTGAAATCCCGCTTAGGGCCCGAGGTCCTCGCGGCGGCCGACCTGCCGCACGGGCGCGAGGTCTTCTCGCGCACGTGCGAGCAGTGCCACACGCTGTTCGAGCGCGGCGGCAAGGCCGCGCCCGAGCTGACCGGCGCGAACCGCAACGACCTCGAGTACCTGCTCTCGAACATCGTCGATCCCAGCGCGGTCGTCGCCAAGGACTACTGGACGACGCTCGTGTGGCTGAACGACGGGCGCCTGGTGACGGGGATCCAGCACGCGAGCACGCCCTCGTCGATCACGCTGCGCACCGAGAACGAGGACGTCGTCGTGGCCAAGGACGAGATCGAGGACTCCAAGGTGCAGGAGATCTCGCTGATGCCCGAGGGCCTGCTCGACGCGCTGCCCGAGCTGGACGTGCGCGACCTCGTCGCCTACCTGCAGAGCGCGAAGCAGGTGCCCGTGCTGGCCACGCCCGCGAACGCGAAGGGCTTCTTCGACGGGCGGACGCTGGCCGGCTGGCGCGGCGCCGACTGCTGGAGCGTCGAGAACGGGGAGATCGTCGGTCGCACTGCGGGCCTGAAGCGCAACGAGTTCCTGCGGTCGGAGATGGAGCTGCGCGATTTCCGGCTGGCGTTCGAGGTGCGGCTCGCCGGCGACATCGGCAACTCGGGCGTGCAGTTCCGTTCTGGCGAGCTGGAGGACGGCGAGATGGTCGGCTACCAGGCCGACATCGGTCCGGGCTGGTGGGGCCGGCTGTACGAGGAGAGCGGCCGCGGGATCCTCGCCGAGGAGACCGCCGAGGAGTTCGTCGTGAAGGACGCCTGGAACCGCTACGAGATCGAGGCGCGCGGCCACCACGTCCGCTTGACGATCAACGGGCACGTGTGCGTCGACCTGGAGGATCCCGACGGGGCGCTGTCCGGCATCGTCGCGCCGCAGGTCCATTCGGGCGGAGCGACCGAAGTGCGATTCCGGAACCTCGTCCTGGAGGTCCTGACCCCGGACGAGAACGGGCGGTAATCCGCGGTCCGCATCGCCGGCGGCATGGGGCTTGCCGGTCAGGGCGCCATGAACCCGCTTCTGGCCTGCTGCTCGCGTTCCGCCCTCCTCGCCTCTGCTTGCCTGCCCTTCGCCCCGGCCGCTTTCGCCGCCCAGCAGCCTTTCGACCTGCCGCCGAGCCTCGTCCTGATCGACGCCGGGGTGCAGCACGACCTGGGGACCGGGATCGATGGTGACGGCGACGTGGCGGTCACGCGCACGCGCGCCACGATCGGGTTCCACAGGAAGCTCGACGACCGCTGGGTTCTGCGCGGTCAGGTCGGCGCCGAGCACGCGCACTACGACTGGAGCTCGGATGCGCTGTTCCTCGGCACGAACGATCCCTGGAGCGAGATCTGGAAGGTCGGCGCCGGCCTGCAGGTGATCCGCAAGCTCGACGAGAAGTGGACGCTGCAGACCAGCGTCACGGCCGTGTCCACCGCCGAGCCGGGAGCCGAGATCGACGACTCGCTCGACTACCGGCTGCGCGTCGGAGCGGCGTGGCGGCAGGACGAGAACCTGACGCTGGGCCTCGACGTGACCGTGAGCACGCACCTCGAGGACTCGACCCTCGTGCTGCCCTTCCCCGTCGTGGACTGGCGCTTCGCTCCACAGTGGAGGCTCGTGACGGACATCGGGGACGTCATCGAGGGCCCGTCGGTCGGCGTGCACCGCTCGCTCTCCGAGAGCTTCGACCTGGGCCTCGTCGCGGCGGGCGTCTACAGCGACGCGCGCCTCGCCGACGGCCGCGTGCCCGACGGCGTCCTGCGCGAGACGCGCATCGCGGCCGGCCTCGAGGCGACCTGGAAGCCGCGCCTGGGCATCACGGTGTCCGTGCTGGCCGGCTACGACGTGTGGGGCGAGCTGCAGGTCGACGACGCGGACGGCGACGAGGTCCAACGCACGGACCTCGATCCGGCGCCGCTGTTCGGCCTGTCGGTGCAGGTCGCCTTCTGAGGAGGCCGAGAAGAGATCGATCGGGGTGGTGAAGGACCTTCCGACACCGACTTCGGCCCTCGCGCACGCCTGTCGGACTGCGACCACGCCCGCTCGGCGATGGCTCGGGGTCATCCATCGGACGTGTCCCGATCGGGCTCGACGTCGATCGACCGACGAACCATCGACAACGACTCGCACCGGACAGAGAGACGTCGAAGCGATCCACTCGACGCTCGCGAGTCCGTTCGATGCGTCCGCGATGGTCCTCGAAATCCATCGACTCGTCGAGAAATGCACAAGCACGAACGAAAGGGAGTCGATAGGATCGAAGCATCACGAGGGCGCAAGCACTCGCGATACCCAACCCCCCCGTCTCTGCATGAGCACGAAGGACCGGTCCGCGACCCGAGTCGCGACGATCCCCGCCGAACCCGAGCCGCTGCTCGAGAGGCTGGCTGACTGCCGTCGAACCGACGCCCAGTCGTTTGCAGACGCGTGGGTCGGACTCGAGCCGACCTTCTCGAACGGCAAGACGATCCGCCGCTGGCGCAAGTACGCGCGCAAGTCGAACGAGTACGGTTTCTTCTGCGACGAACGCGTGCTGGCGAAGCAGAAGCGCCTCGCCAAGGGCATCGTCGCCACGTACCGCGAGCTGCGCAGCCAGGGTGATCCGGCCTGTCCGTTCGCCGCGGTCGAGCGCGAAAAGAGCCGCGATCCGTACGGTCTGCGCCGCCAGGACCTGCGTTTCCATGACGGCCGCGGCGGGCCCTCCCTCGAGGTGCGCGTCTCGCTCGATCCCGAGACGTACGAGATCCCGATCAAGCCGGTGCCGCTCGACTGGCTCTACGACGCGCGCTTCGTGGCCTTCCTGCAGCGCTTCGTCTGGGACGAACCCAGGCGCCGGAACCTCGTCCCCTCGATGGCCCACGGCGGCGGCCAGTTCTGCTTCAGCGCCAAGACGTTCCTGCAGGGCAGCCTGCTGGCGGACGCCATCGCGTACCGGCTGAATCACCCCGAGCTCGCGACCTGGATCACGGACTTCCCGAACCCCGACAGTCGCGCGTTCCGCGCGACGCGCCGGCGGTTCCAGGCTTTCCGGACGGCGATCGAGCACTACTGGAAGGGCGCTTTCCACCCGGTCTCGATCGGTCCGCTCACGGCCGAGAACGCCATCCTCGACCGCGGCTTCGATCCGGCCTGCAACCCCGAGCCGGGTCGGATGGACCCGCGCTCCGGACCGCGCGGGGATTCGCGCGAGGTGTTCCAGACGAACTTCGCGTTCGCGCGACACGTCCGGCAGCGGGCGCAGCTCGTCCACGCGGGCTACTGGCAGTGCCAGCACCCGCACGAGGAGGGCTTCCGCCCCGACCAGATCATGCGCTACAGCGAGGCCAACCTGAACCGCGTGCAGATCGCCGGCGAGCTGCACGTGAAGAGCGGGAAGACCCTCGGCCGCGCCGCCACGCCAGACTTCGACGCGCCGCTCGATGCCTCCATGCTCCACGCCGAAGCCTCGTGGGAGCAGCGGTCGGAGATGTCCAAGTCGAGCGCCCAGGACATGGTCGAGTCGGTGCTGCTCGACGCGCACCACGCCGCGTGGCTGGCCGCGAACCCGCGCGTGGCCGTGCGCGACTCGCTGGAGCAGGACCGCCTGCTGGGCGACGCCGAGCGGCTCGTGAAGCGCCGCGCACCGAAGCTCCTCGACCGCCTGCGCGCCGAGGCGCGGCGCGAGAACCTGGACATCTCCAAGGGCCGCGTGCGCAGCGACTGGATCGAGCCCGAGCCGCTCTTCTGGGCCGCGTGGCACGTGCTCGACACGGGCGAACGCGCCGAGATCGCACGCGAAGCAGTCGCGGGCTTCGTCGAGCGCGTGCTGCAGGCCTCGGCCAAGGATCCGCGCGGCGACAAGCTCGACCCGATGGACGCGCACCGCCCGCGCGTGCACCCCTTCCTGTGGGACGCCTTGGCCGAGCAGCCCGACGTGCTCGACGGCCATCCGGCCGTCCGGCGCGAGGCGGCGCGTTTCCAGGAGGACCGGGCCGGACACCTCGCTCGCCGCCTGCCCTGGTCGCCGGCCGGGGACGAACCGCCGTGGCGGACGCCGTACGGTTCGCTCGGACCGTTCAGCTTGCGATGAACTTGCCGGTGTAGACGAAGTTCATCGCCAGCGCGGTCAGGAACGCCGCCAGCTCGGCCGCGACCTCGTCGCGTTCCGACAGCGGATAGCGCAGGCCCAGCTCCTTGGCGCGCGCCTCGAGGTGCTTCGTCAGCGTGCGCAACACCGCCGGATCGACCCCGGTCCAGCCGTAGACCGACGCGCTCAGGAACTCGCGCTGGCGGCGCAGGATGCCGGCCGCGTCGCCGGTCTTCGCCTCGTCGTCGGGTGCCGACTTCTTGCCGGCCGCGCGCTCGCGCGCCCGACCGAAGATCGCCGACAGGTCGCCGTCCAGGCTGCGCGGGATCCGCTCGGGTCCCAGGTCGACCACCTCGAAGAACTCCTGCAGCGTGACGCGGATATCCCGCGTGTCGTAGTCGATCTGCGTGTCGACGACCTGCGGGTCGGTGTCGCGCAGGGCCTGGATCGCGCTCTCGCAGTACTCGAGCTTCGCCAGGGCGCCGGGCGAGTCCGCGTACAGCGCGCGCCAGTCGAGCCCGGGGGTCATCCACACCGCGAACGTCTCGGCCCAGTCCTCGTCGGGGTGCTTCTGAGCGTACCCGCCGGGCAGGTGGCGCACGAAGTCCGGGCTGAAGGGCTTGACCTTGTAGTCCTCGACGTAGGGGCGGGACATGGGCCCGAAGAGGCGGGTCCAGTCCTCGGACGCGTAGAGGCGGTAGGCGTAGTTGACGACGTGCCCCATCTCGTGGCGCAGGTAACGCAGCACGTCCTCCTCGCCCTCGCCCTCGACCAGGCCGCGGCGCCGCTGCATGTCGAGCAGCTCCTCGTCGGCCAGGTAGAAGGGGATCCCGATCGCGACCGTGCCCTCCGGCACGCCCCACTCGTCGGTCAGGTAGAAGTGCGGGGCCAGGCGCGTGATGCCGCGCTCGGCGAGCTCGCGGCGGAAGCGCTCGACGACGCGCTCGAGCGGGCGGCCTTCGATGCGCAGGTCGAAGTCGCAGATGCGCTTCGACAGCATGTCGGCCGAGACCTCGGCCCGCTCTCCCGCCTCGAACGCCGGCGGCGGCTCGGCGATCGTCAGGGGGGCTAGCTCGGCCTGGGCCATCTCGTCCATGGGGGCGCCATTCTCGCCCCCCGCGGGGTCAGTCCAATCAGGTGGGTGCCAAACCGACGTAACGTCCGTCCCCGCAGGCGGATTCGGACATGGGAAGCGCGCCGGGGACCCGGGCGCCCCGCCCCCGAAGACCTCCAGACCCAGGCCTCCTGAGACGTGCCCTTGCCCCGATCCCGCCCGCTCACCACCCTCGCCGTGCGCCCCGAACGGGCCCCGCGGACCGATGCCCGAGGCCCCGGACTCGAGGCGGAAGCCGAGGGTGCAGATTGTGCGTTTCGACTCCGCGTCGGAAACCTTGCGGTCGCTGCTGCCTGGTGGTCGTTCCGAGTCTGCAGCTCGAGCCGGAGTCAGGGCTCTGCCGAGCGAACCTCCGGCACCCGCTCTGGACACCCGCGAGCACCGCGACGATTCCCACGGCTGAGGACCTGGACCCCCGAGTTTCCGAACCAAGGGACGCCGCCGGCGGGAAATCGGATTTTCTGGCTTCGCCGGGTCTCGGGAGCGTTCCTTGCTCATAGGGCGCGACAGATCGTGCGCTCGATCCGCAGTTGGAGTGTCCCCATGTTCCGCGTTCCGAAGCCTGCGTCCCTGTTCCCGCTCCTGCTCCTCGCCGCAATTCCTCTGACCGCGGTCGCCACGGACGGCAATGCGCACCGTCCGCGTGTGGGCAACTGGTCCGACACGGTGTGGGTGCCGGCCTACGACCCGACTCAGGGTGTTCCGCGCGCCGTCAGCCTGCTCTACCAGCGTTGGAGCATCTGCCAGGGCCGCGCCGAGAACCCCAGCCGCTCACCCTGCGCCGTCCAGTTCACGCACGCGGTGAGCCTGGAGTTGGCGCTGCGTGGCGGACGGACGATCGACACGGCGGAGCTCTCGGGCTACGAAGCCAGCTACTTGACGGCATTCGACGGCGAGGTGGACTACGACGGCGATTCCGGCTGCGTGCTCGGCCCCATGGGTCTGGAAACCCGCGTGCTCTACCTCGACGACCCGGAAGACATCGCCTTCTTCGAGCGCGAGCGAGGCCAGGTGCCGCTGACGTTCACGGCCATGGGCCAGGCCTACTTCAGCGCGCCAGAAGGCCTGCAGACCGAAGTCGACATGCGCGTCGGCGTGCGGGTCGTCTGCCAGTACACCTACGACGATTGAGAGACCGAGCAGAGCTCGCTCGTACGGTCTCTCATGCTCTGTTGGCGCCACGCGGAACCGCGCGCGGCGCGCAGAGGCTTCGAATTCTTCTCAGCCCCTGACACCCGGGTCGGGAACGCGCGGCGCGGGAGACCGTCAGGAAACCGAGTCGCATCCGATTCTCGCGGCACCGGGCGTCCGCGCGGCGCGTGGAACGAGAACCGCAGGCTGCGAAGCCTGCGGTGGACGGCAGTCAAGGGGGGTGATCCAGGTGTGAACGGCTGCCGCCTGCACCTGGAAGATCCGCAGCGCTTCCGGGCGCAGCATCAGAGCGCGATGAAACGCGCGTGAATCTGTTCGCGTCCGGGAAGCCCGGTCCCGCGCCTCACACCGCCGGGATCTCGAGTCCGAACTCGCGCGCCAGCGCCAGCGCCACGGACAGCGGCCTGCCGCGGTTCACGCGCACGTGGGGAACCTGCGCCTTGCGCGCCGCGTCCCTCAGGACGTTCTCGGCCGAGTGCGACAGGAAACCCGTCGCGGCCAGCACGATGTCGTAGCTGCCCTGCTCGATGCTCCTGGCCTTGGCGGACACGTTCGAGGTCTTGATCTCGCAGTGGTCGACGTCCTCGAACAGGAAGAGTTCGCGCACCAGATCGTCGATCGTGGGGTCATTGCGGTTCGACACGAACAGCGTCCGTTTGCCGCGCGTATGCGGCACGACGTGAGCGAGGAGGCGGTCGAAGTAGGACGAACCTTCGGCCTCGGTGTCCTCGACGGGCGTGGCGAGGACCGGCACGGGCGTGCTCTGCGCGGGCTCGCGCAGGAGGCTCTGGATCGTCTCCAGGCGCGTCCGGTGATTGCGTTTGATGAAGTCCGCCGGTGCGATCGCGAGGACCGGTTCCACGGCCCCCTCCTCCGCGAACACCCGCGCGATGCGTTCGTTGGGCAGTTCCTCACCCAGCTCCAGCGCGCGATGCAGCCAGGCTCGGATCGCCTCGCTGCTCCAATCGGGCTTGGGCGATCCCTTCGTGTTGATGAGCGCCTTCTTCTCCTTCTGGCGGCGCCGCTTCTCGGGATCGTGCCCGAGGTCCTTGGCCCACGTCGAGACGGGGCGATGACGTGGGTTCAGGATCGTCGCCAGCGATTCCGCGCGCGGGCGCAGCATCATGGCCAGCCAACGCAGCCTCCCGATCGCCGCGCCCCACAGATCGAGGTCGGAGGCCGCGCCGCGCAACCAGCGTATTTTCCCGGCCTCGCGGGCGAGCGCCGCGACGTCCACGGTCCAGGGATCCACGCCTGCCCGAAATGCCGGCACGCCGTCGCCCTCGTCCCCGGGGCGCACGATCGACGTGGTGATGCGCTCCAGGTGCGCGACGACCTCCATGAGCAGCGCATCGGGCTGCGCGTGCGCGGGCGCGAGCGCCTCGGCGTCCCGCCAGCCGTGCTGGTCGGTTCCGACCGCGGCGCCGTCCACGTCCAGCCTCTCCAGGGCGGCCTCGGCCGCCGCCGCGACCGCGGCCCAGGTCGTCAGCTCGTGTGGCTGCGTGCCGGGCAAGTCGCCGGCGCAAGCACCGGGGCTGACGTCGAGGCCGAGCGCCGGCACGGATCCGGGCCACCAGATCTTCGCCAGGCGGCTGCACTGCCGCGCGATGGCGTGCGTCCGCTCGTAGGCCTCGTGGCTCGCCGCCTCGGCCTCGACGCTGCGCGCGGTCGCGATCCAGGACAGCAAGAGGAGACGCTGGCGCTCGGGTTCCAGGAGGCTGGCCTCCTCCAGCGTCTGCTCCATCGCCTCCTCGATGTCAGCGAAGCGCGCGCGCGCCTCCTCGGGCGGGATCTTGCGTTGCGGCCGGCGCGGTGCCGGCTGCACTTCGACCTGGGTGAGAGCGGGCAGGACCCTGGAGATCGGCGGCGGACTCAGGGCCGCCTGCACGACGGGCGGCAACTCCTCGGCGAGGGCTTCGTGCACGACGATGGCCTCGGGCCTCAGCGGAGCGCGCGCGGCAGGTGCTTCGACCGCTGGTCCGGCCACCTGCGCCGGCAACTGGCGCAAAAAGCACTCGCGCGCAGCGTGCGACGGCAGCGCCTGGTCGAGGGCGTGCTGCAGAGCCAGATAGCGGGTCGTGCCACTTCCGATCCAACGTTCTTCTGCGCGTAGGAGCAGGCACTCCCACCAACCTGAGCGCCGAAAGCTGCACGTGTAGCCAAGCTCCGTGAAAAATCGGGCGCCCCGCAGAGCGCGGCGGTCTCGTCGCTGGTGTGCCATGCGACCGATCCTACCGCGGTTGCCGCGCAAGGCCTGTCCGTCCGACCGTGGACCGTCACGAAGCCAGTTCGAACACGGTCGAGCTGTGCAGCTCCCGCACCCCGGTCGCTGCGACGATCGCGGCCGCGTTGTGCGCGCGCACGCCGCCGCCGGGCAAGATCACGATGCGCCCGCGCGCGCGCTCGACGAACTCGCGCAGTCGAAAACGACCCGCGAACGCATCGACTGTGCCGCCCGAGGTCAGGATGCGCGCGACACGCAGCTCGACGAGCTCCTCGAGCGCCTCGAACGGGTCCGTCGTCGCGTCGAACGCGCGGTGGAAGATCACCGGCGTCGATCCCGCGGCGTCCACGAGCGCGGCGACGAGAGCGCGATCGACCCGCCCCTCGGCCGTGATCGCCCCCAGCACGACGCCCCGCGCGCCGAGCCCGCGCACGCGCGCGACATCGGCCAGCAACGCCGCGTGCTCATCCCGCGACCACACGTGCGCGCCGCCCCGCGGACGCACCATCGCCACGCACGGCACGCCGGTAGCGACGGCCGCCGCCAACAGATCGTCCGCCGGTGTCAGCCCATCCAGGTCAAGCCGGTCACAGACCTCCAGCCGTCCCGCGCCGCCCGCGACCGCGCGCTGGAGCGCCCCGCGCCCGTCGACCACGACCTCCAGGAGAACCACGCCCGCAGGATGTCCTGCCTCACGGCGCAACGGAAGGGCCCGCGCGCCCCACCGTGCACCACGCGCGCGGAGCGCGCGTTCGGCGCGCGCCCCGCGCGCCCAACAGGATTAGGCGCGCGGTTCAAGCGCGCGCCTAACTCTCGGCCGCCTGCTTCATCTCGTCTTCGCGGATCTTGTGCTTGCGCAGGTAGTAACCCAGGTTGCGCGCGTCGATCCCGAGCAGGTCGCAGGCCTCGCGCTTCTTCCCGCGCGTGCGCGCGATCGCCCTCAACACGAGGCCGCGCTCCTGGACGTCGAGGTTGCGCCTCAGGTTGAATTCCGCCCCGGCCGGCGTCGGCTTCTCTGCGAAGTTGGTCTCGAGGACGCCGCGCAGGATGGCGGCGTCGATCGGGAGGCGCTGGGCCACGATCGTGGCTCGCTCGAGCACGTTGCCGAGCTCACGCACGTTGCCGGGCCAGCCGTAGGAGAGCAGCGTCTCGATCACCTCGTCGTCGAGCGTGACCTCCGGATACTCGCTGCCGCTGATGCGGGCGCGTGCCGCGGCCACCAGCATCGCGGCGAGCTCCGGCAAGTCCTCACGCCGCTCGCGCAGCGGCGGCACTTCGATCGGGAAGACGGCCAGCCGGAACAGGAGGTCGGCGCGGAAGGTGCCCTGCGCGACGCGTTGCTTGAGGTCATCGGACGTCGTCGCGATCCAGCGCACGTCGGATTCGCGCGCGCGCGTCTCGCCGCTGGGCTTGTAGCCGGGCGTCTCGAGCAGCCGCAGGAATCGCGCCTGCAGGACCGGCGCCATCGCTCCGACGTTGTCGAGGACCATCGTGCCGCCCTGCGCCTCGGTCAAGCGGCCGCGCTTTCCGCGCGCGCCGGTCAGCTCGGCGTCGAAACCATCCTCGGTCAGCGAGGCCACGTCGACCATGACGAGCGGCCCGCGCGCGCGCGCGCGCTGAGGCGGTGGATCTCGGCCGCGACGAGCTCCTTGCCCGTGCCGCTCTCGCCGTGCACCAGGACCGTGGATTCGGTGGCCGCGACCTGCTCGATGTGCGTCTTGACGCGCGCCATCGCGGGCGAGTGCGCCACGATGCGCGGCGGAGGACCGAGGCGCGCGACGACACGACGCAAGGAGGCGACCTCCACCTCGAGCTCGCGCCGCTCGGCCGCGCGCCGCACGAGCAAGATGAGTTCGTCCGGGTCGACAGGCTTCTGGAGGAAGTCGAACGCGCCGGCCTTCATGGCCGCGACCGCATCGGCGACCGTGCCGATGCCGGTGATCACCAGGATCGGGATCGCGATGCCGGCCGCGCGAGACTCCTCGAGCAGCATGAGCCCGTCGCCCGACGGCATCTTTAGGTCGGTCACGATGACGTCGAAGCGCTTCTTGGCCAGCACGTCGAGCGCCTCGGCCGCGCCCGAGGCCGTCGTGACGCGCATGTTCTCGGCGCGCAGGAGCTCCGCCATCGAGTCGCGGACATAGGGCTCGTCGTCGACGACCAGGACGCCGATCTTCGCGCTCATGCGGCTTCACCTGCAGAGTGGGACTTCGGGTCGGGGAACCGCAGCGTGAACTCCGCTCCGCCCTCCGGGCGGTTGTGCGCGCTGATGGTCCCGCCGTGGGCCTGGACGATGCCGAAGACGATCGAGAGGCCGAGGCCCGTGCCGGCCCCCATCGTGAAGAAGGGATCGAAGATGTGCTCGAGGTGCTCGGGCGTGATGCCCGGCCCGTCGTCGACGACGGCGAGGACGACGGCCGGAGCGTCACCATCCTCGTGGCTGGCGCGGATCGCGATGCGGCCGTGGCCCTTCATCGCCACCGACGCGTTCAGCAGGAGGTTGAAGACGACCTGCTCGAGCCGGCCCGCGTCGCCCTGGACGATGCGCGGGCCGTCCAGGCCGTGCACCGTCACTTCGACGCCGCGGAACCCCTCCGAGTAGGCCGCCAGCCGCCAGGCGCGCTCGACGACGGCCGCCAAGTCGACCGCGCCCTGCTCGGAAGCCGGCCGCGCGAAGCGCAGCAGGTCGCGCACGAGGTCGCGGATGCGCTCGAAGCCGTGCCGCACCATCTCGACGTGCCGTGTGCGTGCCTCGTCGTCGATGTCCTTGCGCTCGAGGAGCTTGACGTGGTTCCCGATGCCCTCGAGCGGGTTGTTGATCTCGTGCGCGACGCCCGCGGTCAGGAGGCCCAGCGACGAGAGCCGCTCGCGCACGGCCAGCTCGTTCTCGATCGCACGCTCGTGGGTGCGGTCGCGCAGCGCGACCTGCACGACGCACCGATTGGCGAGCTCGACCGCCGCGAGGCGCGCTTCGCACACCAGCATGCGGCCCTTGGCCGAGCGCACGCGGACTTCCGGCAGCGATCGCACGCGGCCCGGTTCGGCCACGGCTTCGGCCAGAGCCGTGCGCAGTGCGACCGACTCGGTGCTCGAGAGCTGCTCCGAGAACGTGGCGGAACCATCCAGACCCAGCTCCTCGCGCGCGCGCCCGTTGACCTCGAGCACGGCGCCGCTCGTCGGGTCGAGCACGAGCACCATGTCGGCGGCGCCCTCGAGCAGCGCGCGGTACTTGCCCGACTCGACCTCGAGGGCTTGCAAGTGGGCCTCGGTCTCGCGGAATTTCTCGCGCAGCACGTTGAGCCGGTGGAACAGGACGCCGCCGAAGGCCATGAGGCTCGTCGCGGCGGCTGCCGCGGCGATGGCGGCCTCCGTCCTCGGCTGCGGCGCGTCGGGGGCGATCAGCTTCAGGACGACGAGTCCCGCGCCGGCGCCCGCCAGCGCCACGAGCGCGAAGAACGCGGCCAGACGCGCGTGCTGGAGAGGCCATACCTGCACTCAGCCATGTTAGCAATGCGGAAGCGGAGGTCCGTTGGCGCTCTTCTCCGACCCCCTCGGGCCGCCGATCGCGCTCAGGGGCAGCCGTCGAGCAGGTTCACGTTCAGATCCGCGTCGCCGTTCGAGTCGAGAGCCGGCCCCACGTCGGGCTGCGACAGCACCTCGACCACGAGGCCGATCGACGCGCCGTAGCCGGCATTCTTGTTGTTCGCGCCGGCACCGACCTGGAGCGCCGGTCCGCTGCGCGTCAGGCGCACCGAGGCCCCCCGCCAGGCATCGAGCCCCAGGAGCGTGCCATCGCTCTCGAGGTAATAGTGCCACATCGCCGGGTCGACGCGGCCGCCGGCGGACACGTACGCGCTCGGGTACATCTCGAGGTTGGGCGATCCGGCCGGCGGCACCTCGTGGTGGTCGACCCGTCCGTTCGAACGCAACTCGACGAGGAAGCGCTGGCTCGCGTTCGACGTGCGCACGAGCACGCCGCGCAGGTCCGCGCGACCGTCGGCGCTCTCGGACAGCGTCGCGCCGGGCTGGAACACGAAGTCCGATCCGATGCCCGGCAGCGTGAACGCGGCGTCGCCGAGCAGCGGCGTCAGCACGGCATCGCGCTGCGCGGCGATCACGCAGCGATTGCCCAGACGCTCGACGTGCAGCACGAGTTCGCCCGCCGGCAGCGGATCGACGAGCGGCGGGCCGGAGGACGGCTGGGTCACGACCGCGAGCTGCAGCGTGCCCCACAGACCGAACTCCAGGTTCGATCCGTTCGCGCCGCGCCCGATCTGCGTCACGGGCACGCCCGACGAGACCGCGACGACGGCGCCCGCGCGCGGACCGAGGCCGCGCAGCTGGCCCGTGACGAGCGTGTAGTAGTGCCAGCGATCGGGATCGATCGGGCCACCGTTGTCGACGTACGCGCCCGCGGTCAGGCCCAGCACGGGGCTTCCGGCCGGTACGCCGCCGGCTTCGCCCGCGTCGACGCGGCCGCCCAGCACGAGGTCGAGCACCCATTGCTCCGCGGGAGAGGACAGGCTGCGCAGTTCGAGGTACAGCTCGGCGGCCTCGTCGCCGCGCTCGCAGAACTCGCCGCCGGTCGCAGCGGTGAAGTCGTCGGCGATCCCCGGGATCTGCAGCGCGAAACCGCCGACCGTGCCGTACACGGGATCCATGATGGGTTCCTCGGCAGTCGCGATGTAGGCGCGGCGCAGCGCGACGCGCAGCTCGCCCGTGCCGGCGTTCAGCGGCAGTGGTGGAGCCGCGAGCGGTTGCGCGACGACGTCGAGCTCGAGCGCGACCGACGCGCCCAGCGCGCCGTCGATCCCGTTCGCTCCGTAGCCGGCCTGCAGCGCGAACGCTCCGTTGCGCAGGCGCACTTCGGCCCCCGCCAACGTGTCGAGACCGTGGAGGCGACCGTCGAGGTCGGGGTAGTAGCGCCACGTCGCGACGTCGATCGGACCGCCGCTTTGGCGGTAGGCCAGCGGCGACAGCTCGAGGTGCGGGCTGCCCAGCGGCGGAGGCGCGCCACCGATCGCTTCGATGCGCGCGCGACCGAGCAGGGTCAACGCGAAGCGCCGCTCGGGCGCGCCCGTGGCCGCGAGGATCGCATCGAAGTGGACCATGCCGTCCGAGCGCTCGGAGAACGCGCCGCCGGCGACGACTTCGAAGTCTCCGCCCAGCGCGGGCATCGAGAGCGCGGCCCGGGGCAGCCCGCCCAATGCGGCGTCACCGGCGCTCGTGATCGCGTACGTGCGATCGCTCGTGCGCACCGCGCAGGCCATCAGCACCGTGCCGTCGGCGCCCGTCGACGCGCCCGATTGCGGCTGGGACACGACTACCGCCGCGAGCTGCACCGATGCGCCCAGCGCGACGGCCAGGTTGTCGGCGCCGATCCCGAGTTGGACGCCGGTCGCATCGGCGGCCGCGAGGTCGAACAGAGCCCCGGCCAGCGTACCCAGGCCGCGCAGTTCTCCGCCGGCGATGCCGTAGTAGGTCCACGTGCGCACGTCGACCGGTCCGCCCGCGGCGACGTAGGCCGAGGGCGCGAGGTCCGCGCGCGGTGACGCGAGGGCGTCGTAGTTCGGCTGACCGGGCCGCAGCGGGTTCGCGAGCCGCAGGCTGACCGCCAGACGCTCGGCCGGCACGCTGCGCCGCTCGAGCACGCCGACGAGGAAGGCCCGTCCGCTGGCGTCGTCGACGAGCGAGGCTCCGGGTGCGAACGTGAAGTCGTTGCCCAGCCCGGGCACCGTGATCAGCGCCGCGGCGCCCGGTTGGGCGAAGGGCCCCGGGGTGCTGTCGGAAGCCGACCAGTAGGCGGGGACGGAGCCGGAGGCGGGAGAAGGCGAGCCTCCGTGGCAGGCGGCGAGGAGCGCCAGCGCCGACGTGGCGACTGCGCTCCGGTGGGGGTGGCGGAGCTGCATGGTGCGAAACCTGGTTGAGAGCTGCGCGCCGGCCGCCGCGGGGGGACCGCGGGCGGAACTGCACGTATGAAACGCTACCCCGCTCCGGAGGCGCGTGCGGGCTCCAGATGCCGGATGATCGCTCTTCATCCCCGCAGCACCGCCGCGGCATGCTGGGGCAGATGAATGAAGACCCGCCCACGGGCTTCCAGCGCGCGTTCGGCCGGCGGCCGACGCACCGGGCGCGAGCGCCGGGCCGGGTGAACCTGATCGGGGAGCACACGGACTACAACGGGCTGCCCGTGCTGCCGATGGCGATCCAGCACGCGGTGCAGGTCGTCTGCGCGGCGCGGCCCGACGGCCGGGTGCGGCTCGTGAACGCCGATGCGCAGCGTTACGGGGCGCGCGAGTTCGAGGTGTCGCGCGACATCGAGCCGTTCGAGCGCGGGGACTGGGCCAACTACGTCCAGGCGGCGGCGCAGGAGCTCGCGCGCCAGGGCCTGATCGAGTGCGGCATGGACGCGTACGTGACGGGCGACGTGCCGCCCGCGGCCGGGTTGTCATCGTCCTCGGCGACGGTGGTCGCCGCGTCGCTGGCGTTGCTTGCCGCGAACGAGCGCAGCGTGGCGCGCGAGGAGCTGATGGAGCTCACTGCGCGCGCCGAGCGCTACGTCGGCGTGCAGAGCGGCGGCATGGACCAGGCGATCAGCCTCGGCGGCCGCGCGGGTCACGCGCTGCAGATCGATTTCGAGCCGCTGCGGACGCGCGCCGTGCGCGTGCCGGAGGAATGGCGATTCGTGGTCGCGAACAGTCGAGTCGGCGCGGAGAAAGCGGGCCGAGCGCGCGCGGCGTACAACGCGCGGGTCGCGGAGTGCCGGGCCGCGCTGGAAGGCGTGCTCGCCGACCCGAGCGCCGCATCGTGGCCGCGCACGTGGCGCCGACTGGTCGACAACGTGCCGCAGGCGGAGCTGCTGGCCACCTCAGGGCGCGCGCTGCGCGGCGAACTCGCGCGCCGCTTCCGCCACGTCGTGACCGAGGGCGCGCGCGTGCCGCGGGCCTGCGAGGCGATGGAGCGCAACGACCGCGCGCGCTTCGGACAACTGATGAACGACTCGCACGCGAGCCTGCGCGACGACTACGAAGTGTCGTGCCCCGAGCTCGACGAGCTTGTCGTGATCGCCCGCGAATCCGGCGCGGACGGCGCGCGCCTGACCGGCGCCGGCTTCGGCGGCTGCATCGTCGCGCTCGCCTCACGAGAGAAGGCGGATGCGCTGCAGGACGTGCTGCGCGCGCGCTTCTACCGACAAGCTCCGGCACGTCCGGGCGATCTCTTCGTGGCACTGCCGAGCGACGGTGCTTCAGTCGAAGCGCTGGCGCCGAACACCGCTTGAAGCGGAAAAGAGGGGCGTGACGCTTGCGGCGCCACGGCCCCCGTCTCCCTTGCGGCCCCTCGGTTCAGAGGATGTCCAGGATCCCCGTCCCGTTGTCACCCGTGAGCGACGTCGTGTTCGCGCGGTAGTTGATGTTCGCGGAGATCTTGGCGTTCCACGGCAAGAGCTCCTTGTCGGCCACGATACCCAGCGCGACGGCCGCGAAGCCGCGTGCGGAGTCCGTGACGCCGCCCTTCTTCACCAGCATCGTGACGAGCGGGTCGACCGAGCGGCTGTCGCCGATGAAGCCCAGCGCCGTAGCGATGGCCGCCTGCGACGACATGCTCTTGGCCTGGCCCAGCATCGTGATCAGGTCGGGCACGAGCTCCTTGTCACCCAGCAGGCCCAGACCGATCGCGGCCGACTTCATCAGCTCGGGCGAGTACTTCGAGTCCTTGACGATCTGCTGGATGTCCTTCACCGATTCGCGCGCGTCCGTGAGGCCCAGGCCGATCGCGACGTAGCCGCGCGTGTTGTACTCGGACGTGTTCTTCAGCTTGTGGGCCAGGACCTTGCGGGCCTCGATGTCGCCGGCGATGCCGACGCCGACGGAGAAGGCTCCGACCTGATCGGGGCTGGCCGCGTCCTCGAGCGCCTTCCGCAGCGTGTCCTTCGCCGTCGCCGATGCGGAGGAAGCGGGAACGTCGTTCTTGGTCAGCGCGTTTTCCATGACGCCGATGCCGATGCCGGCCCACGTCTTCATGTGGCCGTCGCCCCTCGTGAGCTGCCCGAGCAGGAAGTCGCGTGCTTCCTTCTGGCCCAGCTCGTTGCCCGTGCCCCGGCCGGGCCGGCCGCCGACCTGCGCCATCGCGATGTTCGTGAAGTTCTTCGACTGCAGGTCGCCCTGCACGGACATGCGCTTCAGTGCGGCACGGATCTCGGCGTCGACCTTGTCCGAGTCGGAGTCGCCGATCATGCCCAGCGAGAGCACGCAGCTCTGGCGCACTTCGTCGCGCTCCTTGGAGTTCTTGTCGAGCGCATCCAGAAGGAGGCCGGCCAACCCGTCCTTGGCGTCGGCGGGGGCGCCGTCGAGCAGCCGCGCCATCGCGGTCGGGACGTGCGCGCGGATCATGAAGTGGTTCTTCTGGTCCTGGTAGAATCGCTCCAGGTACTTGAGCTGCGCCCGGCGCGAAGCGGCGTTGTCGGCGGTGCCCGCCGGGTCCTCGCTGGGATCGACGTCGATCGGCGTGAGGCCCAGCGCGATGACGGCCGCGACCTTGACGTCGCGCGTGCTCGTCTCGGACGTTTGCATCAGCTCGATCAGGATGTGCGCGATCTCCTGGCGCACCTCGTTCCTGCCGCTGCGCGCTCCGATCAGGCCCAGGCCGTAAGTCGCGAAGGCGCGCGTGCGGTAGCGGACCTCGGTCGCACCGACGAGCTTGCGACCCGCGGGGGTGTCGAGCGCCAGATCCTTCAGCTTCCCGACGGACGCCTCATTGGCCAGGATCCCGAGCGCGACGGCCGCGGTCTCGGCGATCTCCTGGTTCGGGTCGGACAGGAATCGGGCGATGATCGGCTCGAACTCGGACATGCCGTCCTCGTTCGTCGCATCGCCGATCTTGCTCAGCGCGATCAACGAGCCCGTGACGATGTCGTTGTGGCGCTCCTTCTCGAGCGCGTCCTTCAGCGCGGGCACGACGGTGTTGCGGACGACCTCCTCGGAGGGCTTGAACGTGCTGCGCGCGCTGTCCTGCGTGCTGCGGCCGGTGAAGAAGTCGTCGCCGCCGGTGCGCGTCAGACCGGCGTGGATGTGCGCCTTCAGGTTCAGGTACTGGTGCTTGTTGAAGCCCCACCAGAACTCCCACGTCGTGAGGTCGGCACCCGAGCCGCCGCCCGTGACAGGACCCCCAGGACGGCCACCGGGTCCACCGGTCGCACCGCCCGGTCCGGCCGGGCTCGGCGTTCCGGGAGCGCCGGGCAGTCCGGTGCTCGGGCCGGACGGTCCCGGCATGCCGGGACCTACGCCACCACCACCGCCGCCTCCTCCACCGGGCGGCACCGTGTCGCCCGGACCGGTGTAGCTGCCGCCGTGGGCGCTGGACGTGTCGAGGAGGAACGTGCTGCCGGCTGCGAGCAGCGCGGCCAGAGTGATCGATCGTTTCATGGATGGATGGCGCAATGCAGGCGGGCGGCCCGGCGGCACGTGCCGCTGTGCGCGTTCAAGGCAACCGGCGTGCCTCGGCGTTAAACGCTCGACAGGCCCCGGGAACGCGGTTTCCCGGCCGGAATCCGTAGCGCGGCAGGAACGGTCCCGCGGCCGCGTGTCCGTTGCGGAACGATCAGCGCGCGTGCGCGGCGGACCAGTACGGCTCGTACTCGCCCTCGCGGCCGGACGTCTTGCGCAGCGCGTCGACAATCGCGTCGTGCTCGGGCAAGTCCTTCTTGATGCCGTACACGTGGCTGAAGCTGCCCAGGTGGCGCACGGCGAAGATCGAGTAGCGACCCGACTTCGCGAGGAATCTCGCCGCGGCCAGCGCCGACGTCTTCTCGGGCGTCAGGCCGTACGCGAAGCGCTCGACGCCGTGCTCGTAGGCGTCCTCGAAGCCGGGCAGCAAGCCGCCGCGCAGGCGGTGTTCGTCGAGCGGCAGTACGGAATCGCCCGAGTTCAGCGTGTCCTGAAGCTCGAACGTGCTGGCGTAGAACATGACGACGTCCGGATCGATGCTCTCGAGGTACGCCGCATCGACCGGCGCGAGCGCGTTCCGCGGCGTGTTCAACCCGACGAGGTCCTCGACGCGCGCGTCGGTCCAGTACGCCAAGCGCCCAGCCTCGGTCAGCGCCAGCATGCGCGTCGGATCCAGGATGCGGCCGAGCCGCACGCTGAACGTGTCGGCGTAGCCGCGCGGCTCCCACACGCGGTTGATGAGGCGCAGGTACGTCGTCAGGTGGGGGAGTTGCGCCGCGACGACGATCAACGCGGCCGCGATCCGCTTCCAGGAGCGGCCGTCGCGCGCGCGCTCGCCGCCAACGCGATGAGCGCCATCAAGGCCAGCGCATAGACCGGCGCCTGGTAGCGCGCGCCGATGTTCTGCGTCTGGCGCGCGAAACAGAGGCTCAGCAAGAGCAACAGGCCCGGCGTCAGGCCGAGCAGGATCCAGCACGCGGAGCTGCGCCGTGTCGCGGAGGTCATCAAGAACCACAGCAGGGCGCAGCCGGCGAGCAGCGGCAGGGGACCCTCGCTGCTGCCGAGCCAGGCCAGGTTGGCCTCGAGGCCGGGCAGCACGCGGTAGGGATCCTCGAAGAGGCCGGCCCAGGAGAACTCGGCGGCGCCGTGCGCTTTCACGTAGAGCGGCAGGGGCAGCGGCAGCCCGAAGTAGGTCCAACGCCACGCGAAGTAGAGCGCGCCTGCGACTCCGGCCGCGAGTACGTGGCGCACGAACGGGCCGAGCTGTCCGGCGCGGCGCGCTGCGAGAAAACCCAGAGCGACGAAGCCGGCTCCGAGCAGCACACCGTCGGGGCGGAACAGCGCCAGCACGAGCGCGAGCCACGGGATCGAGCGCGCGCCCGCAGGCTGCTCGAGTGCATGGACCGTGTGCAGGAAGAGCAGAGCGGCGAGGCCGCAGTAGAGCAGCGCGCTGAAGCCGACGTACGCCGCGAACGCCGCGCCGCTGATCAGGAACAGGAACGCTGCCCAGGCCAGCAACGGCGAGCCGCCCGCGCGCGCGGCGAGCTTGTGCGCGACGTACACGAGGAGCCCCGCTCCAACCGCGTTGCCGATGCAAGCCGCCAGCGCGACGTCGAGGCCCACGGCCGTCAGAGCTGCGACCAGGATCAACCACAAGAAGTCGGTCGCGCCCTCCGCCGGAGGACCGCCGGGCCAGTAGACGATGCCGTGGCCGTCGGCGAGGTTGCGCGCGTACTTGAAGAGGATGTACGCGTCCTCGTGCGGGTGCGCCGTGCGCAGGACGCTCCAACCGACGACGAGCACGACCACGAACGCTACCGCGGCCGGCAAGAGCCAACGCCAGAGTGCGAGCCCCTTGAACGGGCCCGCACATTCTGTCGGCTCCGCTCGCAAGCTCGCTTCGCGTGCGCGTTCCGTTTCCACTCCTAGCGCCGCATCGAGACGAGGATCGGCGCGCTGCTCTCCTGGACGCGCGTGAACCCGTCCTTGTCGCGCACGCCGCGCCAGCCCTCGGCGACCAGCGCCTGACCGACCACGCCGCCCAGCGAGTTGCCGGGGCCGGGGCACACGAGGTGCTCGGGCGCGTATTCGCGCAGCGCGACGCGGATCGAGAGGCCGAAGTCGTACGGCTCGACGATCTGCGCGCCCAGCGTGTACGCACGCAGGGCGTCGGGATCCGTCGACCAGGGCGTGAAGCGCACGCCGCGCCCGTCGACGAGCGTCGTGCGCGGCCGCGCGAAGCGCAGGTCGGACAGCTCGCCGCGCGCGCGCTCGGCGACGGCGAGCACGAGAGGCGTGTGGTAGGGGCCGTGCTGCTCGAGCTGGATCGGGTACTGGTTCGCGCCGCTCTTCACCTTCGGCAGCGCGCTCTTCAAGTGCGCGATGCCCGCGTCGCTGCCGGCCAGGACCGCCAGACCAGCGAGGTGGATCGACGGGAACGCTTCGCCGTTCGAGGACGCGAGCGCCGTCGCGACCGCGTCGACGCGCGACGGGTCCATGCGCCAGTCCTCGCCGACGAGCGGGAAGATGACCTGCCCGCCGCCTTGCGCAACCTGGTGCTCGTGTTGCAGCCGCGACATGACTTGCACCAAGCGGAATCCGTCCTCGAACGACAGCGCGCCGCCGACGGCCAGCGCCGTGTACCAGCCCAGCGAGTTGCCGGCGACGGCGACCGCGCGGTGCTCAACCTGGACCGCGGCGGCGTCGAGCATCGACACCAGGTAGATCAGCGGCGAGACGTTGGCCGGGTGCAGGTGCTCCTTGCGCTCGAACTTCGCGGCGCGGTCGAGCTCCACGAGAGAGGACAAGCCGTACTCGCGCCGGATGCCTTCGGCCGCGTCGATCCAGGGGTGCGCGTCGGGCAGCGAGCGCAGCTGCTTCTCGGCGTACGAGCCGCGGCCGGGGCACAGGATCGCGACGCGGCTCACGCCATCACCTTGCGGATCGCGTCGGCAATCTGTTCCTCGCCCACGAGCACGGCGGCGGTCGCGGAACCCAGCGGCACGTAGCAGTCGGCGGCGCGCACGCTGGCCAGCCGCGCCGGGACGCCGTGCTCGGCCAGGTCGGCCACGATCGCGTCGGCGACGCCGCCGCCGGTGGCGCGGCATTCGTCGACCACGACGACGCGCCCACACTCCGCGGCGTGGCGCCGGACGGCTTCGAGCGGCAGCGGCGCGAGCCAGCGCAGGTCGAGCACGCGCGCGCGGATGCCGCGCTCGCGCTCGAGCATGCGCGCGGCGCGCAACGAGAGCCGCAGGCCGTTGGCGTAGCTCACGATCAGGACGTCGCGCGCGTCGGGACCGTACACGCCGACGTCACCGGGCAGGATGACGTCGCGCGGATCCGTGGACGGCGGCGGGTAGTCCGTCAACCACAGCCCGTCGCCTTCCTCGTGCAGGTCGCGCTCGTGGTAGAGCGCGATCGGCTCGAGGAAGCACACGACGCGGCCGTGCTCCTTCGCGCCCGCCACCGCGCCGCGCAGCATGCGCGCCGCGTCGTCGCCGCGCGACGGGATCGCCAGCATGAGCCCGGGGATGTCGCGCAGCGCGCCGACCGAGTTGTCGTTGTGGAAGTGCCCGCCGAACCCCTTCTGGTAGCCGAGGCCCTGGATGCGCACGACCATCGGGTTCGTGAACTGCCCGGCCGAGAAGTACGAGAGCGAGCAGGCTTCGCCGCGCAGCTGGTCGAGCGCGTTGTGCACGTACGCCAGGTACTGGATCTCGGGCAGCGGTAGGAAGCCGACGTGCGCCGCGCCTTGCGCGATCCCGAGGATCGACGTCTCGTCGAGCAGCGTGTCGAACACGCGCGACAGGCCGAAGCGCTTCTGCAGGCCCTGCGTCACGCCGTACACGCCGCCCTTCTTGGCCGTGTCCTCGCCGAACAGCAGCGTCTCGGGGTACTGCAGCATCAGGTCGTGCAGCGTCGAGTTCACGTGCGCCGCGAGCGTGCGCTTCGTCGGGCTCTTCGAGGCTTCCGGCAGCTGGTGGCCGAAGAACTCGGCCCGCACTTCGGGCGAGGGCACGCGCGCGGCCCGGGCGCGCACGCGGGCTTCGTTCCAGGGCGCGAGCGGCGCCTCGACCTCGGCGCGGGTCACGAGACGCGGTCGCCGGGCGGCCTCGTCGGCTGCGGCCATCACGCGCTCGCGCGTGTCGCGCACGAGCGCCAGCAGCTCGGCCGGCGCGGCCGCGCCCGTCTCGACCAGGTGTCGCGCGTTGGCGAGCAGCGGGTCCTGCGCCTCGACCGCCTCGATCTCCTCGACCGTGCGATACGTCGTCTCGACGTCGCTGCCGGCGTGGCCCCACAAGCGCGTCGTCTGCATGTGCAGGAACGTCGGCGAGCGCGTCCCGCGGCAGAACGCTACCGCCGACGTGCACGCGTCCCACACCTGGTCGAGCGAGCCTTCGGCGCGGAAGTAGCGCATCTGCGTCTGGTTCGAGTACGTGTCCTCGATCCACCCGCGCGGCGTGTCGACCGAGATGCCGATGCCGTTGTCCTCGCACAGGAACAGGATGGGCAGCGGGTTGCCGCGGCGCTGGACGTAGCGCGCCGCGTTGAAGGCCGACAGTGCCGTCGCGTGGTTCGCCGACGCGTCGCCGAAGCTGCACAAGACGAGCGCGTCCTTCGACAACCCGGTGTCGACGCCGTTGCGCTTGCCGCGCGCGAGCGCGAACGCGAGGCCGACCGCCTTGGGCAGGTGCGACGCGATCGTCGACGTCTGCGGCGGCACCCACATCGGCCGGCTGCCCCACACCTTGTGGCGGCCCTGGCTGATCGGGTCCTCTTTCGACGCGCACAGGGACAGCAGCGTGTCGAACGTCGGCGTCGAACCGGCCAGCAGACGGCTGCGCGCCATCATCAGCCCGCCCGAGCGGTAGTGCAGGAAGCACGGATCGTCGAGCCGCAGGAGCGCGCCGAGCACCGCGTTGTTCTCGTGGCCCGCGCTCGAGATCGTGTAGAAGCTGCGGTTCGTGCGCTTCAGCTCGCGCGCGGCCACGTCGAGCGCGCGCGAGAGGACCTGGTCCTCGAAGAGCTCGACCGCCTTGCGTGCCGTGAGCTCCGATCCCTCGCGCAGCGGCTCGTCGGGCGACAGTCGGCGGTCCGCCGGCGCGGCGGACTCGAGGTAGCGATCGAGGTTCTGCTCGACGACGGCGACGCGGTTCGTGCTCACGTGGGGGGCTCGACGGAACGAGCGCGCGGAGCCTAAGGCCTTCCGCGCGCAGCGTCTATCGCACGCGTTCCGTGGCGCCACCTGGAAGAACGCCAGCGCCCGACCGCGCGACCGAGGTGCTCAGAAGGCCGGATCCACGACGACGACGCTGCGGCCGTGCGAGAGCCGTGTGCGCCACGGGGGCGGGAACGTGTCGGTGTAAAGGGCCTGCGCGTGCAGGACTCGAGCCTGCTCGCCTGCGGGGAGCGGCACGTCGACGGGCAACTGGAGCGTGCCCGGACCGAGGATCGAACCAGCGAGCATCAATCGCCAGGGCTCCGGGCAATCGACCTGCAGGATGCCTTGCCAGGCGGGCACGAGCTGGAAGCCGACGCTGGAACACAAGAAGAGCCCTACACGCTCCCGGATCTCACCCGTGAATCCGAAGATGACCGGCGTGCCGGCGCGCGTGACGGTCGGGGCAGCGAGAGCGCGTGGCGTCCAAGGCAGCTCGTGGACGACGCTGCCGGCCATCGCGCTGATCGCCGGGGCGTCCCAGCCATCTGGCTGCGAGCATCCGAAGCCGCCATACCCGGCGCCGCCGTATCCTCCCTGGACCGGAGTCTGGGCGAGCCAGGCTGTCGACAGTTCGGCGAGGTAGATTCCGCTCCGACCGTCTCCGCCGAACGCACACGGCGGACAGTTGCCGGCAGTGCCGCCGCTTCCTCCGGCGATCGCCGAGTCCAGCGCGTACAAGTTCGATGCCTCGCCCAGCCCGATGCCGATGCCGCCGTGCGCACCTTCGCAGCACGCTTGTCCGCTTCCGCCCGAAACGGAGCAGCCGTGCATCGTGATCGTCGAGTTCACCGCGATGATGCCGGCACCGCTGGAACCGGCCTGACCTACGAAGCCCCACGTCCCTCCGCGGCCTCCGTTCACGGTGCAATCCAGGAAGGCGACGTCGGCGCAGCGCTCCACGTGCGCCGCATCCCAGCCATGCAGCGTGCTCGCCGTCGCGCACGGGAGCGTGCTCGCCCCGAGGAGCGTGCAGTCCTGCACGCGCACGCGACCGTGCATGTCGACGAGGAACAGCCCCCGGCGCTCGATCTCGGAATCGACGTAGGCGCCCTCAGCCCGCAAGTTGGCGAGGAGCAGCGTCTTGCCGACCGCTAGATGGCGCGCGCGGATCGCGCCCAGGATGCGCACGTCCGCGCCGGTGTCCGCCACGATCGCGATGCCCTTGTTGGGCACGACGAAGGAGGCGTAGATCCCGCTTTTCACGAGCACCACGTCGCCGTCCGAGGCCACATCGACACCCGACTGGATCTGCGTGAATCCGGTGCCGTTGATGTCCACGACGTACACGTCGCCCGCGATGGCACCGGAACCCAGCGCGATCAGGAATGTGAGTGAACGCAGCGAGGCACGCATGGCTGTCCCCGAGGTGAGATCCTGGATGCCGCGGGCCGACTGCCTCCGAGCGGCATGAGCTGGGGGCATCGTACCCCCACTCGAGTTCGCCGGCGGGCAAGGGGGGCGGCCCACGGCGTCGCCGCCTTGCGGCAGGTCTATTCAGGAGTGCCGCGGACAGGGGCAGCGCGCAGCCATGCGCGTAAGACCCTCTCGAGCTGGGTCAGCGTGGCCGGTTTCGAGACGTAATCGTCCATCCCGGCCTGGATGCAGCGCTCGCGGTCGCCGTTCATCGCATTCGCGGTCATCGCCACGATCGGAGTGCGCGGGCCGCCGTGCTCGAGCTCCCGAACGCGACGCGTGGCCTCGAAACCGTCCATCTCGGGCATCTGGCAGTCCATGAGCACGAGGTCGTAGCGCGACCGAGACAGGAGCGCGACGGCCTCGACCCCGTTCGCGGCGATGTCGAGATCTTCCACGCCCAGACGCGTGAGTTGCATGCCCGTGACCCGCTGGTTGACCGGGTTGTCCTCCACGACGAGGATCCGCGCGTTCTCGGGCGCCTTGTAGGTGGACTCCGGCGCCTTCGGGATCGGCCCCGAGACCTCCTGGAGCAGGAGCCTCAATGCCGCCCGGAGCTGCATGCGGCCGAGCGGTTTCGAGAGGAACGGCGACGAGCCGTGTTGCGCGGAAGCCGAGAGGCGGACCGACCAGTCCCCCAGGCGGATGACGTTGGAGAGCTGCGCGAGTTCGTCGCACGGATCGCAGGCGTCGTGGGTGGTCAGATGCTGGTCGACGAATACGCCCCGATACGGTCTGCCACTCGCGCGCGCGATGCGCGACAGCGCCAAGGCCTCGCCCGCGTCGCGTGCTTCCTCCGGGACGCCGCCCAGGCGCAGGAGCTCGTTGTAGAGCGACATGCGGGAAGCCTCGTGGCCGTCCGCGACGAGGAATCGCTCGCCGTGCAGCACGAAGGCGGACTTCGAGTCGGGTGTGGCAACGCTCGGCAGCCTCACCGAGAACGTGAACGTGCTCCCGCGACCGACTTCGCTGTCGACACCGATCCCGCCACCCATCAGCTCCGCGAGGCGCTTGCAGATCACGAGGCCGAGCCCCGTGCCGCCATATCGGCGTGTCGTCGAAGCGTCCGCTTGCGAGAAGGGCTGGAAAAGCCGGGACAATCGATCGGGCGCGATCCCTTGTCCCGTGTCGCGCACTTCGAAGCGCACGAGCGAGTCCCGGGCCTCCGAGGGCAACTGCTCGACGAGGATGACGACCTCGCCACGCTCCGTGAACTTGATCGCATTGCCGACGAGGTTCGTGAGGATCTGCCGCAGCCGCGCGGGATCCCCGCAGACGTGGCTCGGCATCGCCGGATCGACGACGCCCGCGAGTGCGATTCCGCGGGCCTGGCCGACTTCGGCGAAGAGGCTGAGCACTTCCTCGACGACGCTCGCGACCTCGAACTCGACCTCCTCGAGGGCCAGCTTGCCGGCTTCGATCTTCGAGAAGTCCAGGATGTCGTCCAGGATCGTGAGCAGAGCGCGCGCAG
This sequence comes from Planctomycetota bacterium, assembly GCA_031400875.1. GTDB lineage: Bacteria > Planctomycetota > UBA1135 > UBA1135 > JAEUHZ01. Next base: position 81,766 of record JANNQS010000009.1, on the reverse strand, counting down.
AGCTCTCCACGACAGCGGCGCACTCCCGTTGTTCGGGCGCGAGTTCCGTGCCCAGGAGGAGCCCGATCATGCCCAGCACTCCGTTCATGGGCGTGCGGATCTCGTGGCTCATCGTGGCCAGGAACTCGCCCTTCGCATGCGTGGCGGCTTCGGCGGCCTCCTTGGCGGCCTTCAGGTTCTCGTAGACCGCCTGCATCTCGCTCGAGCTGATCGCCAGCGACCGTTCGAGCGTGTAGCGATCCTGGTCCGCGTCGTGGTAGGCGCGGTCGACACGCTCCAGGAGCTTCGTCCAGACTTCGAGTGCGGGCGGCCTGGCCAAGTCGATGACGCCGGCACGCTGTAGCTGTCGCGTCAGCACGGGGTGCATCGCGTCGGCCTAGTCCTCGCTGATCGTCGTCAGCGTCATCGTCTGGTTGTGGAGGCCGCAGCCGCCGTCGGCGTAGGGCGAGATCTCGCCGTAGGAATAGAAGCCGATCTGCTGGGTGCCCGCGGGCAACTCGTCCAGAGTCGCCTCGACCTCTTCCTCGATGCGCTCGCCCAGGACGAGCCGGCGCCCGACGCAGCTGATCGCGATCGCGAGCACGTCACCCTCCGCGCCCTTCGACACCATCTCCGCCGCGCCGTGCGCGCCGTCGACGAGGCGATCGAAGTTGGCGCGCATGAGCCGCGCCAGATGACCTTGCTGGATGTCGCCCGCGAAGGTCATCGATTGCGCGGCGTCGTCGACGGCCAGGATCGTGCGCACGACCGGCGTCGTGTCCTGCGCGCTCTTGCGCAGGGCGAGGGGGAACAAGAGGCCGGTCGCCGGCAGACCGGCGGCGCGCTCGCCCAGGTACTCTTTGTAGAGCGCGAGAGCGGGCCGACCGTCGAGTTCGTAGAGCACGTTGCCCCTCGAACGCGTGACGCGGCGCTCTGGCCCGAAGATGTCCCAGCCGCCCTTGGAGCCGTGGCCGATGCGGACGCGATCGCCGTACAGGCCGACGGCGGCGACCAGAGCGGAGCGAGGCTTCTCGCTGCGAGCGATCCAGGTGCTCTCGAAACGCGCTCCGTCGCCGGCCAGCCCGCCGGTCAATGGAATGCCCTCGGGCATTGCGCTCGTGAAGCCGCGCACGAGTTCGCTGCCGTTGACGAGGAGCCCGTCAGAGAGCACGAACATCCCGCGCAGGTCCGGCCGGAGGAGTTCGGTGCCGAGATCCGCGCCGACTTGGAACGAGGTGTCCGGAGACGAGACGTCGCGCACCGCGGTGCGTACGCCGCCGTGCTCCAGGCGCATGACCGCGACGGAGAGGCTGTCGTCGCTGACCTGCGTCCCGAAGATCTCGCCCGCCGTCGAGCAGCCGACCATGTGAGAGCGCGGATAGGCGCGATGGAGCTCGGACAGCGCGCGTGCGTCCTCCAGGAAGCGCTTCGCCCCGAAGACGAGGACGAGCGTGTCCGGCGAGTCGAGCGGCGGGAATTCGCGCACCGACCAGCCTGTCTCCGCGCGGTAGCAGAAGGACTCGAGTTGCATGGCGTCGTGGAGGGCGTCGAGGGCTTGGCCGAGTAGGGGAACCCTGCGGGCTCGTCATCGACGCAGGACCGACGATTCGTGAGCGCTCGCGCAGATCGGCAACCTCGGTCTGCAGACTTTTCCGGGTGCCCGGCCGCACTCCGGGACGCGCGTACGAGCGCGTCCAGCGCGCTTCGAGCACGATCGGGAGCGCGCAGGCACCGCCGACTCGGAACGACTCGGACGCGAACTCGTGCTGCCGCGGCGCGAGCTGGCCCCGCCTTCCGGCGCGGCCCACCGGACTCCGGTTTCGGCCGCGCACCGCCCGATAGTTCCAGGTGATGCGTCCCCTCATACCGTGCCTGTTCCTGCTCGCCGCCGGCTGCGCGGCTCCGGTGCGTCTGCAGACCCGCGAGTCGGCGTCCGCGCACGTGCCGACCGACGAGCGGCTCTCGGTCCACTTCAAGGCGTCGTCGCCGGCGCTCTCGCGTGCCTCCGGGCGTGCGCGCGGCGTCAGCGCGGAGGTCGTGCTGCCGCCCGACTGGACTCCCGGCCAGCAGCTGCCCGTCTGCTACCACATCCCCGACCTGGGCGAGGATCCGGTCGCGGTGGCGGAAGCCCTGGCCGCACAGGCCGAAGCGGGAGAGTTCCCGCGCCTCGCGCTCGTCGTGCTCGACCCGCGCGGCATCCACGGACATCACTCCTTCGTCGACTCCGTGAACGAGGGGCCGCACGGCGAGGCGCTCATCGCGGACCTGATCCCGAAGATCGAGAGTCAGCTCTACGAGGGGAAATCCGCCGCGCGGCGCTTCGTTTCCGGGCGCGGGATGGGCGGTTGGAGCGCGATCCGCCTGCAGATCGAGTACAGCCACGCGTTCGACGCGGCCTACGCGGTCGAGCCCGATCCGCTCGACATGCGCAGCTTCTACGGGGCCGATCTGGCGCGGGCCAAGAACTTCTACCGCGACTCGCGCGGCGAACCGGTGCGACTGGGCGGTCGACGTCTCGAGTCGCGCTGCGAGGACGAGCTCGCGGAGCGCATCGCCAGCTACGAGAGCGCGCTGGGCCCGCGCAACGACGACGGCCGGCCGATGCCGCTCTTCCAGCGCGAGTCGGGCGAGCTGAACAAGGACGTCGTGACGGCGTTCGTGCGTCAGGATCCGGCTGCGCGAATTCGCGAGCGCGGAGCGAGCCTCGCGCCGCGCCTCGTCGGCAAGATCCACGCGATCGCGCGCCGCGACGACTCCTTCGGCCGCGACACGTCCCTGCGGGAGTTCCAGCAGGAGCTGATGGTCGCGGGCATCGATTCCACGGTGCGCACGCCGCAGGACTTCGACCCGGAGGCCTCGCTCATGGCCAGCTGGGCCACGATGGCGGGTTCTGCGCAGCCCTGAGCAGCGGACGTTGCGGTCTCGTTGACGTGAGAGCGCCGCGCGGTGCGCATGAAGCGATGTTCATGCGCCGCGGTTCTCGTTCCGGCCCGATTCCGGGACTGCGCGCCGCGCGCGGTTCCGCGCGGCGCCAGCAGGATCAGAGAGGCCGTACGATCGGTTTTCTCTCGGCCTCTCTGCGACGTGCTTGCGGGCTGACCGCTCCGCACTACGCTCGCGCGCGCCCCCCTCGCTCCCGCACCGAGGACCACGCCATGATCTCCAGCTCGATCCTTCTGTCCCTCACTCTGTCCGTTTCCGCCGTCGACCTGGGGCAGGACCCGACCGACCCGCCCGGTGCCGTCGGCAAACCGTCGGTCGCGGACGTCGTCGGCTGCAACCGCGTGCCGTTGTGCACGGCGATCGCGAACAGCAACGGCGAGGCGTGGGTTGCGAACGGGCAGGTCTGGATCACCGACTTCGCCGCCGGCCGGCTGCGTCTGATCGACACGCTGAACGGTTGCACGGAGATCTCGTCGTGCATCGCACCGGGAGGCGGATCTCCGAGCGAGAACACGCTGCTCGGGAACGTGCTCTACCACTACGACTTCTCGGCCGGGCTCGTTTTCCGCGTCGATCCGACGAATTGCACGCTGCTGGGCTTCTGCAATCCGCCCGGCGACGATCTGGCCGAGGGGCTCACGAACGACGGGCAGTACCTGTGGAAGGGCGATTCGACGTCGCTCTACAAGTTCGATCCCGTGACCTGTCAGGTCGTGCAGACCTGCGCGAATCCGCCGGGCGATTCGGCCGACGGCCTGACGATGTGCGGCCAGTACCTGATCATGCTGGGCTACAGCGGGACCGTCTATCAGATCGATCCCAGCACGTGCACCGTCGTGTCGACGTGCACGCTGAACCAGGGCTCGAGCGGGAACGGCATCACCTCCGACCGGCTCGACCGGCTGTTCGTCGATCAGCCGGCGCGCCTCGACCTGGTCGACCTGGTCTGCAACCTCGTGTTCGGCGCGCCGCTGTGCACCACGCCGCCGTCCGTCATGGGGTCGGTGGGCGTGCCGGTCACGTTCCCCGTGTCCGGCGAGGCGACGAACGGCCTGACCAACCAGAACGTGACGATGACCGTCGCCGGCCTGCCGGCGGGCGCCGCGATGCACCCGCCGCTGCCGCTCGTCGGCCAGCCGGCCGTGTCGCAGTTCAACTGGACCCCCGGGCCGACGCAGGTCGGCGATTTCACGGTCACGTTCACGATGACGGACCAGCTGGGCGGCACGACCTCGTGCACGACGGTGATCTCGATCGCCGAATGCCACCAGCTCGCGGGCACGGGCGGCGGCGGCTCGGACGTGGCGATCTTCGGGCACCTCTTCCACACGGACCTGTCGTCTGTGCGACGCACGTGGCCCGTCACGATGGAGCGTCACCCGATCTTCAACGTGCCGAACCTGACGAGCGGCGAGCTCCGCTTCTCGCTGCAGACGGTCATGTACAACCCGCAGATGTTCCCCCAGAACCCCGAGCAGTGGTCGGAGCGCACCGAGGTCACGATCCGGCCCGGCTGGAGCGTGCAAGGCGTCTGGATGAGCCCCGCCAACGGCATGCACCAGCTCGTCGTCACCCACCAGCAGCCCAACGGCCAGGTGACGATGGCGTTCCCGTTCACGATCGACGGCATGTAGTCGATACGGTGCCAGGGACGACTTTGACACCCTCACGCGGGGCGGGTGCGGACACGGGAGCGCGTCGAACCTGTCGGATTCGTTCCTGGCACCGTATCGACACTCTCCGGCAATTCCCGCCTGGAACGCCGGCGCTCGATCAGTTGTTGCCGCGGCGCAGCGCGGGCGCGTCGCCCGCCGAGCGGTCGTAGTCGACGACCGAGAGGGGCGCGGAGCCGCCGCCCGTCTGGGACTCGCCGAAGCCGCGGCGGCCCTTGGGCGAGGAGCTGAGCGCGCCGGGCAGGTAGCGCTCGAAGAACTGCTTCTCGTTCTCCACGATCCGCGTCAGGTCGAAGCGCGCCTTCTCGCGCAATCCCGCGATGTGCGAGACCGGCGGGAACGGCATCGCGCCGTGCGTGGCGTGCGGTGCGCGCTGGAAATGCGTGCGGAACGCGCGCGGGCCGAACTCGAGGAAGTGCAGGAACGTGTGGTGCGTCGATATCGCGCCGGCCCACGGGTAGGGGTGCAGCTCCCAGCGCGCCGCCAGCGCGTCGATCGCCGCGTCGACGCGCCGCTGGGACTCCTTCGACCGCTCTCCGCCGGCCTGGTCGAACAGCGCGTACAGGCGCAGGTCGTCGCCGGCCGCGTGGTAGATGCGGCGGATGCCGTAGTGCGCCGGGTCCTGCGCGATGTGCGAGCCCGCTTCGAGGCCGAATTCGCCCACGAGGAACAGCGCGATCGCGTCCTCTTCCTCGGCGATCCACTCGACGGTCGCCAACGCCTCGTCGAGCGATTCGTCGGGGTGGTCGGTGAACGTCATCCACTCGGTCGCGATGCCGGCCGCGTGGAACGCTCGGTTCACCGCGGTCATCGTGGCGCGGTCCGAGCCCTTGCGCATGAGCTCGAGGATGCGATCCGATCCGCTCTCGATGCCGAACGCGGCCGACCGCAGGCCGGACTCGAACAGCCTCTGGCAGCGCTCGGGCGTGAAGTACTTCTCGATCTTCAGGTCGCTCGACCAGCGGATCTTGACGTTCTTCTCGATCAGCGCGTCGGCCAGCCGCAGCGCGTACTTGGGCGAGAGGACGTCGCACGACAAGTAGACGTTGCGCACGCCGTAGCGCCGCGCGAGCTGGCCCAGCTCGACCGCCGCGCGCTCGGGCGGGATCTCGCGGTAGCTCGCGGTCGCCGTCTCGGTCAGCCCGTAGTAGCAGAACGAGCATTGACCCCAGTAGCAGCCGCGCGTCGGCGCGTAGAGCAGCGTGCGGCTCGGCGCCAGGTAGCGGTCCAGATCGAGGTCGGAGTAGTCGGGCATCGCCGCCTCGCGCAGGTCGAGCGACCAGCGCGGTCCCGTGTACGTCGAGACTCCGGACGGGTCGACCGTCATCAGGTTCGGCACGTCCTTCAGCACGTCGTGGATCGCCTGCGAACGCTGGAGATCGAGCGCACGCTCGCCGGCGGCATGGCGCGATTCCGCGCCGCTCACGTCGCGCGCGGGCGCGCCGGCATCGCGCGCCTCGTCGGCGCGAGCGCTGAGAGCCGCCGCACGGTCCGCCTCACGGGCTTCGGCCCCGCTCGCCTCGCGCCAGGCCGGAAGGCGCGAAAACAGCTGGAAAAGTGCCTCTTCTCCTTCGAACAGCACGATGCCGTCGACCCAGCCCAGGAGCCGCAGGCGCCGTTCCTCGTCGAGGTGGATCGCGATCTGGTGGATGGCCGGCCCGCCCAGCGCGACGAACGCCTGCGGTGCGCGCTGTTTCAGGCAGCGCGCCATGTAGAGCGCTTCGGGCACTTGCGAGGGGAACACGACGGAGATGCCGATGAACTCCGCGTCGGACGGATCGCAGGCCGGCCCCGTGCCGTGCGACCAGTCCCACTCCGCGCTCGTCGCGAAGAACGTCTCGTAGAACGCCTCGAACGGGCTCAGGCGCTTCTCCCAGTACGACTCGAGCAGGTCGAAGCTCCACGGCGCGACGCCGTGCCCGGCGACGTTGAACCCGAAGCGGAACGGCCAGTACACGGCGTTCAACGCTTCGAAGAGCTCCTCCGCCTGCCGCTGTGCGAACGCGTACGTGGCCGCGTCGTAGAAGTGCTCGCGCGTCTGGAACACCTCGATCGGCGACGGCGACGCGCCCAGCACGCGCTCGAGCTTGGGCCGCGCTTCGGACAACGCCAGGTACTCACGCTGTTCCTCGAACGTCAGCTCGTAGCGCGCGTTCAAGTACGAGAAGCGCGCGCCCAGCCGACGCCCCAGGTCGAGCAGCGTCTCGTGCGCGAAGAGCCAGTGCGTGGCCTCCAGGTTCACGTCCACGACCCGCGCGTCGAGGCCGCGCGCGCGCAGGTGACCCTTGAGCGTCGGCAGGCTCAGGTACGGCTGCGTGGGGTCCGCGAGGGGGGGTGTGAGGAGGAAGTGGTCCACTGTGGGGAATCATTCATGGTAACCGGCGCTGAGCGACCTGCAGCCGTCCCGCTCCGATCGGTGCTCGGACAGACCAGGAAGAAATCCCCATTTCGAAGCCCCCGGATACAATCCGGATGCCGGATGCGAGACGCAGGACTCGTCGCCGGCCTGTAGTCCACGGGCGGCATGCTCCCAGGGCGCGGAGGACCGGCAGGTCCACGTCTTGGAGCGTGTCCGACGCGGAGTGCAGGGCCGATCAACCGGCCACGGGCTCCGCAAGGCGCTCGCGACCGGTCGACCCATCCCCGGGCCGGGCGGCAGAGGAGAGACAACATGTTTGGATCGAAGCATCGCCGAGGGCTCACGGCAGAGAGAGCCCGCTCGGAAGCGCTCCCCCGCGCCCAGCGCCGGGGTTCCATCCTCGTGGAATTCGCGCTCGTGGCGATCGCCTTCTATCTGCTCCTGGCCGGAACGATCGAAATCGGCCGCATGATCACGACTTCCCAGATCGTGCAGAACGCGGCCCGGACCGCGGCGCGCGAGCTGGCGTTGATGCCGTTGCCGGCGACGATGACGTTCACGGACGCGCTGAATTGCACGTCGGTCCAGACCCACATCTACGACCGGAAGAAGCTCTGCGTTCTGCTTACGGAGAGCACGACGGATTTCACGGACACGTGGCCGGTCGTGAATCGGATGCTCCTGCCCCTGATGGTGCGGGACGAGATCGACGGTACGGCCTACCTGCACTACCCGGGGGCGGTCGTCGACACGTCCGACGGTTTGACGGTGATGGTCCCGCAGGTCGTCTCGCGCGGGGCCGACGGCGCCGAGACCATTCGTTGGGTCGCGGTCCTGGAGGAAGTGTGGTCCGACCACACGGATCCCACGTCCGGAGCCTTCAGCCTCTCGTCCTCCGGCCCCGAGCACGGTCTTGTGTCGTTGCGCGTCAACTGCCCGTACCAAGCCACCACGATGACGGCCTACCAGCCGCAGGACATCGGCACCGAGACCCCCAACAACCAGCCCATTCTGGCCAACGACAGCGCCGTCACGGTGGATGGGCCCGGCCCGGGCGGTGAAATCCGGGCCGTCGACAGCGAGACCGGCGCCTACAGCGGCTCGTATGGCCTCGGGAAGTTCTACGCCCTGACCAAGGAGGTCAGGCCCTTCCGGCGCCTGGTCTCGGGCCAAGCCATCTTCCGCCGCGAGGTCTTCGCGTCGGGCACCACCTGCCCCTGATCCCACGACTCGAACGCCAGCATCCTCCCCATGCCTCGAACCAAGCCCCGTCATGCGTCCCGTCTCGGCTGGTTGCCGGTCCTCCTCCTCGTCCTCGTCGGCGTGGGGGTCGTCGCAGCCTCGGTCTACCTGCTGAACGGCAGTCGTTGGCCGTGGCAAAAATCGGCCGAGGCGCTCGCGCAGTCCGAGCGCGACCCGAGCCTGCGCCCGTACCCGCGCGCCGCCCGCTCGATCCCGGCGTTCACCGCGATCACGGTCGAGCACCTGCTCGAGTCCCAGACCAACCAGCCGTTGGTCGTGTGGCTGAAGCCGGAGCAGGCGCGGGAAGCCGGGCTGCTCGAGACGAGCGCCATCCTGGGCCGCGTCGTCAAGGGCGAGAAGCGCGCCGGCTACGGTTTCACGGAGGGTGATTTCCTGCCCAAGGGCTCGCCCGCCAGCCGCACCGCCGCGATCCCGGCCGGTATGCACGGTGTCGCCATCACGGCCGGCCAGATCCCGACGTTGCGCGGGCTGAAGGCGAACGACCGTTTCGTGCTGGTCGCCGCTGCCGATCCCTACTCCGGCCCGATGGGGCCGAAGGGCAGCCGCGTCGACCCCAGCGTCCAGCAGCAGTCGGCCGAGGACAAGGCGTTCCGGGCCATGACGCGCCGGATCGTCGAGGGCGGGCTCGTCATCCAGCGCATGCCCGACAGCAAGAACATGAACGTGAAGGACGAGGCGTTCGTGGCCGTGCCGGATTCGCAGTACGACGAGCTCCTGAGCGCGCTGAACAACGGGATCGAGATCACGGCGATGGCCGAGTCGACGAACCCGCTGGTCCAGGTCGTGCCGCTGCCCGAGCCCGCGCGGGCCGAGCCCGTCGAGCGCCTGACGATCCAGAACGGCGACGTCTCCGAGACGATCGTGTTGCCGAAGGGCGGAGGCCCCAACCGGTGAAGTCGCGCGTCGGAGCCCCCCTGCCCCACGATCGCAACCGCGCCGGCGCGGTGCTGATCCTGTTCGCGATGCTCGTCTTCGTCTTCCTGGCGATCGCGGGCCTCGTGATCGACATGGGTGTGGCGCACCTGACGCAGGCGCAGATGCAGGTCGCGGTCGACTCCGCCGCGATCGAAGGCTGCCGCTGGCGCAACTTCGACGAGAGCCCGGGCTTCAGCAACCTCGAGAAGCGCAGGAATGCCGTCGACATCGTGCGGCTGACCTTCGACGACGACCTGAACCCGACGCGGGGCGGCTACGCACCCGAAGGCGGCACGATGTCGGACGGGGACGACAAGGACGCCTACGCGTTCGCCGCCGGACCGGGCGTTCGCGTCTACGGCGGCACGGGCGACGCGCAAGCCTCCGCCACGATCGGTGAGCAGAGCGAGGCCGACCTCGAGCGGATCGACGACCCGTGGTTGGCGCTGAACACGGGTCAGAACCGGGAGTGGGGCGATCTCGTCTCGGGCAAATATCTGCCCGACCGCTCGCACGTCGAGCCGGCTTCCTACGCGCGAGAGGATTTCGAGGCGGCCTCGGCCGGAACGGCGAACGTGCTCTCGTTGTCCTTCCTCGTCCGCCTGCGCCGCGCGGGGTCCGAGAACCCGAACGACAACGCGCCCGGCGTGAGCACGTCCTTGCCGCGCCTCCCGTTCCTCTTCGCCATGGGCAGCACGGTGCAGGCGGGCGAGGGCGCTTCAGGATGGAACCCGCGGCGCGACGGCGTGACCGTCCGCGCGACCGCGATCGCGTCGGCGCGCCCCGCCGCGCGCGTCGGGCGTCCGCCCTGCGACGAGAATGGCGCGCCGATCTACGACCACGAGGACGTCGGTCCCGGCACCCAGTACCGCGAGCGCATCGCCGGTCTCGTGCCGTTCTACATCACGAAGGACGCCTGGCTCCGGCACTTCACCGACGAAGCCTGGCAGGCGTCGAGCAACTCGAACCTGGGCCGGGTCTCCGTGTGGGCGGACGGAAGCATCCACCTGACGGAGGCTACGGCCGACTTCTCGACCGATGCCTCCGTCGGGCAGTTCATGTTCGGTGCAGGCGGCGATCCTTGCGCCACCGAGCTGGGCTGGCCCGCAGTGCTCGGTCGCCCCGTGACTGCGCAGGGCGTCACGACGCCCGTGCGGTCCTTCCGTTTCACGAAGCGCAAGCCAGCCTACATCGCGATCATCGAGCCCATCCTTGCGCCGAACGGCGCCTACGTGCAGCGTGTTGTTGGCTACGGCTTCGCACATGTCTGGCCGGTCGGATACATCCCGGACACCCAGACCCCGCCTTCGCAGTACGACGGAACGAGCCTGTTCGTGATTTCGGGCGGAGAGCTGATCGTGCACTTCGACGTCAACTGCTGGCTGGGCCAGGACAACGTCAGCGCCCACCTGAACTCGGCCGCGGATCCGCTCGTGACGCCGGTTCTCTCCGAGTTGGAGTGGGACGAGGTTCTCGCGCAGAACCAGCACCTCGCCTACGACCTGCCACCCGCGATCCCGAACCAGCCTTTGCCTGAGCCCGACCCGGACCGCATCTACGACTACACCTACATCCGGCACGGCACGTTGCTCGCGCCTTCGTTGACTCGCTGATTGGACCCGACCTCATGGAGCACACCCCCCAGATCCTCGTCGTCGGCTCGGACCCTCTGCTGAAGGACGAGTTCTCCGCCGCGGTCGCCGGCTTGCGTGGCTGGAAGCCCGTCGTTCACTCGGTCCGCGGCACGCGCCAGGGCATCGAGGTCGCGCGGAATCGCCGGCCCGAGATCGTCTGCGTGCAGGTCGAAGGCGACCCGCGCTCGCTGAAGTCGTTCGCGGAGGAGGTCGTCGCAGCGGCGCCGGGCACGGCGATCGTTGCGCTCTACCGGCCCGACGCGCTGGGCTCCGGCGACGGCGAGAACACCATCATCATCGAGGCCGTCCGTGCGCAAGTGCAGGACTTCCTGCGCCGGCCGCTGTCGTCGACGGAGCTGCAGCAGCTGCTCGACCGCGTGCTGCGCCGTCCGAAGGAGACGCAGCGCGACCTGGGTCGCGTGCTGTCCTTCGTCAGCAACAAGGGCGGCGTCGGCAAGTCGACCATGTCGGTTAGCGTCGCCTGCGAGCTGGCGCGGCGCCTGCCGGCCGGTCGCGTGCTGCTCGTCGACTGCTCGGTCCACCTGGGCAGCTGCGGGCCCATGCTCGACCTGACGCCGACGACGACGCTGGCGCACGCGGCGCGCGAGCAGAACCGGCTCGACGAGACGTTGCTGCGCAAGCTCACGGTGCGCCACGAGTGCGGGCTCGACCTGCTCGGCGCGCCGATCGATCCCGTGGACGCCAGCGTGGTCGACGATGAAACGTTGTCGCGCACGCTGACGCTCGCGCGGCGCTCGTGGGACTGGGTCATCGTGGACACGTTCCCGATGCTCGACGGGATGATCATGTCGATCCTCGACATGTCGGACCGCGCCTACGTGGTCGTGCAGAACACCGTGCCGAACATCGTCGGCGCGTCGCGGCTCCTGCCGGTCCTCCAGCAGATCGGGTTCCCGCCCGAGCGCACGCGCATCGTGCTGAACAACAACTTCGAGAAGGCGCCGGGCGGCCTGACGATCGAGGACGTCGAGCAGCGTCTCGACGCCGACGTCGACTACGTCATCCCGTACCAGAAGAGGCTGATCACGGCCTTGAACACGGGCCGGCCGTACATCCTGCACGGCACGAAGCTGTTCGGCTTCGGCAAGGCCGTGAAGCGCCTCGTCGACGACCTCATGGTCGGCCAGACGACGACGGAGTCCGAGACCGAGCCGGCGCCAGCCCGTGCTCGCCCCACGCCGCCCTCCAGCGGTCAGGCCAAAGCGTCCTTCGCGGACTGACGCGCACAGGCACCCAGAGGAAACGACGTGGCCGACTTCGCCGACAGGGACCAGGTTCGATCGCGCTTCAGCCGATCGCTCTCGATCGACGTGGCTGCGCGCCTCAAGGGCGAGGAGCGCGAGCCGGCGTGGCGCGCGGCCGAGACTGCGCCCGGTTCCGCGCGCGGCGCCAGCGTCGACTTCCTCTCGATCAAGTCGCGGCTGCACAGCCGCCTGCTCGACGAGATCGGCGAGCGCTCGATGTTCGGCAGCGGCGAGGAGGCGATCGCCGCCGCGGTCCAGGACTTCGTGGCGCGCGTGCTGCAGACCGAGGACATCCCGCTCAACGCGTCCGAGCGCGAGAAGCTCGCGGAGGAGCTGACGCAGGAGACGCTGGGTCTCGGGCCGCTCGCGCCGCTGCTGGCCGACCCGGCCGTGACCGACGTTCTCGTGAACGGGTTCGACCAGGTCTACGTCGAGCGCTTCGGCCGCCTGATCAAGACGGACGTGAAGTTCCGCGACGACGAGCACGTGCAGCGCGTCATCGAGCGCATGGCCGCGCGCGTGGGACGCCGCATCGACCAGGCGTCGCCGATGGTCGACATGCGCCTGCCCGACGGCAGCCGCGTGAACGCCACGATGCCGCCGGTCAGCCTGGACGGGCCGACGATCTCCATCCGCCGATTCGGTCGCCAGCGACTGCGTCGCTCGGACCTTTTGCGCCTGGGCATGCTCACGCAGGAGATGCTCACGTTCCTCGAGCACGCCGTGAAGGCGCGCAAGAACCTCCTGATCAGCGGCGGCACGGGCGCGGGCAAGTCGACGCTCCTGGGCGCGCTGGCCGAAGCGATCCCCGAGACGGAGCGCGTCGTCACGATCGAGGACACGGCCGAGCTCATCCTGGACCAGGAGCACGTCGTGCGCATGGAGACGCGCCCGCCCAACGTCGAAGGCCGCGGCGTCATCACGGCGCGCGACCTGGTCATCAACAGCCTGCGCATGCGTCCCGACCGGATCATCGTGGGCGAATGCCGCGGCGCCGAGGCGCTCGACATGCTCCAGGCGATGAACACGGGCCACGACGGCGGCATGACTACCGTCCACGCCAACTCGCCGCGCGACGCGTTGAGCCGCCTCGAGACGATGGTGCTGATGGCCGGCCTCGAGCTGCCGTCGCGCGCCATCCGCGACCAGATCGTGTCGGCGCTGCACCTCGTCGTCAGCGTGCGTCGTTTCGACGACGGTGTCCGCCGTGTCGACAGCATCGCGGAGATCACCGGCATGGAGAGCGGCACGCCGCTCATGCAGGACATCTTCCGCTTCCAGCAGACGGGCCGCAGCGGACGCAAGGTCGTCGGCGAGTTCATGCCGACCGGCGTCGTCCCGCGCCTCGTGCACGAGCTGCGCGAGAAGGGCCTGGAAGTGCCGCTCGAGATCTTCCAGCAGAAGGGCGCGGGCGCAAATGCGTGAAGCCCTCGTCCTCGGCGCGTTTCTCGCCGTCGCGTTCGTCCTGGCCTGGGCCTTCCGGCACCAGCGCCTGCGGCGCATCGCGCGCGAGCGTCTGAACGAGGACGTCGTCGTGGCGGAGCGCACGTCGTCGACCGGCTTGACGCCGTCGCTGCGTCGCGCGCGCTGGCTCCCGGTGTTCGTGTGGGTCGTCGTCGCGCTGATCGTCCGGATCGTCCTGGGCCTTGACCTCGTCTATGCGGTCGCGCTGGGCGTCATCCTGGGTGTCATCGCGTACTTGATCGAGGGCTGGGTGCACACGCGCAACCGCTTGCGCCTCGAAACGCAGCTCGCCCACGCGATCGACCTGATGGTCGCTGCCCTCGGCGCCGGCTCGGGGATCATGGAGGCGATCGAGGGCGCGGCCAGCGAAGCCGGCAAGCCGCTCAAGGCCGAGCTGCAGGAAACGCTTGGTCGCATCCGCTTCGGCGAGACGCCCAAACAAGTCTTCGAGGACCTCGCCGTGCGCGTGCCGCTCGAGAGTTTCCGTCTGTTCGCCTTCACGATGGCCGTGCACGGCGAAACCGGCGGCAGTCTGGCGCCAACGCTCGCGACGGTCGGCCGCACGATCCGCGACCGCATCGAGATCGGCCGGCGCGTGCGCGCGCAGTCGACGGAAGCGCAGGCGTCGGTGATCGGCATCGTCGTGATCACGTACTTCCTGGGCCTCCTGATGTGGCGCACCAACCCGGTGAACTTCGAGGAGTTCCTCGCGCACCCGGTCGGCGCGAACGTCATCGCCGCCGCGATCGTCCTGCAGGCGGTCGGGCTCCTGTGGATCACGCGCTTGTCGCAGATGCGCTACTGAGAGAGCGACCAGAAATGAATCCTACGCTCTCTCTGATCCTGGTGGCGCCGCGCGGAACCGCGCGCGGCGCGGAGAGCCCGTACAGAAGCCGATCCTACGGTCTCTCGATTCTAGTGGCGCCGCGCGGAACCGCGCGCGGCGCGCAGAGGCCTCGAATTCTTCTCAGCCTCTGAGCTCCACATGGCACTGCCCCCCCTCGCACTCGAAACGAACTGGCGCCTCCTCAGCGTTCTGGGCCTGTGGGTCCTGGCGTTGGCGGCCGGCTGGATCGTGTACTCGCGTTGGCGTGCCGCCGAGATGGCGCGTCGCCGCGCGTGGGCCGAGGACGAGGCGCTGGACGACGCGCGCGACGAGATCGAGGACCTCGACTCGTTCAGCTGGCTGCGCCGCTGGCTCTTCCTGGCCGGTTTTCGCGCGCGGACTTCGCCGGCGCTGTTCATCGCGGCGACGCTCGTCGCCGGAGTGTTTGGCCTCGCGCTGGCGCTGACGATCACGCAGAGCGGCCTGATCGGCGGAGCGGTGCAGGCGGCGACCGACGTGCCCGGCGGCATCGGCGATCTGGCCCGGCCCATCCTGTTCGGCGCGCCCTGGATCGTGCTCGTCATCCTGCTGTTCCTGCCCTACGCCTTCGTCAGCACGACGCGCACGAAGCGCGTGCGCGAGGTCGAGCAGGACATGCCGGTCACGCTCGAGATGCTGGCGACGATGAGCGAGTCGGGCCTCTCGTTCGACGGCGCGCTCAACAAGGTGATCGACACGAGCCCCGAGGATCGCCCGCTCTTCGAGGAGATGCGCACGTTTCAGCTCGAATCGCTCTCGGGTGTGTCGCGCGTGCAGTGCTTCCGCAGGCTCGCGCGCCGCATCGAGCTGCCGTCGGTCAACGTGTTCACGTCGGCGCTCGTTCAAGCCGAACAAGTCGGCGCCGGATTCACGCGCGTGCTGCGCACGCAAGCGGACGACTTGCGCAATCGCCGGCGTGAAGACGCCAACATGCTGGCGCAATCGTTGACGGTGAAGCTCGTCTTCCCGCTCGTGATCTGCTTCCTGCCCGGGATCTTCGTGGTCACGCTCGGCCCGACCTTCCTGCAGTTCCTGAAGCTGACGGAGAGCCTGTCCCGGGGCGGGTAGAGACCGCCCAGAAACCTGACCCGCCGCCACGCAGCCTTGCGGACTCGACCCGGAAGCGGGTGTGAGCCGCGCGCGACGGGGCCCCCCCAAGATCGACACCTGAAGGAGATCGACATGCAATCCCAGTCGCAACACACGACCGTCGTGCACATCGAGGTGCAGCGATGAGAATGCTGGATGCGTTCGGAAACGTGGGACGCCAGCGCAAGAAGAGCGCCGGCTCCAGCATGTTCTTCCTGGGTGCGTTCGCGGTGCTGTGCCTGGGCGCGGCGATCCCGATCTACGGAGCGGATCCTCGCCAAGAGGGCACGGCGCTGGCCGACTTCAAGACGAACGGCGGGACGCGCAAGGGCGACATCTTGACGATGGTCGAGGGCACGCTCGCGCGGCTGAAGTTCTCGCGCCCGCTGGCCTCGGATCAGGTCGGCGCGAAGGTCGCGGACAGCGAAGTCGCGACGCTCGAAGCAGCGTCGGCCACCGAGCTCGTCGTCACGGCCAAGAAGGTCGGCCGGACGAACCTGCTCGTGCGCTTCAAGGACGGCGAGCCGGAGACGTACGAGATCGTGGTGCATCGCGACCTGTCCGTGCTGGGTGAAGCCCTGAAGGGCATCCACCCGACGATCGAGGTCCAAGCGGCGTCCGATCGCAACGCGCTGATCCTCACGGGCACAGTGCCCGACAGCAACGCGTCGTCGCGCGCGCAGCAGGCCGCGACTGATTTCGCCCAGGCCAGCGGCACGGACGGGAAGGTCATCAATCTGATCCGCGTGCAGACCGCAGCGACGTCGATCGAGTCGAGCCTCACTAACCAGGTCACGCGCATGGGCGCGCCCGACGTCGTGATCTCTCGCATCCAGAAGGGTCCGATCGCCAACGACGAGACGGACGTCTTCATCATCTCCGGCTCCGTGCCGAACCTGGTGGTCGCCGACAACGTGACCGACATGGTGCGCGCGACGATCGGCGACGACTCCGGCAAGAAGAGCCGCGTCGTCAGCCAGATCACCGTCGGCGGCCGCCCCAGCGCCATCGAGAACATGCTCGAGCGCGCCATCCAGGAGCAGCTGGGCCAGGCCCAGGTGCGCGTGTCGCGCGTCGTCGGTACCGACGCGGAAGGCGACAACGACATCCTGATCCTGACGGGCACGGTCCCCAACCAGACGGCGCTCGTGCGCGTGCTCACGTTGTCCGCCAAGGTCTTCCAGCAGCAGGCGCTCGTGAAGCGCAAGCGCGACGGCGAGTACTCGCGGGTCACGGAGACGTTCGCGGGCGGCTTGACGCGCACGACGGACACGCCACTCAAGCTCAGCGACATCTCGACCGACATCCGTGTCGCGGCTGACGAATCGGGCGCGCTGTTCACCAAGGATGGCGAACGCGGCGACCAGACCGGAACGAACTCGGCCCTGCGCTCGGTCCTCGGCACGCGCAACGGCGGCTTCAGCGGCAGCGGCTCGACGGGTCTGGGTGGCCTGGTCGAGAACCGCCTGGGCTCGAACCTGGCGCGCGCCACGGCGATCGAGCTGGCCGACGGACGCATCCTGTCCTTCATCCAGGTCACGGACATCCCGCAGGTGCGCGTGTCGATCCGCTTCTTCGAGATCAGCCGCAACGACCTGCTGAACTGGGACTCGAACGTGAACAAGATCGGCGTCGCCGACTTCGACACGAACGGCATCAACCCGAACACGCCGCTCTTCGGGGCGAACGACACGATCGTCAACAACGCGAACGGCGACCCCATCCTGTTCGCGTCGAACACGGACATCGCCAACGTCGTGTCGTTCCTCGAGGGCGGCTTCACGAACCAGATCCTGATCGGCGGCGAGCACTTCAACCTCGACGCCGTCCTGAACGTGCTGGAGACGGAGAGCGTGGCGCGCACGCTGGCCAGCCCGACGTTGACCGTGCTCTCGGGCGAGGTCGCGGCCTTCGGCGACGGCGGCAGCGTCTCGGTCACGAGCAGCATCTCGACGCCGGTCGGCGTGAACGACGCCGACCTGGGCGTCTTCCAGTCGGTGCAGCAGCTCCCGTTCGGCATCCAGCTGGCCGTGCGCCCGCTGGTCGGCGAGGACGGCTACATCACGCTCGACGTCGCGCCGTCGGTGTCGAACCCGGACTTCGCGCTGACCGCGCTCGTGCGCACGACGACGGGCACGCCCCAGGAGACGGTCGCCTTCGCCGAGCGCAACGTGCGCACCAGCGCGCGCCTGCGCGACGGCGAGGTCCTGCTGATCGGCGGCCTGCAGGATCGCACACGCAAGGACGAATCCGGCAAGACGCCGTTCCTGGCCGAGATCCCGATCATCGGCTGGCTGTTCCAGGACAAGAAGTTCGAGGACAAGGACCGCGAGGTGATGGTCACGGTGAACCCGACGATCGTGCGCGATCGTCCGACGCAGGCGCGGCTGTGGTCGTACCCCGGCACGCGCGAGCTCCTGCGGCGCGATCCGCCGCCGCCTCCGCCGGCCGCGGAACCCGCTCCGGCATCGCCCGATGCGCAAGCCGTCCCTGCCGCGACCCCGACCCCGAAGCCCGCGGGGCAGTGAGGTGCACACCATGAAGCTCAACACGATCCTCAGTGCCATCCTGCTGGCCGCCTGCACGCTGCTCTTCGCGGCCTGCGCGACGGAGTCGTTCGGTCACCGTGACGAGAACTGCAGCCCCGACCAGCGCCTCGACGAGCTGTTGAACGCGTACGAGACCGGCCGCAACAACGGCATCAACTCGTCGGGCAACCTGCTGGTCGACTGCGATCGCGCGCGCGCGTCGATCGAGCGGCTGGCGCTCGAGTTCCCGTCGCACGAGCGCACGCTGATGGCCGCGGCCACGCTCTCGTTCGAAGCCGGCGAGCCGGAGAAGTCCCAGAACTACCTGGACTCGCTCTTCCGCATCCACGCCGCCAATCCGGAGGCCGGCATCCTCCGAAGCCGCATCGCGATCGACGAGGGCAACCTGCCGCTGGCTGAACGCGTACTGGCTATGCAGATCCAGTACACCCCCGATCACGCCGGCCTGTTCGAGGCGCAATCCGGCGTTCTGTACATGTCCCGTGATTGGAAGGGCGCGCGGACCGCGATCGACGTGGCCGAGGCGCTCGGAGCCCCGCCCTGGCGGGTCGCCTTCCACCGCGGGTTGATCGCAGAAGGCGCTGGAGACCGCGCAGAGGCGCGACGACAGTACCAGGCCTGCGTGGACAAGAACCCCGCCTTCCCGGCGGCTCAGTCTCGACTTTCCGGCATGAAAGCGGCCGGGGGTTAGAATGGGCGTTGCCCTCCGACCGGCAGGCCGGAGGGAGGCTGACGCCAAGAAAAGGTCCGAGCCATGGCAGCAGGCTCGAGCCCGGGATCCCAGACGGCTGTCATCCAGAACCCCAAGGAACGTGAAATGAAGACCCTGAAGACCTCGCAACGCGGGAAGCGCGGCGCCGCTCTCGTCGAGTACGGCCTGATCGTGGCCGGTGTGGCCCTCGTGTGTGCCGCGGCCGTGTCCGTGTTCGGCCACAAGACGGCGCAGATGATCGGTACCTCCGCAGCGATGCTGCCGGGCGCCACGGACGCCGACAACGGCACGATCGTGACCGGCAAAGTCGTGCGCACGACGAACGACGGCGGCGTGATCACCGTCGATCCGGGCGAAGGCAACACGCTCGAGAACAATCTCGGCATCGACACCTCCGACCTGGTCGTCGACCCGTCGAGCGGCGGCGGCGGCGGCTGAGACCAAGGCTCTCCCCCCCGAGCCACGTCCGCCTACGCGGACCGGACGCCCCCGCGGCGCCGGTCCGCGCATTTCGTTTTTCAGGGTGCAGCGGAGCGAGCTTGCGAGCGCAGCCGGTGGAATGAGCGGGCTCGTTCAAGGGGCCCGCTCCCGGAGCGAGCCTGCGAGCGCAGCCGATGGAATGAGCGGGCCCGCTCAAGGGGCCCGCTCCCGGAGCGAGCTTGCGAGCGCAGCCGATGGAATGAGCGGGCCCGTTCAAGGGGCCCGTCCGCGCGCGCGTCGGCGCGGCTACGCGTCGATGTCCAGTTCGGCGGCCACGCTCGCCCAGTCTCCCGCGATCGACAGCTGCACTCGACCGTGCTCGTACGCGCGTCGAATCACGGGCGCCAGATCGGCGCCGCGCAACTCGACGAGCCCGATGACGAGCCAGGCGTTCAGGTCGGTCGAGTTCCGCTCGCACCATTCGAGCTCGGAGGCGAAGACCGTGCGCGCACGCGCGCGGCGCCCTGCATCGCCGCCCGCGAGGTGAACGAGCGACTCGCAGGCGAGCCCGCGCAGGAGCGGGGGGCGCGCTGCGTCCTGGACGACGTCGATCAGCGGCTGCATGGCCGCCCCGCCGATCCGGGCGAGGACAGCCTGCAGCTCGGAGACGAGGACCTGATCACCGATCTGTTCCACGCTGAACGCGAGCATGGGGCCGATCGCTTGGACCGCGCCCAGCGCGCCGAGAGCGCGCCAAGCGTGCGCGGCAGCCCGGCTCCTCGGATCCTCCTCCTCCAGGTCGTTCATGGCCGCGTCGGTGGCCATGCGCAGGAGCTCGCCCACATCCCGCGATGACAGACCGAAGCGCGTCGCATAGTCGATCCAGACGTCAGCCCGCCCCTCGTCGCCGATCCCAAGGAGCGCAGACACCGGCTTGGCGAAGGAAGAGCAGGCAGCTTCGCGTTGCTCCGGCGTGGTCGCGTGAGCGCCGCCGGCCAGCCAGGCGAGCGCGGCCATGTGAGCTCTCCAAGCCGCGCCGATCCGGAGCTCCACGAACACCGCGTCGGCGCGTCGGCGGGATCCGGGATCGTTCGCGTCGATCGGGAGCACGGGCCTCCCCCGTGAAGACGAGTGCGGCCGTAGCAAGGCTTGGACGACGAGCGGGCACTCCGTGCGTCCCCGGCGCACGAAACGCGCCGCACCCGTGCGATCGCCGGCCAACCAGCGCTCGAGAGCGCGGGCCCAGGGCGCGACCAGCGAGCTGGGCGATTCGCTGAGTGCCGCGAGTTGACGCGCACGCTCGAGCTCGCCGCGCTCGAGCGCGTAGCCGAGAACGGTGTCAGCGGCGTCCAGATGGTCATCGGAATCCAACTGGAACAGGTCCGTGAAGTGAGCTTCTGCGTCCGTGCGGCGACCCGCGACGAGGAGCACGTCGGCCAACATGCGGCGCGCGCGCAGGTAGGGCCGCGTCAGGACGTGATCCCACAAGTGTCCACCGCACCCGGCCAGGAACTCGCGCCCTCCCAGCGCGATCTCGGCCCGCGTGACGACCACTTCGAGGGCGGAGATCGTGCTCGCCTCTCCGCGATCGTCGAACAACGCCGACAACGCCGCTGCGTCGACGCAATCCGGGTCGATCTCGAGAGCGATCTCGACGTAGACGTCCACGGCGCCCGCCTGGCTCGGATCGAGGGCCAGGAACGCCAGGTCTTGCGCTTCCTCTAGCGGGAATTCCCGGGCGAGAGCGTCCGCGATGTCCATGGGATGGACGTCGAACTTGAAACCCACCTTCTCCAGCCCGGCGAGCAGATCCGCACCGCTCGAGAACACGCGCTGGTCCGAGGCGAGTGCGATGCGCCGCATCAATCGCTCCTGCTGCAGCGCATCCGGCAGCCGGCCGAGCAACGTGTACGGATCGGGGCACTCCGTCTCGAAGACGAGCGGTTCCGGCTCGACGCCACGGCGTTCGTAGCGAGCGCGCTGCACCTGCCGCGCGCGCCGTTTCTTCTTGTCGAGCCTGCCCCTGTCGTTCGTGCTCATCACTCCTCCCGTGTGTGACCGGGTACGAGCCTAGGGACGCACCGCGAGAGTCCCTCGGGGTCTCCAACACGAATCCACGCGGCCTCCCCGGTTCCGGATCCGGCACGAAGCCCGCCGCTCGTTGTGAAGAACGAGCGACGCGCGCGGATCAGTCCGCGTCGCCCGATCCGCGGCTGCCGCGCGAGCGCGTGCGCCGGGGGACGCCCAGTTCCTTGGCTACCGATCTCCAATCACCAGCGATCGTCTCGTCGACCAAGTCGAGCTCGAACGCGCTACGGATCTCGGGTGCGAGCTCGACTGCCCGCAGCTCGACCAGGGTCGAGATGACCCAGCCGTTGACCTCGGGGTCATTCTCCTCGCAGCGCTCAAGCAGTTGCGCCAATGCGGCCAGCGCGCGCGCACGGCGATCGGGATCGCCCGCGGCGACGTCGGCCAGCAATTCGCTCGCGACCTGGCATGCGGAGGATTCCCGTTCGTGATCCGCGAGCACGGCGATCAGAGGAGCCAGCGCCGCCTCGCCGATGCGTGAAAACACTTGGGGCAGGTCCTCGTGCAGAAGGCCGTCTGCGGGGGATCGGATCGCGAGCTCGAGCAACGGCGCGACCGCTTCGGGAGCCGCGAGCGTGCCCAGCGCCCGCCAGGCGTGCAGAGCGGCCCAGGCTCGCGGATCGTCGTCGTCCAGCTCGTGCATGACGGGATCGGTCGCCATGCGCAGGAGCGCGGGGACGTCCGACGCGCTCAGACGGAAGCGCCCCGGGTAGTCGATCCAATCGCGATCGAAGTCCTCCTCGCCGATCGTGAGAAGCGCCGACACGGGCCGTGCAAAGGTCGCGCAAGCCGCCTCGCGCTCCTCGGGCGTCGTCGCGCCTGCGCCTCCCGCGAGCCAGGCGAGGGCGTCCGGATGCGCACGCCATGCGGCGCCGATGCGCAGCGCGATGAACGCGGCCTGCGTTCCGCGTGTGCTGAACTCGTATGCGTCGTCAGGCGAGCCTCGGGACCTTCCGCGCTCGATCGAGCCCGCCACCAGCAGCTCGCGCTCTACCAGGGGATCGTCCTCGCGCGCGACGCGGGCGAGGTCCGCAGCGCGCGTCCGATCGCCAGCCAGCCAGCGCTCGAGCGCGCTCGCCCATCGCGCGGTGGGCGAGCCGGATCGATCGCTGAGGGCGATGAGCTCGCGCGCGCGTTCGAGCTCGCCACGTTCGAGCGCGAACCCGAGCGCAAAGTCGGCGACGCCCAGGGGACTGTCGGGCGCGAGGTCCACGAGAGCAGCGAAGTGCGTCGCGGCCTCCGCCATGCGTCCGCTTGCGTGCAGTGCCTCCGCCAACGAACGCCGCGCGCGCAGGTACGGACGCGCCATCACGTCGTCCCACAACGTTCCGCGGTTCGCCGTGAGGAAGTCGGGGCCGCCGAGCGCGCGCTCCGCTCGTGCGACGACCGCTTCGAGAGCGACGACGGTGCCCGGCATGTCGGGCGCTTCCCGCATCGCCCGCCGCGCCGCGGCATCGACGCAGTCCGGATCGAGCTCCAGCGCCTGAGCCACCAGTTCGTCCATGTACTCTGCATTGGCGGGATCGGCGGCCAGGAACGCGAGGTCCTGCGCGTCCTCGCGCGCGTCCGGACGCTCGGGTGTGCCGACGAGTGCCACGGATCCATCCGCGCTCAGCTTCTCGAGCTCGGCGAGCGACTCGGCGCGGCTCGCGAAGGTGCGCTTGCCCGTCGTCCGGACGATCCGCCGCTGAATGCGCTCGAAATGCACTTCCTCCGGCAGTTCTTCGAGGGCGGCGACGAGATCGAGGTCGCCCACGAACTCGTCCGAGCGCGGCTCGGGCAAGCCGCGGCGGACGTTGCGCTCGAGCCGCACGCGGCGCTCACGACGCTTCTTCTTGTCGAGCTTGGCCTTGCTCTTCTTGCTCATGGCGCGTGCCACCCTCCTGCCACGACATGTTACGGGCCTGGCGACCCCGGCTCAGCGCGTCGACAGCGCCAGATCACACGGTCGACCCCGCAGCTCCTCCGCGGAATGGAAGGAGGCCCGACCGCCACACCGCGGCCGGGCCTCGCACGTCGTAGCGCTCGTTCCGTCAGTCCGAGCGCGGGGGGGGGAAACAGGCCTTCCTGGAGCCTTCGTGGTCGTCGACGTCAGGGGGTATCGTCGCCGAACGGGCCGATGAGCAGCAGATCGCCGTTCACCTGCGAACCGGTTTCGAAGGGCAAGTCAGAAGCAGCGCCACCGGTGGGGAGGCGCTCGACGAGGAGTCCCAGGATCGAGGGATCCTGCACGACGGCCGCGCTCGAGATCGCGAGCCTTCCGTCAACCAGGAACCAGCCCGTTTCGACGGCGGGGAATCCCAGCAGCTCGTTGGGGTCGTGGTTCGTGCTCTGCAGGAAGGTCATCCCGAACGCGCCGTTGATGTCGAGGAGGGGCAGCTTCGTCCAGCAATCGAAGCTCGATTGCGCCGAGAAGACCTCCTCGTTGTCGTTGTAGATGAGGAAGTCGACCACCGCCGTGAAATCCGTGCCGCCCGTCAGGTTCAGCAGAACGAGGTCGGATTGGAAATCGAGCAGGCTGGTGCCCTCGTCGCCCGTCGGGATGTTCTCCTCCTGGCCGAAGAAGCGCGGGAAGAGCAGCACGTCCGGCGTGCACGTGTACTCGATGCCGTTCAGGTCACGCACGCCGTCGCCGTCGACGTCCGTCGGCGTGCCGTGGGCTCCGACGCCGAAGTAGGCGTACGGGTCGAAAGAGTAGTCGGCCGAGTCCATGCTGTTCAGGATCAGTGCGTTCCCGACCAGGTGGTTGAACACGATGGCCTGGCCGGTCGTCGGGCTCTTGGCGAAGACGTAAACGAAGCCCTGTTCCTGGTTCGGGTTGTGGATCCGCGTCACGACCGTCAGCGTGTCGTTGGGCGTCAGCCGGTGCGTGCGGTTGAACTCGAGGCAGTCGAGCGGCGTGCCGTTCAGGCCGAACTTGCCGATGTAGACGAACTCGACGTCGACGGTGCCGAGGAAGAGCGTCCCGACCTCGTTGAAGTCCCCGTTCGTGTTCGTGACCGTCAGCAGGTTCGAGCTGCCCGAGCGGTTGTCGAACTCCGGGAAGACCAGCAGGCTGGCCGGCTTGCGGATGCCCACCGGGCAATCCGGCTCCCCGCCGCCTCCCAGGCCTTCGATCGTCAGGTCGAACAGGATCGGCGTCTCGGTCGAGCTCGGCGGTCGCGTGAACGTCACGCGCACGCCCACGTAGCGCCCGAAGACGCCCGAGAAGGGCACGCCGTTCTGCGCCGTCTGGAACGGCAAGGTCTGGATCAGCACCGGATCGTCCGAGGTGCGGAACTCGACCAGCAGGCTCGTCGCCGCCGGCACCGCGGCCGTCCAGGAGATGACGCCGTACTCGTTGTTGGCGACGGCGCTGTCGTACAGGACCTCCCAGGTCCCGCTGTCCTGCACCCCGCCCAGCGCGTTCGTGCCGGTCATCTCGCTGAAGTTGAAGGGCGAGGCGCCGCGCCCGAGCGGGACGGTCAGGTCCACTTCGCCCAGGCCGTCCGCGCCGGCGTTCGGGTCGATGCGCTTGGCCGTGGCGGAGAACGTGCAGGTGGTCCACACCTTGCCGCGCGAATCGACCGCCATGCCGCGCGGGCTCTGGCCGTCGGACCCGAGGTCGATCGCCTTCAGGAAGTTGCCGTTGGCATCCAGACGCGAAACCCGGTTGCCCAGGCTGCCGTCGACCCAGGCGTGCAGGTCGGTCGGCGTGATCGCGACGGAACGGTCGCGGTTGTCGCCGAACGTGGTCTTGGGGAAGCCGGCGAAGAGCGTCCCGTCGGGGTGGAACTTGAGGACCTGGTCCAGGTCGAACTGCGTGACCCAGACCGAGCCGTCGGCGCCGAGGCCCAGCCCATGGTTCTCGCCGGTGTTGTTCGGCCCGAACTGCGTCAGGTCGATGCAGGTCAGCACCTGCGAGGCGAGGTCGAAGCGCAAGAGCTCCGTGCCGCCTTCGCCGGTGGTCGACCAGAGCACGTTCTGCCGGTCGACGATGCCGCCGTACGCCCCGCACGTGGGGTTCGGGACCGTCTGGAGGATGGCGCCGGTCTGCCCGTCCAACAGGTCGAAATCGTCGGAAACGAAGGGGAATCCGCCGACCCACACGTTGCCGCCGTTGTCGAACGAGACGTGGTGCACGTTCACGCCGCTCACGCGCTGGTAGACGACGATCGCTTCGTCCAGGGCGTCCTGGACGATGCCGTCGGCGCCGCCAACCCCGTCGCTGACGTCCGGCCACCCCAGCACGTTGCCGAGCCCGCGCGACGTGCGGATCAGCCCGTCCATGTCGCGGTCGACGCACGTGTTGTACGAGAAGGGGCCCAGCAGGAACTGGCCGTTCGGGTTGGGCTGGCCATTGGCATCGACGCGCGTGCCGCCCAGGCAGATGCCGATCTTCACCACCGACCCGCGCGGAACGCCGCTGACGTTCCCGGACTCGTTGCGGTTGCCGACCCAGACGTTCCCGAACGGATCGGTTGCCGTCCGTGACGGGTTGCGCTGGAGGCCGTCCGGGGACGTCGCGTACTCGCCCAGGATCGCCCCCGTGTCCGCATCGATGCGGATCAGCGTGCCGCGGCCCGACGCTGCCACGTTGACGATGGGGAACGGTCCGGGGCTCCCGGCGACGTTCAGCTGGAGCTGGTCGGCGATGTCGGTGTTGACGTTGAAGGTCTGGCCTTCGTCGAAGTCCGCGTTCGTCGTGTACGTGCGCGAAGTCTGTGAGCCGGCCCAGGACGAGGATCCGGCGGCGGCCAAGATGGCGCACACCAGGACCACGCGGTGGATCCAGGGGGGGGAGGGAAGCTTGGACATGGGGATCGCGCATTCCCGCGGACCCGCGGCGCCCACCGGGCCGCAGACCCCACCGTGGGGCCTGGCGCGCTCGGGAGGGCTCTGCCCCCGCTGTCCAGGAATGCGAACTCCTAAATGCCAATTGGAAACTCCTTCCACCCAGAGGTCAACTAGGAAATTGCATCCATGTCCACGCTTGGCAGTGCCGCCGCAGGGGTCGAGCGCCGGGGGTGGGGAACGCCCCGCGTGCATCCCTCACGGGCGCCGCCGCTGCTCCCGCCGCTATCCTCGGCACCAGATGGCCGAGCTGACCGACCTCCTGGGGCGACGCGCGCTCGTCACGGGAGGTGGCGGCGGCATCGGCCGCGCGATCGCGCTCGAGCTGGCTGGCCGTGGCGCCGTGGTCGTGGTCACCGGCCGAAGCCCCGAGCCGCTGGACCGCACGGTCGAGCTGGCGCAAGGTGCGCGCGGTAGCGTCCGGGCCCTGGCCGGCGACGTCACGGCGCCGGATTTCCCGGCTCGCGCTGCGGAGTTCGCGGGAGAGCTCGACGTGCTCGTGCACAACGCCGTGTCGTTCCCGCCGTACGGCGTGCTCGAGGAGCTGGACGCGGCCGACGCGGCGCGCGTGCACGAGGTCGTGGTGCTCGCGCCGCTGCGCCTGACCGCGCGCTTCCTGGCCGGCATGAAGGAGCGCGGTTTCGGGCGCGTCGTCTTCGTCGGGTCGATCGCGGCCAGCGCGGGCGCTCCGCGCCAGGTGCCGTACACGAGCGCCAAGGCTGCACTGCACGGGCTGGCGCGCAGCCTCGCGCTGGAAGGCGCGCCGCGTGGCGTCACGTGCAACGTCGTCGAGCCCGGGCTCGTGCTGACCGAACGTGTGCGAGCGCGCGTCCCCGAAGCGACGCGACGAGCGCTGCTCGCGGCGACACCCATGGGCCGGGCCGGGGAACCGGAGGAGGTTGCCGCACTGGTGGGATTCCTGGCCTCGCCGCGCGCCGGCTACGTGACGGGGGCCGTGATCCCGGTCACGGGCGGACTGGGGCTCGGCCTCGGGATCCCGTGAGGGCCGACCCGCTGCGGGAGACCGCGCACCGGCCGTGGCCGTTGCCGTCGCAGGCCTGGGTCATGGCGCAGGCGTGGCACGACCTGCTGTTCGCGCACTGGCCCATCACGGCGGCCGAGCTGCGACCCCACGTCCCGCCGGAGCTGGAAATCGACCTGTTCGAAGGCCAGGCCTGGATCGGCGTGGTCCCGTTCCGCATGAGCGGCGTGCGCCTGCGCGGCCTGCCGGGAGTGCCGGGAACGGCTGCATTTCCTGAGCTGAACGTGCGCACCTACGTGAAGGCCGGCCCCTTGCTGGCGGGCCCGTTCCAGCGCGCCGGCGTCTGGTTCTTCTCGCTCGACGCAGCCAGCGCGCTGGCCGTCACTCTGGCGCGGGCGTGGTTTCACTTGCCGTACTTTCGAGCGCGGATGCGCTGCGAACCGTGCGGCGACGCAGTCGAGTACGAGAGCGTACGCACGCACGCCGGCGCGCCGAGCGCGATCTGGCGCGGCAGTTACGAGCCGACGGGGCCCGTGTTCCGCTCACGTCCGGGATCGCTCGAGCACTGGCTCACCGAGCGCTATTGCCTGTGGGCCGGAGCTGAGGACGGCCGGCTGTGGCGCGGCGAAATCCACCACGTCCCGTGGCCGTTGCAGCCGGCGCGCGCAACCGTCGAGCAGGACACGATGGCCGCCGCGCACGGCCTGCGCCATTCGGCGCGCGATCCGCACCTGCTCTTCGCGCGACGCCTCGACGTCAGGATCTGGTGGCCGCTACGCGAGCGACCGCGGGCGGACCGCTAGCGAGCGAGCTTCCGCTTCAGGAACGCGCGCGTCACGTCCCACGCCTTCGCCGCGTTGACCTCGTCGTAGCGCGGGTTGGAGGGGTTCGCGAAGGCGTGCTCCGCGTCGTACTCGCGGATGTCGGAGACCTTGCCGGCCTCCTTCAGCGCAGCGCGGAAAGCGGCCAGTTTCTCGGGCGGAATGCTCTTGTCGCGGCTGCCGAAGACGCCCAGCAGCTCGGCCTTCATGGGCGCGAACTGCGCCGGATCCGTGATCGGGTTGCCGTAGTACATCACGCACGCGTCGAGCTCGGGCTCGGCCAGCGCCAGCTCGAGCGACTTGCGGCCGCCGAAGCACCAGCCGATGCTGGCCGTGCGCGGTGCGCGTACGCGCTCGTCCTCGACCAGGAACTTGTGCCCGGCGCGCAGGATC
Source organism: Planctomycetota bacterium (assembly GCA_031400875.1). Lineage (GTDB taxonomy): Bacteria > Planctomycetota > UBA1135 > UBA1135 > JAEUHZ01. The sequence continues at coordinate 53,519 of JANNQS010000009.1, read as the reverse complement.
GCGAGCGCCTGCGCGTCGTCGACTTTCTTGATCGCGGCCATCGCCTCGTCGGGCGTCGTGGCCACGACGCCGCCGTACAGGTCGACGGCGAGCACGGCATATCCCTCGGCCGCGAGGCGGTCCGTCCAGTGCCGCACGTGGTCGTTGAGTCCCCACCACTCGTGGATGACGACGATGCCGGACAAGGGCGCCATCGCGTTGTCCGGCAGTGACAGGTACGCCTTGGCGCCGCCGACGGTGACTGCCTTGCCCTTCAACGCCGGCACGGTACCGGCCGGCGCCTGGTGGAGCGCCTTGAACTCGGCTTCGGTCAGGCCGCCGCCGACTTTCTCCGTCGTGCGATCGTGCGCCGAGGCGGACGGCCGCGCCTGACCGCCCTCGCCATCGGGCGATCCGGCGGGAGCCGGTGTCGTGGACGAACGCGAGCTCGCGCAAGCGGCGAGCAAGAGAGCGAAAGCGGCGAGGATCGGACGCATGTGGCTGGACTCCAGGACGGGAGATTGAACCGTCGGATGCCCGACACGCCAAGCCCGGCAAGTCCGGTGCCGGCTAGACTGGGCAGGGCCGGCACGACGGGCCGACGGATGCCGGAAACCGACTCGCTCACGTGATCCGCTGCCAGGACCATCCGCACCTCGACGCGGCCGCGTTCGACACCGAGTTTTCTCGCACGCTCGAGGCGCTGACGACATCCGAGGACCTGCGGGCCTTGCTGCGGGCGGACGCGCCGGCGCCCCTCGCAGCGGACGACGCGGTGCGCAAGGCGGTGCGTGATCTGCTGCGCCACGGGGGCTACAAGCCGACGGGTCGCGGGAAGCCGGCCAGCGAGTACCTGCTCGGCGCGCTGCAGGACGGCGCGTTCCCGTCGATCAACCCGGCAGTCGACGCCTGCAACGCGGTCTCACTGCACGCGGGCCTGCCGATCAGCGTCGTGGATCTGGACCGAGCGCGCGCGCCGTTCTCGATCGCGACCGCTGGGCCCGGCACGAGCTACGCCTTCAACGCCACGGGCCAGACAATCGACGTCGAGGGTCTCCTGTGCCTGTTCGACGCCGACGGCCCGTGCGCCAACGCGGTCAAGGACGCCCAACGCACGAAGACGTCCGGGTCGACGCGGCGCACGCTATCGGTCGTGTGGGGGACGCGCGCGTTGCCGGGCCGCACGGAGGCAGCCGTGCGCTGGTACCGCGAGGTCCTCGAGGCCTGCGGCGCACGCACGTCGGTGGTGCCGATCGAGCGCGCCTGAGCCAGCTTTCCGCCGTGCCTGGTTGCGGGAAGGGCTGACGGCCAGCACGAGCTGGCGCGGATGCGGCTCACCAGCTGCGGGTTTGGAAGTCCATCAAGGTGAAGGCGAACATCATCACGACCCAGAAGAAGCCCATCGAGGCGAAGACCCAGACGAGCTTCGAGCTGTACTTCACGTGCATGAAGAACAGGATCACGAGCGACGCCTTGATCGTGGCGATCACCAGCGCGACGATCAGGTTCATCGCTCCCAGGTCGATCGTCGCAGTCCAGACCGTGACGATCGTCCCGACTACCAGGGCCAGGAAGACGCCCCAGTAGACGCTCAGCGGCAGGACGTGGGGTTCGCCGGCGTGCCCGGCGTGCGTGTCAGTGGGCGGGGCCATGGACGTGAGCACCGAGCAGGTAGAGCATCGGGAACAGGAAGATCCAGACCAGGTCGACGAAGTGCCAGTACAGGCCCGAGATCTCGATCCCGATGTAGCGCTGCGGGGTGAAGTGGCCCTGCTTCGCCTTGACGAAGACCCAGCCCATCAGCACGAGGCCGACGACCATGTGGAAGGCGTGCAGGCCCGTCATCGCGAAGTAGATCGAGAAGAAGATGCGGGCCTGCGGGCCCCACGGCTCGAAGGCGGCGACGTCGAACGTCGGGCCGGGCATCAGGTGCAGGTCGTACTTCGACTTGTACTCGAAGTACTTCACGACGAGGAACGTCGCACCGAGGAGGGCGGTCAGCACGATGTTGACCAGCATCAGGTTGCGCTTGTTCGTCTGCGCGGCGCGGATCGACATGGCCATCGTGAGGCTCGACACGATCAGCACGAGCGTGTTGAAGCCGCCGAGCTTCCAATCGAGGTGCGAGCTCGCCAGCATGAACGCCTCGGGGTAGAGGCTGCGATAGACCGTGTAGGCCGTGAACAGCGCGCCGAAGAACATGACTTCGGTGATGAGGAAGGCCCACATCCCGAGCTTCTCGGACTCCTCCTGCTGCTCGAGGTCCTCGAAGTGGTGCGAGACGGGCGGACGGACCCCCGGCGGCAGGGCGTGGGCGTGCTCGTGGGCGTGAGCGATCTCAGCGGACAACTGGCTTCTCCTCCGGTCCTTCGACGAACTTCGGCTTGTGTGGTTCCTCGCCGTAGGCGTAGGCCTCCTCGGTCACCACGACCGGTCCCGTGAAGTTGTGCGTGATCGGCGGCGACTGGGTCGTCCACTCGAGACCCTTCGCCTGCCACGGGTTGGGGCCGACCTTCTTGCCCCACTTCAGCGACCAGGGCAAGTAGAGCATCGGCAGCAAGTAGCCGACGCCCAGGATCGACGCTCCGGCCGACGACAGCAGGTTGAACACCCCGAATTCCTCGGGGTAGACGTGGTAGCGCCGCGGCATGCCCTGGAAACCCACGATGAACTGGGGCATGAACGTCAGGTTGAACCCGACGAACACGATGATCGCGGCGAAGCGTCCCAGGCCCTCGGGGTACATCCGTCCGAACATCTTGGGCCACCAGAAGTGGATGCCGCCCAGGAAGGCCATGACCATCGAGCCGACCATGACGTAGTGGAAGTGCGCGACGACGAAGTACGTGTCGTGCACGTGGCGGTCGACGGCCATGATGCCCAGGAAAACTCCCGTCAAGCCGCCGATCGTGAACAAGCCGATGAACGCGATCGCGTACAGCATCGGCGTCGTCATCTCGATCGAGCCCTTGTAGAGCGTCGCGGTCCAGTTGAAGACCTTCACGGCGGACGGCACGGCGACCAGCATCGTCAGAACGGAGAACACCATGCTCGCGTAGGGCGACTGCCCCGTCGTGAACATGTGGTGGCCCCACACCATGAAGCCCAGGATCGCGATCGCGAGGCTGGAGAACGCCACGAAGCTGTAGCCGAACACGCGCTTCTTCGTGAAGGCGGCGATCAGCTCGCTCATCACGCCCATGCCCGGCAGGATCATGATGTAGACAGCCGGGTGCGAGTAGAACCAGAACAGGTGCTGGAACAGCACCGGGTCCCCGCCGATCGTCGGGTCGAAGATCCCGATGCGGAAGATGCGCTCCAGTCCCAGCAGGAAGATCGTCGTGGCCAGCACGGGCGTTGCCAGCACCATGATCAGGCTGGTGGCGTACTGGGCCCAGATGAAGAGCGGCAGCCGGAACCAGGTCAGGCCTGGCGCGCGCATCTTGTGGATCGTGACGATGAAGTTGAGGCCCGTCAAAATCGAGCTGAAGCCCGTGATGAACACGCCGATGGCCGTCATGGCCACCTGCGAGTTCGAGTACGTCGAGCTGTACGGGGTGTAGAACGTCCAACCCGTGTCGACGCCGCCCGAGATGGCGATCCACAGGGTGATGAGCCCGCCGACGACGTAGATGTACCAGGAGATCAGGTTGATCTTCGGGAACGCCAGATCCCTCGCGCCGATCATGATCGGCACCAGGAAGTTCCCCAGCACCGCCGGGATCGACGGCACGAGGAAGAAGAAGATCATCACGATGCCGTGCATCGTGAACAGCCGGTTGTAGGTCTCGGCGTCGACCACGTCGCCCTTCGGCGTCGCCAGCTCGAGGCGCATGAGCACCGCGAACGAGCCGCCGATCAGGAAGAAGAACGAGATCGAGATCAGGTAGAGGACCGCGATCCGCTTGTGGTCGACGGTCAGGAGCCAGGACTTCCAGCCGTAGCCATCGGTCAGGTAGGTCTCGCGCGGCTCGTTGGCCGGCGCGTGCGCCTCGCGCGGCTGGCCGGGCGCGGAGTGCGTGGTGCTGCTCATCACGGTGTTCCCTTGAGCGACTTGATGTAAGCAGCAAGCTGCAGGATCTGTTCTTCGCCGAGCTGGCCGTCGTAGCTGGGCATCACGGGTTCGAAGTTGAGGACGACCTTGGCCTGGGGCTTCAGGATCGACTCGCGGATGTACTCGTCGGTCACGACCTGCTTGCCACCGCCCTTCAGGTCGACTTCCTTGCCATGGATGCCGGCCAGCAGCGGACCTCGGGGCGGCGCGCCGCCGATGTCCTTCGTGGCGGCGTCGATCGGGTGGCAGCTGGCACAGCGCATGCTCTCGAACAGGTTCTTGCCCGCGACCTCGGGAGCCTCGCCCGTGGCGCCAGAGAGCCAGCGCTCGTAGTCGACGCGCTCCATCACCGTGACCCACCCGCCCATCGCGGAGTGGCCCGTCCCGCAGTATTCGGCGCAGTAGATGTGGTACCGGCCGACCTTGGTCGGCTGGAACCACATCGACGTGTAGCGGCCGGGCACGACATCCTGCTTCACGCGGAACGCCGGGATGAAGTAGCTGTGGATCACGTCCTCGGACGTCATCGTCATCCGGATCGCCTGGCCGACGGGGATGTGCAGGTCGTTGATCTCGCGCACGCCGGTCGGATGCTGGACCTTCCACATCCACTGCTTGCCGACCACGGTCATGTCGATGCAGTCGGCTGGCGCCTTGAGCGTGGCGATGTACACGGTCGTGCCCCAGACGAACAGCGCGATCACGATGACCAGCGGGATGCCCGACCACAGGAGCTCCAGGCTGGTCGAACCCTCGATCTGGACGGCTTTGCGGCCGTCGTTCTTGTTGCGGTAGACGGTCGCCAGGCCGACGATCACGGCGCCGATCAGCACGACGAAGAAAACGGTCAGCGCGACGAGGAACCACCAGATCAGATCGACGTGGGGCGCGATCGTCGAGGCGCTTTCCGGGAGGATCGGGATGTCTTTCCACATGGCTTGGCTGTCCGGCCGGTCCTCCTAGGAACCGGTGGCGGGCTCCACCGCGACGGCGCGCGATTGCAGGCGCTCCCGGCGGAGCATGAAGAAGATGGAGCTCCCGAGCAGGACCGCTGTCAGTCCGCCCAGGAGCCGAAGCACGTTCGTGACGACGAGCCCGTAGCGGCCCGTCGTCGGATCGTGGCGGTAGCAGAGGAGCGTCACCGCGTCGATCAGGTTGCCGATGCGCCCCTCCGACGATTCGACCAGCGCCAGGCGCAGGTCGAGCCGCGGGAAGACGACGTCGATGAAATAGCGCGACACACGGCCGTCCGGCGTCAGGATGACCATCCCGCCCGGGTGCGCGTACTCGCCGATCTCCTCGTCGTAGAAATAGCGGAAGCCGACCGCCTGCGAGACCGCCGCGATCGAGGCCGCGTCGCCGGTCAGGAAGTGCCAGCCCTTTTCGCCGCCCTCGGCGCCCAGCGCGGCGACGTAGGCCTTCTTCTTGCGCGCCGCCAGCTCGGCCGTCTCCTTGGGGTCGATACTGATCGTGACGACCTGGAAGTCCTCGCCGATCGAGAGCGAATCGAGCTGTTTCAGGCTGGTCGACAGGCCGTTCAGGACCTGCGTGCACAGCATGGGGCACTCGTAGTAGACGAGCGACAGGATGACCGGCCTGTCGTGGACGAAGTCGGCCAGCCGCACGTCGCGCCCGGCTTCGTCGCGGAAGTGCAGGTCGAGCGGGACGGCCGCGTCGAGCCTCTGGTCGAACTTGACTTCGCGCGTGACGCGCCCCAGCTGCTGGGCGGAAGCCGTCCGCGCCGACGACGCCGCGAGCACCGCCAGGCCAAGGCCTGCGGCGCGAAGCATCGACGAAACTCGGAGGGCGGTCGTCATGCCGGTCAGTCGCGGGGCTTCTGCTCGACGGGGAAGCCCTTCTGCAGCGCGATCTCCATCGCGCGCTCGATCGGCACGTGGACGATCTTGGCGTCCTGATCGACCCAGCCGTACGTCGTGATCTGCTTCTGCGCCTCGCCCCTGAAGTCGGACCACATGGTCGTGTTGAACGGCTGGCGTTGTGTCAGGTCGACCAGCTTGCCGTCCACACCCTGCTTCACGCCGCGCTGCATCTCCAGGTTCGGGGCCGGCGGGATCGGGTCGTTCAGGACCGCGAGCGGGTGCGGCTCGCGCTCGCCGATCGTCGGGAGCTTCTGCATTCCGCGCAGCATCCAGTAGCTCCCGACGAACGTGATCATGCAGAACAGGACGGTCCAGAAGCCGAACTTCAGCAGCGGCCCGAGGTGCGCATCGCGCGTCTCGTAGCGTTCCAAACCGGTCGGTGTGTGTTCGGCCATGGCGTGGTTCCTCGTCGGCTGAGCTAATGGGCGTGTCCCAGCGCCGCTTCAAGCGCCGTCGCCTGCCGCGGCGACGTCAGCGGGAAGGCCTTGAGGCGGTTCATGAAGAACGCGAGCCACAGTCCGCCCAGCGCGAGCGGAGCGACGAAGTCCAGCCAGTGCGGATGGAGCTCCGCCGGGTGGAACACGGGCACGATCTGCCAGTACAGGTCGACGTGGCGCATCAAGAGGATCAGCACGGCGACCGGCATCACGTACGACGCGTCGCGCTTGATGCGGCGCATCAGCAGCAGCGTGAACGGCACCGCGAAGTGCAGCAGGGCCAGCGCCATCAGCAGGATCTGCCAGCTGGTCTCGGCGCGCACGATGTACCAGGGCGTCTCCTCGGCCAGGTTGCCCGACCAGATGATCAGGCCCTGCGAGAAGCTCGTGTACGCCCACAGCATGACCATGGCGAACATGAGTGTGCCCATGTCGTGGAACATGTTCGCCTTGGCGAAGCCCTTGAACGGCTCGTGGTCCTTCACCCAGTTCGCGAACACGACCCCGAAGGCCATCGTCGCCAGCGCGCAGCCGACCATGTAGATGACGCCGTACATGGTCGAGTACCACTTCGGGTCGAGCGACATCATCCAGTCGAAGGCCGCGCCCGTGGCCGTCAGCGCGAAGATCAGGACGCCCGGCCCGCTGATGTAGCGCGCGCGCTTGGCCGCCGCCGGGTCGCCGGTTTCGTCGTGGCGCGCCATCGCCCGCAGTAGGCCGAACGCCATCGCGAGCCAGATCGCGAAGTAGAGGATCGTGCGGCCGAGGAAACCTTCCGCATTGAGCCAGGGCTCCTTGTGGGACAGGAGATGGTCGCCGGCGACGAGCGCCTGGTCGGTCCAGGGGTAGAGCCAGTAGGAGCCGGCGTATCCGTGCTCGCCGTGCGCTTCCGTCGTCGCGTGCTCGGGATGCGTGATCACCCCCAGCGCAACGGGGACGAAGAGCAGCGCGATCAACGGCAGCGTGCGCATCCCGGCCTCGAGCTGGCGGCGCATCGAAAGGCCCCAGAAGCCGCCGGTCAGGTGGTGGATCATGGTCAGCACGAGGCTGCCCAGACCGATCATCGCCACCGCCGAGAAGGCGAACAGGTACGAGCGGAAGAACTGTCCGCGGTCGGACACGAACCCCCAGGCGAGGAGCGCGGCGCCGATCAGGCCCACGGCCAGGGCCGTGCGCTGGATGCGGTCGAGCTTGGAGCGCAGTTCGGTGTTCACGGGTTGGTTGCTCACGGCGTCATTCCCCGCGCAGCAGACGGTCGCGCTCGGCCGGCGGCACGTCGTCGAGGGTCGAGTTCTGGCTCTGCTGCAACGCGCGCACGTAGGCGACGATCGCCCAGCGATCCTCCACGCGGATCCGGTCGGAGAGGTCGTACATCACGCCGAAGCCGTTCGTGATGACGTTGAAGATGTAGCCCGGTGCCGACGTGCGCAGGCGGTCGATGTGGTAGCTCGGCGGGCGCTTCAGCCCGCGCTGGACGATCATGCCGTTGCCGTCGCCCACGATGCCGTGGCAGTTCTGGCAGTAGATGCCGAAGCGCTCGCGGCCGCGCGCCAGCACTTCCTTCGTGATCGCGATGGGGAAGGTCGTGGCGTCCTTGCCGTCGACCCGGCCCAGCTGGAGGTGATCGTCCGCGTTGAGGCGGCCGCGAGCGACCGTGTTCACCACCAGTGGCCGCGCGGCGCGGTGGTCGGCGAAGAACGTCGACTTGCCGAGCGGCTCGAGCCGCGGCTGGTCGTGCATGTCCTGGCGGCAGCCCGCGAGCAGCGGGGCTGCCGCGAGGGTTGCCGCGAGGGTTGCCAGGAGCGCGAGGGTGCGCTTCATCAGTTCGGAACCTCCTCGATCGCGAGCGGCTTCATGCGCGCCATCAGGCCGCGGGCCGCGTCGAATTTCGGATCCTCCGCCTCGATCAGGAAGAAGAACCGGCTGCGCGTCGCCTCGTTGAAGCGCGCGACGTTGAAGACCGGATGGTAGGGCTGCGGCAACCCGCTGATCACGAAGAGCCCGATCACGGCCGAGAGGGACGCGAACAGGATCGTCGTCTCGTACATGGGCACGATGAACGCCGGCCAGGAGAACCACGGCCGGCCGCCGATGTTGGTCGGGTACTCGATGACCGAGGTCCAGTACTCGAGGCCGATGCCCGTCAATGCGCCGATCAGACCGCCCATCAGCACGATGAACGCGATGTTGTTCTTCAACCCCATCGCGTCGTCGAGCGCGTGGATCGGCATGGGCGAGAAGGCCTCCACCTTGGTGAAGCCCTCGGCACGCGCCTGGCGCGCCATCTCGACCAGCGCCTCGGGCTTGTCGAACTCGGCCATCAGGCCGTGGATCGCCGACTTGCTCTGCTTGTAGGCCATCTCAGCTCCTCCCGCCGTGGTCGTGCAGAGCCGGTGCGGGGCCGCCATGGGCGACGTCGGGTCGCGGCGGCATCGCTTTGCCCGTCACGCCGGACTTCGGAACCATCAAGCGCATCTCGAAGATCGCGATCATCGGCAGCAGCCGGACGAACAGGAAGAAGTTGGCGACGAAGAAGCCGATCGTCCCGATGTACATGCCCCAGTCCCACATCGTGGGCGCGTACATGCCCCAGGACGAGGGCAGGAAGTCGCGGTGCAGGCTCTGGACGATGATCACGAAGCGCTCGAGCCACATGCCGACGTTCACCGTCATGGCCACCGCGAAGAGGACCCACACGTTCCTGCGCGCGGGCGCATACCAGAAGACCTGCGGGATCAGGCAGTTCGTGAGGATGAGCGACCAGTAGATCATCCAGTACGGGCCGCTCAGCCGGTTCTGGAGCATGTAGCCCTCGTACGCCGAGCCCGAGTACCACGCGGCGAAGGCCTCCATCGCGTAGCCGTAGGTCACCATGAGACCCGTGGCCAGCAGCACCTTGGCCATGTTGTCCAGGTGCTTCTCGGTGATGAAGTCCTTCAGCCCGTAGAAGGCGCGGATGGGCAGCGCGAGCGTCAGCACCATCGCGAAGCCGGCGAAGATCGCGCCCGCCACGAAGTAGGGCGGGAACACGGTCGTGTGCCAGCCGGGCACGATGCCCGTGGCGAAGTCGAACGACACGACCGAGTGCACCGAGAGAACGAGCGGCGTCGACAATCCCGCCAGGATCAGCGTGGCCGTCTCGTAGCGGTTCCAGTGGCTGGCCGCGCCGCGCCAGCCCATCGCCAGCATCCCGTAGGCGACCTTGGCGAACTTGGCCTTGGCCTGGTCGCGCAGCGTCGCCAGGTCGGGGATCATGCCCAGGTACCAGAACAGGATCGAGACGGTCGCGTAGGTCGACACCGCGAACACGTCCCAGATCAGCGGCGACCGGAACTGCGGCCACATCCCCATCGTGTTGGGGTAGGGCAGGAGCCAGTAGGCCAGCCACGGGCGTCCCGTGTGCAGCAGCGGGTACATGCCCGCGCAGGCCACGGCGAAGATCGTCATCGCCTCCGCGAAGCGGTTGATCGACGTGCGCCACTCCTGACGCATCAGGAGGAGGATCGCGCTGATCAGCGTCCCGGCGTGGCCGATGCCGATCCACCACACGAAGTTGATGATGTCGAAGGCCCAGCCGACGGGGACGTTGTTGCCCCAGATCCCGATGCCGGTCAGCACCAGGTTCGTGACCGTCGCGACAAGCATGATCACGCCGATCGAGGCCACGCCCATCACCGCGTGCCACGCCAGCGGCGTCTTCGCCAACGGCGACAGGACGATCTCCGAGATCTTGTCGGTGATCGACGCGTGCGTGTGGCCCGGCCCGATCAGCGCGTCGCGCGGGTCGGTTTGGGGTTGGTCCGTCATGGCTCGGTGGTGTTGGAGAGTCTCGCGGGCGACGCCGGGCGTCTCCGGCGCGGAAGGGCGTGAATCAGGCCTTTTCGAGCTCGGATAGCTCGGGGTTGGGGTTCCTGATCTTGGCCAGGTAGGTCGTGCGCGGCTTCGTGTTGAGCTCCTCGATGAGGCCGTACTCGTGCGGCTCCGCGCGCTGGCGGGACACCGTGCTGGCCGGATCGGACACGTCGCCGAAGGAGATCGCCTCGGCCGGGCAGACCTGCTGGCAGGCGGTGACGATCTCGCCCTGGCGGATCCGGCGGTCCTCGCGCTTCGAGGCGATCTTGGCCAAGCTGATGCGCTGCACGCAGTACGTGCACTTCTCCATCACGCCGCGCGAGCGGATGGTGACGTCCGGGTTGCGCTGGAGTTTCAGCGACTCCGTCACGTAGTCGGAGTACAGCAGGAAGTTGAAGCGCCGGACCTTGTACGGGCAGTTGTTGGAGCAGTACCGCGTGCCGACGCAGCGGTTGTAGACCATCTCGTTCAGCCCCTCGGGGCTGTGCTGCGTCGCGCCGACCGGGCACACGACCTCGCAGGGCGCGTTCTCGCAGTGCATGCAGGGGATCGGCTGGCTGTGCAGCCGCGGGTTGTCCACCGGGCCCTCGAAGTAGCGGTCGATGCGGATCCATTGCATCTCGCGTCCGCGCAGGACCTGGTCCTTGCCGACGACCGAGATGTTGTTCTCCGACTGGCAGGCGGTGATGCACGCGTTGCACGAGGTGCAGGTGCCGAGGTCGATCACCATGCCCCACTGGTACTCGCCGACCGGGCGCCCCTGATCGGCGATCTCCCGCTGGACAGCCTTGGCGTAGATGTCCGTGTGGGCCGGGAGGTGGTGGCGTTCTGCTGCGTCGAGGCTGTGCGGATCGGCCTCGAAGTCTTCGACCTTGCGCACGCGCAGGATCTGACGCTTCTTCGTCTCCGCCTGGACGACGTCGTAGTCGACGTGCTCCTGCGTCGAGGCGATCTGGACCGATTCGCCGGTCTTGACGATCTCCGCGCCGGCCACCTTCCACGGCGCCGCGCTCGTGCGCAGCGGGTTGACGTCGAAGCCCGCGCCGTTGCCCACGTTCCCGGCGCGCCAGCGGCCGTAGCCGAGGTGCAGCGTCACGCATTCGTTGGCGTGTCCGGGCGAGACCCACACGGGTCCGCGCACGGAACGCGTGCCGACCTTCACCTCGACGACGTCGCCGGTGGCGAGGCCCAGGCGATCGGCCAGCGCCGGCGCGAGCTGCACCGTGTTGTCCCAGGTGATCTTCGTGCAGGGCTTGGGCAGCTCCTGCATCCAGCCGTTGTTCGAGTGGCGGCCGTCCCACACGGTGGGATCGGGGCGGAACACGACCTCGATGCCGACCGGGGCGGCGGTGGGCGCGGACGTGACCGCCTGCGCCCCGCCGGAGAGCGCAGCGAACGCGCTGTCCGGGACGACGCCGTCGTGCAGCCAGCGGCGCCAGCTCGCTTCGAAACCGTCGGGGGGGCCGTCGGGGGAACCCTGTTTCTGCCACGTCGCGCGCACCGCGTCGTAGCCGGACTCGCCGCCCTTGTTCAGGAGCACGTTGGCGATCTCGACGGCGCTCTTGCCGCCGTACAGCGGCAGGATGAGCGGCTGCACGATCGACACGGTGCCGTCGGCCGAGCGCGCGTCGCCCCAGCTCTCCAGGAAGTGCGCGGCCGGCACGTGCCAGTCGCACAGGATCCCGGTCTCGTCCAGGTGCAGGCCGTGGTGCACCTTGAGCGGCACCTTCTCCAGCGCCGCCTTGAAGTCGAGGTCGGAAGGCGCGTCGTAGAGCGGGTTCACGCCCAGCACGATCAGCATCTCGACGCGGCCGGCCTGCATCTGCGCGACGAGATCGCGCAGCGCCTCGACCTGGCCCTGCTCCTGCAGCAGGGCGTCGACGGGCGGCAGGTAGCGCACGGTCTGGCCGACGTTCCCGAGCTTCGCGTTGATCGCCGCCGTCAGGTGGTGGACGACGGCCGGCTGCCAATCGCCGGCGACGACGAGCGACTCGGCGCCGCCGGACTGCAGGTCCTTCGCGACGGCGGCGACCCAGGCTTCGAACTGCGGCGACGCGGGAGCGGACGTCGACGTCTTCACGTCCAGGCCCAGGCGCTTCGCCAGGAGCCGCGTGAAGTGCTCGACGTCGCCCGAGCGCAGCGGCAGGCGGTGGTCGGCCATCGTGCCCGTCACCGAGGGCGAGCTCTCGACCACGTAGAGACGGTTCATCGCCGTCTGGCCCTTGCGCACGCGGCGACCCTTCGTGAACTCGCGCGTGGCCGCGACGCTCTCCGGACCGCCGCCCAGGAAATCGCACTCCAGGGACAGCACGACCTTCGCCCGGCCGAAGTCGGGCTGGGCGCTGACGTCGCGGCCGAACGCCGCGATCGCGCCGGCGCGCGCCTCGTCGCGGTGGATCGGTTCCCACTGCACGATTCGCGCGCGCGGGTAGAGCTCGCGCGCCTCGCGCATCTGGCGCGCGAGCGTCGGCGACACGATCGTGGGCATCAGGAGTGCGAGCCCCGAGCCCTGCTTCGCGGCCTGCACGTTCAACTCGCCGCGCAGCTCGGTCAGGAAGTCGTCGAAGGACTGCAGCCGGCCGCGCTTCTGGATCGTCGTCGAGCGGTCGGGGTCGTACAGTTCGAGCACCGCTCCTTGCGTGAACGCGTCGGTCGCGCCGCGGCTGGCCGGGTGCTGCTCGTTGCCCTCGATCTTGGTCGGGCGTCCCTGGTGGTTCTCGACCAGGATCCCGATCGACCCGCGCGGCCACGGCATCGCCGTCGCGAAGTACAGCGGCACGCCCGGGATCGTCGACTCGGGGTTCTTGGCGTAGGGGACGATGCGCTCCTCGGGCTGCTTCGTGCAGGCCGAAAGCCCCATCAGGCCGAGCGAGGCGCCCATCAGCTTGAGCACCGTGCGACGCTCGGGCGGATCGATCATCCGCTCGAGCTGATCGGGGTACTCGCGCCGCACGAAGTCCTGGAACCGCTCCGTTCCGGCCAGCTCTTCGAGGCTCTGCCAGAACTGCGCACCGGTCTTGCCTGCGAGCTCCGGGAGAGGCGCGCCCTCGGGTGTGGGGGCCGGAGGGACGGGGGGGGTCGGGTGCGTCTCGATCATCGGTGGCAGGTGGAGCAGTTCGTGAGGCTCTGGACGCCGTACTCGGCCTTCAGCTCCGCGCCGAGCTGACTCTGGGTCTTGCCCAGCTCGCGCAGGGGATCCCAGCCCATCTCGTACACCTTCGAGCGCGGACGCAGGTGCTTCTCCGGCTCGCGGTGACACGCGAGGCACCACTCCATGTTCAGCGTGTTGGCCTTCCACATGAGCGGCATCTTGTCGACGCGCCCGTGACAGCTCTCGCAACCGACGCCCTTCTTGATGTGGATGCTGTGGTCGAAGTAGACGAAGCCCGGCAGGTCGTGGACCTTGATCCACTCGATCGACTTGTCGTCCTGGTAGCTCTTGCGGATCGGCTCGAGGATCTCGGCGTTCGTCCAGATCTGCGAGTGGCAGCTCATGCACGTCTTCGTGGGCGGGATCCCGGCCACCGCCGCTTCCTCGACGTACGTGTGGCAGAAGCGGCAATCGATGCCCAGCCCGCCGACGTGGTGGTCGTGGCTGAACGGGACCGGCTGGAGCTTCGGCACCTCGACGTCCGTGACGATCGAGGTGCGGTTCGCCTGCAGCATCGCGTAACCCACCGCGCCGAGCAGCACGACGGCCGCGACGATCGAGACCTTCGAGAGGCTGTTGAAGCTGGGGTGGAAGATCTGCGCCATGCCGGTCGGGACGCCGGGGGCGCCTCGCTACTGCGCCGGCACGCCTCGACAAACGTGACCGGCAGGGGAGTGTCAGCGTCGTCGCTCCAAGGCCTCGAGGGGCGCCTCCGCCCGTTCCGAAGTCGCGACAACCGGGCGAAAGGTATAGGGAGTGAGCGTGTTCACGGCAAGCAAACGACGCTCTTCGCGGCGCATGAACCCGCAGCGGTGGCGGACGTCACGAAGCGCCAGCGTGCCCGCTGCCCGCGGGTGACGTTCAGGCCAGGATTCGTGAGCGCGGACTCCGCAGGGAACCGGCCGCGACGTGCGGCGTGGCATCCGGCCAGCATGCGCCTGCGAGTGAATGTGAATTTGATGGCCAGTTGAGGTGCAGATATGCGCGCTGGATGCGCTGCCCTCCACACGGCGGAACCGACCTCATCCGAGCCCGTTCGCGAGCCCGTGGGAGAGCGGCAGCGCGCCTCGCGATCGGCCTCGCACTTGCGACGCAAGTGCTGCGATCAATGTGGGTTAGGGCTGGTCGGACCGACTTGCGCGCAAGCGGCTCGAGGTCTCAGCGATCTTCGCTGTCCCTTCATGGGCTCTTTGCAGACGGCGGGTCTCCTACTGCCGATCGCAACGAGACGTCACGAACGCCGCAGTGCGAGAGCCTGCGCACCTCCGAAGGAGACCTGAAAACGATGATCACCCTGCAGACCCTGCGCGCGGCCGGCACAAGCGCCGCTGCCGTCCTGCTCGCGACCGCCGCCTCGGCCCAAGCCGTCAAGGTCGACGCGCAGATCCCGGTCTATGCGCCCGTGTCGGGCGTGTCCGGCAACGTCAAGAGCATCGGCTCGGACACGCTGAACAACCTGATGACGTACTGGGGCGAGGGCTTCAAGAAGCAGTACCCCGCCGTGAGCATCGAGATCGAGGGCAAGGGCTCGACGACCGCTCCCCCGGCGCTCATCGAGGGCACGGCCACGTTCGGGCCGATGAGCCGCGAGATGAAGCAGAAGGAGATCGACGACTTCGAAAAGAAGTTCGGCTACAAGCCGACCGCGATCCCGACCTCGATCGACATGCTGGCTGTCTACGTCCACAAGGACAACCCGCTCGCCAACCTGACGCTGCAGCAGGTCGACGCGATCTTCTCGAAGACGCGCAAGGGCGGTCTCGAGAAGGACCTCGTCACGTGGGGAGACCTGGGCCTGACGGGGGAGTGGGCCAACAAGCCGATCAGCCTCTACGGCCGGAACTCGGCTTCGGGCACGTACGGCTATTTCAAGGAGCACGCGCTGTTCAAGGGCGACTTCAAGGATGCCGTGAAGGAGCAGCAGGGCTCGAGCTCGGTCGTGCAGGCGATCGCCAGCGACAAGTACGGCATGGGCTACAGCGGCATCGGCTACATGACAGCCGACGTCCGCGCGCTGCCGCTCGCGAAGGATGCCAAGAGCGCGTTCATCTCGGCCACGCCGGAGAACGCGTACTCGGGCAACTATCCGATGGCGCGCTTCCTCTACGTGTACGTGAACTACAAGCCCGGCAGCGAGCTGGACCCGCTTCGCCGCGAGTTCATCCGCTATGTGTTGAGCAAGCAGGGCCAGGAGGAGGTCGTCAAGGACGGCTACTACCCGCTGACCGCCAAGCTCGCCGCCGACGCACTCAAGCGCATCGACCCCAAGAAGGCCACGACGACGCCGGCGTCTTCCGGCAAGTAGCGCCGGCGCTTCCCGCGGCGCCGCGCACGAACGCGCGACGCACATGAGCCCCCAGTCCTTCACCGGCCGCGGCCGGCGCCGAGGAACCCGGCGCAGCGTGCTCCTCGCGGAGCGCGCTGCGCGCGTTTTGATCTTGATCGGCGGCATCGGGACGATCCTGGCCGTCACGCTGATCCTCGCGTTCCTGATCGGCGTCGTGGTGCCGCTGTTCTCGGGCGCGGATTTCGAAGCGCGCGGCGTGCGCACGCTGGCCGCGCCGGACGGTGCTCCGCGCGGTGCGGCGCCGCATCCGCTGGCCGTGGCGGTGGACGAGTACCAGGTGATGACCTGGGTGCTGGCCGCGGACGGCTCCTTGCGCGCCTGGCGGCTCGACACGGGCGAGCTGCTGCGCGACGAGCGTCCGTTCGGCGACGCGGCGCCGACCGCGATCTCGCAACCGATGGACAGCGGCCGCCACGTCGTCGGCTTCGGTGACGGCAGCATCCGGCTCGTGCGCCTCGACTTCGAGGCCGAATTCGTCGAGCCCGGCGACGATCCCGAGCTCGCGCGCGCGCTCCAGGACTCCGAACGCGCGACGTGGCGCGGCGGCGTCGTCCAGCACACGCCCGAGGGCCAGTACCGCACGCAGAGCCTGCGCATCGAGGTGGGCGAGCCGGTCGACCTGGGCGCGACCAGCGCGATCACCGCGCTGGACGCCGTGATGGGCGCCGGCGTCACGCGCGTGTTCGCCTGGGAGAGCGCGGGCCGTCTGCGGCTGGCCGACGTCGAGCGCGCGGAGAACGCCTTCACCGGCGAGCTGACGAGCAGCGTCGTCCTGCACGACGTGGCCTGGCATCCGCGCCCCGACGGCGCCGCGCCGACGCGCGTGCTGGTGGGCGGCGCCGGCGACCGCCTCTTCGCGGTGTGGGACGACGGCGTCGCGCGTCGCTACGACGCGCGTGAGACCGACGCCGTGGCCGAGGTCGAGGAAGTCGACCTCGTCGAGGGCGAAGGCACGCTCGAAGCGGTCGCGTTCCTGATCGGGCGCGGGACGCTGATCACGGGCGACTCGCGCGGCCGCGTGCGCGCCTGGTTCACGACCAAGCCGGACGACGCGACCACGGCCGACGGCCAGCACTTCGTGCGCACGCACGAACTGGCCGACGTGGGCGCGCCCGTGAGTTCGCTGGCGACCTCCGCGCGCGGTCGGTCGGTCGTGACCGGGTCGGCGGACGGACGCATCGCACTGCACTTCGTCACGAGCCACAAGGAGCTGTTCGCGACGCAGCTCGAGGGCGCTACCTCGATCGACCAGCCCGCCCGCGCGACCGCGATCCAGGCGGTCGTGATCTCGCCCAAGGACGACGGGCTCGTCGCGTACTCGGGCGGGCGGCTGGCCAGCTGGAAGATGGACCTCCTGCACCCGGAGGCCTCGCTGGCCGCGCTGTTCCGGCCGGTGTGGTACGAGGGCTACCCCGCGCCTGAGCAGGTCTGGCAGAGCTCGAGCGGCACCGACGACTTCGAGGCCAAGCTGGGTCTCGTGCCGCTGATCTTCGGCACGATCAAGGCGACGATCTACTCGATGCTTTTCGGCGTGCCGCTGGCGATCCTGGCGGCGATCTACACCAGCGAGTTCCTGCACCCGCGGTTGCGCACGCCGCTCAAATCGCTGGTCGAGATCATGGCCAGCCTGCCCAGCGTCGTCCTGGGGTTCCTGGCCGCGATCGTCATCGCGCCCTACGTGCAGGGCGTGCTGCCGCAGGTGCTGGCCACGTTCTTCTGCATCCCGATGGCGCTGCTTTTCGGAGCGCGCTTGTGGTCGATGCTGCCACCGAAGATGTACGTGCGCTGGTCGGGCACGCCGCGCTTCGTGGCCATCGGTCTGATGCTGCCGATCGGAGTCGCGGCCGCGTGGTGGCTGGGACCGCGCGCCGAACGCGCGCTCTTCGGCGGCGATCTTCAGCTCTGGTTGCACGGCGGCACCGGCAGCGGCTTCGGCGGCTGGCTTCTCCTGCTGCTGCCCGTCGCAGCGCTGGCCTTCGTCTTCCTGGCCTCGCGCCTGCTCGATCCGTGGTGGCGCGGACTCCAGCGCAACTGGACGCGCGAGCAGGCCGGCCGCTTCGAGCTCGTCCGCTTCGTGGCCGGCGTCGTCGTCGTGCTGGCCCTCGCGGCCGGAGCCGCGCTCCTGCTCGACACGTCGGGCATCGACCCGCGCGGAGGCGTGCTCGACACCTACGTGCAGCGCAACGCGATGATCGTGGGCTTCGTGATGGGCTTCGCGATCGTGCCGATCATCTACACGCTGGCCGAGGACGCGCTCGTGTCCGTGCCGGGCCACCTGCGCCTGGCGTCGCTGGGCGCCGGCGCCACGCCGTGGCAAACCGCCATGCGGGTCGTCATCCCGACCGCGATGAGCGGCATCTTCTCGGCCGTCATGGTCGGCCTGGGCCGCGCGGTGGGCGAGACGATGATCGTGCTAATGGCCACCGGCAACACGCCGGTCATGAGCTGGAACGTCTTCGACGGCTTCCGCACGCTTTCGGCGAACATCGCGGTCGAGCTGCCGGAAGCGGTCAGGAACAGCACGCACTACCGCACGCTCTTCCTGGCGGCCCTGTGCCTCTTCGCCCTGACGTTCGCGTTGAACACCGTGGCCGAGCTCGTGCGGCAACGCTTCCGCCGGAGGGCGTACCAGCTGTGACGCTCGTCGCCGAGAAGCCGGTCCGCGTCCCGAGCTCCGCGCCGCGCCGGCGAGAGGGCCGCCGCCCCACGTCGCCGGGCGCGTTCGGCGAGCCGATGCTGTGGCTGACCGGCGGTGCGCTGGCGCTCGCGCTCGTGATGATCGTCGGGCTGCTCGTGCTCGTCGTCTGGCAGGGCGTCGCCACGTTCTGGCCGCAGTCGGTGCTGCGCGTCGAGACGGTCGACGGGCGCGTGCTGATGGGGGAGGTCAACACCTCCGAGGCCTACACGCCGGGGCCCAACGCCTACGCAGTACTGCCCGAGGCCCTGCGCGAGAGCGCGCGCCAGAGCGTCGGGGCCGCGGGCGGCGAGGTGCGGCGGCGCATGCTGCGCACCGGCAACTTCGAGCTGACCGGCACGCACTTCACCTGGATCAGCGACTTCGAGATCGCGCAGCCGACGGAGCCGGAGTGGGCGGTCGTCGTCGAGCGCATGTCGTGGGGCCGCTTCTACGGTACGCCGACCGCGTTCCGCGTGGGAGACGAGACCATCGCGCGCACGAGCGGTGAGGCCTGGGCGCGCTACCTGGAGCACCACGACGCGTGTCGCGAGCGGGCCGAGCGTCAGCGCGA
The DNA here is from genome assembly GCA_031400875.1 of Planctomycetota bacterium. GTDB lineage: Bacteria > Planctomycetota > UBA1135 > UBA1135 > JAEUHZ01. Next base: position 34,571 of record JANNQS010000009.1, on the reverse strand, counting down.
GCTGGAAACGCGCGAGATCGGCGCGGTGAACAGCGAGATCGAGTCGATTCGCCTGGGTCTGCGCCGGGTCGAGCTCGACCACGGCCGCTCGTCACCGCAATACGCCGCCGAGGAGACGCGCGTCCGCCAACGCGAGGCCGAATTGCAGGGCCGGTTCGCCGAGATCGAGGCCGAGATCCGCCGACTGCGCGAGGAGAACGCGCGCTACCGCCTCGTGCTCGAGACCGCGGACGGCCAGCCGGCCGAGCTGCAGGTCTCCGAGATCGTCCGCGCCTACCCCGCGAACCAGATCGGGACGGTCGAGCGTCTGGGCGTGTACGTCTCGCGCTGGGGCGAGTTCCTGAGCACCGAGCCGCGCGAGGCCAACAGCGAAGGCGGCGTGTTCCCGGCCATCTTCGGCACGGTCGCCATGACGCTGCTCATGTCGCTCCTCGTCGTGCCGTTCGGCGTGCTGGCCGCGCTGTACCTGCGCGAGTACGCCCGGCAGGGCTTCCTGGTCAGCTGCGTCCGCATCGCCGTCAACAACCTGGCTGGCGTGCCCAGCATCGTGTTCGGCGTCTTCGGACTGGGCTTCTTCTGCTACATCGTGGGCGCGTCGATCGACGAGTTGCTCTACGCCGAACGCTTGCCGAACCCCACGTTCGGGCGCGGCGGCCTGATGTGGGCCAGCTTCACGCTGGCGCTCCTGACCTTGCCGGTCGTCATCGTCGCCACGGAAGAGGCGCTGTCGGCCGTGCCGAGCTCGATGCGCGAAGGCTCGTACGCCTGCGGCGCGACCAAGTGGCAGACGATCCGGCGCATCGTGCTGCCGCGCGCCATGCCGGGCGTGATGACGGGCATGATCCTGGCCATCGCGCGCGGCGCGGGCGAGGTCGCGCCGCTCATGCTGGTCGGCGCCGTCAAGCTGGCGCCGGATCTGCCCGTCGCGCTCGAGTCAGGCTTCCCCTTCCTGCACGTGCACCCCGAGAAGAGCTTCATGCACCTCGGGTTCCACATCTACGACCTCGGGTTCCAGAGCCAGAACAGCGAGGCCGCGAAGCCGATGGTCTTCACCACCACGCTGCTGCTGATCGCCATCATCGTCGTCCTCAACATCGCCGCGATCTGGGTGCGCAGCCGGCTGCGGCGCAAGTTCCTGGCCGGCCATTTCTAGTCCTGCGTCCGGAGATCGATCCCATGGAAGTCACGGTCCGAGGTAACCTCCACCCGCGGAAAAGGACCGCGCGCAGCACCGTGTCGGCCGACAGCCAAGGAGGGGACGTCGTCTCCAGTCCCGTCTTCGAGGCGATCTCGCGCTCGCAGGCCTTCGCCACCGAGATGCACGAGGCCGTCCTCAAGGAGGAGCCGGTCCTCGAGGTCAAGGACTTCCGCCTGTGGTACGGCGAGAAGCAGGCGCTGCACTCGATCTCGTTGCCCGTGCCGCGCGGCAAGGTCACGGCGCTGATCGGGCCCTCGGGCTGCGGGAAGTCGACGCTGCTGCGCTCCGTGAATCGCCTCAACGACCTGAACGACACCGTGCGCATCGAGGGCGACATGCTTCTGAACGGCGACACGATCTACGGCCCGGGCGTGGACGTCATCGAGCTGCGCAAGCGCATCGGGATGGTGTTCCAGAAGCCGAACCCGTTCCCGATGAGCATCTTCGAGAACGTCATCTACTCGCTGCGGATCGACGGCGAGCGCAACAAGAGGGTCCTCGAGGAGGTCTGCGAGAAGAGCTTGCGCGGCGCCGGCCTGTGGGAAGAGGCCAAGGACCGCCTGCACGAGAGCGCGCTGGCGTTCTCGGGCGGCCAGCAGCAGCGCCTGTGCATCGCGCGCGCGATCGCCGCCGAGCCCGAGGTGCTGCTGCTCGACGAGCCCTGCTCCGCGCTCGACCCGATCGCGACGGGCCGCATCGAGGACCTGATCGACGAGCTCAAGGGCAGCTACTCGATCCTGATCGTGACGCACAACATGCAGCAGGCGTCGCGCGCCAGCGACTACACGGCGTTCATGTACCTGGGGCGGCTGATCGAGTACGGGCCCACGAACGACCTGTTCCTGACGCCGCACCTGTCGGAGACCGAGGACTACGTCACCGGACGCTTCGGCTGAGAGAGTGAGCAGGAGTCGATCCTGCTCTCTGCGACCAGGTCGGAGCGGCGCGGAACCACGCGGCGCGTGCGCGACCGGCAAGCGAGCGCGCACGGCGTGGCGGAACGCGGGATCGCCGGCGCGCGTCGCCCGCTACACTTCGACCGCCCACCATGCGAGCCCTCCCCGGGACGAACCCGCCGACCTACGTCTGCAAGGACCACTCGGAAGCCGAACGCGCGGTGGCCGACGAGATCGAGGCGATCGTGCGCAAGGGCACCACGCCCGTGATCGGCCTCGCGACCGGCAGCACGCCGATCGGCACGTACCAGGAGCTCGTGCGCCGCCACCGCGAGAACGGCCTCTCCTTCGCGCGCACGACCGTCTTCAACCTGGACGAGTTCATCGGGCTCGCGCCCAAGCACCCGCAAGCGTTCCGGACGTGGATCCGCGAGAACCTGTGCGGTCATCTCGACTTGTGGCCCGCCCTGATCCGCTTCCCCGACGTGAACGCCGAGGACCTGGCCGTCGCGGGACGGGCCTACGAGGAGCAGATCCGCGCCGCCGGCGGCGTCGACCTGCAGCTGCTCGGCATCGGTCGGAACGGTCACATCGGCTTCAACGAGCCCGGCTCGGAGCTCGACTCGCGCACGCGCGAGGTCGAGCTGCATCCCTGGACTCGCGAGGACGCAGCCATGCAGTTCGGGGGGCTGCAGAACGTGCCGCAGCGCGCGATGACCATGGGCGTGGCGACCATCCTCGACGCGCGGCGGCTGCGCGTCCTGGCCTTCGGCGCCCGCAAGGCCGCGATCGTGCGCGAGACGCTCCTGACAGAGCGCAACGCAGCCGTGCCCGCCACCTGGTTGCGCGGACATGGCGACGTGCGCCTCTACGTCGACCGGGAAGCCGCCGCGCTGATCTGAGGGCGCGCGCTTGAACCGCGCGCCCTCATTCTGTTGGGCGCGCGGGACGCGCGCCGAGCGCGCGCTCCGCGCGCGCAGTCCCGCCCGCTCCCATGCCCCGCGTTCTCTGCCGGACGCCCGCCTGCCTATCGGCATCCGCGCTTCGCGAGTACTCTCGATCCAGTCGCATCTGACCAGGTTCTCGAGGTGATCCACATGTTCCGCATTGCCTGCGCGTCGCTCGTTGCCGCCCTGATCGCACCGGTCCTGCCCGCGCAGGTCCCCCTGACCACGACGCGGGTCGCGAGCGGGCTCTTGCAGCCGGTGTTCGTCACCGCGCCTCCGGGCGATACCGCCCGTCTTTTCATCGTCGAGCAGGGCTCGGCGGGCGTCGGCCGCATCAAGGTGCTCGATCTGGCGACGGGCATCGTCAGCCCGACGGTCTACCTCTCCGTCACTCCGATCAACGCCGGCGGCGAGCAGGGCTTGCTCGGCCTGGCGTTCCACCCGGACTTCGCGACGAACGGCTTCCTCTACGTCTACTACTCGAACACCGTAGGCGACAACGCGGTGGCGCGCTACACCGCCAACCTGCCGTACATGACGTCGACGACGGCGATCGCGTCCTCCGCGCAGCAGGTGCACGTCGTCGACCAGCCGTTCGGGAACCACAACGGCGGCTGGATCGGCTTCGGACCGGACGGCTACCTCTACATCGCGAAGGGGGACGGTGGCTCCGGGAACGACCCGGGCAACCGCGCGCAGACGATCACGAACATGCTGCTGGGCAAGATGCTGCGCCTCGACGTGAACGGCGACGACTTCCCGGTGGATCCCGCGCGCAACTACGCCATCCCGCCGACGAACCCCTTCGTGGGGATCGTCGGCGACGACGAGATCTTCCACTACGGACTGCGCAACCCCTGGCGCAACAGTTTCGACCGCCTCACCGGCCAGATGTACATCGGCGACGTGGGCCAAGGTGCCTTCGAGGAGATCGATGTCGCCGCCGCCGGACTGGGCGGCTTGAACTACGGTTGGCGCTGCATGGAAGGCTTCAGCTGCACGAGCCTCTCGGGCTGCACGTGCAATGCGCCGGCGCTGACCAACCCGATCCACGCGTACTCGCACGGGTCGGGCTGCTCCGTCACAGGCGGGTACGTCTACCGTGGAACGGCGCTGTGCGGCTGGCAGGGGCGCTACTTCTTCGCCGACTACTGCAGCGCCACGATCTGGTGGCTGCAGTACCAGGGCTTGCCGAACCCGCCGGCCACGAACGTCACGGCGCAGCTCGACCCGCCCGGCGCGCTGTCGATCGCGAGCGTCTCGTCGTTCGGCGAGGATGCCAACGGCGAGCTCTACATCTGCGATCACGGTGGCGAGGTGTTCAAGGTGATCCCGGGCGGCAGCAGCGCCGATTGCAACCTGAACGGCCTGCCCGACGCCTGCGACATCGACAACGGCACGAGCGCGGACGCGAACTCGAACGGGATCCCGGACGAATGCGAGTTCTCGGTCACGCCGTTCTGCCGCGGCGACGGCACGGCCACGCCGTGCCCGTGCGGCAACGCGGGCGCGACCGGCAACGGCTGCGCCCACTCGCTCAACCCAAGCGGCGCGAACCTGACGTACGTCGGCACGCCGAGCGTCTCGGCCGACAGCTTCACCCTGATCGGGACGGGGATGCCGAACAACTCGGCCCTCTACTTCCAGGGCACGTCGCAACAGAACGGCGGGGCCGGAACGGTCTTCGGCGACGGGCTGCGTTGCGCCGGCGGGACGATCACGCGCCTGGCGATCCAGACGAACGTGCAGGGTGACTCGCAGTACCCCGAGCCCTCCGAGCCCTTGATTTCGGTCACGGGCGGGATCACGGGCGGTCCGCAGACGCGGACGTACCAGGTCTGGTACCGCAACCCGGCGGCGTTCTGCACGCCGTCGACGTTCAACCTGACGAACGGCTTGAGCGTCGTCTGGATCAACTGAGGCTGCGGGGAGACCTCCTCCGATTCCCAACACAGCGCGCCGGAGTGGCGCGGGCCGCTGTCTTCGGCCGAGGTGCGCTGGAGGTATCGCCATTCCCGATTTCACGGAGTTTTCATCGTCGGCTTCGCGCGCACGAGGCGAGCGGAGTTACCACATCCCAGTCAGCGCATCCCGCGAACATGGGGTAGACTTCCCATTCGTCCCCGATCGGATCGCGAAGGTGTTGCCTGACCGTCGTCGTCGGCCTCCGCTGCCCTTGGCCAGCATCGCAGGCCGGCCATCTTTCGACTTTCCGACTCTTCCGATAGGCTCGCAACGTTCAAAGGCAGCCTCGGACACCAAGCCTCTACCCCCCCAGAGACTCCTCATGCTCCGCAGCGCGCGGAAGCGATTGTCGCTTCCCACCTCCGCCATATTGGCTTGTGTCCTGGTCGGCCCGACAAGCACAGCCCAAGTCCCGCTGACGGCGGAACTGGTAGTGGCCGGGTTGCTGGAACCGCTTTTCGTGGCGGCCCCGCCAGGAGATACGGCTCGCCTCTTCATCGCCGAGCAGCACGATGTCGGCGTCGCCCGCATCCGGGTCCTGGACCTGGCCTCGAGCACGGTCAGCCCGACGGACTATCTCACGCTCTCTCCGGTTGCGGGCGGCGGCGAGCAGGGCCTGCTCGGCATAGCATTCGACCCGGACTTCGCATCGAACGGCTTCGTCTACGTCTACTACACGGACGGCTCCGGGGACGTGATCCTCGAGCGCTACCGGGCGCAGGCTCCCTACCTGACCTCGCCGACTGTAGATCCCGCCTCGGCCCACCAGATTGTCGGCTTCGTCCAGCCTTCCGACTTCCATACAGGCGGATGGATGGCCTTCGGGGACGACGGCTATCTCTACGTCGCGCGCGGAGACGGCGACCAGAGCGACGCGGCGCAGATGATCACGGGCCCGTTGTTGGGAAAGATCCTGCGCATCGACGTGCATGGCGACGACTTCCCCGCGGACGCTGCGCGCAACTACGCCATCCCGCCTTCGAACCCCTTCGTGGGCACGACGGGCGAGGACGAGATCTACCACTACGGGCTGCGCAATCCCTGGCGCAACAGCTTCGACCGCGAGACCGGCCAGCTCTACATCGCCGACGTCGGAGACAGCGCCTTCGAGGAAATCTCTGTGGCCCGGTCCGGACAAGGCGGGCAGAACTTCGGGTGGCGCTGCATGGAGGGCAACACTTGCACGGGCGCCACGGGCTGCGCGTGCGATTCGCCGGCATTCATCGACCCCATCGCGACCTACGGGCACTCGGGCGGAGTCTGCGCCATCGTCGGCGGCTACGTCTATCGCGGCAGCGCGCTGTGCGGGTGGCAGGGGCGCTACTTCTTCGGTGACTTCTGCAACGGCCAGATCCAGTGGCTGCGGTATCAGGGATCGCCGAATCCGCCGGTCACGGATGTGACCGCCTTGCTGGATCCTCCCGGCCCTGCCGCGATCGACAACCCCTCCTCGTTCGGAGAGGACGCGAACGGCGAGCTCTACATCTGCGACCGCAACGGCGAGCTCTTCAAGCTCGTGCCGGCAGGCGTCGGCACGGACTGCAACCTGAACGGCACGAACGACACGTGCGACATCCAGAGCGGGACGAGCACCGACGTCAACTCGAACGCGATCCCCGACGAGTGCGAGTACTCGGTCACGCCGTTCTGCTTCGGGAACGGCACCGCGCTGCCCTGTCCGTGCGGCAACGCGGGCGCGGCAGGCAACGGCTGTGCCCACTCGCTCGGCCCCAACGGTGCCAACCTGGCGGGGAGCGGCATCCCGAGCATCTCGGTCGACACCTTCGTCCTGCGTGGCACCGGCATGCCGAACGGGTCGGCCCTCTTCTTCCAAGGCACGACGCAGCTGAACGGCGGCGCCGGCAGCCTGCTGGGCGACGGCCTGCGCTGCGCGGGTGGCGCGATCCGCCGCCTGGGCACGAAGATGAACGTCAACGGCTTCTCGCAGTACCCCGCGACCGGCGACGTGCCGATCTCGATCCAAGGCGGCCTGACCGGCGGTCCGCAGACGAGGACGTATCAGGTCTGGTACCGAAACGCGGCCACGTTCTGCACGCCCTCCACGTTCAACCTCACGAACGGGGTCCAGGTCCTCTGGACCCACTGAGAACCGGCGTCGCGGCCTGGATCGCCGGAGCCGCGTGCCCGGATCGAGACCTCGGCGACGATTTCCACCGCGCTCGCAACGCGTCGTGCGCTGGCGCCAACTGCAGACGCTCGGGAGCGGCAGCTCTCGACGTCGCGCAGGGGGCCGAGCTCGCGAGACCGGGTGGAGGACCAGGCGACGCGCCGCGCAACGAGGCGGCGCGCGACCGGACGATCCCCGCCCGCGCCCGACGTGTCCTGGCTCCCCGGCCTGCTCGGTGGCCCCGCCATCGGGCAGGCCGTTGGTCGCGCGGGCGCACATTCCGGAGCTCCTGCGCGGCCTCCTCCACCGGCGCCGGGCAGACGTTTTCGACCTGAAGTTCGTCAGGGGCTCCGGTCTCGGTTATCGGTAAGCCGATTCCTGCCCCGGTTCCCCCCATGCGCCTCGAGTTCGTCAACCACGCCTCGTTCGTGATCGAGGCTTCGGGCCTGCGCCTGATCGGCGACCCCTGGCTCGACGGCGCCGCCTTCGACGACTCGTGGGGCCTGCTCGCGCCCTCCGTGTTCCGTTCCGAGGACTTCGCCGGCATCACGCACATCTGGTTCTCGCACGAGCACCCCGATCACTTCCATCCGCCCACGCTCAAGCGGATCCCGGCCGAGGTGCGCCGCGGGATCACGGTGCTGTTCCAGACCACGGTCGACCGCAAGGTGGTCGATTTCTGCACGCAGCTCGGATTCGGCACCGTGCGCGAGCTGCCCGACCGGGAGTGGGTCGAGCTGGCGCCCGGGTTCCAGGTCCTGTGCGGCCGCGTCCGCGGCTTCCAGGATTCGTGGCTGTGCGTGCGCACGCCGGGCGCGACGTTGCTGAACCTGAACGACTGCACGATCTTCGGGAGACCGGAGGCGCGCGCGATCCGCGAGATCGTCGGTCCCGTCGACGTCCTGGCGACGCAGTTCTCGATCTCGGCCTGGGGCGGCAACGCGGAGGACCTGGAAGTGCGGCGCGAGGGAGCGCGCGGGATGCTCGACCGGGCCGTGATGCAGTGCGAGGAGCTCCGTGCGCGCCACGTGCTGCCGATCGCGAGCTTCATCTGGTTCTGCCACACGGAGAACGCCTTCATGAACGAGGGGTTCCTGCCGTTGTCGGAGGTCGTGAACGGCCTGCGCACGCGTACCAGCTCCGCGCCCGTGATCATGTACCCGGGCGACACGTGGACGGTGGGCCAGCCGGTCGACATCGGCCCCGCGCTGGTGCGTTACGAACGCGACCAGGCTTCGATCCCGGGGCGCGCGCGCGTGCCCTCGCGCCTGGTGTCGCCCCAGGAGTTGATCGCGGCGAGCCACAAGTACTGCATCGCGATGCGCGAAGGATCGGACCTGATGCGACTCAAGCTCCGCTGGGCTACGACCAGCGTACGCCGTCGCGGACCGCGTGCGAGCAAGATCGGATCCCTGCTGACGCTGGGGCGGCGCGTGTTTTCGCCCGAAGCGGCCATGGTGTACGTGACCGACCACCGACAGGCGTATTCGTTCCACCCGGTTCGAGGCCTCGAGACCGTTGCGCTCGAGCCCGCGGACTGCGACGTGAGCCTGACGTCGGCCGCTCTGAACTACGCCTTCAAGTTCCTGTGGGGCGGCGAGACGCTGCTCTTCAACGGCCGCTTCCACGAGAGCCGTCCGGGCAGTCGCGCGCGACTCTTCGCCTACTTCCACATGGCCGGCGCGCTCAACTTCGGCGACACGGCTTCGTGGCGGACGCTGCCGCGCGACATCGCGCGGCGCGCGCGGACTGCCCTGGGCGGGGCTCCTCCAGCTCCCGGGGACGTCGGCCGCCAGGTGTGATTCACGCCGGTTTCTCCTCGGTCGCTCAGCGCGCCTGCTCGACCTGGGCCTGCAGATCGAGGAGTTCCTGCTCGGCGGGCGCGATCTCCAGCGCGCTCCACAGCGCGACTTCGGCCGCGGCGTGTTCTCCCTGGAGCAGCTCGAAATTCACGAGACGGACCCAATAGCGCGGATTCGCGGGGTCGAGCTCGATCGAGCGTTCCAGATGTGCGCGCGCTAGCCGCGGTTCCACCATCTCCTGGAGCGTGATGCCCAGCATCCCGTGAGCCTGCGCATCGCGCGGATCCCGCTCGAGACAGCGCTCGAAGCAGAACCGCGCCATCGGGAAGTCGCTGGTCAGGTAGTACGACTGCCCCATGTTCACCCAACTGCTCTGGTGCCAGGGATCGAGCGCGAGCCCGCGCATCCAGGCCGCGCGCGCCTCGTCGCTGCAACCGCGCGAGATCAGCGAGATCCCCAGCGAGTTGTAGGTCTCGGCGTGGCGCTTCCGATCGAGCGCGCGCCACAGCCAGAGCTCGGCCGTCTCGGAGTCGCCCAGGTTCTGGTGCAGGTTGCCGAGAACTTGGAACGGCCCCGCGTCATGGGGCATCAATCGCGTCGCCCGCTCGAGGATCGGCGCGGCGGCTTCGGGGTCGAAGTGGTAGAGGGCCATTCCCGCGGCAAACACCGGCCGGGCCGAATCGGGCCACAGCACGAGCAGGGCATCGACCGACGAACGCGTGACGCTCTCGTCTCCGGCGTCCGAGGCCGCGCTCGCTCGCGCCGAGTGCAGCAGCGGGCGGGCGTAGGGCGAGCGCACGACCGCTTCCTCGAGCATCCGCAGCGCGCGCCGCTGATCCGGTCGCCGGCGCGAATAGGGACCGCGGTCCGCTTGTCGCGACAGGCACGTGCCGACGAGGAACAGGTCGAGCGAAGTGGCTTCGGCCAGGAAAGCACGGCCCTCGTCCTGCGTGACCTGCTCCCCGCGGCAGAAATTGCGCAGCGCCTCGAATCCGGACGTCGTCGGCGCGTGGGCGAGGGACGCGAGCGCGGCCGCCTCGTGACCGCGCCGGGAGGCTTGGAGCAGCGCGCGGCCGGCCACGGCTTCCAGGTTGCCGGGATCGAGCTCGAGCGCTCGCACGAAGAAGGGATCGGCGTCCTCCTCGGCCTGCAAGCTGACGAAACCCGCGGCCAGCGCCTCGTCGCGTTCGCGATCGCGCGACACCTTCTCGGCCGCGAGGACCTCGTCGCGCGACGCCCACCAGGTCCCGCCGAACAGGGCCAGGCCGACGACTGCGACCAGCAGCATCGTCACGAGCGCAGCCTGCCGCGGCTCGCGGCGGGCCCAGCGCAACAGCTTGCCCGTCAGCGGCACGGGTCGGGCCGCGATGGGGCGGCCCGCCGCGCACGCTTCCAGGTCCTGCGCCATCGCGGCGGCCGTCGCGTAGCGGCGCGAGCGATCGCGCTCCATGGCCGTTGCCACGATCACCGCGAGATCGCGCGACACGCGCCGGTTCAGGACGCGCACGCTGGTCGCCGATCCGACCGCGATCGAGCGGTACAGCGCCACCGGCGTCGGCCCTTCGAACGGCCGGCGCAGCGCGAGGCATTCGTACAGCGTCACGCCGGCGGCGTAGACGTCGCTCTGCGCGTCGGGCCGCGTGCGCTCGCCGCTGAGCTGCTCGGGTGCGATGTAGGCCGGCGTGCCGGCCGTGTCGCCGGTGCGCGTGAGCGAGTGGCCGTCGGATTCCTCGGGCAGCGCGAGCCCGAAGTCGAGCAGCACCGGGGAGCCGTCGGGCGAGACGATGATGTTCGAGGGCTTCACGTCGCGGTGCACGACACCTTGCTCGTGCGCCGCCTGGAGCGCGCGCGCGACCTTGGCCATGCACACCGCGACGGCCACCTCGGCGTCGCGCGCGGCCGCGCCGCAGATGGCGACGCAGTCTTCTTGGCGCTCGCGCGCATCGGCGATCGCTTGCGAGAGCGTCTGCCCTTGCACGTAGCGCATCGCGATCCACGGCCGGGCCTCCTCGACGCCCGCGCCGAACACGGTGGCGATGCCGGAATGATCGAGCTTGGCGGCCAGTTCCGCTTCGCGCCGGAAACGCGCGCGCGCCCGCTGGCTCGTGAGCAGCTCGGCCGGCAGCACCTTGAGCGCGACCCGGCGACCGAGACGATCCTCGACCGCCTCGAACACGATGCCCATGCCCCCCCGTCCGATCTCGCGCAGGATGCGGTACGGCCCGACGCGTTCCGGCACTTCGTCATCGTCCGCGCCGCCCGTGACCCGCTCGAGCGCGACCAGCGCGTCGATCGCCGACGCGAGCTCCGGACCGAGACCAGCGTGGCTGGCGACGAACGCGCGCGGATCGACGTCCTCGCCCCGCGCTCTGCGCGTGAGGAACTCCTCGACGGCTCCTTCCAGCGATTCGGGTTCTCGATGCATGCGAGCGCTCGCGGGATTCACCGCCGTGACGAGCCGCGTCAGAGCATGATCGCTGACCGGCATGCTCGCGCGAGGGGGGAAGGCCGGAATCAGGGCCACCGCTCTCTGCGGCCGGTCCAATGCGGCCGATCGGCGCACGAACCCCTCAGTGGCTTGACAGATCCTCGAGGAGACGCTGCTCGCAGAGCCACTGCGCCAGCGCCTCGCCCGCGATGCGGTGCGCATCCGGGCCGGCGTGCAGGTCGAGCGGGTGGACGCGCAAATCGTCGACGTCCCGGCTCACGAAGTGCGGTTCCAGGTCGAGGCAGGGAATGCCGGCCGTGCCGCAGAACGCGCTCACCGTGCGGTGCGCGGCGCTGCTGACCAGCTCCGAACGCGCGGGAACGAGCAGCGGGATCAGGAGCACGACCAGGCGCGTGCCGCGCGCTTCGAGCCGCGCGCGTGCGCCGGTGAGCGACGCGCGCATGCGCTTCCAGCCTTCGCAGTCCTCGCCGTAGAGGCTCGCCTGCCGATCGGCCCAGTGCTCCCGCGCCGCGCGGCGGTGCGCGGCCGTGGCCACGACGTCGGCGAAGATCGAGTGATCCCGCAGCCAGCCGAGCGCACCCGTGCGGACGTCGGCGCTGGGAGCCGGCTCGAGCGGCGTGCCGGCCGAGCGGGCCGCGCCGACGATCGCGGCGTCGTTGCAGAAGAAACCGTACACCACGAGGTCGGGATCCCAGGCCAGCACGCGCTTGTCGAGCAGCGCGACCACCTGGTCGGCGTCGTAGCCGTTCACGCCGCAGTTCATGACCTCGACCGGCATGGCCGCGCTGTCGAGCGTGCGCTCGAGCACGGCCGACCAGGTCTCGTCGTCGGCGACGCCGTGCCCGAACGTGTGTGAATCGCCCAGCGCGGCGATGCGCACGACTCCGGGCCGATGCTCCAGGGGAACGACCGGACCGCGCCAACCCTGCTCGTTCACGTGCGCCACGACGCGCCGATCCGGGCCGCCGGGCTGGGGATAGACGAGGACCTGCTCGGCCAGCGGCTCGTTCTCGGTGCGCAGCTCGGGATCCGACGAGCGTACGAACACGTGCCCCTCGACGCGCGGACGCGCGGGCGGATCCTCGTGCGCGATCCGCGCGACGACCTCCGCGCCGAGCAGCCCGGCGAAGAGGGCGCCGATCGTCAACCAGAGCTTTGCAGGCGTGGTCAGAGGGGTGGTCAGAGGACTGGTCAGAAGAGCGTGTAGACGAACGGCGCCACGAGGGGCACGGCCTTGAGACAGATGAACAGGATCGCCGTGGGCAGCAGCAGGAACACGAGCGGGGCGAGCCACCAGCGCGGTCCGTTCCACAGCCCGCGCAGCAGCTCGAGCACCGTGCGCGTTCCGTCGCGCACGCCTTCGAACCAGCGTCGGGGCCTACCGTGAGTGGATTGCGTGAGCATGGGCGCTGTCCGCTGGCTTGGAACTGGGGGATGAGAGAGTGGGTCCGGCGTGGACGCGGTCGTCGACGCACAGGAGATCGAGGTCGGAGCGCCGTTGCAGCTCGCGGGCATCGGCTTCACGGCGCACGGTCGGCTCGGTGCTGCGGCACAACGGGAGGGTCACGAGCACGGGCAGGCCCGTGCGCTGGCCGAAGCGCGACAAGAGTGCGTGGAAGGCCGGATCGACTCGGGCGTCGACGAGCTGCGGCTCGATCCAGGTCGCTTCGTGCTCGGGCCCCTTGAACGGGCCCTCGCATTTGGTGGGTTGAAGCGCGGCTCCGAGCCACTCGCGCGCGTGCTCCCGCGGTCGCACGCGCAGAGCGCGGAAACGCGCCGGTCCGCGGCCACCTTCGGGGATCTCGAACAGCTCCGCTGCGCGCTCTTCGGGCACGGCGCACGGGAGGCCGAGGCCGCCCTCGTAGCGACCCACCGTCTGCGCGATGCGCTCGCGCCAGTCCGCGGAGCGCGGGTTCGCGAGCAGGCTGCGGTGCCCGAGCGCCTGGCGGCCGATCTCGGCGCGGCCGTGCATCCATCCGACCAGGCCGCCGGCACACAGCGTGTCGACGGCGCGCCGGATGCGCTCTTCCGCGTCGACCGGCGCGCTCGTGCGGTCGTGGTCGAGGATCACGTCCTCGGCCAGGAACGCGTGGTCGAGCGGCCGTGCGCGCGGCGCACCGAGGACGTGCGCAGCGTGCAGCGCCGCACCGGCGGCCGCGCCGACCTCGCCCGGTGCCGGAGGGACCCACAGGCGGCGGAACGGGCCTTCCGCGAGCAAGCGCGCGTTGAGCGACGACATCTCGGCCAGCTCGCCGCCGAAGCACAGGTCCTCGAGGCCCGTGCGGCGGTGGAGCTCGCGCGCGGCCGAGAGCAGTGCATCGCCCAGCGCGAGCATCACGCTCGCGGCCGCGTCGGCGTGCACGCCAGCGTCGTTCGCCGCGCCGCCCGCCCCATCGATCGCCGCGCCGGCAGCGCGCGGCGGTCCGAGCGCGTCTGCGAGCCGGTCGATCGACACGGCGTGGCTGCCGTCGGCGTGGATCGCGAGCACGTGCGCGAGCTCGGTGCGCCGGCTCGGCGAGCCGTGATCGGCGAGGCGCTCGAAGCGACCCAGATCCTCGACGCCCGCGAACCCGAGGTGGCGCGCGGCGTGAGCGCCGAGGCCCGTCAAGCCGTGGAGGTCGTGCACCTCCGCCAGGATCTCGATCTGGCCGCCGTTGCCGCGCGCCAGCGTCGTGGTCGCGCCTTCGCGCGCATCGTCCGAGACGAGGATCGCAGCCTGCTCGCAGGGCGAGGTGAAGAATGCCCACGCAGCGCGCGCGCGCTGGCTGTCGACGAACAGCACGCGGTCGGAGGAAACGCCGACTTCCTGCGCCAAGCGGCTGCGCGCCCACAGACGGTCGCCGAGCCAGGAGAGCAGGAACGTCGGGAACGTGCGCCACGAGCGCGGGTAGCGCGTCAGCTCGGCGAAGAGCAGGCGCTCGAAGCTGCGCGAGGGTTTCTCCGCCAGGACCAGCGCGTCGAGCTGGTGCGGCTCGATCCCGGCGCGCGCCAGGCAGGCGCGAACGGCCGCGCGCGGGAACGCGGCTTCGTGCCGGTTGCGCGTGAAACGCTCCTCGGGCGCGACCGCGATCAACTCGCCGTCGCGCACCAGCGCTGCGGCGGCGTCGCGCTGGAACGCGGTGAGCCCGAGCACGTACATGTCAGTACTGCGCCCGCAGATCCAGGGCGGCGTCGCGCGCCGCGGGCGGCTCTCGCCAGCCGGTCCGCGCCCGCGAGTTGCGCGCCATGAGGCCGAACGGCGCGACCCACGTGCAGTAGGAGAGGATGAGGAGCACGCGCGCGAAGCCCGTGGCCGAGTGCGCGCCCAGGCGTTTCCACGCTCCGATGAAGCTGGCTCCGCGCGCAGCCGAGAGCGCGCGCTTGACCTCCGCTCCGCGACCGGCGCGCTCCCAGCGCGTGAGCAGGGTGCGCGTGTACGCGACGTGGTAGCGCTCGTCCTGCAGGATCTCCTCGAAGATCGCGCGGGTCCGCTCGTCGTCACCCAGCGCGCGCATGTGGCGCTCGAAGAGAGTCTCGGCCCGGAGCTCGGCGACGTGCAGCATGGCCACGTAGGCCAGCTCGCCCTGCTCCTCGTAGTCGCTGCCGCGCAGGAATCCGTGCGCATTGGCTCCGCTCACGCCGCGCGTCAGCTCCAGGTCGTAGGTCTTCTCGGCCTGGCCATCGCGCGGCGCGGCGACGCCTTCGGCGCGCAGCTCGGCCGCGCGCGCGCGGAACAGCTGGGCGTGCTTGAACTCGTCGCGCGCGTGGCGTTCGAAGTGCGCAGCGATCGCGGGATCCTGGACGCTCTTGCGCGCCAGGGCGATGTCGACGCCGGCGTCCTCCTCCGTGCGCGAAAAGCTCTCCAAGGTGAGCAGCTTCCGTACGGGATCACTCCACGGAGAGGCGCGCAGCGCGAGGAAGTTCGGCATGGGGGGGGCAGGCTGGAGCGCGCGTGCCCATCCTCGTCTTGTCGTGGACGGCGCACGCGTTGCCGGAATCTCCGACAGACGGCCGGGGGCGGAATGCATTCTACCCTCGCCCCCAACCCTTGACGGAGTCGGGCTGCCCATGCTCTCGAGGCGCCAGGAGACCCAGGGCGGAAGGGTGGAATTCAGCGCCCGGCGCGCCCCCTGGACGCCGCGGGCCTTGGCGCGCGCGGCGAGCTCGAGCGACGGGTTCCGCTGGGCGCGCGCGTTCAGCTCGTGGGCCATGCACGTGGCCTGCTCGAGGTCATCCAAGGCGCGGTGGGCGGTCGTGAGCTTCGTGAGGGTGACGAGAGTGGCCGAATCGCATTTTTCCTGTCTCCGCTCCGAAGCGCGCGCAGGTCACGAAGAGCGTCCCGTCGCCTGTCCGCGGGCCCCGCAAGCGTGGGGCCGGCCCGAACGACCTACTCCGAGCGATCCCCATGAAACCGTCCTCCAACCTCCTCCTCCTCGTGGCCCTCGCCGCACCGGCGATGGCTCAGACGAACTCCGAGCCCCGCACCCCGCGCCCGCTGCCGCTGATGACCAGCGACAAGCTCCCCGCGCCGTACGTCGAGCCGGGTCCCGCTCTCGAGCGCCCCGATGCTCCGGCGGGGGCCGTCGGGCCCGCGCCCATGAAGCCGCACGATGCACCAACGACGACACGCGGCGATCGTCCCACGCCGCCGGTCGACCACCTCTACTACACGACCCAGCGCGACGGGACGATCTGGGTCAGCGGCAACACCTACAAGGCCAGCTTCGGCACGGAGGGTGCGTCGTTCATCCCGTACTTCGGCTCGCGCGCGCCGCGCAGCTTCCCGCTCGACATGTCGCTCGAGTCGGCGACGGTCGACGGCCACGCGATCCCGCTCGAGCCGGCTGCCGCGGCAGTCCGTGACGGCGACCGCATCACGATCGACCGCGGCCCGATCGACGAGGTGTACGAGATCGGCCTCGAGTCGATCGAGCAGACGTTCGTCGTGGCCGAGCGCCCGGCGAGCGGTGATCTGCGCTTCTTCGTGCGCCTCGACAGCGAGATGAGCCGCGGCGAGGACGCCGACGGCTTCACGTACACGAACGATCTCGGCTCCGTGAGCTACGGACGCGCCTTCGTGCGCGAAGCCGACGGCCGGCGCGTGCCGGTCGAGTCGCGCGCCGCCCAGGGCGGCGTCGAGATCGTCGTCGGACGGGATTACCTCGCGACCGCGACGTACCCGCTGGTCGTCGACCCCGTCGTCTCGTCCTTCTCGATCGACACCGCCGGCTACGACTCGGTCGAATCCGACGTGTCGTACGACCTCTCGACGGATCGCTACCTCGTCGTCTACGAGCGCGTCGTGAACGCGAACGACAGCGACGTCTACGGGATCATGTTCGAAGCGAACGGCCCGGGTGCGTGGTTCATTGCACTCGACAACACCGGCGAGGACTGGCACGCCCCGCAGGTCGCGAACCTGAACGCCTCGAACCAGTTCCTCATGGTGTCGCAGGCGCGCTACATCCTCGGCGCCCAGAACTGGAACATCTGGGGCATGACGATCGACGCCGTGACGACCGTACCCGGCTGGAAATTCATGATCAGCACGAACGACCCGATCCACGAGCAGATCTTCCCCGACGTGGGCGGCGACTCGTACGACGGTCCGGGCGGCGCGTACTACTGCGTCACGTGGCAGCGCCAGTACACCGTGAGCGACACGGACGTGCACGCGCGGATCGTCACGGCGAGCTCGACGCTCTTCGGGCCCGGCACGATCCTGCTGTCGGACTCGGGCAACACGCTCGACGCGTGGCCGTCGGTCTCGAAGTCGAACGGCATCCTCGGCGGCGCAGCGGCCTGGACGATCGCCTTCCACCGCTCCTACTCGGTCTCGGAGCACGACATCTTCGCCTCCCAGCTGGCCTGGGACGGCACCGTGATCAACGCCCCGGTGGGGATCTACACGGCGGCCGGCGCGGAGTACTACCCGCGCGCGTCGTCACCGCTGGACGACGGACGCGTGCTCGTGATCTACGCGCACGCCTTCGCGACGGATCACGACATCTACTACTCGTTGCTCAACGGCGTCACGGTCGAGAACCAGGGCAACCTGACGTCGCTCGAGGCCGCGGGCTTCCTCTACCAGAACCAGACCGAGTACTGCATCGACAGCGACGGGCAGCGCTTCACGGTCGTCTACTCCGAGAACTACCTCACGAGCACGTTCGACTACGACATCTGGGTCAGCTCGTTCACCCCGTTTGGTACCTTGCTGCTCGCGACCGAGGTGCACCAGTCCCTCGACTTCAGCGGCGAGCAGTCGTTCCGCACGGACGTGATCGCGACGCGGTCCGGCGGCGGCGTCAACCGGCGGTTCCTGGCGACGTGGGACACGACCGTCGGCGGCGGCCAGCGCAACATCTGGGGCGGCAAGTACGACCGCCCGATCGGCGGCGGCCACCAGCGCTTCTGTCCCGGCGACGGCACGATCGTGGCGTGCCCGTGCGGCAACAACGGCTGGGCCGGCCGCGGCTGCGGGAACTCGGTGACCCCAAACGGCGCCGGGCTGTCGGCCACCGGCACCGCGCAGACGGGCGCGGGCGACACGGTGAGCATGCTCTTGGAGTACGTTCCGGCGAACGTCACGTGCACGCTATTCCAGGGCACGACCAACTCGGCGACGCCGTTCGCCTTCAACGACGGCCTACGCTGCGTGACCGGCTCGCTGATCCGCATCCGCACGAAGTCGGCCAGCGCGACCGGCACGGCCACGTTCCCGTCGGGCAGCGAACCTGACATCTCGGTGGCAGGCAACGTCCCGGTCGCGGGGGCGCATCGCTTCTACCAGGTGAACTACCGAAACGCGGCCAACTTCTGCACGGCGGCGACGGTCAACATCTCGAACGGCGTGCGCGTCCTGTGGATGCCGTGACGACCCGGCGTCCATCGCATCCGCGATGGCGCTGAATCCGCGGGGCGCGTCGCGAAAGGCGGCGCGCCCCGCGGCTTCGTCTGAGGGGCCGACGCGCGCACGTGCAGCGACTTCGGCGCCCGACGTACCATGCGTTCGAGGTGCCCATGTCCGTCCCCGCCCTGATCTCCGTCCTGTTCCTGGCCGGCGCGGCTGCGCAGGAGCCCGTCGTGCCGCGAGAATCCGCGCCGCGCACCGCGATCGAGCTGAAGCTCCTGCGACAACCGTTCCCCGACCTGTGGTTCCAGGTCCGCGCGCTCGGCTCCGGCGACGAAGCACGCGAGGTGCCCGAGATGTTGGGCCAGGCGACGGCGGCCGCTCGCACGCTGGGGGAGGGCCTCGTCAGCCCGCTCGCCTGGGGACCGCTGGAAGGAATGTTGGCGAGCTGCACGAGCGCGACGCACGCGCTGCAGCGGATCGGCGAAGTCCCCGAGACGGTGCGCGTGCGCGCCGGCCAGGAAACGCCGTTGCGGGCACCCGCGCGGGCCGTGCTCGAGGCACTGGCGAAGATCGAGACGTCGTGGCGCGAGAGCATCTGGCCTGAGCGCGAACGCCGCCTGCGCGAGGTCGAGGGCGAGCTCGAGTCCGCGCTGCTGAAGAAGCAGGCCGAGGTCTGGGCCGTGCACACGCAGAGCCTCGGCTTCGAAGGACTCTCTCTGACGATTCCCTGCCACCTCGTGACCGAGATGCCTTTCCCCGGCGCGATCACGCACCGCGGCGAGGACGAGCGCGGGGTGTGCCTCGTGTCGGTGAAGGACCTGTCCGGCTCGAAGCTGTGGGAGACCGTCATCCACGAGGCGACGCACGCGCTCGACCTGGCGCGCGACGGCGACGTGTTCGACGAGCTGCGCGAGGCGCTGGAGAAGGGCGGGAACAGCCGGGCCGACCGCGTCTGGCGCGACGCGCCGCACGCGCTCATGTTCGTGCAGAGCGCCGAGACGGTGCGCCGCGTGCTCGATCCGGAGCACGAGGACTACGGCGTCACCGACGGCGTCTACGACCGCATCGGCCCGGCTGCCGAGGCCGTGCGGAAGGGTTGGTCCGACTCGGCGAAGGGGGCGGCGACGCTCCAGGAGCGCGTCGAGCGGATCGTGGCGGAGTTGAGCGCCGGCAAAAAGTCGCGGTAGGTTCGGGCCCCTTGAACGGGCCCGAACCAATCTGTTGGCTGCGCTCGCAAGCTCGCTTCGCGTGGGCCCCTTGAACGGGCCCGAAGCATCTTGTTGGCTGCGCCCGCAAGCTCGCTTCGCGTGTCGGCGGCTACTCGCGGCGCACGACGAGCCGGTCGGGCACCTCGTTGCGGCCGTCATCGGGGGCCGGGAAGTGCTGCGCGAGCACTTCGCCGCAGGCGCGCACGCCATCGACGAGCCCTTCGGCCAGGCTGCCACGCCGCACACCCGCGAGGACCGCGTCGCGCGTGCGTTGCCACTGCGCCTCGCCGACGCGCGCGTCGATGCCGGCGTCGCCCAGCACGACGACGCGGCGCTCGAGGAGGCTCACGAACAGGAGCACGCCCGTGCGCCCGCTCGTGCGGTGCAGCTCGAGCAGCTGGAACTCGAGAAGCGCCTGCTCGGAGCTGACCTCGTCGGCGCGCGCCTCGGAGATGAACATGCGCTTCCAGCCCGGCATGGTCCGGGCCAGGAGGAAGCCGACCGCGCCGAGCCCGAGCTGCGCCAGGATCACGAGCCACGGCTGGTGCCACGGCAGCACGCCTTCGAGCAGCGCAGTGCCCGCCAGCAGCAAGACGAGCCCCGAGAGCCACTCCGCACCCGGATGACGGTCGGATCGCTCGACGACGACGGGCACGATCTCGCCCACGGTGCGGCGCTCCACGTCGACCAGCGCGATGTGGACGAGCTTCTGCGCACTCTCGCCCATCACCGAGTCGACGCTGTAGCGCCGGCGCTGTCCCCAGGCCCGCAGCGCCACGAGGACGAGCATCACGACGAGCATGAGCGGCCCCACGCGCTCGAAGATCTCGAGCGTGCACTCCGCGATCCCGCCCCATTCGGCCTGCGCGGCCGCCGAACGCGTGTTCACTTGCGCGAGAGGCTCCATCACCAGCTCCCCGACGCGCCGCCGCCCGAGAAGCCGCCGCCGCCGAAGCCGGAGAACCCGCCGCCGCCGCCGCCTCCGCTGCGGCCGCCGCTGAAGCTGCCCGGGAAGAAGAGCGGTCCGGCGCCGCCCCAGCCCCGGCTGCTCCGTCCGATGCCGGCCCGGCGCCGGATCCTCGACACGACGATGATGATGATCAGGAGCGCGAAGACGAGGCCCGTGACGGATCCGCCGTTGCTGCGGCGTCGAGCCAGCCCGGGCACGGCTTCGACGCCCGACTCGACCACCGTGATGATCGCCTCGACGCCCGCGCGGATCCCGGCCCCGAACTGACTGGAGCGGAAGCGCGGCACGATCACGTCGCGCACGATCCGGCCCGCGACCGAGTCGGTCAGGGCCCCTTCGAGCCCTCGTCCGACCTCGATGCGCAGCTTGCGGTCGTCGCGCGACACAAAGAGCAGCGCGCCGTCGTCGCGCTCGTCCGAGCCGATGCCCCAGGCGCGCGCGGTGGCGATCGAGGCCTGCTCGAGCGACTGTCCGTCGAGCGACGGGATCGTCAGCACGGCGACCTGGTGGCCCGTGCGCCGCTTCCATTCCTCGAGGCGCGCCTCCAGCGAGCGCTCCTCGTCTTCGGACATCAGGTTCGCGGTGTCCGTCACCCAACCGTCGTTCTTGGGGACCTGGAACTCGACGCGTGTCGCCACGACGACGGCCGTGACCGCCGTCGCGGGGATCGGAACGGGGACGCGCAGCGGCGCGGCGAGCGCCAGCAGCGCCAGCGCGGCGGCGATCACTTGCCCGTGCCGCCCGGCCCGAAGTCGATCTTCGGGACCTGCCGTTCCTCGGGCGTCGTCGATTCGAGCTGCGGCAGCTGCTTGAAGCCGAAGATGCCGGCCAGGAGGTTGCCCGGGAACTTCGCGATCATCGTGTTGTAGGCCTGGACCGACGTGACGTAGTCACCCCGCGCGACCCCGATCCGGTTCTCGGTGCCCTCGATCTGGTCCTGCAACGACAGGAAGTTCTGGGTCGCCTTCAGGTCGGGATACTGCTCCGCGACGAGGAGCAGCCGCGACAGCGCGCCGCCCAGCTGGGACTGCGCGTCCATGTAGCGCTTGAGCGCCTCGGGATCCGACGTGATGTCGTCGGGCAGCTTGACCTGGCCCACGGACGCGCGCGCGTTGACGACCGCCTCGAGCGTCGTCTTCTCGTAGTTCGCCGCGCCCTTGACCGTCTCGACGAGCTGCGGGATCAAGTCCGCGCGGCGCTTGTACTGGCTGTCGAGGAGCGCCCACTTGCCGGCCACGTCCTGCTTCCCGGAGGCCAGCTTGTTGTACGTCCCCATGAGCGTCAGCCCGAGGACGACCAGGATCACGGCCAACCCGATGCCGACTGCGCACCCGGTGGACAGGGCGCCGCGGCGGGAGATGGCATCGGCGGAGAGGGAACGTCGCAGCATGGGGATCTCCTCGGGGTCGGGAACCGGGCCGGCAGTATGCGCTCGACCCCTGGGGATTCAGCGCCGTTCGGGACGGCGCCGCGGAAGGGCGACCATCGGACCCACGGCGACCGGCAACTCGCCGCCGGCCGCCACATCGAGGACCAGCACGTCGAACTTCTTGTCCTGGTTGACCACGGCCGTGCCGACGCGCACCCACCCGCGACCCGGGCCGCCGGTCAGGTTCACGTGCTGGGCGCGGCGCGCGTCGACCGGGATCAGCAGCTTCAGCGCGGGCGGATTCTCGTGCCCGGGCGGCAGCCACACCCACAGCTCGTGCGGCCCCCGTTCTTCGGGATCCAGCTCCCAGCTGGCCTTGCCGGCCTGCCCGGCCGGCACGACCCAGTGCTGGATCGGACCCTCGACCTCGACGCCGCGGAAGTTGCCCGACACGTCGACCATGTCGTTCATCTCGACGCGCGGCCGCCAGACCTTGCCATTGCGCCAGGGCAGCGTCGCGCGCGCGTAGTACGGCGCGTCGAGCCCCTCGGTCAGGACGTTGGTCAGCACGTCGTCGCGGCCGACGAGCGCGGCGAAGGGACCGAGCACTTCGCCTTGGAACGGCTTCGCGCGCGTGGCGGCGAGATCCGCGGCGAATCCCTCGGGCGTCGTGGCGTCGGAGAGCGACCGATACAGCGCCGCACGGCCGGGTTTCGCCGCCATCCACACCGCGACGGGGCTGGTCGAATCCTTGGGCGCTTCGGCCAGCACGACGAAATCGAGCGCCAGGAAGTCCGACGGGGGCGCGAAGCGCGCGTCCGTCGCGGCCCAGCCGACGACCATGGCCGGATCGAAGGCGCGCAACTCGTTGCGCCACGCGACCAGCTCATCGGCCGACTTCCTGGCCTCGGGCCCGCGCGCTTCCTCGGGCGTGAAGGCCGGCAACCCGTTCCAGAGCACGAGGCCGTCGACCTCGGCCGCGCGCGCCATGTCGAGCGCGAAGCTGCGGGCCAGCGCGCGCACCCCGGCATCCGCCGGGTCGGGTCGATCCTGTGTCCCCTTGGCCAGCGCGAGCTTTGCGGCCGGCTTTGCTGCGGGATCGAGCGCGACCGTCCCGTCGATCGCGACGAGGACCTCGAGACCGGCGCGGTGTGCTTCGAACACGATCTCGCCCAGCACGTCGCGGCCCGGGAAGAAGAGCGACTCGGCCAGGCCGGCCTGGACCAGTGCCGGCGATGGCGCGAGCGTCCGACCGCGCTCCCACGCGAGCGGAACGACGGCATCGAAGCCGATCTCGGCCAGGCGGTCCATCGCCTCTGCCAGTCGCGGCTGATCGGCGAGAACGTCCAGGTCTCCCGGGCGCAGGAACAGCGCGCGCAGCTCGACCGGCTCGAGGAGCCCGGATTCCGGGTCCTGGGCGGCCGTGGAA
Source organism: Planctomycetota bacterium (assembly GCA_031400875.1). Classification (GTDB taxonomy): domain Bacteria; phylum Planctomycetota; class UBA1135; order UBA1135; genus JAEUHZ01. Next base: position 11,375 of record JANNQS010000009.1, on the reverse strand, counting down.
AGGACGAGTGAGCCGGCGAGGAGCGCTGCGATCATGTGCCCATTCCAGCGTCGCCCGCGCTCCGCGCCAAACACGCAGGGTCGGGCCCCTTGAACGGGCCCGAACCATCCCGTCGGCTGCGCTCGCAAGCTCGCTTCGTGCTTCGGGCCCCTTGAGCGGGCCTGACCATCCTGGTGGTGACGCTCGCGAGCTCGCGTCATCCGCGCCGCGGCTTGACGCGCGCCGCGGCGGGGCGGAACCTCCGCCGCGCCGCCATGCTCACCACCGACGTGCTCCTGATCGGCGTCGACGGCGGCGCGAGCGGCGTGCGCGCCCTGGCCGTCCGAGCGCGGTCCGACGGCCGGCTCGAGGCCGCCGGAGTCCGCGCGACTCGCCTGCACGCCCCGTTCGCTGCCTCGGACGTCATACAGCAGCAGGGCGAATCGGTCCGCGGAGTGGACCCGCGTCCGGAGCCAGAGGTCGCCGCGGCTCGCGCGCGCTTGCTCGCGACGGCCGACGCGATCGTCGAGGCTGCGGGCGGAGCGCGCCTCCTCGCCGTCGGCGTCTGCATGCCTGGCTTGAAGACGCCCAACGGGCGCGGCATCGCCGTGCTGCGGAACGGGCCACGCGATCCGCGCTTCCTCGACGAGCTGGAGCGCGAGCTCGTCGCGCGCGGACTCGAGCTCGTCGCGCCGATCCCGGCGCTCGCGAACGACGGCGTCGCGGGCGCGCTGGGCGAGCGCAGGGCCGCCGACGGAGCGCTGGCCGACGTCGGCGACGCGTACTACCTGGCGGGCGGAACCGGGCTGGCCGAAGCGCTGCTCGTCGGCGGTCGCGTGCGGCCGCTCGACGACTTCGTGGGAGTGCTGCGCAAGGCCTGGGCGTTGGAGTCGGCGCCCGGCATCGCGTACGAAGACGCCTTGTCGATGGGCGGCTGGAACCGAGCGTGGGAGCGCGCGGGCGGGACGCTCCCGCCGTCGGAAGGCGGCTCGTTCCCCGAGAGTGCCGCATTGCGCGCGGATCCGCGCGCGACCGCGATCCTGACGAGCGCGGCCGATGCGCTGGCGCGGCTGGTCGTGGACCGCGTCGAGCGCTTGCGCGCGAAGGCCGGCGTCGAGCTGCGCCGCGCGGTCGTCGGCGCGCGTCTCGGGCAGCTGCTCGCGCGTCCGGAGCTCGATGTGCTGCTGCGTGCGCCCGCGGAGCGTCGCCTGGCCGCGGCGGGTCTGCCGCCTGACTTCCTGCGCGCCTCCACGTCGAGCGACGCGGTGCTGCTGGGCGCCGCATCGCTCGTGATCGCGAACCCGCGCGCACCCGGTCGCGAAGGGAACCCGTGCCGGAGCTGAACCACTTCAACGCGCTCGACTGGGCCGTCGTCGCCGGCGTCCTGCTCCTGACGACGGTGGTCGGAGCGGTGCTCGGTCGCCGCGGCTCGATGCGCGAGTACTTCCTGGGCGGCCGCGACGTGCCCTGGTGGATCGTCTCGGGCTCGATCGTCGCGACCGAGATCAGCGCGGTGACGATGGTCGCGATCCCCTGGGTCGTCTTCCGGCCCGGCGGCGACATGCGCTCGCTGCAAGTGCTGGTGATCGGCTCGATCCTGGCGCGCCTGACGATCGCGTGGAAGCTCGTGCCGGTCTACTTCGCGCGCGAGGTCTACAGCCCCTACGACATCATCGGCGAGCGGCTGGGCGAAGGTGCGCGGCGCACGGCGAGCGCGTTGTTCGTGGCCGGCAACGTCCTCGGGCAGAGTGCGCGCGTCTACCTGATGGCGCTCGTGCTCGAGGTCGTCCTGCACGACGAGCTCGCAGATCTGTCCGCCCAGAGCGGACTCTCGTCGCTGGTCCTCGCCGTCGGCGTCGTCTCCGTCTTCGCGATCCTGTGGACCTGGATCGGCGGCGTGGCGGCGGTCGCGTGGACGGACTTCATCCTGCTGCTCGTGATCCTCGTGTCCGTGATCGCGACGCTGACCGTCATCGCGAACGGGCTCGACCTGGGCTTCGAGCGCATCTGGCGCGTGGGCATCGACAGCCAGCGCCTGCGCTTCTTCGACTTCGACACGAACCCCGGGCGCGCCTACACGTTCTGGGCGGCGGCTATAGCCAGTTCGTTTGGGAACGTGGCCGCCTACGGCGTCGACCAGATGACCGCACAGCGCCTCTTGTGCTGCCGCAACGCCCGCGATGCGCGCAAGGCCATCATCGGCAGCTCGGTGGCGATGGTCATCACGTTCCTCGTCGCGCTCGTGGGCGTGGGGTTGTTCGCCTGGTACGAGCGCCATCCCATGTCGCTCGCCGGCCAGGAGCTGATCACGACCGACGACCGGATCGTGCCGGTGTTCGCGCTGGAGTACATGCCCGCCGGCCTGCGCGGCCTCGTGATCGCGGGCATCGTGGCCGCTGCGATCTCGACGCTGACCTCGGCGCTGAGCGCACTGTCGCAGACGACCATCTCGGCCGCCTGGTCGCCGCTGGTCCAGCGGCTGCGTGCCTGGCGCGGCACCGTCCTCGACGCCGCGGCCCAGGAGCGATCCGCCGTGCGCGTGGCGCGCGCGTTCGTCGTGTTCTTCGGGCTCTTGCTGGGCGCGATCGGCATCGCGCTGCAACCCGTGGCGCAGAAGTACGGGTCGGTGCTGGACCTGGCTTTGTCGTTGCCCGGCTACACGCAAGGCGCGCTGCTGGCCGGGATCCTGCTGGCGCTGTCGCGCGCGCCGATCGACGGATCCGGCTACGTCTGGTCGGCACCGCTGTCGGCGCTGTGGGTGTTCTGTTGCGCGTGGCACGGGCCGCGCACCGATCTGCTGGTCCTGCCCGTGGCCGTGGCAGCCGGACTGACTTGGCTGTTCCTCCGGTCGTGGCCCGACTGGCGCGCCGGGATCCCGCTCTCGCGCGTCGTGCTCCAGGCGTCGTCCGTGTCTGGCGCGTTGGCGCTCTGCGTCTGGGTCTCGCGACACGGCCAGTTCTGGTGGCAGCCGATCCAGAGCGACGCGGGACGGTGGCTTCCCCTGGCGTTCCCCTGGTACGTTCCCGCGGGCTGCGTGTTCGCCTTCGCGCTGGGCCACGTGCTCGCGCGCTCCGCGCCCTTGGCCACGGCGATTTCCGATCCACGACCGGTCCGAACATGATCCGATCCTTGGCACTCCTGGCCGCCGCGCTCGTCCCCGCCCTGCTGACGGCGTGCCTGACTCCAGCGCACGTCCCGGCCGAGATCCGCGGGCCGGAGCGTGCGATGTGGGTCACGCGCTTCGACTACCGCACCAAGGACGACGTGCTGCGCATCGTCGAGGACTGCGCCACCGCCGGCGTGACGGAGATCCTGTTCCAGGTGCGCGGCAACGCGACCGTCTCGTACAAGTCGAACGTCGAGCCGTGGGGCGAGCAGTTCGGCTTCAAGGATCCCGGCTTCGACCCGCTGGCCGTGGCGCTCGAAGCGGCGCACGCGCGCGGCATCGACCTGCACGCCTGGATCAACGTGATCCCGGCCTGGTGGGGGACGACGCCGCCGTCCGACCCGCGCCAGGTGTGGAACGCGAAGCCGGAGTGGAGCTGGTACGACCAGAAGGGCGTGCGGCAGAAGTTCTCCGAGAAGTTCTACGTCTCGCTGAACCCGTGCCTGCCCGAGGTGCGCGCGTACTTGACCGAGGTCGTGCGCGACCTGGCGATCCATTACGCGGTGGACGGGATCCACATGGACTACATCCGATTCCCGAACGAGCCGCCGGCGACGCCCAAGGGTTCGGGCGCCGACTACCCGCGCGACAAGCGCACGGTCGAGCTGTTCCGCGCCGCGACGGGGAAGGACCCGGACAACGACAAGGCCGCGTGGACGACGTGGCGCGCACAGCAGGTGACGCAGGTCGTCCGCGACCTGCGCGCCGTGCTGAAGCGCACTCGTCAGCGCTGCACGCTGTCGGCCGCCGTCGGAGTGATGCCCGAGAAGGCGCTGAGCGAGCACTTCCAGGACGTCAAGACGTGGTGCGCCGAGGGCCTCGTCGACACGGTCTACCCGATGAACTACGCCAACGACCTGCTCACGTGGCAGGAGCGCGCGCAGGCCTGGACGAAGGTCGCCGGCGACGTGCGCGTCGTGATGGGCATCCGCGCCGGCGGGCGCGATCTCGCGGCGCACCGCGCGATGATGGAATCCGCGCAGCGCAACCACGCCGGCTGGAGCCTGTTCGCGTACGCGCTGATCTTCGAATCGCGCAGCGACGAGCTCGATCCGCCGACGGAGGAGGTCAAGTTCCAGCGCTCGCAGCTGCGCAAGGGGCTCGTGCCCATCCTGCGCGAGCTGGCCGGGAAGTCGGGTTCCGCCAAGACGGGCGAGTGAACCTGTCGATACGGTGCCAGGAACGACTTCGACACCCTCGTGACGCGGCGTGACCTGGCGCTGCGAAGGCTACTTCGCCAAGTAGTACGGCCGAACGCTCAACCGCGGCGAGCCCGCGGCGATCGCAGGATCGGGAGCCTCGACCGTGACCTTGAACCGCACGGAGCGCGAGCCGCCCCCGACGAATCGGTGCAGGACGGTGCTGTACCCATCCGTCGTCAATCGGCCGGCACCGTCGAAGGGTCGGATCACGCTTGTCGGGCTTGAGGTGAGAGTGGACGACCCGGCGTAGGCTTCGAAACCTTCGATCCGCATCCTCAGCGGAGACTGTCCACTTCCGATGTAGCTGGGCGGAGCGGACGTCACGCCCGTTTCCAGGACGAGCTCGGCATCAAATTCGTCTTTGCCGAGCGGCGCGAAGTCGCAGGTCCACTCGGTCTCGCCCGGCGTGGTGAGGTCGAGAGCCGGCCCGAAGACGGTTCGTTCCGTGACGTACTTGCCGGCACTCCCCTCTCGGCAGGCGGTGGAGGACCAGAGGAGCACGAGCGCGAGGCACGCGCGCGCGAGCAGGGTCAGTCGCTGGTGAACCGTGTTACTCATCGTGCGAGCTCGCGACCCACGACCTCTCCCAGCGCCGTGAAGAACGGATCGGCGATCGTCTCGTACTCGTAGACGCCGTCGTTCAGGACACCGTCGGCGTTCGTGTACAGCGTCGCGGTGACGAACATGCCGCGCCCGCTCGGAACGTGCACGACCCAGGCGTTTTCGATGGAGAAGCCGTACGCGCGGCCGATCTTGTTGGCGATCTTCCAGGCCGACTTGGGCGCGACCCTCTCCAGCCCCGGCAGGAGGAACTTGTACTCGGCATCCGGATACTGCTCGCGCGGGTAGCGCGGATCGCGCGAATCGGCCGGGTACGCCGTGGCGGTCGCCAGCAGGAACGTGCGCTGTTCGTCCGTGATCGCGTAGGGCTCGCCGTCCAGCACGAGGTCGGGGCGCACGAGCTTCGCCAGCGCCTCCTGCAGCTCGACGAGCGCGATTGCGTTCTTGCGCGCGAACGACATGGGCGCCTCGACGCGCTTCTTTCCGTCGACGGACGCGGTCCCCACCTTGATGCCGGGCAAGCGCAGGTCCTGGATCGAGAGGCGGCTGGTCCTCTCGGGGATCGTCGCGCGCGTCTCGTCCGCGAACACGAAGTCGACGCGCGGCACGCGCCGGTTCTCGTCCTCGGTCCGCGCTTCCGACAGCCGGTGCACGATCCGCGCGGTCGAGAAGCCGGCGCGCTCGAGGTGCTCGGCCAGGCGATCCTGCCCGACGAACTCGTACAGCCGGTTGAAGGCCGCGTTGTCGGACACGAGGAAGAGCTTCTTGATCTCCTGCCGCAGCGTGATCGTGCCGTCGGCCAGGTGCGTCGGATCCTTCTGCTCGATCTCCTCGCCCGCGAACAGCGGGTGGAAGACGATCGGCACATCCTCGCCCAGCCGCGGCTCCTTGACGCGCCGCGCATCCAGCTCCTCGAGCGTCGCGATCGCGGCACACAGCTTGATCGCGCTCGCCGGATAGAAGTACTCGCGGTCGACACGCAAGCCGCGCCGAGCCAGGATCGGCCGATCCTTCGTGTCGGTCTCGATCGTGGCGAGAAGCACCTGGACGCGATGCTCGTCGGCCTTTTCGAGGACCGCTCGGGCTGCGGGCAGCGCGCGCAAGGCCTCGCCCAGCGCCGCGTCGTCCGGCACCGCGACGGGCTTCTGCAGAGCGATCGACGCCAGGATCGCGACGAGAATCATCGCGATAGGTTACGGCGTCAGACCAGGAAGACGAACGCCGTCGCGGCAGCGGCCAGCGCGAGCCCGACCCACGCGAGGCCCGGCTCGCGGCTGGAGCGGATGGCGGAGATCGCCGTGCCGATCGTGAGCGCGAGACCGGCGAGCCAGGCGCTCGGACCGAGCGCGGAGAGCGGGTGGCCTCAACAGAAGACGCGCATCAGGATGGCGCCGGCGACCGGTACGGTCCCCAGCGCGAGGGCGAGCTTGCCTGTGATGATCATCGCGTCGGGCTCCCGTGTCCTCTTCGGCCGGATCCCCATGCTATCCCGAATCGAAGGCGAGTGCGCTTGCCTGCGAGGGCTGCGCTCGAAACGAACCCGGGCACTGGCATAGCGTGTGCAGCCGACCATGACGTCCCCGCGCGCCAGAACGAGCCTCGAATCGATCGGCCGCACGCCACTCGTGCGACTCGAGCGCCTGGCCGAGCCTCAGTTCGGAGCGCCGGTGAGCACCCAGGCGGCCCAGTCCTGCGTCGGGCGGCCTTTCTTGCAGAGCGCCATCTTCGCGTGCCATAGCGCGACGCTCTTCTGTTCGTGGCCGACCCAGATGCGCGTGTAGAAGTCCTCGAAGAGCTCGCGCGTCGCCTCGTCGCTGACCCTCCACAAGCTCGTGATCGCGGTGCGCACGCCAGCCGCGTGCAGCGCCGCCTGTAGCGACTGGAGGCCCTGTCCCGCGCGCGTGATGCCGACGTTCGTCTCGCAGGCGCTCAACACACCCAGCTCGCAATCGTGCAGATCGAGGCCGGCCAGCTCTTCCGCCGTCAGGACGCCCGGCACGTGCCCGAGCGAATCCATGCCGCGGTTGGCGCCCGCCAGCGCGATCCCGCACAGCGTCATCGGTGCCATGCCGGTGACAGTCTCCCCGGAGGACATCGGGCTCCACAGCGAGCTCGAGGCGTCCTTGTCGGCGACGCTCCGGATGCTCTCGGGCGCGAAGTATCCGTGCGTGGCCACGTGCACGAACGAGGCGCCGCGCAGGGTCTCGATGAGGGCGGCTTTTGTCGCTGCCTTGCCGTCGAGCACGCGCGCCGGCTTCTTGAACACGCTCTCGAACAGCGTGCCGATTCCCTTCACTTCGCCGCGGCTCCCCGGCAAGGGCCCCCAGTTCGAGCCGATCCGTTCTGTGCTGTCGAGTGCCGGCTCGGTCTCGATCTCCGCGTTGTAGTCGATGCCGCCGACCGCCAGCAGCGCGGGCGAAGCGTGCGTTGCCTCCACCGGTGTTGCCAGCCGCGCGAGCGACGTCACGTAGCGGATGGCGCAGCGTTCACCGACCCATCGGCCGTCCGCATTCGCGGGAACGGCCTGCTCCAGCGGAAGAGCTTCGAGCGGCACGAGGTGCAAGACGTCGTCGACGCACACCACGAGCATCTTCACGTCCGGCGCGACGGCCAGCACGGGATCGAGCACCAGCCGGCGCAGCGCCGCGCCGGCCTCCGGTTCCGCGGCGCTACTCGGAGCCACTGCGCCGAGCCCGCGCGCCAACGATTCTCCAGCCGCGTCGCTCTCTTGGGCCACGGTGCCGACGCCGGACTCGAGCGGCCTTCCGATCGTCTGCCGCCAGCGCGTCACGGCCGCCGCGATCGCATCGATCGGGCCGAGATCGATGCGCGTCAGCTTGCCGTGCGCATCGAGAACGTGGGCGAGGAGCCGACCATGCGCCGGGATCGCGTCCGGCGTCCCCGCTCCGAAGGGCTCGTGCTCGAAGCGTCGGTAGCCCACAACGAGGGCCGGGCCGTTGCCACCCCCCGAACCCTCGATCTCGGCGAGGGCCTTGACGATCTTGGGCACGTCGAGATGGAAAGGCGGTTGGCCGCGCGCCGCGAGGAGGCGACGCACCGCGATTTCGGCATCGTCGCGCTTGCGCACCAGATCGCTGATGTGCTTGGGGTCGTCCTGGCCAAGCTCCTGGACGACGCCCCGGCCGGCGACGAGGTCGCCCACCTGGCGGCGCAGCACGCTCGCCCTTTCGATCGCGGCTCGTGTCTCCGGATTCGCAGCATCGCCGCTCGTGACCATTTCGGATGCGACACGCAGCTCTTCGATGCAGACGAAGAACGGCAGCCGCAGCGCAGCCTCGTTCGGACAGAGCGGGAGCAGGGAGCCGAGTGCGTTGACGGTGCGACCGAGCGAGTGCACACGCTCGCCGGCCTCGCGGCGTCCCAGGACGAAAAGATCCGCCACCGCCACACTCAGCTCGCTCTCGAGCTCGACGAGGAGCCGACCCAGCTCCTCCTTGCGGCCCATGGCAGCCAGCGTCCTGCCCAAGGCCTGGCGCATGAGGAGTTGATCGGGATGTCCGGCGGGCAGCGTGCTGGAGATCTCGTCGACCACACGCCTGCGCAGCGCGCGCGAGCGCTCGAAGTCGCCCTGGTCATGCGCCAGGTCCGCCACCGCGGAGCGCGCCATCTCGAGATCCGGGTGGCCCGGAGGGAAAGTCTTCTCCGCGGCCGCGAGCACGTCCTCGAGCAGGGTCCGTGCTGCGGGGAAATCCCCGGTGTCGGCCAACGAGAGCCCCAGGTTCATGCGCGACGCCTGGAGATCGGGGTGTCCCTCAAAGAGCGTCCTCTCGGCGACGCGCAGGTCCTCCTCGGCCATGCGGCGGGCCCTCTCGAACTGGCCGAGCCTGCGCAGCGTCATGCCCAGGTTGTTGCGTGCCGCCTGCACGGCGAGCGACTCGATCGGGAACACGGTTTCGAGGGCGGCGAGCGATTCCTGCCCCAGCAAGAGCGCGCCTCGCAGGTCGCCCATCCGGTCGAGCACGACCGCCAGGTTGCTGCGCGCGGCCATCAGTTCCGGGGCATCGGCGGGCCGTGTCGCCTCGCACGTGTGAAGGACGCGCTCGAACAGCGCGCGTGCCGCGGGCAGATCGCCGTACCAGAGGAGACAAGTCGCCAGGTTCTGTTGCGTGGCGAGCAGATTGGGATGGTCCTCGGGGAGCGCGCGCTCGAAGCCCGCGAGCGCCATCTCGAGCAACGGTCGCGCGGCAAGCGTTTCACCCGAGGCGGCGAGGAGCACGCCCAGATTCAAGCGCGCTCTCTGAACCGCGAGATCGTCGCCGGGCAGCGTGGATTCGCAGGTGGCCAGCACCTTGTGCTGCAACACGAGCGCCGCGTCGAGATTGCCCAGAAGCCTGAGCGTGACCGCGAGATTCTGCCGTACAGCGCACAGGTCTTGATCGTCGTCAGGGCGCGTCCGCTCGAACACGGCGAGCGCCTTGTCCTCGAGCACCTTGGCAGCCTCCGGCTCGCCCATGGCCTTGAGCGTCGCGGCCAGGTTCAACCGCGTCTTCTGGAGATCGGGATCGTCCTCGGGCAGAGTTCGCTCGAACACCGCCAGGACCTGCTCTTGCAGCGCGCGCGCAGGCTTCAGCTCGCCCAGCGACTTCATCATCAGCGCCAGGTTGTCGCGCGCAGCCTGCAGGCGCAGGCTGTCGGGGGGCATGGTCTTCTCGCAGTAATCGTGCACGACCGACAGCGCATCGCGCGCAAGCCGCAGATCGCCGCATCCGTAGGCCGTGCCCCCGATGTCGGAAAGCACCTGGATGCACGCGAAATCGTCGGGGCTCCCCGGAGAGTCCGTCAGCGACTTCAACGCCGCGGCGAGCTTCTCGCGCGCTGTCGGGAAATCACCGGAGTCGCGCGCCTCGCGCGCCTCCTTCAGCAGCTGGACCGCGGTAGACCGTGCCTGCGCAATGTCGGCCTGCACCGGCGTGGTCTTCGCCGTTTGCGCGTGGAGGGAAGACGTGACGGCGGGTAAGGCAATCAGGACCAGGAGCGCAGCGAGCGTCTTCATGTCGCCCTCAGGGTAGTGAAGGACCCTCGAATTGCTTGCGCGTCGCGGGCTGGTGCGCGTCGAAGGCCTCTTCGGCGGCATCACGACCGGCGCGAACGTGTGGGCCGCGCGCCGCATCGCGCGCGAGCTCGGACCTGGAGAGCGCGTCGTCACGATACTCGTCGACTCCGGCCTCAAGTACCTGCGCGGCGATCTCTACGCGTGACCGCCGGGCGAGCTGCGTGCCTTCCCGTCAGGAAGCCGGTGCGACGTCGTCGGCGAGGAGTGCGTCGATGCTCTGTCGGCGGCGGGCCAGCCGCGGCACGCCGTTGTCGACCAGGACCTCGGCCGGGAACGGTTGCGCGTTGTAGTTCGAAGCCATCGCCATGCCGTACGCGCCGGCGTCGTGCACGCACAGCAGGTCGCCCGCGGCGAGCTCGGGCAAGAGCTGCGGCTCGAGCACGCCGTCCTTCCCTTGCGTCAACACGTCGCCCGATTCGCACAGCGGTCCGGCAACGACGCGCGGCGCGGTCGCGGCGCCGTCCTTCCCGATCGCCGTGATGCGGTGGTACGCGCCGTACATCGCCGGGCGAATCAGCGTGTGGAAGCCGGCGTCGGCCAGCACGTAGTCGATGCTGCCGCTCTTCTTCGCGCCGCGCACTTCGGCGACGAGCACGCCGCACTCGGCCACGAGGTAGCGGCCGGGTTCGACCTCCAGCTCGATCGGGCGGCGCAGGTCGCGCACGATGTCGCGCTTCGTCTCGAGCCACTCGCGCACGTAGCGAACGACGTCGAACGGGCTCTCGTCGCCGCGGTAGGGCGTCGGCAAGCCGCCGCCGGCCGAGATCGTGCGCAAGTCCGGACCGGCGACGGGCGCGAGCCGCCGCACGGTCGCGCGCACGCGCGCCAGGTTCTCGAAATCGCTGCCGGAGCCGATGTGCACGTGCAGGCCGATCACAGCCAGGCCCAGGGCGCGCGCGTGCGCGACGACCGCGGCCAGCTCCTCGTGCCAGATGCCGTGCTTGCTCGATTCGCCGCCCGTGTTGACCTTGCGGCCGTGACCGTGGCCGAAGCCCGGGTTCACGCGCAGCGTGATCTCGCGACCGACGTCGAGGGCCGCGTACTGCTCGAGCTGGAACGGGGAGCCGAGGTTCACCGGGCAGCGATGCTGCTTCAGGGCCTCCATCGAGGCCCGGTCGAACAGGTCGGCCGTGAAGACGATCTCGCGCGGATCCCAGCCGGCACGGCGCGCGCGCTCGATTTCGCCGGCCGACGTGGCGTCGACGCGCGCGCCGGCGCGCCGGACGACGCCCATGAGCGCCAGGTTCGAGTTGGCCTTCTGCGCGTAGCGCACGGCGTCGAATCCGGAGAGCGCGCGGATGCGCTCGACCACCGTCTGCGCGTCGTAGACGTACAGCGGCGTGCCGTGCTCGCGCGCGGCGCGCGTCAGGAGGGCATCGGTCAGGACGGCGGG
>JANNQS010000008.1:0-137671 GCA_031400875.1 Planctomycetota bacterium | reverse complement strand
GGACGTGCGGGGCGCGCCGCGCACGTCTCGTGTCTCGCCATCGATCGAGACGGGGGTGCGCGGCGCCGCCGTTCCAGCAGTCGTCTCGGTGCGCGAGCGGCCTCACGACGGCGAGGGGGGACTCTGCGCGAGAGGAAGATTGACGCCGTTCGCCCGCGCATGCTCACAACGCCGACCGGGCGGCGGAGAGTGCGAGCCTTCCGGGGTTGACACGCGTCGCGGACAAGGGAAAGATTGCCTACGCCCAAGCTGGAGTGCTCCTTTTCGACGCGACAGCTCGGTCGCGAACAGGCCGAGTCCGGGGCGCGCAGCCCGAACGACCACGAGTGACCGCGCCCGTGGTCCGGCGCGAGCGCGACGAGAGTAACGGCACGATGTCGTGCGCTGCATGGTCGAGAATCCCCGAGTTCCCGCGACTTCCCCGCGATGTTGACGCTCTTCCACGCCAACCCGGCGCGGCTCCAGGACGGCCGGTTCCTCGTGGATCGCAAGTTCCATACAGGGATGCAGGAGTACCGCAGGCAGCTCGACTGCCCCTTGCTCACGATCCATCCCGAGCTGCCCGCGGGCCGCGAGGCCACGGTCATGGATCTCGTCTCCCTGCCTGAGAGCGAGCTGGGATACCGCGTGATCACCACGCAGGTCGACGAGGCCGGCCACGTCTTGCCGGCGGACCGGGAAAAGGTGCGCGCCGCGGTGATCGCGAGCCGCCTGATCTACGGCGGTCGAACCGAGGCCCTGCGACTCGCGCAGCTCCACAGCGTGCCCATCATCGGGGTCCTCGAATACAACCTGAAGACCACCATGGTGTTCGCCAGTTCAGGCGTCGAAGGCGCGCTTCGGCGAGCGAAGAAACGAGCCGGAGCCTTGCGCTACTACATGCGGGAAGTCTTTCCGATCATGCGGCATGCAGCGCTCCTTCATTGCAACGGCTACCCCATCTTCGAGGAATCCGCGCGCTTCAACCGCCACCGGCTTCTGTATCTGGACTCGCGGATGGGCGGCGACATGGTCATCCCGGAGGAAACGCTCCGCGCACGCCTCGCAGATCGCAAGCGGCGCAAGCCGCGCTTGATCTTCAGCGGGCGCTTCGAGCCGGCCAAGGGAGCGCTCGACGCAGTGCGCGTCGGAATCGAGTGCCTGCGCGCCGGGCTCGAGTTCGAGATGCACCTCTACGGGCAGGGTTCCCAGCGGGCTAAAATGGATCGCCTGGTCGAACGTCACGATGCCGGCCGATCCGTCTTCCTCCATGCGCCGGTCCCGTACCCCGAGCTCATGGAGCTCTCGCGCGGTTTCGACGTCTTCGTCTGCTGCCATGTCCAGGACGATCCGTCGTGCACGTACCTGGAGACGCTGGGCTGCGGGCTGCCGATCGCGGGGTACGGGAATGCCATGTGGCGCTCGATGAACCGCCATGCGAAGTCCGGTATCGTCACGCCGCTCGGCAAACCAGCCGCGCTCGCGACCGCCTTGCGCCGCCTGTTGGGCGACCCGGCGGAGCTCGATACGTTCTCGCTCGACGCGCGCCGCTTCGCCCTCGAGCACACTTTCGAGCGCGAGTTCGCCCTCCGCACGCAATCCCTGGCTCGGCTCTATTCGAATTCGCGGCAGGCCTCCTGACGGGCGGAGCAGCGACACAGTGACGGAAAGCCCCGACTGCGCCGACACCCGTGAGAAGCATGGCGTGCCCCGGCGTGCGCACTCTCGTACGCGCAAGCTTGTCGTGGCGTCCTCCCTGGTCTTGGGCACGACCGTGCTCGCGTTGCTGGCCCTCGAGGTCGCGATCCGAATCCGGCGTGGCACGCTCACCGAGTTCGGGAGCGTGCACGACAAGCCCCTCGACATCCTGGCCCGCGGCTACTTCGACCACGACCCTCGCGTGGGTTGGGTGTTGATGCCCAATGCGGTCCGCGATGGAGAGGCATCCATCCGGATCGATGCGAACGGTTGCCGCCACAGCGGCCCGGACTTGCCTGCCGACCCGCGCAAGCCGATACTGGCCGTCGGCGATTCGTTCACGTTCGGAACGGACGTCAGCGACGAGCACGCGTGGCCGACGCAGCTCTCGGTGATCACTGGCGCCCGCGTGGTCAACGGCGGCGTGCCGGCGTACGGGATGGACCAGATCCTCCTGCGGTGCGAAGCGCTCGTCGCCGAGCTGAACCCGCGGCTCGTGGTCTTCGCGATCGTCGCCGACGACATTCGGCGTTGCGAGTACTCCTACCGCTGGGCCTGGAAACCGTATTTCGACGTCGAGGGCGATCAGCTGGTGCTGAAGAACCAGCCTGTCCCCGACGCGCCCCCCCCGACAGCAGCGCATTCCTCGTTGCGATCGGTCCTGGGATACAGCCGACTCGCTGATGCCGTGTTCGTACGGATCCGCGGCGAATGGTGGCTGAGGGGTCGAGGCGTCATCCAGGTTCACGAACGGGGGGAGGCAGTGGCATGCGGGATCCTCGACGAACTCGAGCGCCTGCAGCAGCGCACGAAGACACAGGTCGTCTTCGTCGTCATCCAGGCTCGGAACACGGACCACGGTTTCATCGACCCTGTGCTCGCCCATGCGCGGACGGGTTCACTGGCCGTGCTGGACCTCTCGGGCGACCTGCAAGCCGCGCTCGAGGCGGATCCCTCCCTCGGTCTGAAGGATCACCTGTCTCCGAGCGGCAACCAGTGGGTCGCGCGGAGGATCGAAGCCTTCTTGGCGGAACAGGGCCTCATGGGGGGATGACGATCCGCGCTGCCAGCGGGAGCAGAGAACGCTACGATCTCGGGCTGGGCCTGGAGTCCCCCCCTTGACGAATCTGCGAGTTCCCAACTCACTGCCACGGCATCCAATCCCCGAGTCCACTGAACCGGGGAATGTATGCCAGGAGTCCGGAGTCGTTGAGCGCCGAGGAGATGTACGGAGTCGTCTGCGAGGCTTGCTCGATCGCCGACGCCAACCTCGGGCAGTTTCTACGCAAGCGAGGTCTTCACGCCGCGTAGCTCGAGGGGTGCAGTCGTGTCGCGACGGGGCAATAGGCCGGCAGGCCTGAGGATTTCGACCATGCCGATGACTCAAGAAGCGCTTGACCTATTCTTCTTCGACGCGGCCCAACTGAATCCCATGGCCGAGCGGCTGAATCAGTCCTATGTCTCCGCTTCTCCTTTCCCTCACGTCGTAATCGACGACTTTCTTCCACAGTCGGTCGCCGACCGAGTCCTGGCCGATTTTCCGAACCCGAACGATCTCGCGTGGCAGAGGTTCAAGTCCGGGACGGAGTCGAAGCTCGCTTCCAACTTGGACGCGCACATGAAGCCGATGACCAGGCACCTGCTCGCGCAGTTCAATTCCGCGGCGATGTGTGGCTTTCTCGAGAAACTCACGGCGATCGAAGGCATGATACCGGATCCCCACTTCATGGGCGGTGGCTTGCATCAGATCCTGCCTGGCGGCTTCTTGAAGATGCATGCCGACTTCAACTGGCACAAGCGACTCCGTCTCGACCGGAGAATCAATCTGCTCCTGTACTTCAACAAAGACTGGGAGGACAGCTACGGTGGCCATCTCGAGCTGTGGGATGAAACCATGGATCACTGCGTCAAGAGGGTATTGCCGGTCTTCAACCGCTGCGTGATCTTCAGCACGACGTCGACGTCATTCCACGGTCACCCGGATCCGCTCACTTGCCCTGAGGGTCGGACACGCAAGTCGATGGCTCTTTATTACTACACGCACGGGCGTCCGGAGGAAGAGAAGCGTGAATCGCACACGACTCTCTTCCAGGAGCGTCCTGGTAGCAGCGATCATCGCTCCAGGTTGATCGAGTCAGGGAAGACCGTCGTACGGAAGATCGTCCCGCCGATCCTCGTCGATGGCGCACGTTTCCTGCACCACAAGCTCGCTGGCAAGCGCTGAGCACTGCGAAAGCAGGGCTCTTCGACCACTCTCGGGAGAAGCGCGTCCCACCAGCGCTTCTTCGGTGGCTAGTTGTCTGCCATGAACTCGGCAAGCGCGTCGAGCTGCGTGGAATCGAGATGCGCGTAGGCCGGCATCTTGATCTGCGGGTTGTCGAACCTGGGGTTCAAGACGAAGTTGCGCAGCCAGATGCGGGTGCGTTCGTCGCCCGACGCGCGCCGCAGTTCCTGGTAGACCTCACGGTTCTTGACGAAGAACGCGCCTTCTCGTCGCGACAGCGCGTCCAGCGTGTCCGCATACGCCGACGAGCCGAGTCGCGCCGATAGCCGTTCACCCAGGTCGATCAGCTCCGGCCCGACTTTTTTCCCTTGGCTGGGTTCGTACGCATGGCACGCAGTGCAACCTTCGGAGTGGAAGATGTGCTTGCCGAGTGCATTGCCCGTCAACACGTGACCTGTGCTCGCTCGGGGCCGCGGCGAGGGGTCGCGAGTGATGCGGAACACGGTGCCGTCGCCCTGGTGCGGAGTGTCGCGCAGCCCGTAGGGATCGACGAAGTAGATCCCATCGGGACCTACGTCCACGTCGGTCACGCTCGAGAAGAACTTGCCCTCGTAACGGGCCGCGATCTCAGGGACTCTCTCGACGAGTCCCGATTCGGCGATGCGCATGCGCGAGACGCGCTTGCCTTCGTCAGGACCGGGATTGTGGACGGCGCCGTAGATACCGACGAAGAGGCTCCAGCCGGCTCCGAGACCAAGACGGCTGTCGTCCGAGAACGCCAGACCGACTGGCGAGTGGTGTCCCAGGGGGCCCCAGGTGAAGAGCGCATTGCAGCGCATCTGTTCGTCACCGAGGGCGTTACCCGAGAAGCAGAAGTTGGCGCCGCGCTCGAGGCGCACCAGGCGATCCACGCCGGGTCCCACGTCGGTGACGAACGCCACGCCGGACCGCGGGTCCCAGGCCAGATCGAATGGGTTCCTGAGGCCCGATACGTAGACGTAGCTGCGCGCCGCCGTAGGTGCGGCCGGATCATAGAAGGGGTTGTCCGGCAGCGCGCGACCGTCGCGGTCCATCCTCAACACCTTGCCGGCGAACTTGTCCAGGTCCTGCGCGTCGCTCATCGTCGCACCGGCTCCCACGCCGACGAAGAGCGTGCCGTCGGGCGCTACCTGCGCGAACTGGACCTGGTAGCTCGGGACGGTGACCTCGTCCTTCATGTCGAGGAGGATCGTTGGTCCCGTCACCGACTTCCCGTCGGCCGACAGGCCCAGGCGTTCGATGCGGTTGCGATAGACGCCGCCGTCCTCGTCCCAGTAGCTCAGCGTGACGAACAGATCCGACCCGTCACCATTGATCCCGAGTCCAAGGAGTCCGGATTCCATCATCGGCGCCCATGTGAAATTGAGCAGGCCGGAGGCGAGCACTGTCTTCTTGCCCCCGCGGTCCACGCGCAAGATCGTCCCGTCGATCTGCGCCACGTAGTACAGCGGCGCATCCGGCTCCGTGAATTTGACCGGGTGGAACACCAAACGCACGGGCCCGTCGAATCCGGTCGAATGCGCCTCGATCCGGAGGCCTTCTGCCGTCGTCCAGCCAGACATCGTCGGGTTGGCGGGATCCTGGTCCGCTCCCGAGTCGAACATCCTCCCGATCTTGCTCTGCGCGCGGTCGTAGAGGCTACGGATCCGGGGCCCCAGATCCAGTGCCGTGGCCGCGGTCAAACCCAGCAGCAGGCCGATGCCTACGAACAGCGCGGCGAGCAGGCAGGATCGGGAACGGCTCATGTGCGAGTGCCGGTCGGGAGATCGGGGCAGGGTGGTATCCCGAGTCGGGGGCGGCCTCGGACTCTAGCCTCCGAATGAGCGCCGCTTCCAGGAGTTCGAAGGGGAATAGGTGTTCGGTCCGGTGCTAGCTCTGCGCGGAACGCCGCGTGAACAATCCGGTCAGGGAGGGCAGCACGTAGTACGACCTGCGCCCGAGGAGCCCGTACGCCAACCCGTACACCGCGCGCTTCGCTCGCCCCAGGTCCCTCACGCCCGCGACTCCCTCTCCCATGTAGGGCAGGTAGTGCGGGAAAAACGCCGCGAAGGCGGCGAAGGATTCGAAGCCGCAGAACCCAGGTTCGAGGCGGAAGTCGGGCAGGCCGCGCGCGACCTCGAAGGGCGACACGAAGACGTTTTGCTCGTCGTCCGCTTCGCGGCCGAACAGGCGCGCGTACCAACGGCGACGGCGCGGCGGCAGCCAGTGCGCCAGGGGCAACCGCGTGTCGTGAGCGACGACCGGGCAGAGCTTGTTGGGCGTCGTGATCCACACGACGTGGCGCGCGACCCGGTTCAGCTCCGACAAGGCGGCTTCCGCGCCGCCGTCCAGGTGCTCGAGCACCTCGATGCAGCAGGCCACGTCGGCGGACCGATCCACGATCGGGAGCCGTGTCACCGATCCGTTGCAGAAGAGCACGCGGTCGCGCACACCCAAGATGCGGGCGAACTCGTCGGCGACGCGCAGCGCCTCGGCATTCATGTCGATCCCGATCGCCAGACGGCCGCCGGCAAGCAGGAACGCGAGGAGGTTCCAGCCCTCGTGGCAGCCGGCATCCAGGAGGATCGTGCGCGAGAGATCGCAGTGCCGGGCCAGGTTGTCGGCGAACTTCCGCCGGAAGTAGTCGAGCGCGCCGTCGGGCGCGATGAACCCCGTCGGGGAGTTCTTGAACCCGGGGACCTCGCGCAGCTCCCGGATCTGGTCCTCGGTCAGCACGTGTCGGGTCTCACCGCGTGAAGCCAAGGTGACGTGGCTACGGACTGTCGAAGGCACCGATCCACCATCTTGACGGGAGCGCCGCATGGCTACAATCACCCGCGTGTTTCAAGCCGTGGGTCTCGCTCTGCCCCGGATGACGTCGGCGCAACGTTCGTGACCATGTCTCGACGACGCGCGTGGCTGCCCGCCCTGCCCCTGCTGGCGATGGTCGGTTTCGTGCTCTGGAACGCCGAGACGGCGATGCTCGGCATGCTGTCCGACGACGCCTTCTACTACATCAAGATCGCACAGTCGATCGTGCATGGCGGGGGCTCCAGTTTCGACGGGATCTCGCAGACGAACGGCTACCACCCGCTGTGGATGCTGGTCATGGTCGCGGTCTGCGCGCTCAGCGGCGGCTCGCTCCTCGCGCCCGTGATCGCGACGATCGTGATCTCGGGAGCCGTCTGCGGTCTCGCGCTCTGGGTGGTCCACGACGCGGTGGAGCGGTGGGCGGCACCCGGCTTCGGGTGGGTAGCCGTGGCGCTGTGCCTGGTGCCGAACCTCCTGACCGCGATGACGAACGGCATGGAGACGGGCATCCTTCTGCTCGCGCTTTTCACGTGGGTCTGGTGCCTCCACCGCTTCGACTGGATGTCCTTCGCGGTGCCCCTCCGATGCCAGTTCGCGTCCGGGCTCGTTCTCGGGGTGATCTTCCTGTCCCGGCTGGACTCGGCTTTCTTGGTGCTCGCCGCGGGCGCCATGTTCCTGGCCGCTGGAATCATGACGCGCGCTCCCTGGCGCCAGCTTGCGGCCCGTTGCCTCGCCCTGGTCGCGGGGGTGCTGGTGTTCGCGGTGCCGTTCTTCCTGTGGAGCCACCTCCAGTTCGGCACGCTCAGCCCCATCAGCGGACGGGTGAAGTCGAGCTTCCCGGCCTTGCGCTCGAGCCTGGACCTGGAGGGTGACATGGGCGTGGGCCTGGTGCTCGTCGCGCTCAATCTGTTCGTTGCCGTCGCGGTCGCCGCGATCGACCGCCGCCGTGGGAAGAGCCTGGCAGGGCTGCTCGTCTCGCCGCTCGCGGTGCTGACCGCGGGTTCGGTGGTCCACTTCACCTACACGTTCCTGTTCATGGCGTGGGGCGTGTACTGGTGGCACTTCGTCGTCTACGGCGCAGCGGTCGCTCTGGGTGTCGCCCAGTTGGCGCACCGCGCGAGCACGATCTGGCCTGCGGCGCGACACGCCCTGCGCATCGGCTTCCCCGTCGTGATCGGCGTCGCCGGTCTTGCCGCGCAGGTGTCCGGTGTGGCGCACAAGGTCAGCTCGCATCGCGAGTGGCTGCTGGCCGCGGAATGGGCCCGCGACAACACGGATGGGCACGCGATCTTCGCCATGAAGGACGCCGGGTTGTTCGGGTACTTCTCGCGCCGTCAGGTGATCAACCTGGACGGCAAGGCCAACGGTTACGAGTTCCTGGATAGCCTCGAGCGCGGGGACGTGGTGCCGTATCTGAGGGAGGCCGGCGTCTCCTACGTAGCCGACATCAACGCCTCCTATCAGGACGGGCGGTCCGTGGTCGCGCTCCCGAGGGTCCGGCCGCCGTGGCTGGCGCTCTGGATGGCGCTCGAGGACGAGGTTTACCAGGGAAGGACCTACTCCCGACGCCGGCTGGCCGCCGAGAATGTGCCTGCCGCGCATTTCGCCATCTGGAAGTTCGAGCCGCGCGCTGGAAGGTGAACCCGCCCACTTTCGTCCTGGCCACGCTGCTGGTGACCATCGTCGCGACCATCGTGAAGGGTCGCACGTGGGCGTTTGCGTACCTCTACGTGCCCTTCACGCTGCTCGTCCCTTGGGACCACTACTTTAGGTTGCAGGGGCTGCCCGAGCTCACGCCGCACCGCGCGATCGTGACCGGCGTGTTGATCGGATGCCTGCTCTCGGGGAGGTTCCGCGATCTCGTCCCCGACTGGCGCAAGCTGGACCTCTGGATGCTGCTCATCATCCTGAGCTACTCCACCAGCTTCGGACTGAGCACCGATCTCAAGGGCTTCTTCCACAAGCTCCAGACGCAGACCTTGGACTGGGGTCTGCCGTACATCTACGCCCGCGCGGTGTTCCGCGACCTCTCGGGATTGCGCGCAGTCATCCCGCCGCTCGCCGTGTGCGGCGCGCTGCTCGGATTCTTCTCGATCTTCGAGGCGCGCACTAGCGAGCGCCTGATCTCGATCCTCTGGAACCAGATCACGGGCTATGAGGTCCCCGGCATCTGGCAGAACGGCGGAGGCTACCGTTGGGGTCTCCTGCGCGCGTTCGGACCCTTCGGAAACCCGCTCATCCTGGCGACCGTTCTGGTCTCGGTCGCGCCGCTGGCGCTGTGCTGGGGCTGGCTGGATCGCAAACGCAAGACCTGGTCGCGTTTCGCGGCGCTTGCGGTGGCCGTGGGAGTGATCGGGCCGATCTCGCGCGGCCCCATGATCACATTCGGTGCGATCACGACCATCTTCGGCATGGCTGCAGCGCGGCTTCCTGCGCTCTTCCTCACTCTTTTCGGAGGAGTCATCGGCTACGTCGCGTTTTCGGAGGTCGTCGACGACGTCGTCCAGACGACCGAGTCCGACCTTGCATCCGAGGGCAACACCGAGAGCGGCAAGTACCGCCTCGCGCTCCTGATGATCTACGTCGAAGAGATCCCCAAGCTTGGCCCGTTCGGCGACACGTCGGTCGTGGGCGCGAAATACGAGGGAGCTTGGTCGATCGACAACAGCTTCCTGTTCATGTACATCACGGGCGGCTGGCTCGGCGGCTCGCTGTTCCTCGTGCTCGTGCTGGCGACGTGCATCAAGGGTTACCGCGCGCTGATCCGGGCGTCCGGGAACGAACGCAAGCTCCGCGCCTGCGTCTCGGCCTCGTTCGTGGGCATGTCGGCCTGCATCGGCAACGTGTGGTTCTCGCCCGAATTTGCCGGGCTCTTCTTCGCACTCCTCGCGCTCGTGTGGAACCAGAGCTCGCCTGGTTGGTATGCAGCTCTGTCGCGCGGAAAGCCCGTGACGCGGACGCGCCGATCCGGTCCCGCTCGCTCCGTCCCCGCGGCCCTCGCCCCGCTCGCGTCCGAGTCCTGGCGTCGCCCTTCCCGCTAGCTGTCGCCGCGGTCCTGCGCGTCACGCATCAAGTCGGTGAGACCCGGCCGCTGCGTTCGTCCCCGCAGTTCAGTTCAGCAGACCGCGCTCCAGGATCAATCGTCCCAGAGCCCGCCCGACGAGCGCGTGGCTCAGCGGCGTCCAGTGGGAATGCGAGTGCTTCCAATAAAGCCCGTCAGCTTCGGCGTGCGGGTCCAGCACGTTCTTGCCCGACAGGTAGGAGAGACCCGGTCTCTCCAAGGCGAACTCGTCGCGCGGAAACTGATCCACGAGGACCGGACTGCCGGTTCCGTCCATGAAGGGGATGCTCAGGATCACCAACTCGATCTCGCGCTCGCTCGTCCAGCGCCACAGGCGCTCGAAGATCGCGGCGGCGAGTTGTCGCTCGTAGGCGGTGCCTGCGGCCGGAGGCACCTGGCCAGCGCCGGACCGGTTGTCGACGATCGATGCATCGTCAGCGTCGTCCATGGGCGCCGTCTGGTCGAGCTGCGCAACCTCCATCTCGCGCTTCATGCGGCGCGTAATCTGCTCCTTGAGCAGGGCGAACGCGTTGGAACGCTCCGAGAGCACGCTGAAGAACCAGTTCCGGTTGAGGAAGTCCCCCAGCCCGCCGGCCGGCACGTACGTCGCGTTGCGCTCGACGAGCTTGCCGTCCCGGAGCTCGAACAGGCCGGTGCGCAGGTTGTCCGCGTAGTCGTTCTTGAAGAAGGCCACCACGACGACGTCGGGCGCGTACTTGTGCAGCTCGCGCTCCAGGTACAGGCATTCCTCGGCCGTGCTGAAGCCGGAGACGCCGGCGTTCAGGACCTCGACGTCACGGCCCGCCGCCACGAGCTCCTGCTCCATCACCTGGGCGAAGCACTCGGGAAAGGGGACCTCGTAGCCGATCGTGAAGGAGTCGCCCAGGCACAGGATGCGCTGCGTCCCGGGTGGTTTCTCGTAGGGGTAGTCGCGATCCGCTCGCAGCCCCTGGCCGTTGATCGCGAACCGGACGTTCACGTCGCGCGACTTGTGGCGGTAGTGCGCTCCGGGCTCGTTGATGCGCAGGCCCCACGGCGCGCCCACGACATGGCGCGGGAACTTGGGTTGCTCGCCGAAGACGAGCAGCACGCCGACTTCCGCCAGCACGGCGGTCAGGAGGATCCCCAGGCCCATTGCCAGCAGGATCTTGCGCAGACGGCGCGCCTTCATCGGGTCCTGCGTGCGCTCGGACGTTGCGCACAGGCCGCCGTCTCGCCGCGTTCGCAGCGTCCTGCTCCACCCGTGCGCTGGCGGGTCACGCGATCGATCAGCACAGAGGTGAGGGGGCGATCCTGGACCATCGGCCGCAGATTGAGCGCTGTACGGGGCTGGGGTGGCGAGTTCGAGCCGGGAGCACTGCGAGCCATTCGGGGTCGCGATTCACTAGAGGAGTGGCGCCGCGTGCTGTCAAGGCGGGCCCGTGAGGTTTCGCGCGTCCACGCGGAGCGCTCAACCCGGACGCTCCAGGAAGTTGAAGCGCACGAAATCCGACCACAGGTTCGGCGGACCCGTGTAGAGCTTGCCCTGGATCCGTCGTCGGACTCGCCATGAGCCGAAACCCACCGCCCAGGCCAGGTCGGCGATACAGGCGTACAGCCGACCATGGTTCTTCACGAAATAGCGCCGGCGCGACTCGAACCAGTAACGCGGCCGCCGTTTGGCCGGCTCGCGCAGGTTCGTGACGCCGGTGCTGCGCCCGACGAGGTGGGCAACGCGGCTTTGCGGCGCATACCAGCAGGTCCAGCCCGCACGCTGCGCTCGCAGGCAGAAATCGGTCTCCTCGAAGTAGAGGAAGTAGCCTTCGTCGAGCAGCCCGATCTGCCCGAACACCTGTCGCCGCACCATCATGCTCGCGCCTGCGACCCAGTCGATCGGGTGGGCGTCGTTGCCCAGAGGGGGAGGGAGCGTGTGAGACGCCAGCACGCGCGTGACGACGCCCAGCCTCAGCCCGGTGTCGATCTCGGTCAGGATGGAGGGAAAGCGGAAGCGCGAGTCGTGTTGCGTGCCGTCTTCGTACTCGAGCCGGCTGCCGGCGATGCCGACCTCGGGGTGGCAGGCGAGGAAATCGAGCAGCTCTTGAACCGCCCCGGGGCGCGGCACGGTGTCGGGGTTCAGCAGCAGGACGAAGTCGGGCGGGTCACTGCGCGCCAGCGCCGGACGGATGGCAGCGTTGTTCCCGTACGCGTAGCCGCCGTTGCGCGGTAATGCCATCGACTCGGCCCAGGCCCAGCCGTTCTGCGCGATCGCCGCCGCGATGAGCTCGATCGAACCGTCGCCGGAATCGTTGTCCGTCACGACCACGCGCGCGCCGGGCAGCGCCTCGATCTGGGGCGCGAGCGCCTTCAGGCAGTCGATGGTCAGTCCGGCCGTGCGGTAGTTGAGGATGACGACCAGGAGCCCGTTCATGGTGGCCAGTGTCCGCGCACGTGCTTCCACATCATCAGGCCGCCTGGGACCAGAACCAGCAGCGCCACAGCGATTTCGGCTGGCGTGCGCCAGCCTTCGCCCAACTGGGCCACCGCCGCCCGAGGCAGCAGCACGCCCACCACGCCCAGCGCCAGGGCGATGCACGAGTAACGCGCATCCTGCCTCCAGATCGAGATGCCGTGACGCCCCAGCATCCACTGCACGACCAGGTGTCCGGCGACCGTGCCGGCCGTCAAGCCCAGGATGAATCCCTGCAGCCCGCCCAGGCGGAAGCCCACCAGGCACCCCGCGAGCTTGCCGACCAGCGACGCCGCGTTGCAAATGGCCAGGGCGCGCGTGTCACCCAGCGCCATCAGCGCCCGGTCCGCAGACTGCGTCAGGATCAGGAACCACAGCGGCACCATGAGCGCGACCACGATCCAACTGGCCTCGGCGTAGCGATCGTCGTACAGCGTGCGGAAAAAGCCTGGCGCGAGCAGCGCCAACCCCAGGATCGCGAAGAGCCCGCAAGGCAGCAGCACTTCGCGGATGCGTCGCGTCAGCGCTCCCACCGTGGACGGATCGCTGCGGACCGCGGCCGCGAGGACCGGGTAGACGATCGCACTCGCCATCATCACGGAGATCAGCATCGGCAGTGCGGCCAGCTGTTGCGCCGTGCCGTAGACGCCCAGCTGGTCCAGCGGCACCATGTGGCCCAGCAGCAGACGGTCGATCTGCATCGCGAGGAAAGTGATGGCCGTGCTTACGAAGATCCACTTTCCGAACGCGACCAGCTCGCGGTAGGCGGCCTTCTCGAAACCGAATCGGTCGGCATGACCTGGCAGGGCCAGGTGGCTCAGGACGACCTTGGCTACCCCGCTGGCGATGCCGCCTGCAACCAGCGACCACACGGTGGGCGAGACGAGCGCCCACGCGATCATGACCACCATGCTGACGGCCTGTGCAGCCAGGTCGATCACCGTGCGCCGGCCGAGTTGCATGTGCCGGTAGGCAGTCGACAGCTTGGTCGACTCGAAACCGGCGATGACGGCCGTCAACCCAGCCACCTGGATCAGCGCGCACAGTCGCGGCTCGTCGTACCAATCCGCCACCAGCGGCGCGGCCAGCCACGAGGCTCCCGCCAGGATCAGCCCGCGCCCGACCTGGATGGTCCAGGCCGTATCGAGGAACCGCGGATCGTCGCCGCGCTTGCTCTGGATGATGCTCGGGCCGACTCCGAAGTCGGAGAACATCTGCAAGCCCTGGATGAACACGTTCACGAGCACCATCAAGCCGAAGTCCGCCGGCGCAAGGATGCGCGCGAGCACCAGATTGCTGGCCAGGCGCACGACCTGGCTGGTGCCGTAGCCGCCCAACGTGAACAGCGAGCTGCGCGAGACACGCTGAGTCAGGTTGGGCGGCTGGCTGGGGCCGGAGTCATCGGGGTCTGAGCTCAAGGTGGAGATCGCCGCATCATAGGAATCGGCGCACTATGAGCCCGCGCTCCAGAAGCGGACATCGGTGCATCTATTCCGTCCCAGCCTCACGGGCCTTCCTCGCGGAAGATCCCCGCCAGTGTCCGTGCCTCGACGCGCGCATCGTGACGCAGCGCCACGCGCCGCGCACCCTCGCGGCCGAGCGCCGTGCGCTCGGAGGCCGTCGCGACCAGTGCCGCGCGCAGGGCGGCGGTGAGCGCAGCGGGCGAATCCGGTTTCACGCACCAGCCCGTCAGGCCGTTCTCGACGAGCTCGGGGATGCCGCCCACGGCGCTGGCGATCACGGGCCGGCGCAGTGCGAGCGCTTCCATGATCACGACCGGCAGTCCCTCCGCCAGGCTCGGGACGACGAGCGCGCGCGACGCCAGGATCTCGGCGCGCACTTCGGCGTTGCTCTTCCAGCCGACGAAGCGCACGCGCGCGCCGAGCCCGTGGGATCGGACGATCTCCTCCAGATCGGCGCGCAGGTCGCCGTCGCCGACCAGCACGAGCTCGAAATCGAGGCCCTCGGCTGCCAGGGAGGCGGCCGCGGAAAGGAGCACGTGGTGGCCCTTCTCGGGGCTGAGCCGCGCCACGCACACGAAGCGCTGCGCGGCCGGCGCGGGTTGCTCGGGCTCGTCCAGGAAGGTCTGGTCCACACCGCAGCGCACGACCTCGAGCCGTGTCGTGCTGACGTCGCACCAGCGCGCCAGCTCCCGGCGCCCGTACTCGCAAACGGCGACCGCGAAGTGCGCCCCGGCCAGCTTGCGCGCGAGACCGATCTCGGCAGGCGCCTCGAAGCTCTCCGTGCCGTGGGCGGTGAAGCTGAATGGCGGGCCGCCTAGCTCGTGCAGCAGCAGCGCGACCGCTGCCGGGTTCGTGCCGAAGTGCGCGTGCACGTGCTCGCTGCCGGCGCGACGGACGTGCGGCAGGAGCAAGCAGGCCTCGGCGAGGTAGGCGACGTGACGCGCAAGGCCGCGGTGCGATTCACGCGACAGGCGCAAGGCCGTGCGCAGCGCGCCCGCGGTGCGCAGCGGTCGCGTCACGGCGCAGCGCAAGAGCGCCAGGCCGAGCCCCAGCTTGCCCGCGTCGAGCAGCACGCGTGTGCGCGCCGCCTCGCGTTGGTCCTCCGCGTCGACCAAGGGCTCGGTCGTGCGGCGGATCGACCAGCGGTCGACCTCGATCCCGCACGCTTCCACTCCGGCGATCTCGCGCCGGATGAAGCTGTGACTCGCCTTGGGATACTGGTTGACGAGGTACGTGACCTTCATGGACGTCGCCCGCGCCCGCTGATCGGGCGCGCGCCGCGCCGCGCGCTTGCGCGCCGCGCCCACAAGATCGGAGGCCGTAGACTCGGCTTCTCCACGGTCTCGGCTGGCGCTCAGCGCCACACCTCGTGCAGGGTGCAGAGCTCGGCGCGGAACGCCGTGCGGTCGAAGCGCCCGCTTGCGTCGGAGACGCGCTGCGGCGTGATGTCGCAGCGCGTCAGCCGCAGCGCGTCGCCGCCGCGGTTCAGGCCAGGAGCCGTCGTGCAGGCGTAGGCGTAGCCCGCGGCGCGCACGGCCTGTACGCTGCGCTCGTCGTGGTCGCCGTTCGGGTAGCAGAAACCGTGCACGCGGGCGCCGATCCACTCCTCGAGCAGAACGCGCGAGCCGCTCAGCTCATGCTGCAGCGCGCGCTCGTCGAGCTGCGGCAGCAGCGGGTGCGACAGCGAGTGCGAGCCGACCTCGTGCCCGCGGCGGTGCAGGTCGGCGACTTGCGCGCGCGTCAGCGGCTCGAACCCTTTCAGCGGCGGAGGACCGCCCGCCGCGCGCTCCAAATCCGATAGGAACGCCTCCCGCCGCGCGGGTGGAGCCAGCTTCAGGTGCTCCAGCCAGGCGCCGAGGTCCTGGGGCGGTTCCGCCAGCTGAGCCGCGGTCGGCGCGAGCCCGGCCTCGCTCCAGCACGCGCGCGCCGTCTGGGGCGACGCGGCGCCGAGCAGCAGCGCCGCGCGGTCGAACCACAGGTGCGTGCCCGACGCGACGAAGTCGGTCGTCACGAAGAACGTGCCACGCAGCCCGTGCCGCTCCAGGATGTTCGCGGCGAGCGCGTGGTTGTCGGCGTAGCCGTCGTCGAACGTGACGGCGACGCGCGGCCGCGACGACGGCGCCGTCACCGCGCCGAGCGCGTCCCGCAGCGGCTGCACGTGGCAGCGCTCGGACAACCAGCGCATCTGCTGGTCGAAGGCCGCCTCCGGCATGACGAGCGAGGGGAACGGGTAGTTCGCGCAACGCTCCGCGGGCAGCACGCGGTGGTACATCAGCACGGTCAGGCCGCGCCCCATGCGCGATTCCATCCAGGCCATCAGGCCCGAGAGGCGCGCGCCGTGATCCAGCGCCTGGCGAATCGTCCGCTTGAACGTCACGTACGGCCCGCTCCACGGCTCGCGTCGCCGGCGCCGGCCGGTGCGGCCGTGCGCTCGGCACCTTTGTACTCGATCAGGCGCGTGCGACGGCCGCGCAGCCGGTTGACGAAGTAGCGCACGATGCCCTCGGTCTCGGGCACCTTGCCCAGGAGGCAGAAGAACGCGTACTCCAGCGCCGGACCGTGCGCGATGCCGCGACGACGGCGCGAGCGCCACACGCGTGCGAGCAGGACCACGTAAGCCATGGCGCACGACACCGCGATCCAGCGGAACGCCGCCGGCATGCCGAGGAACGGTGCGACGATCGCCGCCAGCGCGAGTACGGGGACCGCGACCGCCCAGAACACCGCGCTCGTCCCGCGGCGCAGGAACGTCCGGCCCGTGCGCGGCCCGAGCATCACGAGGCGCTCGGCGATCGTGTGTCCGGTGCGGACAGCGCGGCTCCACCACTGCGAGAAGCGCGTGATCGCCGCGTCGTGCAGCGTCATCTCGGCGTCGATGCGGTGGATCTGGAACCCGGCCTGGCGCAGGCGCAGGCACAGATCGGGCTCCTCGCCGGCGATCAGGTCGGGATCGAAGCCGTCGATGGCTCGGAAAGCCGCGGCGCGCACCAGCGCGTCCCCACCGCAGTCGGTGGAAGTTCCGATCGGCGTGTTCCACTCCTGGTCGCACAGGCGGTTGTAGACCGAGTCCTGCGGGCGCGCCTCGCGCCGCCGGCCGCACACGACGGCGGTGCGCTCGTCGCGTAGCGCGACGTCCAGCGCGGTGGCGATCCAGCGCGGGTCGAGCACGCAGTCTCCGTCCAGGAACTGCACCCAGTCCGTGCCGGGGGCGACCTGGAGCAGGCGCGCAAACCCGGAATTGCGCGCACGCGCCGCCGTGAACGGACGCGACAGGTCGAGCTCGACGACCTCGACGCCGCGCGAGCGCGCCAGCTCGCGGCTGCCGTCGCTCGAACCCGAGTCGACGTAGACGATCACGCGGCCGTCGCGCACGAGCGACTCGAGGCAGCGCCGCAGGCGCTCGCCCTCGTTGCGCCCGATGACGACGATACCGATGCGCGGGCCGTTGGCTGTCCGAACGGCGGTCATGGCAGGCGCAGCACGACGGCCCAGGTCTTGATGTGCTTGACCACGTACGGGACCTGGTGCGCGACCTCCAGCCACTTCGAGGGGCGGTAGAAGGGCATGCAGGCGCGCGCCAGCGTGCGCGACACCGTGCGCCCGCCGCGCTCGTGGACGTTCCACTGGCGCCAGTTCCCGGCGTCGATGATCGCCGAGTCGACTACCGTCGCGCCGCGGAACAGCGCGACCACCTCGGCCACGTCGGGCCGGAACATGCTGTCGATCGGATCGAAGTGCCGCGGGTACCGGTGAGGACCCGAGAGGAAGACGTACCCGCCGGGCTCTACGACCGACTGGACGGCTCGACAGAACGCGTGGCGATCGACGACGTGGTGGAGGATGTTCAGGACGAGGGCGCTGTGCACGTGCAGGGCCGCGAGCTGCTCCACGAAGCGCGGATCGAGCAAATCACCGCTGAAGTCGACGCCGGGAGCGGCCTTGATGTCGGCGGACCAGATCTTGCCCGCCCGCCTCTCCAGCGGCGCGAAGATGTTCTCCTGGATGTAGGGCTGCTCGCGCGTGCGGTACTCGAGCGTGGACGAGCCCACGTCCAGGAGCGGGAAGAGTTCCGCGTCCGGGACCCGCGCCAGTTGGCGACCCAGCCATTGCGATTCTAGGACCTGCATGCTGCTCGGCGGTTGTCGCAGGCCCGGAGGTCTATCGTCCGCGCGCGGTGCGCGCACGCACCACGATTTCCGGCCGTTGGCCGCGAGGCTCCCGGGAGAGTCCGTGTGTGCGAGCGATCGAGCGGGAACGGGCACCTCCCACGCGGCGAGGGCGTGCATCGGGCGGCTGGCGAGAAGGCTACCACGCCCGGGCGGCCCACGGCCCCCGCGGGATGCCGGCGCAGCGCGGGTCGAAAGCCTTTCCGACCGTGCTCGACGGGGCCGTTGCTCCGCGCGCGAGCCGCGGGCATCGTGGCCGCGGAACGCACGAACCCGCGCGGGCGCGCGCAGGACGGAGGAAGCTCGCATGACCGCTGAAGAAACCCTGGCCCGGCTCGCACGGCTCGAGCGCGACTACCGACGGCTCCGCACGGCCGTCCTGATCGGCGCCGTCGTCCTGGTCGGCGTCGCTCTGGGCGTCGTCGAGTCCTTCCGCGAGCGCAGCGACCTCCATGAGTACGGTCTCGAGACCGACAGCGTCACGATCCACGATCGGTCCGGCCGGCGCGTCGGTTCCCTCGGCGCGTACGACGATCGGCCGTACTTGAAGTTCCTCGACACGAGCGGCAAGGAGCGCATGTTCCTCGCGCTCGAGGGGAGCGGACCGGCGTTCACGCTGTCGGATTCCGACGGCCGCGCGCGCGTGCGTCTGTCCATGAAGGAGCGCGGCGGACTTCTCGAGATCCTGGACGCCGACGGGCAGCGGGTCTGGTCCGCGCCCTGACTGACACCCGCGCCGCCCGGCAGTTCCCCCTTGTGGTCGTGCGGTCGCGCCGCATCCTGGGCGCACCGTGAACCTGGCCCTCCTCACGCCCGCGCTGATCGAGACCGCGCACGTCTCCCTGCGCGACCTGGCCGTCGTCCTGATGGTCGCGGCGGTCACGACCGTGCTGTTCCACCGGTTGCGGCAGCCCGTCGTGCTGGGTTACCTGCTGGCCGGGTTCCTCGTCGGTCCCTACACGCCGGGCGCGACGATCAACGACCTCTCGACGCTGCGCACGCTCTCGGAGATGGGCGTCGCGCTCGTCCTGTTCTCGATCGGTCTCGAGTTCCGCGTCGCGCACGTGCTCAAGCTCGGCTTGCGCATCGGGTTCGTCGCCGCGCTGGGCATCGGCACGGTGCTGCTGCTGGGCTTCACGGCGGCGAGGCTCTTGGGCCTCGACCTGCGTACGAGCCTGTTCCTGGCCTCCGTCGTGGCGATCTCCAGCACGGTCCTGGTCCGCAAGGTCTTCCAGGACCTGCGGGTGGAGCAGCGGATCCAGGACACCGTGATGTCGATCCTCGTGCTCGAGGATCTGGTCGCCATCCTGCTGATCGCGGCGCTCACGACGGTGGCGGTGGGCGCGCAGCTCGACGCGGAAGCGGTCGTGCGTACGGCCGGGAAGCTGGCGATCTTCCTGGCCGCGGTCGTCGTGGCGGGGTTCCTCGTCGTGCCGCGCGCGCTGCGCTACGTGATCTCGTTGCGCCGGCGCGAGACGATCGTCATCGCGGCCATGGCGCTGTGCTTCGGCGTTGCGCTCCTTTCCGAGCGCGCCGGTTGGCCCGTGGCATTGGGCGCGTTCCTGGCCGGCACCCTCGCGGCGGAATCGGGTCACGGCCGGGAGGTCGGGCTGCGGCTCGCGCCGGTGACCGAGCTCTTCGCGGCGATCTTCTTCGTCTCCGTCGGCATGCAGATCGATCCTAGCGCGGTCCTCGAGCACGCCGGCACGATTCTCCTGCTCGCGGCCGTCGTCGTGGTCGGCAAGTCGGCCGCCGTGGCGTTCGGCGCGTTCCTGATCGGCGAGGAGCGGCGCGACGCGCTGCGCGTCGGCATCTCGATGGGGCAGATCGGCGAGTTCTCGTTCGTGATCGCCGCGCTGGGCGTGTCGACGGGCAGCACGCCGCCGTGGCTGACGGCCGTCGCCGCCGGCGTGTCGACCCTGACCGCGTTCATCTCGCCGCTCCTGATCGCGCGCTCCAGCCGGATCGCGGCGTCGCTCGACCATTCGCTGCCGCAGCGGATGCAGACTTTCGCGGCGCTGTACACGGCCTGGCTGGCGCGGATCCGATCGACCGACGGGCGCGGCGCCCCGGGAGCGAAGGCGCGCAAGGCGCTGCGCGTCCTGCTGCTGGACGCTTTCCTCCTGCTGGCGCTGGTCGTGACAGGCTCCCTGGCCGGCGAACGCTTCGCGCAGTGGGTAGGGAAGTGGCTGGGGTTCCCTGCGGGCGTGTCGTGGCTGCTGGTGGCCGCGACGCTGGGCGCGTGCGCGGCGCCCTTCGTCATCGGTGTCGCGCGCGCTTCGCGGCGGCTGGCCCAGGCTCTGGCCGAACGCTCGTTGCCGACCACCACGACGGCGCGTCTCGATCTGGCGGCGACGCCCCGCGGCGCGCTCGTCGTCGCGCTGCAGGCCGCGATCCTCCTCTGTCTTGTGGTCCCGATGCTGGCGATCGCGGACCCGTTCCTGCCGCGCTTCTCCTCGCCCGTCGTGCTCGTCGTGATGCTCGCGTCACTGGGTTTCGTGCTGTGGCGTACGGCCACCAACCTGCAAGGGCACGTCCGAGCGGGCGCCGAGATCTTCGCCGAGGCGCTGCAGATCGGACGCGCGCCGGTGACGCACGACGACCAGGAGCTCGTGCCGGGATTGGGCGAGGTCAGCCTGCTGGGCCTGGGCGACGACGGTCCGGCCGTAGGTCAGTCGCTGGGCGCCCTCGACCTGGGCGGACGCTTCGGCGTGATCGTCCTGGCGATCACGCGCGGCGCACGCCGCATCCCGATGCCGACCGACGAGGAGCGCCTGGAGGGCGGCGACCTGCTCGCGCTGGCCGGCGCGCCGGATGCCGTCGAGGAGGCCACGGCTGCGCTGAGCCTGCGCCCGATCCTGGCCGCGGCGCGCGAATGACGGTCGAGCGTGCATACGCTCCTTGTTTCCGCGCACAGTCTGATCCTAGGATGTTGCCCCGATGAGCGCCCTACAATCGCCCGCCGCCGGAGGACACGTCGACGGGTTCGCGGCGACCGCGCGGACCGATCCGTGGTGGGCGGGGCCCGCTGTGACCGTGGCCGTGTTCGCCACCTTCATTGTCTACACGACGTGGGCGGCGCTCCAGGGCGTGAACTACTACGCCGATCCGTACCTGAGCCCGTTCTACTCGCCGCTCCTCTACATCGACACGACGGCGGCCGGATCGGCGCCGCTCCACCACGCCTGGTTCGGCACGTGGCCGAGCTGGTGGCCGGCGTTCCTGCCCGCGTCGCCGGCGATGTTCATCCTGGTCTTCCCGGGCGCGTTCCGCTTCACCTGCTACTACTACCGCAAGGCGTATTACCGCTCGGTTGGCGGGTCGCCGCCGGGTTGCGGGGTCGGGCCGCTGCCGAAGTTCACGTATGGCGGCGAGACGCGCCTGTTGCTGTTCCAGAACCTGCACCGCTACGCGCTGTACTTCGCGATCCTGTTCATCCCGCTGTTGGGCTACGACGCGTACCTGGCCTTCTTCAAGGACGGCCAGTTAGGCGTGGGCGTCGGCACGGTCATCCTGCTCGTAAACGTGATCCTGATCGCCGGGTACACGTTCGGCTGCCACTCGTTGCGCCACCTGATCGGCGGGCGCACCGACTGCATGTCGTGCGGGAAGGCCACGCTCAAGTTCGGCCTGTGGAAGAAGGCCTCCTGGTTCAACGCGAACCACATGGCCTTCGCCTGGGTCAGCCTGTTCTGGGTAATGTTCACGGACCTCTACGTGCGCCTCGTCTCGATGGGCGTCGTCACCGACCTCAACACCTGGACGAACAAGCTCTGACATGCTCGACGTCTCCGAGATCCAGACCATCGAGCACGACGTCCTCGTGATCGGCGCCGGCGGCGCCGGATTGCGCGCTGCCATCGAGTGCAGCGCGCGAGGCCTCTCCACCGGCGTCGTCTCCAAGAGCCTGCTGGGCAAGGCGCACACGGTCATGGCCGAGGGCGGCATCGCCGCCGCGCTGGGCAACGTCGACGCGCGCGACAACTGGAAGGTCCACTTCCGCGACACGATACGCGGCGGGAAGTTCCTGAATGTGTGGCGC
Organism: Planctomycetota bacterium; assembly: GCA_031400875.1. Taxonomy (GTDB): domain Bacteria; phylum Planctomycetota; class UBA1135; order UBA1135; genus JAEUHZ01. The sequence continues at coordinate 115,763 of JANNQS010000008.1, read as the reverse complement.
ATGGCCGAGCTGCACGCGCGCCAGGCGCCCGAGCGCGTGCGCGAGCTCGAGGAGTGGGGCGCCGTCTTCGACCGCACCAAGGAAGGCCTGATCAGCCAGCGCAACTTCGGCGGTCACCGCTACCCGCGGCTGGCGCACGTCGGGGACCGCACGGGGCTCGAGCTGATCCGCTCGCTGCAGGACCACGGGGTGCACCAGGGCATCTCGTTCCACATGGAGTGCACCGCGCTCGAGCTGCTCAAGGACGGCGACCGCATCGCGGGCGTCCTGTGCTACTGGCGCGAGACCGGGCGCTTCGTCGTGTTCCGCTGCAAGGCCGTGATCCTGGCGACGGGCGGGGGCGGCAAGGCCTGGAGCATCACGTCGAACTCGTGGGAGTACACCGGCGACGGCATCGCGATGGCGTACGACGCTGGCGCCGAGCTGATGGACCTGGAGTTCACGCAGTTCCACCCGACCGGCATGGTCTGGCCGCCGTCGGTGCGCGGCACGCTCGTGACCGAGGGTGTGCGCGGTGACGGCGGGGTCCTGCTCAACAACAAGGGCGAGCGGTTCATGTTCAACTACATCTCCGAGCGCTTCGCGCCGGAGACCGCGGCCACGGTCGAGGAGGCCGGGCGCTGGTTGGAAGGCGACAAGAGCGCGCGCCGGCCGCCCGAGCTCCTGACGCGCGACGAAGTGGCGCGCGCGATCACGACCGAGGTCAACGCCGGTCGCGGTTCGCCGCACGGCGGCGTGTTCCTCGACATCGCCTCGCGCCGGCCGGCCGAGTTCATCAAGCGCAAGCTCCCGTCGATGTACCACCAGTTCAAGGAGCTGGCCGAGGTCGACATCACGAAGGAGGCGATGGAGGTCGGGCCCACGCTCCACTACTTCATGGGCGGCGTGCGCGTCGACGCCGACTCGCAGCAGACTTCCGTGCCGGGCCTCTTCGCCTGCGGCGAGTGCGCGGCCGGTCTGCACGGCGCGAACCGCCTGGGCGGCAACTCGCTGTCGGACCTGATCGTGTTCGGCAAGCTGGCCGGCGACGGCGCGGCGCAGTACATCCGCGCGACGAAGGCCCCGGTGAAGGCGCCCGACGACCAGGTCGTTTCCTCCGTGCGACGCGCGACGGAGATCCTGCGGCGCGACACCGGCACGAACCCGTACCTCCTGCACGAACAGCTCGAGAAGCTGATGAGCCGTTACGTCGGCATCGTGCGGACGAAGGTCGAGCTCGAGAAGGGGATCGAGGAGCTCCAGGCGCTCAAGGTGTCGGCGCGCGACGTGCGCGCGCCCGGCGCCAGCCAGTACAACCCGGGCTGGCACGAGGCGCTCGCGCTGCGTTCGCTCCTGATCACGTCGGAAGCGGTCGCGCGCGCCGCACTGGTGCGCGAAGAGAGCCGCGGCGCGCACACGCGTCTCGATTTCCCCGGCGAACGGCCGGAGTGGCTGGCCTACAACGTGGTCTCCAAGAAGGGCCGCGACGGGCAGATGTCGGTCGAGAAGGTCGCGCGTCCCAAGGCGCCCGAGCACCTGGTGGCCATCGCCAACGCCAAGATCGAGGACCTCGAATCCGGCCTGGTCGGCGCCGGGATCGACGGAAGGGACTGAGATGACGAAGCGGACGTTCCGGGTCTGGCGCGGTGACAAGAGCGGCGGCGAGTTCGCCACGTTCGAGGAGGATGTCGACTCCGGGATGGTCGTCCTCGACGTGCTGCACCGCATCCAGGCGCGTCAGGCGCCCGACCTGGCGCTGCGCTGGAACTGCAAGGCCGGCAAGTGCGGCAGCTGCAGCATGGAGATCAACGGCCGCCCGCGCCTGTCGTGCATGACGCGCATGAACATCTACGGGCCGGACGAGACGATCACGGTCCAGCCGCTCAAGACGTTCCCGTTGATCAAGGACCTCGTCACCGACGTCCAGTGGAACTACGTCCAGAACAAGCGCATCCGGCCCTTCAAGCCGCGCCCGCGCGATGCCGACGGCCAGCACCGGATGTACCAGGAGGACATCGACCGGGTGCAGGAGTTCAGGAAGTGCATCGAGTGCTTCCTGTGCCAGGACGTGTGCCACGTCCTGCGCGACCGGAACGCGAAGGACAAGTTCGTCGGGCCGCGCTTCATGATCCGGCTGGCGAGTCTCGAGATGCACCCGCTCGACACCGACGACCGCGTGCCCGAGATCCGCAAGGAATTCGGCTCGGGGATGTGCAACATCACGCGCTGTTGCACCGAGGTGTGCCCGGAGCACATCAACATCACTGACAACGGCATCATTCCGCTCAAGGAGCGCGTGGTCGACCGCTACTACGACCCTATTGCATGGGTCGCTCGCAAGCTCGGCGGGAGCAGCTAGTGTTCCGGCGGCCGCAGGCCGCCGGGCAGCCGCCCCAACCAGAAGCCGACCTTGGGTTCGTGAGTTGGAAGCGGAGCGCATGCATTGCGCTCACATGGAGCGACGCACGCGCGGTTTGCCGTGAAGGTGCGGTTGTGGGGGTCCCAAACCGCGTCTACCATGCCGCGGGTCCCGTAGAGTTCCGCGCAATGCGGACGTAGGAGCCGCTCATGGCCGTCGAACGACTGCAAAACTACATCGGCGGCGAATGGGTCGCCTCGGACGCCAAGGACGTCCACGTCGTCCGCAATCCGGCGACCGGCGAAGCCATCGCCGAGTGCCCGCTGTCGACCGCGGCCGAGGTCGATGCCGCGGCGCGCGCGGCGCAGGACGCGTTCGCGACGTGGCGCCGGGTTCCGGCCGAGGGCCGCATCCAGTACCTCTTCCGGCTGAAGACGCTGCTGGAGGAGCACGCCGAAGAGCTCGCCGCGACCGTCACACGCGAGAACGGCAAGACGCTGCACGAATCGCGCGGCAGCGTGCGGCGCGGCATCCAGATGGTCGAGGTCGCGTGCGGCGCGCCGTCGCTCCTGATGGGTCAAGCGCTCGAGGACGTCGCCGGCGGCATCGACTGCGAGTCGGTGCGCCAGCCGATGGGCGTCTTCGCCTGCATTGCGCCGTTCAACTTCCCGGCGATGGTGCCGATGTGGTTCTTCCCGTTCGCGGTGGCGTGCGGGAACACGTTCATCTGCAAGCCTTCGGAACAGGTGCCGCTCAGCCAGCGCCTCGTGTGGAAGCTGATCCACAAGGCCGGTTTCCCGCCCGGCGTTCTCAACCTCGTCAATGGCGGGAAGGAGAGCGTCAACGCGATCCTCTCGCACCCTGCGATCAAGGGCGTGTCGTTCGTGGGCTCGAGCCCGGTCGCGGAGCACGTCTACAAGACGGCCGCGGCGCACGGGAAGCGCGTGCAGGCGCTGGGCGGCGCGAAGAACTTCATCATCGTCATGCCCGACGCGGAGATGGACACCGCGCTGGACGCCGTGAGCGAGTCAGCCTTCGGCTGCGCCGGCGAGCGCTGCCTCGCGGCCAGCGTCGTGCTCGCCGTCGGCGACGCGCACGCCCGCGTGCGCGAGGGTCTGGCGCGCCGCGCGCGCGAGATCAAGCTGGGCGACGGCACGCGGCCCGACGTGAACATGGGCCCGCTGATCACGGCCGCGCAGAAGGAGCGCGTGATGGGTTACATCGAGCGCGGCGTGAAGGAAGGCGCCGAGCTCGTCGTCGACGGGCGCAAGAACACCGGCAATCCGAGCGGGTACTTCCTGGGCCCCTCGCTCTTCGACAAGGTCAAGCCCGAGATGGCGGTCGCGCACGACGAGATCTTCGGACCCGTCCTGTGCATGATGCCGGTGGCCAGCCTCGACGAGGCGATCGCGATCACCAAGCTGCACCCGCTGGCCAACGCCAGCTCGATCTTCACGTCCAGCGGCAAGTCGGCCCGGCAGTTCCGCTACGACATCGACGCCAGCATGGCCGGCGTGAACATCGGTGTCGCGGCGCCCATGGCGTTCTTCGGCTTCGGCGGCGCGAAGGGCTCGTTCTTCGGCGACCTCAAGGCGCACGGGCGCGAGGCGTTCGATTTCTACACCGACCGCAAGGTCGTGATCACGCGCTGGTAGGCCGCTCGACTTCGAGGAGGAATGCGTGTCCAGGATCGTTCGTGGTGGTCTGATCCAGTGCTCGAACCCGTTGAACGACGAAGCCCGGCCGGTGCCCGAGATCCAGGCTGCGGCCGTGGAGAAGCACATGCCGCTCGTGCACGCCGCCGGGAAGAAGGGCGTGCAGATGCTGTGCCTGCAGGAGATCTTCAACGGCCCGTACTTCTGCCCCAGCCAGGACGCGCGCTGGTACGACGCGGCCGAGCCCGTGCCCGGGCCGACGACGGAGATCTTCCAGCCGATCGCGAAGCAGTACCGGATGGTCGTCGTCGTGCCGGTCTACGAGCGCGAGCAGGCGGGCGTCCTCTACAACACCGCGGCCGTGATCGACGCCGACGGCAAGTACCTCGGCAAGTACAGGAAGAACCACATCCCGCACACGTCGGGCTTCTGGGAGAAGTACTTCTTCAAGCCCGGCAACCTGGGCTACCCGGTATTCCAGACCGCGTACGGCAAGGTCGGCGTCTACATCTGCTACGACCGGCATTTCCCCGAAGGCGCGCGCTTGCTGGGCCTGAACGGAGCCGAGGTCGTTTTCAATCCCAGCGCGACGGTCGCCGGCCTCTCGCAGTACCTGTGGAAGCTCGAGCAACCCGCGCACGCCGTGGCGAACGGCTACTTCATGGGCTGCATCAACCGCGTCGGCACCGAAGCGCCCTGGGGCATCGGCAAGTTCTACGGCACGAGCTACTTCGTCGACCCGCGCGGCAACTTCCTGGCGACAGGCAGCGAGGACAAGGACGAGCTGATCGTGGCCGACATGAACCTCGACGTGATCGAGGAGGTGCGCCGCGTGTGGCAGTTCTACCGCGATCGCCGCCCCGAGACGTACCGCGCGCTGGCCGAGCTGTGAACACGGGTGTCAGACACCTTGCACCGCGCGGGAGCGCGTGGAGACGGTGCAAGGTGTCTGACACCGCTGTCTACCGCAGGAGCGGCGCGGGCTGCTAGGCTCCCCGGGCTGCACGTTCGAGAGCACATGGCTTCGAAAACGACCTTGATCCGGAACGGCACGATCGTCACCGCGGTCGACACGTACGAGGCCGACATCCTCGTCGACGGCGACACGGTCGTCACGATCGGGAGGAACCTGCTGCTGCAGGCCGACCGCACGATCGACGCGCGCGGCCGCTTCGTCATCCCGGGCGGCATCGACGTGCACACGCACCTGGACATGCCGTTCGGCGGCTCGTCCTCGGTCGACGACTTCCGCACGGGCACGATCGCGGCCGCGCACGGCGGCACGACGACGATCGTCGACTTTGCGATCCAGGAGCGCGGGAAATCCTTGCGCCAGGCCTGGGAGACGTGGTTGGCGAAGGCCGAGGGCAAGGCCGTCGTCGACTACGGCTTCCACATGATCATGCGCGAATCCACCGCGGATCTGCGCGCGGAGATGGGCGCGATGGTCAAGGAGGGCGTCACCTCCTTCAAGCTGTTCATGGCCTACCCGGGCGTCTTCCTGATGGACGACGCCTCGATCTTCCGCACGATGCAGCGCTCGGGCGAAATCGGCGCGACGATTTGCATGCACGCCGAGAACGGGCCGGTGATCGACGTGCTGGTCGAGCAGGCGCTCGCGAAGGGCCACACGGCACCCAAGTACCACGCGCTGACGCGCCCGGCGCGGCTCGAGGCCGAGGCGACGTACCGCGCGATCTGCCTGGCTGAGGTCGCCGACGTGCCGGTCTACATCGTGCACCTCTCGGCGGCCGAGGCGCTCGAGCACGTCACCGCCGCGCGCAACCGCGGGCTGCCGGCTTTCGCCGAGACGTGCCCGCAGTACCTGTTCCTCTCGTACGAGAACTACGAGGAGCCCGGCTTCGACGGCGCCAAGTACGTCATGAGCCCGCCGCTGCGCTCGAAGGAGAAGCAGAAGGATCTGTGGCGCGGGCTGGCGTTCAACGACTTGCAGGCCGTGTCGACTGACCACTGCCCGTTCTGCCTGAAGGGCGACAAGGAGCTGGGCCGCGCCGATTTCAGCAAGATCCCGAACGGCGCGCCGGGCATCGAGACGCGCATGAGCCTCATGTGGGACGGCGGCGTGCACGGCCAGCGCATCACGATGAACCGCTTCGTCGAGATCACGGCGACGGCGCCCGCGAAGATCTTCGGGTTGTTCCCGCGGAAGGGTACGGTGGCCGTCGGCAGCGACGCCGACCTCGTGATCTGGAACCCCGGCGCCGAGCTCGTGCTGAGCGCGAAGACCCTGCACATGAACGTCGACTACAACCCGTACGAGGGCCGCAAAGTGCGCGGTGCACCCGAGATCGTCCTGTCGCGCGGCGAGGTGATCGTGGAGAAGGGCATCTGCTCCGGCAGACCCGGGCGAGGCCAATATGTCCGACGCAAGACCCGTTAGCGTGCCTTCCGGCGCCAGTGCTCCGTACCCGGCCAGCGCTGCGCGCAAGAGCTCGGACGACATCCGCGCGAAGCACAAGCAGTACATCCTTGGCGCCGTCGCCAACTACTACGCCGACCCCGTGGTGCTCGACAGCGGGCGCGGCTTGCGCGTGCGCGACCTCGACGGCAAGGAGTACCTCGACTTCTTCGGCGGCATCCTGACCGTGTCGATCGGCCACTGCGACCCGCGCGTCACCGGGCCGCTCAAAGCCCAGATCGACCGGCTGGGCCACGTCTCGACGCTCTACCCGACGGTGCCGATCGTCGAGCTCGCGGAGCGGCTCGCGCGCATCACGCCGGGTCGCCTGCAAAAGACCATGTTCACGGGATCGGGCACCGAGGCCGACGAAACGGCGGTCGTGCTCGCCCAGGTCTACACCGGCGCGCAGGAGATCATCGCGCTGCGACACGGCTACTCCGGCCGTTCGATCCTGGCGCAGTCGCTCACGGGGCACTCGGCCTACCGCGCCGTTCCGACGCAGATCGCGGCGATCAAGCACGCGCCGGCGCCGTACTGCTACCGCTGCCCGCTGAAGCTGTCGTACCCGAGCTGCGGCGTGGCCTGCGCGAAGGACCTCAAGGAGCTGATCCAGACGACGACGACGGGCCGAATCGCCGGGTTCCTGGCCGAGCCGATCATGGGCGTCGGTGGTTTCGTGGTGCCGCCCAAGGAGTACTTCCAAATCGCGGTCGACATCGTGCGCGCGCACGGGGGCGTGTTCATCTGCGATGAGGTGCAGACCGGCTTCGGCCGCCTGGGCGGGAAGATGTTCGGCATCGAGCACTGGGGCGTCGAGCCCGAGATCATGACGATGGCCAAGGGCGTGGCGAACGGCATGCCGCTGGGCGTGACGATCGCGACGCCGGAGATCGCCGACGCCTTCAAGTCGGCCACGATCTCGACGTTCGGCGGCAACCCGATGTCGTGCGCGGCCGCGAACGCGACGCTCGAGGTGATCGAGAAGGAAAACCTCCCGCGCAACGCCGAAGTGCAGGGCGCGCGTTTCCGTGCCGGGCTCGAGGAGCTGCAGCGTCGTCACCCGCGCACGGTCGGCGAGGTCCGCGGCAAGGGCTTGATGCAGGCGCTGGAGCTCGTCGTCGACGAGACGATCAAGGACCGCACGCCGAGCGCCAAGGCCGCGCTGGCGCTGATGGAGGAGACGAAGAAACGCGGCCTCCTGATCGGCAAGGGCGGGATGTTCGGCAATGTGCTGCGGATCGCGCCGTCCTTGACCGTGAGCTCGAGCGAGATCGACGAGGCGCTGCGCATCCTGGGCGAATCCCTCGCTGCGATCGGAGCCTGAAGGCGCAGCCGTGGCCGATCTCTCCATCGACGTCGGCGGGCTGAAGTTCCAAAATCCGTTCCTGCTGGCTTCGGGGCCGCCGGGCACGAACGGCAAGGTGATCCAGCGCTCGTTCAAGCTGGGCTGGGGCGGGATCGTGTGCAAGACGATCAGCCTCGACAACAGCAAGGTCGTCAACACCGTGCCACGCTACGGCAAGCTGCACGCGCGCGGCGCGCCGAAGGAAGTGATCGGCTTCCAGAACATCGAGCTGATTTCCGACCGCCCGTTCGCCGCGTGGCTCGACGAGCTGGCCGAGTGCAAGCGCGCGTACCCCAAGCACATGCTGGTCGCCTCGATCATGGAGGAGCACCGGAAGGACGCGTGGCAGGAGATCGTCGAGCGCACGCAAGCGACCGGCATCGATGCGTTCGAGCTGAACCTCTCGTGTCCGCACGGATTGCCCGAGCGCAAGATGGGCGCCGCGATGGGGCAGAACCCGGAGATCGTGCAGCAGGTCGTCGGGTGGGTGAAGGAGGTCTCGAAGGTGCCCGTGTGGGCCAAGATGACGCCCAACATCACCGATCCCGCGATGCCGGCGACCGCGGCCGTGCGCGGTGGCGCCGACGGGCTCAGCGCGATCAACACGATCCTGTGCGTGATCGGCATCAACCTGGAGACGCTGCGGCCGATGCCCACGGTCGAGGGCTACTCCGAGCCGGGCGGCTATTCCGGCCAGGCTGTGCGGCCGATCGCGCTGCGCCAGGTGATGGAGATCGCGCGCGCCTGCCCGCGCACCACGATCTCGGGCATGGGCGGCATCGAAACGGCCGAGGATGCCGTCCAGTTCTTCCTGGTCGGCGCGCACACGGTGCAGGTCTGCACCGGCGCGATGCTGCAGGGCTACGAGATGATCGAGGGCCTGTGCCAGGGCCTTTCGCAGTTCATGGACAAGAAAGGCTTCCGGAACGTGAAGGACATGGTCGGCCTCGCGCTGCCGCACTTCACGACGCACGCCGACCTGAACGAGCGCCAGGCCGCCGCCAAGCGCGAGCACGCCAAGAAGGGCGACCGCGACACGATGTGGCGCGGCGACATCGCGCGCGAGACCGACACGCTCGTCACAGACTGACGATACGGTGCCAGGGACAACTCCGACAGCTTGCTCGAACCTGTCGATACGGTGCCAGGGACAACTCCGACAGGTTCGAGCGAGACTGTCGGAGTTGTCCCTGGCACCGTACCGACACTCTCATGGACCCTTTTCTCGACGAAGCCCTGCGTGAGGCTGAGCTCGGCCGGCGCGAAGGCGGCATCCCGATCGGATCCGTGCTCGTCATCGAGGGACGGATCGTCGGGCGCGGTCACAACCGGCGCGTGCAGAGGGGCAGCAGCGTGCTGCACGCCGAGATGGACTGCCTGGAGAACGCCGGGCGCTTGACGGCGCGCGACTACGCGCGGGCCACGATCTACTCGACGCTGTCGCCGTGCGACATGTGCAGCGGGGCAATCCTGCTCTACAAGATCCCGCGCGTGATCGTGGGGGAGAACCGCACATTCCAGGGCCCCGAGGCCTATGTGCGCTCGCGCGGCGTCGAAGTCGTGGTGGCCGACGATCCGCGCTGCGTCGAGCTGATGCGCGCGTTCATCGCCGAGCGCCCCGATCTCTGGAACGAGGACATCGGGATCTGACAGCCTCGCCGCATCCGGAGCTCGCCGCCGCGCGAGGAGCTTCGAGTTGAGCCACTCGCCTGCGGGCGATCACTTCTTCGGGCGCTTGCGGAGCTTCACGCGGGCGCGCTTGGCGATGTCCGGGGTGGGTTTGTGCTTTGTCTTCTTGGCCGTTCCCACCTTGTAAACGGCGCCCCTTTCGGACACGACGAATCCGCGGGCACTCCTCTGCGCTTCAACCGGCGGCGGAGCGTCGCCAATCACGTCGGGCCCGTCCCTGCCCGCGTCGAAGGTCACGCGCATCCGGTAGCCCATGGCCCCGAACGCGTCCGCGAGCGTGCCGAGACGCAGGTCGCGCCTTCCGGCCAGGATGTGGGAGACGTGCGAAGGCGTGACGTCGAGGCGGCGCGCCAGCTCAGCATTCGTGATCCCATTCGCGCGCATCGCGCTCCAGAGGTTGGCGGTCGCCTCCACCAGCACGCGCTCGCGCTCGTTCTCGAGATCGAGCACCGGCTTCGTCCTTGCGGCGGTCGGCTTGTAATCCTCGAGCGCGCTCATCCGATCCAACACCTTCTTGCTCTTGGTCTTCATCGTCCGCCTCCTCGTACCAGATGCTCCAGCCTGATCCGCTCCGCGCGCGCCAGTTCAGCGGGCGGCCACTTGTCTTTCTTCTTGATGAACCCGTGGGTGAGGAACCAGGTCTTCCCCTGTTGGAAGGCCGCGATTCGCACCTGAAACGACTTGAAGGCGAAGATCTCACCTGCCTCGTGCCTGAACGCTTCCTGCTGGAGCCCCTGCGCGCCGTGCTCCGCCATCACGTGGCACTTGTGGAAGATGCTCTTTGCGTCCTTCGCGGGGCACTCCCCGTGCAGGAACTCCTGGGCCTGCCTGCGACCCTGCGCGTCCACGGCGTAGTCGATCGTCCGGGCGGGTCCGGCCAGGGGCATGGGGTCCAGTTCCATAGTGACGAATATGTCACTACTCTATCGGCATCCAGGGAACCGGGCGAGACCCCGGGGATGCCGGCCGCCGTAGGTCTTGGTGGGATGGAGCCCAGGGCCGGCGCCCATCGCCCGGCCCTCCACGCTGTAGTGGTCGATTCCCCAGTCAGTGCAGCGGCTTGCGCCCGGCCGCGTCGACGACGATCGGCGAGTAGAAGAGCGCCGCCGGATCGGCGCTGCGCTCGGTCCACTCGGACTGGAACAGCTCCAGCTCAGCTTCCGTGATCAAGCCCTTCGCGCGCATGACGTGGGCGAACGGCGGAAAGAACAGGTCGGCCCAGCGCCAGACGCCCGACGCCGGCGGTCCGCACATCACGTGGGGGACCAGCGTCGGCGTCTCGAGACCCGCGCCGGACAGGATCTCGAGCGCGCGTCCCATCACGAACGCGTCCCCGCCCGACGTCGAGTAGAGCGCCCGCGTCCCGCGTACGACGGCGCGGAATCCGGCGCCGGGAGGAAAGAGCGAGATGCCCTCGTGGTTGTAGTCCTCGATGGCCAGGACGCCGCCCGGGACGAGCCAGCCGGCCGCGCTGCGCGCCGCAGCCACGGGGTCGGAGAGGAAGCTGAACACCCAGCGCGCGAAGACGATGTCGAAGCTCTGCGCCTCGAAGCGCGCGTCCTGGATGCGCGCCGTGACGATCTCGAGGTTCGTCGCGCTGCGCTGGGCCTTCGCGCGCGCGAGCTCGTCGCGCCAGCGCAGTGATTCGTCCAGCGCCACGACGCGTCCCTCGGGGCCGACGACGGTCGCGATCTCGAGCGCCACGAAGCCCGGTCCCGCGCCCAGGTCGAGCACGCGCATCCCGCGCCGCAACCCCAGCCGCGCCAGGAACGCGCGCGTCACGGGCCCCCAGACCTCGTGCTGGAAGCGCAGTCGCTCGAGCTCCAGGTCGGTGGTGCCCAGCACGTAGGACGGCGTGCTCATCCGCGCGAGCATGACAGGCTCGCGCTGACCGCGCCAGGAGTCCGCGCGCACGCTGCTGAGCGCGCTTCCGCGATCATGCCAAAGGTCCGTTGCGCGCGTGCTCGGGCCGCATCCACAGCCAGATCGCGACGGCCGCCGCGCTCGCGACGAGCGCGACTCCCACGCCCCACTGCGGGCGCCCAAGAACGAGTCCGACGCTGATCCCCACGCTCATCAGGATCGTGGCCAGCACCTTGGCGCGCCGCGAGACGATGCCGTGCTCGAACCACGCGCGCAGCGCCGGTCCGTAGCGCGGGTGCGCCATGAGCTTCGCGCGCATGACCGGATCGCCGCGCGCGTAGCAAACGACCGCCAGCAAGAGGAACGGTGTCGTCGGCAGGATCGGCAGGAACACGCCCACGATGCCCAGCACGAAGAAGAAGGCGCCGAGGGCCTTCCACACGTAGCGCGAGGCGCCCGAGGGCGTCTGCGGAGCGGGAGTCATCGGAGTCTGCACAGGCATGACGTGGAGGGCGGATCGTGCCATGAGCAGGCATGCGCTTGAACCGGGCGCCCACAATCCCTTGCGCGCGCGGAGCGCGCGCTCGGCGCGCGCCCCCCGCGCCCCACCCACAGGGGGCGCGCGGGTCAAGCGCGCGCCTCCTGCGCGCTCCGCGCGCGCAGGGTGCCGCGGTGGCGGGCATCCCGCGGGAAGAGGCCCGCAGGGGGCGGCGGCCCGGGGAACCGGCGATCTGCCGGGTTTCCTTCCAGGGCGCGGGGGTCTTGGTCACCGCTCCAGTGCGAGGCCGACCAACACCCTCACGGCCCGCGGAGAGACGCATGAAACCGTTCCATCGCCTGCTGCAGTGTGCCTTTGCCGTCCTGACCGCCAGCGCTTCTGCGCGCGCCGACCTCATCGAGCAGTTCGTGCCAGGCCAACGCGACTGCGCGCCCTGCACGTGGTTCCAGACCCTGCTGGGAGGCGGGGCCGCGCCGAACGGTCACTCGGGCGTGATGCAGATCGCCAGCATGCCCGTCGGCACGTTCCTCGCCAGCGGCTGGTTGAGCTTCACGCCGCAAGGGACCTTCCTCACGCTGTACGGCGGCGGCTCGTCGACGACCGAGATCCTCACGCCGGGCGGCGCGCCGCTCTCCGACGTGCGCGGCGCCGCGCTCCTCGCCACGGCCTTCGGCATCATCGTCGACACGGGCTCGGGCTCCATCGTCGGCGTCACGCTCTACTCGGGCATGATCCTGTGGACGCCGACGAACACGTATCTGCTGCTGACCGGCGGCATCCCCACGGTGTACGACATCACCGTCGGCGGTGTGCCCATCGCGGGCACGCGCGGCGTCGCCCGGCTCGAAGCCGCCGTCATCGACACCGATCCCGGCATCGGCGTGGCTGCCACGTTGTTCTCGGGTGCGGTCGTGTACACACCTTCGAAGGCGTTCCTGGCGCTGACGGGCGGCGTGGTCACGGCCAGCGAGCTGCTCCTGGGCGGAGTCTCGATCGGCGGCGTGCGCGGCGTCACGGCCATGGGCGGCAGCGTGGCGGGCGGATTCCTCGACTCGGGCTCGTTCCTGTGGACGCCCTCGCGCGTGCTGCTGATGCTCACGGGCGGCGGGATCAGCATCAGCGAGGTCTTCGACCCGGTCGGCGGATCGATCGCGAACGTCTGGGGCATCACGCGGCAGAGCCCGCTCTACCCCGGCGGCGGCTTCTTCCAGGGCATGGCCACGGTGATCAACGACACGAAGGAGCACCTCGTGATCGTCAGCGGCGGCGTCTCGACGACGGAGGTCACGCGCCCGGGCGGCGGATCGATCACGTCGAACGTCAGCGTGCCGCCCTCGAGCTCCCTGCTGCGCCAGGCGTCCGGGCTGACGATGATGTTCGGGAGCTGGAACCCGCCCGGATCGCCGGCGATGCGCGGCACGGTGCTGGGCTCGATCCAGTGAGGTCGGGCCGCGCCGCCGGGGGATCCCCATTGCGGAAAACCCCCGCGGCCCGACACTTGCGGACACCGGCGACGTTGGCGGCCGAAATCCGCGTTTCCGGGAGGAAGCCGCCACGTTCGGGCGGGTAGTTCAAACTGGAGGGGCTGCCCCCGACGCCCCGTTCGGGCGGGGAGGGGGGCGCCCAGCCGATCTTCCCCGATCGAGGCCTTCCCGATTGCGGCCTTCACCATGACGTTCGACAGGATCCTGCTCGCGCTCGCCCTGGCTGTTCTCTGCGCCGCGTCCACGCGCGCGCAGAGCTTCAACGTCGACGTGGGCGAGGACCTCACGCTGGGATCCTTCGGCACGCCGCTGAACAGCTACCCGGGCGCGGCCGGCCAGCCTGGATTCTGGAACGGGCTGACCGACGGCGTCAGCGGGCAGTCCACGCCGCCGACCGGCGCGGCGACACCCTGGTGGGTCGCGAACCTGAGCGATCTGGCCGGCAACGCCACGGGCGTCAGCGTGCGCGCCGTGATGGCCGGTAACAGCGTGGGCGATTTCGCCTTCGACAACTTCGGCACGTTCGGCGGCCACCAGGCGCTCTACGACGACTGCGGCGACGTGGGCGGCACGATCGCCCAGGCGCTGTGGACCTTCCAGAACCTCGAGGCCGGCTACTACGAGGTCTACGTCTACGCGTTCGCGCCCGACAACAGCACGTTCATCACGCGGGTCAGCGTCGCCGACACGACGAGCACCGACCCGCAGACCGCGGGCGGCGCGTGGCCGGGCGGGCACCTGCTGGGCACGACCTACACGCGGCACACGGTGCCCTGCGCCGGGGGCACGATCACGATCACGGCCACGACGGTGGCGGGCTTCGGCTCCGTGAACGGCTTCCAGCTCGTGCGCACCGGGCCGTTGGACGTCGGCACCGCGTACTGCTCCGGCGACGGCAGCGGCGCGGCCTGTCCGTGCGGCAACGCGGGCGCAGCGGGGAACGGCTGTGCCAGCTCGGTCAACCCGAACGGCGCTCACCTGGCCGCCGTCGGCACGGCCAGCCTGGCCAACGACTCGGTCGTTCTGCGCGGGACCGGCATGCCGAACAGCTCCGCGCTCTTCTTCCAGGGCACGATCCGCGCCAACGGCGGGGCGGGCGTCGTCTTCGGGGACGGCCTGCGCTGCGCCGGAGGCACGATCACGCGCCTGAAGGTCGTCTCGAACGCGGGCGGAGCGTCCCAGTACCCGCAGGCGGGCGACCCCTCCGTCTCCGCGCGCGGGCAGGTCAACCAGCCGGGGACGCGCACCTACCAGGTCTGGTATCGCAACGCGGCGCCGTTCTGCACGTCGAGCACGTTCAACCTGACGAACGGTCTCGAGATCCAGTGGAACTAGGGCACAGCGCACAGCGCGGCGCGCTCGCGCCGCGCCAGTGGAATCGATACCGCGATACCGACATCTGTCAGCCTGCCGCGCAAGGACAGGTGGGAACCGATCCAGTGCGAGTGACCCGTGCACAAGCGCACAGTCACGGCGCGCATCCGCCCTGCCGCTACGCCGCGCCCGCCAGCTCGTCCTCCATCGCCGCGACCCACTCCAACGCGGCCAGGTACGCCGGCTGGAGCTGAGGCGCGTTCAGCGGGATGCGCGACCAATCGCCGCGCTCGAGCGCCAGCACGATCTCGAGCTGCGTTCCGAGCGCCCCGCGACGGCGCAGCAGCGCCTCGGCGATGTCCTCGGAGAGCGGCAGGTCGGCCAGCACCTCCGGCAGGCTGCGGTCCATGACCGCGTCCAAGGTCGAGAACAGTCCGACGGTGAACGCGCGAGCGGGCAGCGCGGCCTTCGTGGCCTTCGCCAGCTCCTCGCACATGCGCGCTCGCATCATCGCCGTCACCATGAGCTGGCGCGGCTTGTTGTCGACGCCCGAGAGCATGAGCAGGCACGCCAGGTTGCGCACCGTGTCCGATCCCAGGTAGACGACGACCTCGCGCAGGCTCTCGATGCGCCGCCGCAGGCCGATGTGCACGGAGTTCAGGAAGCGCACGAGCTTCAGGCTCAGCGCCGGGTCGCGCACGATGATGCCCTCGAGCTCCTCGGGCGTGATGTCCGGGTTCTGCAGGCTGGCCAGCAGGCTCATCAGGTTGGCGCGGTTGGCCGAGGTCGTGCGGCTCTTCAACAGGTCGGGCTGCGCGTAAAAGTAGCCCTGGAACAGGTGGAAGCCGAGCTCGCGGTAGGCCCGGAATTCCTGGTGCGTCTCGACCTTCTCAGCCAGCAGGCGCGCGTGCACGTCGCCCAGGCCCTTGAGGATTTCGGAGACTTCCTTGAGCGTCTTCCCGAAGCAATCGACCTTGATGATGTCGACCGCCGAGAGGAGCTCGGCGTAACCGGCACGCGGGCCGGTGTAATCGTCGACCGCGAGGCGGAAGCCCTTGTCGCGCAGGTTCGCGATGCCCTTCATGACCTCGTCGTCGGGCTCGATGGTCTCGAGCAGCTCGAGGACCACCTTCGCCGGCGGCAGCGGCAGATCGCCGATCACGAACTCGCGCGTGATGTTGATGTAGGCGGGTGTGCCACCGACGACGTTCTCGAGACCGAACTCGGCCAGCGCGTTGATGAGCACGTGGCTCGTCGACGCATCGCCCGACACGTGCTTGGGAAACACTCCGGCCCCGTCGCGCGCAAGCAGCTCGTAGCCGCGCAGCGTCAGGTTGGAGTCGAGGATCGGCTGGCGAGCGAGTTGGATCTGGTCAGACATCGGAGGGGGGGAAGAACCCTCGGAGTTCCCTGGCGGGAAGCTGAGAGTGGAGAGGACCACGCGGTCCCTGTCCAGCCCGGCCGCGGTCCTTTCCGCGCCCGAACATGAGATCGACCGTGGAACGAGTCGTTCTCCAGCTCCGATCCGCGACCAGCGCCGGTTTCCCCGCGTTCGAGATCGCACGGGACCCGGAAGGAATTGCAGGTCGGAGGCGCCACGAATTGCATTCCGGCGCAGCGGGCGATCCTCTTGAACGGGCCCGCCCAGTCTGTTCGCCACGCTCGCGAGATCGCATGGCGGAACCGGAGGTCGGGCGACGGTTCGCAGTCGCTGGAGGCCGAAAGATCGAGTCTCTGCGCCCGTGCGGCCCGTCGGGGCGCAGGCCGCGGAGAGGTGCAACGACGGGAGAGCGTGCGCGAAGGATGGGCCCATGCACTGCATCCGCACGGCTCCCGACCTTGCGCGATTGCCCGGTTCGCGCGACCTTGGTCAGAGCCTGGTGAGGCGTCGTGCCCACGACGCGAGCCGGGCCGGGACCGCAGCTCCCCGCTGGTACCTAGTCTCCCCATGATGCGTCCGTGGTCGTCCCACCTCCGGTGGCTCGCCTTCACCGTGTTGCTCCTGTCCGGGCTTGGCCAGCCCGCGCGGGCCGCGGCGGCGTACGTTGGCGACCCCTGCCAGACGGACACGGACGGCGACGGGACGGTGGACTGCCTCGACGGCTGTCCGCTCGATCCGCTCAAGATCGCGGCCGGCGTCTGCGGCTGCGGTGTCCCCGACACCGACACGGACGGTGACGGGACCGCGGACTGCATCGACGGCTGCCCGAGCGACCCGGCGAAGACGGCGCCGGGCGCGTGCGGGTGTGGAGTGGCCGACACGGACTCCGACGGCGACGGGACGCTCGACTGTTACGACGGCTGTCCTGCGGATCCGAACAAGATCGTGCCCGGCCGGTGCGGATGCGGCGTGGCCGACACGGACACGGACGGCGACGGCACCGCGGATTGCAACGACGGCTGCCCGAACGATCCCGCCAAGATCGCGCCCGGACAGTGCGGCTGTGGCGCGCCCGACACGGACACCGACGGGGACGGCACGGCCGACTGCAACGACGGCTGCCCCGCGGATCCGAACAAGACCTCCGCCGGCGCGTGCGGCTGCGGCGTGGCGGACACGGACACGGATGGCGACGGGACGGCGGACTGCAACGACGGTTGCCCGAACGACCCGAACAAGACCGCGCCAGGCGCGTGCGGGTGCGGGGCGCCCGACTCGGACGGCGACGGAGACGGAACGCCCGACTGCAACGACGGCTGTCCCGCGGATCCGAACAAGACCGCGCCGGGCGTGTGCGGTTGCGGCGTCGCGGACACCGACACGGACGGCGACGGGACGGCGAATTGCATCGACGGCTGCCCGGCAGATCCGGCCAAGGTCGCGCCGGGCGTGTGCGGCTGCGGCGTGGCCGACACGGACACCGACGGCGACGGGACGCTCGATTGCAACGACGGTTGCCCGAACGATCCGGCCAAGACGGCTCCGGGCGGGTGTGGTTGCGGCGTGCCCGACACGGACAGCGACGCGGATGGGACGCCGGACTGCATCGACGGCTGTCCCGCGGATCCGAACAAGATCGCGCCGGGAATCTGCGGCTGCGGCGTGGCGGACACCGACACGGACGGAGATGGCACCGCGAACTGCAACGACGGTTGCCCGGACGACCCGGCCAAGACGGCGCCCGGCGTGTGCGGTTGCGGAGTGTCCGACGCGGACACCGACGGCGACGGAACGCTCGACTGCAACGACGGCTGCCCCACGGATCCGGACAAGATCGTCCCCGGCGTCTGTGGCTGCGGCGTGGCCGACACGGATACGGACGGCGACGGCACCGCGAACTGCATCGACGGCTGTCCGACCGACCCGGCCAAGATCGCTCCGGGCGTGTGCGGTTGCGGCGTGCCCGACGCGGACACCGACGGCGATGGCACGCTCGACTGCAACGATCTCTGCCCCACGGATCCGGCCAAGATCGCGCCGGGCACGT
This sequence comes from Planctomycetota bacterium, assembly GCA_031400875.1. Taxonomy (GTDB): domain Bacteria; phylum Planctomycetota; class UBA1135; order UBA1135; genus JAEUHZ01. The sequence goes on along the minus strand of JANNQS010000008.1, from coordinate 97,726 downwards.
GCGGTTGCGGCGCGCCTGACGTGCTGATCACGTTCTACCGCGACGTCGACCTCGACACGTACGGCGACGACGGGGACACGGTCGAGGCTTGCACGCCGCCGCCCGGCTACATCGTGCGCGGCGGCGACTGCAACGACTCGGTCGCGAGCATCAACCCGGGCGCGCTGGAGGTGTGCGGCAACCAGGTCGACGACGACTGCGACGACCACGTGGACGAGGGGCCGCTCACCTACGACCGCGTCCGACTCGAGAACGCACTGCCGGGCAATCCGCCGGGCCAGTGGGACATCTTCAATTCCGGCGACTCGAGCATCCAGGGCTACGCCTCGCCTTTCAGCGTGCGCGGTGGCCGGACCATCGACTTCAAGGTCAAGACGGATGCGACGAGCTACCGCATCGACATCTACCGCATGGGCTGGTACGGCGGACTCGGCGCACGCCTGATCAGCACGTTCTCGCCCTCTGCGACGCTGCCTCAGATCCAGCCCAGCTGCGTCACGACTCCCTCCGTGGGGCTCGTCGACTGCGGCAACTGGGTGGTCTCGGCCTCGTGGTTCGTGCCCTGCGACGCGGTCAGCGGCGTCTACATCGCGCGGCTCATGCGCACCGACCCGGGGCACTTCGGCGCGGCCAGCCACGTCCACTTCGTCGTGCGCGACGACGAGCGCGGCGCGGAGCTGGTCTACCAGACCTCGGACACGACGTGGCAGGCCTACAACTCCTACGGCGGCGCCAGCTTGTACCGCGACTTCGCCTTCGGGCTTCCGGCCGGACGCGCGTACAAGGTCAGCTACAACCGCCCGTTCAACACGCGCACCGACATCGCGGGACTCGGGCAGCGCAGCTTCTTCTACAACGCCGAGTACCCGGCGATCCGGTTCCTGGAGAGGAACGGCTACGACGTCTCGTACGTGAGCTCGCAGGACCTCGCGCGGCAGCCCGGGGAGCTCCTCGAGCACCGCACGTACCTCTCGTGCGGACAGAACGAGTACTGGTCGGCCGGCATGCGCTCCGCGGTCGAGAGCGCGCGCGACGCGGGCGTGAACCTGATGTTCCTGAGCGGCAACGACGTGTTCTGGAAGGTGCGCTTCGAAGCCGGCATCGGCGGCACGACGACCGATCCCCGGACGATCGTCTGCTACAAGGAGACCCACGCCAACGCGAAGATCGATCCTGCGCCGGGCGTGTGGACCGGCACGTGGCGCGATCCGAGGCTGCCTGGGCACGACGGGCGTCGGCCGGAGAACGCGCTGATCGGCACGAGCTTCGCCGTCAACGGGCTGCGCAACGACTCGATCCAGGTCCCGGCCGAATTCTCGCGCCAGCGCATCTGGCGCCACACGTCGGTCGCCACGCTGCAACCCGGCCAGGTCGCGACGTTCCCGGCCGGGACGCTCGGCTTCGAGTGGAACGAGGACGTGGACAACGGCTTCCGGCCGCGCGGGCTCGTGCGTTTCTCGTCGACGACGCTGGAGGTGAACCCGGACTTCCTGAGCGATTTCGGCTCGACCTACGGTCGCGGTCGCGCGACGCACGCCTTGACGCTGTACAAGCACCCGAGCGCAGCGCTGGTCTTCAGCGCGGCGACGTGCCAGTGGTCGTGGGGCCTCGACGACGTGCACGACCGCGGCCCGTGCGCCACGGACGTCCGCATGCAGCAGGCCACGGTGAACATGCTGGGCGACATGAGCGTGCGCGCCTACTCGCTGATGCCCGGCCTCGTGGCGGCCCACGCTTCGACCGACGTGCTGCCGCCGCGTTCCCTGCTCGAATACCCGCGGCCAGGCGACGACGTCCCGTCCTGTGCGGCGGTCACGGTGCGCGGCACGGCCAGCGACCTGGGCGGCGGCGCTGTCGCCGGCGTCGAGGTCTCGGTGGACGGCGGCCAGCGCTGGTCTCCGGCGATCGGGCGCGAGCAATGGACGTTCACGTGGATGCCGGAAACCGAGGGGATCCGCTCGGTTCAGGTCCGCGCCATCGACGACAGCGGCAACGTCGAGACGCAGCTCCAGGGCGCGCGCGTGTACCGCCGCCGGATGCCCGGCTGCCCGTCGACGCTGTTCGCCGTGGGCATGCGTCCCGGTCACGCGATCCTCGACGACGTCCGCGCGGTCGAGCTCGGCTTGCGTTTCCAGACGAAACAGAACGGGCTCGTGCACGGCATCCGCTTCTTCAAGGCCACGCCCAACTCGGGCGACCATCAGGTGCACTTGTGGTCCTCCGACGGCGCGCTCCTGGCGGCCGGTCGGCTGCAAGGCGGCCCGGCGCGCGGCTGGCAGCAGGTGTTCTTCGACGTGCCCGTCGCCGTCACCGCGAACACGACGTACGTGGCGTCGTTCCACGTGCCGGGCGGCGGCTTCCCGGCCGACCAGGGCTTCTTCTCCAGCGCGTTCGAGAACGAACACCTGCGCGGGCTCCAGGACTCCGCCGGCGCGCCGAACGGGATCTTCCGCTACGGAGCGGTTGGCTTCCCGACCAGCTCGTTCGCCAGCACGAACTACTGGGTGGACGTCGTTTTCACGCCGCAATGAGGTCCTGAATCGGTTCACGGCGTCAGCTGGCTGCGAATCGTTTTCCACACGCGACCTCACGACCCCACCCGCGCCCGGCCGAAAGATCGTCGTGGCCGGCGCCCGCGATCCCTTCCTCGACGGCCTGCGCGCCGTCTCGGTCGTGCGGGTGATCCTGCTGCACCTCCTGCAGCGCGTCGAGCACCCCTTCAGCGCGAACTTCTCCTACTTCATGCCGGGCATGCCGCTGATGTTCTTCGTCAGCGGCGCGCTGGCCGCGAAGAGCCTGGCGCGCGACGACGTCGCCACACGGTTGCGATTCTGGCGCGAGCGCGCACGCAGGCTGTTCCTGCCGTTCTGGACGTTCGGCGCCGTCGTGCTCTGCGTCTGCGGCGCGGGCGCGATCCTCTGGCCTGACGAGGCGCACGCGTTCCCGTGGGAGTCGCTCTGGCGCTGGATCGTGCCGTTGGCCGGGCCGCAGGCCAGCGCCGCGTACCAGAAGCTGAACTGGCACCTGTGGTTCATCTCGACGCTGATCCTGATGCTGGCGACGGCGCCCTGGACGCTGTCGCTACACCGCCGCCTGCCCGGGGCGGGGGCCGTGCTCTTCGTGGCCTGTGGAGCGGCGATCGAGGTCGCGCGCATCGGAGTGCCCGACGTCGTGCGCAACACGTTCCTCTTCGGCGCAGCGTTCCAGCTCGGATACGGCTGGTCCGACGGTCGCTTGCAGCGCGTGCCGCGCCCGCTGCTCCTCGCCAGCGCCGGTGCGCTCGCGATCTTCGCGATCCTGTTCCACGCGGCGCGCGCGCCCGGCTCGATGTTGCACGCCGTCCCGCTCGCGCTCGTCGCTCTGGGGCTGGGCTTCACGGCGCTGTGGATGGCGCTGCGCGTGCCGATGACACGCGTGTTCGAATCGGCGCGCTGCAGCGGCTGGATCCGTGCGATCAACGCACGGGCCTACACGATCTTCCTGTGGGGGCCGGTCGCCAACGATCTGGCCTGGCGTCTGGTGCGGCCCGCGAGCGCGGCCACGTACATGCTCGACTTCTGCGTCGCGCTGGGCTTCCTGGCGCTCTTCGTGCGGATCCTGGGGCCGGTGGAGGACTGGGCAGCGCGCCGCGGACCGCGACCGGCGCTGGTCGGACCCGCAGCGGCCAGGCAGGTTCCGCCGAGCGTCGCGCCCGACCAGCGCGAGCGCTCCGTCGCCTAATCGGGGACGACCGCGTCCATGAGCGCGCGCAGACCGCCCACCTCGGCCGGGTTCGCCGCGGCGACGTCCTGCGCCTCGAGCGGGTCGGTCGCCTCGTCGTACAGCGACTCCGTTCCGGCGACGTCGAGCAGCCGCCAGCGTCCGTCGAAGACGGCCCGCTGACGTCGCGCCGGTTTCCAGTGCGCGGGGTCCGCTCCCAGCGGCCGGAAGTTCTGCACGACGACGCTCTCGCGCAGCGCGTTCACGTCGGAGCGGACGACCTCGTCGCGCAGGATCGGGTTCATCGACACCGAATCCAGGTTCGAGGGCGTGCCCAGCGGCCCGCCGAAGATCTCGCAGATCGTGCGGTACAGGTCGACGGCGTGGACGATCTGCGGACACTCGCGGCCCGGGCTCTGGACCCACGGCCCGCGCACGAGCAGCGGTACGCGCGTGCCACCCCAGAAGAGCTGCCGTTTCGCGTGCAGGAAGCCCGGTGGGGTCGCGTTCGTGACGGTCCCGTTGTCGCCGATGACGATCAGGAACGTCTCCGCGCGCAAGGCCTCGGGCACCGCCTCCCACACGCGCTGGATCGCCCTGTCGGTCGCCTCCACCATCGCGCCGAAGCCGAGCGGGCCGAAGTCCGGTGTCGCGTACGTCGTCGATTGAGGAAACAGGAAGCCAGCCGGCAGCCCGCGCTGCGTGAGCGCCTGTACCGTGGGGCGCGACAGCATGGAATGGGGCGGGATCGTGAACGGCGCGTGCGGTGGTCCGAACGCGACGTAGGCAAAGAAAGGCTGCGTGCGCTTCTTCAGCCAGGCCGCGGCGTCTGCGGCGTGCACGGCGCTCGGATAGCTGTGCTCGTCGTTTGTGCTCGTGATCAGCGGCTGGGGCTGGCCATCGACGACCTTCCACCAGGAGTAGCTGCCACCGACGTTCGAGATGTTGCCCGACCACGTCTGGAACCCCAGACGCTTGTAGTGGAGGAGGTTGACGTCCGGCGGCGAGACGGGGGGCGCCCCCGGCACCTCGGACGAGTAGCCGTCGGCCATGTGCCACTTGCCGAACGCTCCGCGCGCGACGTCGGGCCGTTGCTGGCCGATGCGCTCGGCCAGGTACGTGATCGAGTCGGGCGGCGCATAGCCGAACGACGGGTAGTCCGTCCCCAGCGGCGAGCCGGGGTCGCGCATGTTGAACCCGACGCCCGTGCGGTGCGGCAGCAGGCCGCTGTGGATCGCGACGCGCGTCGGGGAGCAGACGCTCTCCGCGCTGGCCTTGGAGAACCAGATGCCGTCTGTGCCGGCCATCTGCGACAGGAAGGGGGTGTGCGCGTAGGCGAATCCCGGGTCGGTCGTGTGCTGCGCTCCGACGCCGTGCCAGTCGAACCATTCCGTGCCCACGTCGTCGATCACGACGAGCAGGACGGAGTAGCGCAGGCGCCGCGCCGCCGGCGGCAGGGGGTCGTGGGGCTGTGCGCGCACGCGGCCGGCCCCGGATGCGTCGATGGTTTCCATGTCCTGCGCCCTCCGCGAATCAGCCCGGCTTCCTCCGAGCGACGGGCGCGGATCGAGCCGTTTTCTTACAGGTTTTCCGGCCGGCGGCTGGCGCCCAGGTCGTCCGTGCCGGCATGAGCACTGACTTCCTGCTCGCGCTGTCCCTGGCCCTCTCCGCTCCCTTCGGGATGATCCTGCCGCCCGACCTCCTGGCCAACCCGACTCCAGCGGTCGCCGGTCCGGGCCAGGAGGGATCCGGTGCCCTCGAGCGCCTGCTGGCGCAGTACGACGCGCTGCCGAAAGGGCGGCAGAAGGCGGAGCTCGAAGCGCGCATCGACGCGCTCGCGGGCCAGAAGTACGCCAGCGTGTCGCGGCTCTTCTGGCACACCGACCTCGACCGCGCCCGGGACGCCGCGCGCCAGAGCGGTCGTCCGATCCTGTCGCTGCGGATGCTCGGACGGCTCGACGAGGATCTCTCGTGCGCGAACAGCCGGCTGTTCCGCGTCGTGCTCTACGCCAACGAGGACGTGTCGCGGTTCCTGCGCGAGAACTTCGTCTTGCACTGGAGCTCGGAGCGACCGGTGCCCAAGGTGACGTTCGATTTCGGCGACGGGCGCGTGCTGCGCACGACATTGGCCGGCAACAGTGCGCACATCGTGCTCGACGCCGACGGCCGTCCGCTGGACGTGCTGCCCGGCGTCTACGGTCCGGTGGCGTTCCAGCGCGAGCTCGAAGCGATCCTGCCGCTGGCGCGCGAGAGCAGCAGCCTCTCGGCCGTGGAGCGCGCGCGACGACTCGGTCTGCACCACGCGACGCGCGGTCGCGCGGTCGTCGGAATCTGGGCGGAAGACACGGACAGCGTCGTGGTCTCGTCGGGTCCGCCGGCCGGCATCCTGGCGGCGGAACGGCTCACGTTCGGGAAGACGCTGATGGAGACTCCGGCCCTCTCGGCACTCGGGCTGCGAGAACCCGCCCCCGGAACCGTCCGCGTGCCGGCGCGGAGCCTCGCGGAAGCACGGCTCGACGCGCGCAGCCGGGCGCTCGTGGCCAGGCTGCGGCCGACGGACTGGTCCGCCGATCCGCGTCCGCTGGAGGGCGAGGCGTTCGAGGCGTTGATCGCGTCGATCGAGGCCTCCGTGGCGCAGGATTCGCGCCGGAATGAGCTCGAGCTGCACGCACGGGTCCGAGGCTGGTTCCTGGCGCGGCAGCCGCTCGATTTCGCCGCGCTGAACGAGCGCCTCTACCGCGAGCTGTTCCTGACGCCGGCCGACGATCCGTGGCTGGGCCTGGGGACGCCGGGCACGTTCACGGGCTTGCCCGGTGACGGGATCGAGCGCGAGCCCCGGTAGCCGCGTGCGGTCCTCCGCAGGGCCGGGAAACACGCGACGGCGCTATCCTCGTCTCGATCATGAACTCCAGGATCCTCGCACTGGGGCTGTTCGTCCTGGCGGCTGTCGGCGGGGCCGTGTGGTTCACCTGGCGCCCTGCCGCTCCCCAGCGCGGAGCCGAGGGCCCGGGTCGCACGGCCACGGAGCGCGCCGCCGATCCGCGGCTCGATCTGGCCCGGCCCGACGGGTCCGAGGATCCGGACTCGCGTTCCGCGCGCGCCGCGGACGAGGTTCCGCCTGCCGATCCCGCATCGAGCCGTGCCACCGAGACCGCGCCGACGAGCGTGCCTGTCGATGCGGGCGTGCCGACCAGCGTCGACCAGGTCACGGACGAGACGCGCGCATTCGCCGAGAAATACCTCGAAGTCGGAGCTGAAACGCGCCGTGCAGCGTTGCTCGTGCTGGAGAGCGTGATCGCGGAACGCGTCGAGACGGGTGACTTCGATCCGGCTGGCAAGTCCGGTCCGAGCCTCGCGGATCTGAAGGCCGAAGCGGAGTGGCTGCGCACGCATCTCGAAGGATGACTACCGTCGCTCGCTGATCTCGACCGGGCTTCGCGAGCGTGTGCTCGCGCGGACTGGAGCACGCACCGCGCCGCCCGTCGGGCGCTCGTCGCAACGAGTCGACGCGCGCTCGTTTCCACGAGCGCAGCCGCGTCATTCCAGACCGTGTGGTCGGCGGACTGGGCCGGCAGGTCCCAACTGAGTCTTGGACCTGCTCATTCCCTCACAGGGGCGCCCATCGCCCCGAGATCAGGTTGCGGCGGGGCTCCTGAAAATGGGAGATCGCCTTGCCGCGCGCCGATCACGGAACCTGGCGGTCCATCGGCGCGTCAGACGCGGGGTCGGCAGGGGAATCTCCCCCCCCCTCAGGACTTGCGGATTCCGCGCCCCTGAGGCCAGATAGGTGCCACTCGCAAGCCCCCCTGCTCGCGACGAAGTTCGCGCTGCGCGTCCTCCCCTCGGGCGCGTGCATGGCTCATTCCAGGCGTCGTCGCGCCTGAACCCGACCTGTCATGGACGTCACCTTCCCGCGTCGTTCTGTTCGGCTCGTTCGTCTCGCTCGCTCGCTCGCCTTCCCGACGCTCGTCGGATGGATCCTCGTGCTCTCCGGCGCGACTTCGGCTCGTGCGCAGGTCGTCATCAGCCAGGTGTACGGGGGTGGGGGCAACGCGGGCGCGCCGTATCTGAACGACTTCGTCGAGCTCCACAACAAGGGCGGGGCCGCGGTCAACCTCTCGACCTGGTCGGTGCAGTACGCGGCTGCAGCCGGCAGTTCGTGGAATGCGACGAACCTCTCGGGCAGCATCCCCGCCAACGGCTATTACCTGATCCAGCAGGCTTCGGGCGGAGCGAACGGGATCGCCTTGCCCACACCGGACGATACGGACACGACCGCGATGGCCGCGACCGCGGGGAAGGTCGCCCTGGTCTCGAACACGACAGTGCTCACCGGCACGTGCCCCACGGGCGGGGCCATCGTGGACTTCGTGGGCTACGGCGCCACGGCCAACTGCTTCGAAGGCGTCGGACCCACACCCGCCCCCAGCAACACGACAGCCGCCATACGCGGGCTCTCCGGCTGCACGGACACGGACCAGAACGCCACGGACTTCACAGCGGGCGCACCAACCCCGCGCAACAGCTCGTCGCCCGTCCGTTCGATCCACAACGTCAATCAGAACACCTACTTCTGCACGATTCAGGACGCTATCGACGCAGCCACCGCCGGCGACACGATCCAGGTCAGCGCGGGGACCTACTTCGAGAAGCTGACGATCGACACGACGCTGACGCTCGAGGGTGCGAACGCGGGTATCGACGCCTGCACGGGCTCGCGCGGTCCCGAGACGATCGTGATCCCCGACAGCGGCACGGCCTCGTACGCCGGGACCACGCTGTTCGTCGTCGTCGACGCGGACGACGTCGTGATCGACGGGTTCACGTTCGACGGAGACAACCCGGCGCTCACGTCGCCCTTCACGGCGAACGGCGCGAACCCCGACGTCGACGTCGGCATCTCGGGCGAGGCGCCCAACGACTCCGACGGCCTGATCGTCCGGAACAACATCATCCAGAACATCTTCCAGTTCGGCGTCGCGCTGGGCGCCACGGGCAGCGCTTCGCGCGCCGCGGAGATCAAGAACAACAGCATCCAGAACGTCCCGTATTGGGCCGGCGTCCTGGTCTACGACGACCACTACGCCGCGATCGAGGAGAACTGCATCGTCGACGCTTGGCTGGGCGTCCAGACCAACAACTTCTTCCAGGCCCAGCCCGGCGGCTCCTCCGCGACGATCGTCGACAACACGATCACCACGCAGACCCAGGTGATCACCGGTGACGCGACCTACACCGATGTCGGCGGCCTGCTGATCAACCTGCACTACACGGGCGCTTCGACCTGGGTCGTCACGGGCAACTCGCTGACGAACCTGTCGGTCAGCTCGGCCGGAAGCATCGGCATCGAGGTCTGGAGCATGTTGTCCGCGGTCGCATTGACGATCGACGGGAACGACATCACGAATTTCCAGACGGGCTACAACCTCTGGAACTGCCCCACGACGAGCACGATCGCGGTCACGGGCGGCATCGTCAGCGGAGGCGCCAACGGCCTGATCGCCACGAACTTCCAGAGCATCTACCTCGATGCCGCCTCCAGCAGCTACGCGGTCAGTGCTGTCACGTTCATCGCCAGCACGGTGCGGGGCTTGCTGGTCGAGGACTCGGCTTCGAACACGAACGGCGCGACCGTCGACGTCGACGTGACGAACTGCTTCTTCTCGTCCTGCACGCAGGGCGTGCGGATCGACGGAGCCACCGGCGACGCGACCGCCACGATCACCGACAACAGCTTCACGAGCACCGCGACCACCGCGATCCAGAACCTGGATCCGACCACGACCACTTTCGCGGAGTGCAACTGGTACGGCATCCTCTTCGAGCTCTTCGTCACGCCGCAGATCTCAGGGTTGGTGGACTACATCCCGTGGCGCGTCTCGGGCTTCGACACCGACTCCGGGACGCCCGGATTCCAACCCTCGGGCACTTCCTGCACGGGGTTTCCGCTCACCGTCGTAGTCACGTCCGTGACCGACACGACCTGTCCGGGCGGATCCGACGGCGCGATCAACATCACGCCCAGTGGCGGTTTCGGCGCGTACACCTACCTGTGGTCGAACGGCGCGACGACGCAGGACGTTTCCGGCCTCACGGCAGGCCCGTACTCGGTCATCGTGACGGACAGCTTCTTCGTGAGCGTCACGGTGAGCGCCACGGTCGGCACTGTCGCCGACGTCACGCCTCCCGTGATCGTGACCTGCGCTCCGCCTCAGGGCGCGTCCGCTGGTCCGTCTTGCACGGCTCTTGTGCCCAACTTCACGGCCAGCGTCTCGGCCACGGACAACTGTCCCGGCCTCACGATCTCGCAGAGCCCTCTGGCAGGCAGCACCGCCCTGCTGGGCGTCACGCTCGTGACCATCACGGTGACCGACGCCGCCGGGAATCCCGTGACGTGCTCCACGTCGTTCACCGTGACGGACACGACGGCGCCGGTGATCAGCGCCTGCGCGCCGCCGCAGAGTCTCAGTGCGGGCCCGAGCTGCACAGCCGTGCTGCCTGACCTGACCGGGCTGGTGAGCGCCAGCGACAACTGCGGGTTCACAGTCACGCAGTCCCCGGTGGCGGGCACGATCCTGCCGCTGGGACCGACCCCGGTGAGCTTCACCGTCACAGATGGCGCGGGGCTCACCGCGGGCTGCTCGGCAACGGTAACCGTTGCGGACACGACCCCGCCGGTGATCACGGTGTGCGCGGGCAACCAGAGCGGCACGGCCAACGCTTCCTGTCAGTCGCCCGTCCCTGACTTCACGGCCTCCGTCGTCGCGACGGACAACTGCAGCACTGTGACGGTCACCCAGTCGCCGCTGGCGGGCACGCTCGTGACCATCGGGACGACGACGGTGACTTTGACCGCCACCGACGCGGCCGGGAACCCGTCGACGTGCACGGCGAGCTACATCGTCACCGATGCCACGCCGCCGGTGATCACGACCTGTGCCGGGAATCAGAGCGGCACGGCCAACGCTTCTTGCCAGTCTCCGGTCCCCGACTTCACGGCCTCCGTGGTCGCGACGGACAACTGCAGCACCGTGACGGTCACCCAGTCGCCGCTCGCGGGCACGCTCGTGACCATCGGGACGACCACGGTGACTTTGACCGCCACCGACGCGGCCGGGAACCCGTCGACCTGCACGGCGAACTACACGGTCACCGACACGACGCCGCCCATCGTTACGCAAGGCACGATCGCGGCCTGCTATCCGACCGTCGCGGCGGCCGAGTCGGCAGCCGTGGCGGCGACTTCGGCTACGGACAACTGCACCGGCACCCTCGCGCCGCCGAGCGTGTCGACCTCCGGTACCTGCACGGCCACCGTGACGGTCACCTTCACCGACGGCGCTGGCAACCCGGCCTCGGCCGTGTACAGCACGATCATCGACAGCGCCCCGCCGACGATCACGTGCCCGGCCAACATCACGACTTCGGGGACCGGCCCCACGTTCGTCAGCGTCCCGCTGCCGACGGTCGGCGACGATTGCCCAGGCTTCACCGTGACGAACACGTTCAACGGTGGCCCCGACGCGTCGGGCACGTACCCGACCGGCACGACGAGCGTCACGTTCACGGTGACGGACGGCTGCGGCAACTCGGCCAACTGCTCGATGACCGTGACGGTCAACCTGCTGACGGCCTCGGTGAGGATCAGCCAGGTGTTCGCCGGCGGCGGCGGGGTCGGTGCGCCACTGACGCGCGACTTCGTCGAGCTCTACAACGCCGGCTCGGCGCCGCAGGCCCTGGCGGGCTGGGCCGTGCAGGGGACGACGACGGGAGCGGGCACGACCTGGACCGTCGTGCCGCTGACCGGGACGATCAACCCCGGCCAGTACTACTTGGTCGGCCTGGCCACCGGGACGAGCGTGCAGGCTCCGGCTCTGCCGGCGGTCGACGCCACCGGCACCCTCAACCTGGACTCGGTTGCCACGGGCGGGGGCAAGGTCGCGCTGACGAACAGCGTGACCGCGCTCACCGGCGGGACTCCGACCGCCGCCGCGATCGTGGACTTCGTGGGCTACGGCCCGGCGGCCACGTGGCGTGAGCCGTTCGTGGGCGGCGGCGTTGCCAACAACGCCCCGGCCTCGACGACGAACCTGGCGGTGTGGCGCCTGGGCTGCGGCATGCAGGACTCGAACAGCAACGCCGGCGACTTCGCCAACAACTGGCCCAACCCGCGCAACCTGGCGACGCCGGTCGACGGCGGGCTGTCGGGCACCGCTGCGGCCTCGCCCTTCCTGCTCGAGGGCGGCCAGACCAGCCGCATCGTCGCGGACCTCTACGCGTGTAGTTCGCTGGTCGCGCCGGGCACTGCTACGGCGACGGTCGATCTGACCCTCATCGGCGGCAGCGCGACGCAAGCGTTGCTCGACAACGGCACAAGCGGCGACGAGGTGGCTGGCGACGGCCTCTACTCAGCCAACGTGACGGTTCCGCTCGCTCAGGCGACGGGCAGCTATGCCCTGCCGGTCAGCTACTCCGCGGGCGCCAGCACGGGCGGCAGCTACTGCATGCTGCTGGTCAACCCGGCCACGACGCCGGACAACGACAACGTGGCCACCGCGCAGATCGTGAGCGGGCCCTACATCGTCCCGGTGAACGTGAGCGGAAACCTGACGGGCTCGACCACCGAGTTCAACCCGACGGTCTCGAGCGCGACGGCTCCGACCTCGGGGATGAGCAACCGCCGTGGCCTCTGGTACCAGGTGACGGGCACAGGCACGACGCTCACGGCCGCGACCTGCGCCTCGTCGCCGAGCTTCGACTCGGTGATCCTCGTGTTCGGCGGCACGCCTGACGGCCTGACGCTGGTCGCGGCCGGCGACGACAACTGCGGCGTGCTCTCCAGCGCGTCGTGGTGCTCGCAGAACCTCGCGACGTACTGGGTCTTCGTCTCGATCTTCGGCACGGGCGCGCCCACGAACGCGTTCACGCTGACGATCAGCGACAACGGCACGGCCTGCTCGACCGCGCTCAGCATGGCGGTGTGCGCGCCGGCCCTGGGCCCGGTGGACACGCTGGAGTCCGAGCCGGGCTTCGGTCCGGCCAACGACGACGGTTGCGACAGCACGCCGAACCTCTTCCGCTCGGTGTCGCCGACCTTCCCGGCCGCGACGTTGCGCGGAACTGCGCGCGGCTACGGCGGCAACCGGGACGCGGACTGGTACCGCTTCCAGGCGTCGGCCACGGACGGGTTCACCGCGACGGTCACGTCGCAGTTCCAATCCCTCCTCGAGATCCGGCAACTGTCCGCCACGGGCACGTGCTCGACGAACACGCTGCTGGCGCAGTCTCCGATCTCGGTGCGCTGCGGCACGGTCTCCGCTTCGGTGGTCGTCACGGCCGGCAACTGGTACGCGGTCCGCGTGCTCGAGGTCGGTGCGCCGCCCGCGGGCGTGTTCGGCGGCGTCTTCCCCGGAGCCTACAGCTACAACTACACCGGCACGGTGCAGCTGGGCGGACCGCCCGCCAACGACCTGTGCGCCAACGCGATCCCGCTCACGCTGGGCGCAGCGGCCATCGGCGGCCTCATCAACGCACAGACCGGCACCGACGGCACTTCGAGCTGCGATCCGACCGGCGCGGACGTGTGGTACCGCGTGACGCTCGTCGCGCAGAGCAGCGACCTCAGCGTGGACACGTGCGGCTCGACGCTCGACACGTCCTTGGCGGTCTTCAACGCCTGCGGCGGCACCCAGCTGGGCTGCAACGACGATTGCGGTGGCACGCCTTGCGCCGCGACGAGCTCGTGCCTGACGCTGCCCGGCCTCCTGCCCGGCACGTACTTCATTCGCGTCTCGAACAAGGGTGCGGGCACGGGCACGTTCCAGATTCGCGCCTCGGCGACCATCAGCAACGACGCGTGTGCGGGTGCTCTGGCCCTGGCCATCCCGTCGGTGAACCCGGGTACCTACCAGGGCGCGACCGCCGAGTCGCCGGCTCCGCCGGCCTGCGCCGGTCCGCTGGGAACGGGCGGGCAGAACTTCACGCTGTTCAACAACGGCGTGTGGTACCGGGTGATCTCGCCCATCAACCAGACGCTGACGCTGGACACGCTGGCATCCGTCGTCGCGGGCGGCAGCCCCGACACGAAGATGTGGGTGTACGACGCGACGAGTGGCTGCACGGGCCTCGTGTGCGTGACGGCCAACGACGACATCGAGTCGTCGCCGTTCCGTTCGAAGGTGGCATGGCAGGCGGTGGCTGGGGTCGAGTACCGCATCCTCGTGGTGCCGTTCAGCAACACGCAGACGAACCTGAACTTCGTGTTGACGGTGTCGGGTGATCCGACCCCGCCGAACGACCGGTGCTCGACCCCGACTCCGATCGGCGGCCTCACGGGCGCGATCGCGGGGACGACGGTGGGGGCGACGGGCGAGAACAACACCTCGCTCGCAGCCATGCCGAGCTGCAACCCGGCCTACAGCTTCTTCGACGTGTTCTACGCCTACACGGCGCCCTGCACGGGCACGGTCACGCTCGAGACGTGCGGCACCTACGACACGGTGCTCTCGGTGCACACGAGCTGTCCGACGCTCGTGGCCAACAACCAGGTCGCCGGGGCGTGCAACAACGACGGACCGGGCGGCTGCCTGCCGGGCTCTCGGCAAGCGGTGGCGGTCACCGGCGGCACCACGTACCTGGTGCGCGTCGCGGGCGCAGTCGGCGCAGCCGCGGGCAACACCTTCAACCTCGTGTGGACCTTCGTCGACACGACGAACCCCGTGATCACGACGTGCGCTCCGGCGACGACGATCGCCGCGAACGCCAGCTGTCAGGGCTCGATCCCCGACCTGACCACCCAGGTGGTCGCGTCGGATGCCTGCAGCGGCGTGACGATCACGCAAGCCCCGACCGCCGGCACGCTGGTCGGCCTGGGCGTCACGCCCGTGACGATCACGGTCACCGACGGCGCCGGGAACTTCTCGACCTGCGTGGCCAACGTGACCACGACGGACCAGACGAACCCGGTCATCACGCAGTGTGCGACCGGCCCGACGCTGGTGGCGAATGCGAGCTGCCAGGCCCTGGTGCCCGACCTGACCGGTCAAGTGCTCACGACGGACAACTGCGGCGGGGTGACCGTCACGCAGAGCCCGACGGCGGGCTCGGCGATCGGCCTGGGCACGACCCCGGTCCTTCTCACCGCGACGGATGCGGCGGGGAACTTCACCACCTGCTCGACCAGCATCACGGTGGTCGACCAGACCGGCCCGAGCATCTCGCTGTGCGCGGCGAACCAGAACCTGACGGCCAATTCGAGCTGCCAGGCCCTGGTGCCGAGCATGACCGCGCAGGTCATCGCCACGGATTCCTGCAGCGGCGTGACCGTCACGCAGAGCCCGCTGGCCGGGACGACGATCGGCCTGGGCCCGACCACGGTGACCTTCACCGTGTCCGACGGCGCGGGCAACACGTCGACGTGCCAGGCCACGCTCACGGTGCTCGACACGACGCCGCCGAGCCTGACCTGTCCGCCGCCGCAGACGCTCTCCGCGGGCACGGGCTGCCAGGTCGGACTGCCCGACCTGACGTCGCTGGCCACGGCCACGGACTGCAACGGCACGACGCTGACGCAAGCGCCGGTCGCGGGCACTCTGCTCGGGCTGGGCACGACGACAGTGACCATCACGGCCACTGACAACGCCAGCAACCCGTCGAACTGCACGGTCGTGGTGACGGTCGTCGACACGACACCGCCCGTGATCACGACCTGCGCCTCTCCAGCGAGCGTGCAGGCGGACTCGACGTGTCAGGGCACGATCCCCGACCTGCGCGGTCAGATCGTGGCTACGGACGCGTGCAGCGGCGTGACCGTCACGCAGCTGCCGGCGCGCGGCTCGCTGGCCGGGCTGGGTTCGTTCCCGGTCCAGTTCACGGTGACCGACGCGGCCGGCAACCCGTCCACCTGCAGCACGTTCGTGACCGTGTTCAGCCCCGACGGCGACGGCGACGGCACGGTCGACTGCCAGGACGGCTGCCCGACCGATCCCAACAAGATCGCTCCGGGAACCTGCGGGTGCTTCGTGCCCGAGACGGACACGGACGCCGACGGTGTGGCCGACTGCCTCGACAACTGCGACGCGATCGCCAACCCGTTGCAGACCGACGGGGACGGCGACGGCGTGGGTGACGACTGCGACAACTGCGTGGCGTTGCCCAACCCGCTCCAGGGCGACTGCGACAACGACACGATCGGCGACATCTGCGAGATCTTCGCCGGCGCGCCGGACTGCAACTTCAACGGGATCCCCGACAGCTGCGACGTGACCGCGATGACGAGCCCCGACGTGAACACGAACGGTGTCCCGGACGAGTGCGAAACCAGCGGTGGCACGCCGTTCTGCTTCGGCGACGGCAGCGGAACCGCCTGCCCGTGCGGCAACGCCGGCCTGCCCGGCAACGGCTGCGCGCACAGCCTGAACCCCAACGGGGCGCACCTGGGCGGATCGGGCACGTCGAGCATCTCGAACGACACGCTGATCTTGTCCGGCTCGGGCATGCCCAACAGCTCGGTGCTGTACTTCCAGGGCAACGCTCGTCAGAACGCCGGAGCCGGCGTGACCTTCGGCGATGGACTGCGCTGCGCAGGGGGCTCGTTGATCCGCCTCAAGACCATCTTCAACGTCGGTGGCGCGTCACAGTATCCCCAGCTCGGAGACCCGATGGTCTCGTCACGCGGCCTGGTGCTCGTGCCCGGATTCCGCACGTACCAGGCCTGGTACCGCAACGCGGCCACGTTCTGCACCGTGTCCACCTTCAACTTGACGAACGGCCTGGACGTGATCTGGACGCTGTGACGTGAAGGCCCGGCCAGCTCGTGCTGGCCGGGCCGATTCCTGACCGGGTGATCCGGGCGGTGAGCAGAGTGTTCGCCTGCGTGTCCTCGGCTCTACGGAGGAGCGGGCCAGACTCGACGCCCGCGCGATCCGTGCCTGCGCCGCATCGCGACAGGCAGGGAGCGAACTCTGCCGGAGCGGGAGCTTCGGTGTGCCGCACCGCTCTCCTCCGGATCGCCTGCGTCCGGCGTTGCCGAACCTGACCATCGAGGCTCGTCCGCCGCGCGTCGAAACCGACGTGGCCGCTCGCACGGAGCTGAACTCTCCCTCGCGGCCGGGCTCACCGGGCGCCGGCGCCCCCGACACGAGCGACGGGGCCGGCCGTGATCGGCCAGCCCCGCACGTCTCAGCGACGGCTTGCGCTGTGCCGGAGGCGCGAGCCATCGACTCGGCACGAAGATCAACGTGGCCGGTGCTTCGCGCTATCCCGAGGCTGGCGATGCCTCGATCCGCGTGCGTGGCGCGGTCCTCGTCAGCTCGGAGCGCACGTACCAGGTCTGGTACCGCAACGCGGCTGCGTTCTGCACGGCGTCGACGTTCAACTTGTCGAACGGGCTGCGGGTCCTGTGGACACCGTGAAGCCCACGCGGGCCTCGGCGCGTCGCGGGCGGCCGGCGGCAGATGCGCGCCTCTAGCGCTCCAGGACCAGCTCCTGCCAGATCGAGATCGACTTCTGCGCGCCCTCGTCGCCCGCGGCGCCGTTCCACACCGCGCAAGAGACCTGGACCGGCGATCCCGGCACGAACGCGACGACCCCCTTGCCCGCCGGGCGCAACGCGCGCCGGAAGACGATGCTCCAGCGGCCGTCCTGCCAGTGCGCGTCGGCGCGCACTTCGTCGGGCACGCGTTCCGCGCCCGGCACGGAATCGATGCCGCGCACGATGATGCGGTCGGCGCGTTCCGAGGGCTCGAGTCGGCCCAGCAGGCGGCGATACAGCGGGACGTCGGCCCGGACTTCGCCCGCCTTCCCGGGCGGACCCGCGTGCGCGGTCGGATCGAGCAGGTCGAGCGCACCGGCCATGTCCTCCAGGCGCAGCGCCTGCCAGTGCCACAGGTTCGTGGGCTCGTGCGGCGCGCCCATGCCGAACAGCGCGGGTCGCGCGGCGGAGGAGAACTGCAGCGCGGCCGCATCGGTGGCGCGGGTGTCGGTGAACAGGCGCACGACGCCGGTCGAGTCGGGCCACGTGAGGCGCAGGGCCAGCTCGTCCTCGTCGTGCAGCGCGGAGAGCTTGGCGGCCAAGACCGCCTCCTCGTTCCACCAGAGCGGCGACAGCCGCACGTCGATCGAGGCGGCGCTCGTCCAGGCCGGATCGTCGGGATCCCGCGGAGCGGCCGCGACCCTGTGCGACGTGAGCCTGGAGCGCACGTGCACGAGGCGATCGGCCACGCCCGGCGGGATCAGGTTCTGCACGAAGACGATCAGCGCCGCCTCTTCCGCGGGCGCGAGCCGGTTCGGCGGCATCGCCGTGCCGGGGATCCCGACGCGGATGCGGCAGGCGAGGGCGCGCGTCGAGACCTCGCCCTTCAGGAAGCCGGCGGTGAGGTCGCGCGCCCAGTTCAAGGTCCCGTCCTCGTCGTAGCGGGGGGAGCGCTCTCCGGTGCCGTCCTTCGCGTGGCACTGGGCGCAACGCTCGAGGTACACGCGCCGCCCCAGTTCCAGCGTCGCCGCGCCGGCGGCCGCCTCCGCGACCGGCACGATCGGCCGATCCGGCGTCAGGCGCTCGCGCGCCAGCTGCCGTGCCTCGGCCGGCGGCATCCGCTGGCCCTGGCTGCCCGCGCGCTCGGCCAGACCGAGGGCGAGGCCCTCCTCGGCCAGCGCTCGCACGTGCGCGGCCAACGCCGCCAGGTCGGCGTCCGAGAGCCAGCTGAAGCCCGGCATCGCGGAGCCGGGGATGCCGCGGCGCAAGGTGGTGACCAGGTCCCCGTCGGCGGGCGCGCCATTCTCCGAGCTGACCAGCCGGAAGCGTCCGGCGTCGAAGCGACGCGCGGGCGGGAAGAGGTACGGCGCGGCTTGCCCATCGCCGCGGCCCCGCGCGCCGTGACAGACGGTGCAGTGCTCGGCGTAGAGATCCGCGCCGCGCAGCGCCGGCTCCTCGACCGCGACCGGCGCGTCCGTCGCGACCGGCGCACGCTGCGCGCCGACCGGCTCCGGAGCGACGTTGCAGGAGACGAGCGAGCCCAGGAGGAGAAGGAACAGCCGATGCGAGCGGTCCATGCGCGCATCCTATGCGTCGCGCCGGCGCGGAGGCTGCGCAGTCGTGCGTAGGGGCGTGCGCGCGGAATGCGTAGACGCGGACGCGGTCAGGCGCGAACCGGCGCGCCGAGACGGCGCAGATCGCGGTTCCCGAGCAGCTCTGGCACGCCGCGATCGAGCGCTGCGCGCACGAGCGCCCGGCCGAGGTCGCTGGCCCGGATCACGAGCCCCGGCGCGAAGGGGTGGAGCAGCTTCGAGATCGGCACGGTCACGCGCTCGTAGAGCAGAGGCTTGCGCGGCCACTGCGACGGAATGACGGCGCCGGGCCGCGCGATCACGAGGCGGCCCATCCGCTGCCGCTGCAAGAGCGCCTCGGCCTCGCCCTTCGTGCGCGCGAACAGGACACGGCTCCTCCCCGTCGGATCGGCGCCTTCGCCGCTCACGAAGACGAACGTGGCGGACGGGCTCGACTCGGCCAATCGGCGTGCGGCCTCCAGCGGGAAGTCGATCGTGATCCGGCGGTACTCGTCACCGACCACGAGAGACTGCGAGATGCCCAGCGCGAAGATGCAGGCGTCGACGCCCAGGAACGCGCTGCTCTGCGCCGCGAGGTTCCCGAAGTCCTCGGCCATGACCTGGACGACCCGCGCGAGATGCGGCGTCACGGGGCGACGCTGCAGCGCGCGCACCTCCTCGACCGACGGCTCGGCGCTGGCCGCTTCCAGGGCCTCGCGGCCGATCACGCCGCTTCCACCGAGCACGAGCAGTTTGGGCATGGGGGGGGTCGTGGCAGACGAAACCCCCTCCCCGCGTGAGGGGGTTCAGGAAGAGCTCGATGCGCGCTACGGGAGGTGGCAGGCGCCCGGATTGCTTGAACCCGGATTCCTCCACGCTCATGAGCGGGCATGAGCCTGCTCCAATCCCTCTCGGACGAGGTCGCCGCGATCGTCGAGGCCGTCGGCCCGGCTGTCGTGCACGTCCGGGCCTTGCGCCAGGACCGGGCCGGGACCGCCTCGGGGTCCGGAGTCCTGATCGACACCGAGGGCCACTTCCTCACGAACAGCCACGTCGTGCGCGCCGCGACCGCGGTCGAGGCGGAGCTGGCCGACGGGCGCACGCTGCTGGCGGACGTCGTCGGCGACGATCCCGTGACCGACCTGGCGCTCCTGCGCGTGCACGGCGGGGCGGTGACCGCGGCCGCGCGGCTGGGCGACAGCAACCGGCTGCGCGTCGGCGACGTGGCGCTCGCGGTCGGCTCGCCCCTGGGGCTCGCCAAGACGGTCACGTTCGGCATCGTCAGCGCGCTGGGCCGCACGCTGCCCGGCGCGGGCGGTCGCCTGATCGAAGGCGTCATCCAGACGGACGCGCCGCTGAACCCGGGCAACTCGGGCGGCCCGCTGCTCGACGGCATGGGCGCGATCGTCGGCATCAACACGGCCATCGCGGCCGGTGCGCAAGGTCTGTGCTTCGCAGTGCCTTCGAACACGGCCGCTTTCGTCGCCAACCAGATCCGGACGCACGGCCGCGTGCGGCGCGCGTTCCTGGGAATCGCGGGCGAGGAGATCATGATCCCGGCCGCGATCGCGCAGGAGCTGGGCGTCCTCTCCGCGCGCGGCGTGGCCGTGCGCCGTCTCGAGCGCAACTCACCGGCGGCGCTGGCCGGCATCCAGGAGCGGGACGTGATCGTGTCGCTCGACTCGCGCGCGGTCAGCTCGATCGCCGACTTGCACCGCCACCTGTCGGGCGAGGCGATCGGCGCGACGATGGGGCTCGAGGTGCTGCGCGGCAAGGACAAGAAGCGCCTCGTCGTGCGGCCGTCCGAGCTGCGGCAGGCCGGCTGAAAACAACAACGCTCCCCGCGTCGTGGGGACGCGGGGAGCGCTGGCGTGCTGCTGAGACCGTTCTCAGTCCTCGGCCATCGTGGCTGTGTCGGTCTTCTTCGCGGGCGGAAGCTCCCGGTTGCCGCTCGGCGTCGAAGGCGCGGCGTCGGCGCCGAAGCGGTGCGTGCCGCGCGTCGCGCCCCTCTCGTCGAGCAGGTTCACGACGAGGTCGCCCTGTCCGTCGAGCGCCAGCTTGGCGCGCGCGCGTCCCTGCTTGTCGGCCAGCGTGATCGCCGGGTTTTCCGTGCGGTACGCGTCGAGCGTCACGCGCGAGCGGCCGCTCTCGTCGCGCAGGACGAGCCGCTCGCCGGTCAGCACGTCGCAGACGGCCGGCGCGGCAGCACCAGCCATGCCCAGCAAGCCCGCGCCGATGACGGCAGCGAGGCCGTAGCGCTTCATGCGGCGGTTCTCGCGTTCGAGGCGCTCGAGGCGGGTGGACAGTTCGAGATCCATCGGGTTCATCGTCTTCGCTCCTTGTCCTTGCGCGGCGGCCGGAAGGAGCCGCGCCACATTTCTTGGCGGCGACGGTCGGAGCCGCGCCACGGAGCAGATGCTCTCACCCACGTCGTTCCACCGGAAGAGGGCAGGAGCACGAGCGGTTCCGCACGTTTCGTCAACGTACGAGAGTGCGTACGTGATCCTGGAACCTGGGCATCTCGACCTCGTCGTCGCGAGTCGGACCGCCGGTCGACAGCGCACGGCGAGGAGAGCGCATCGAGGGCGCTGTTGCCGCCGGAAGGCTGCGCCGCGAGTCTCAGGGAGCGTCCTCACCTGGCAGGCCTGAGAGACCGGGCAAGGTCGATTCTCGCGCGCGGCGCGCGCGCCGCCTTCGACGCGGCGCACCGGAGGAACGTAGGATGCGCGCGTCCAACCTGTCCGGGATCGCGAGGAGCCATGCACGCCATTCGTTCCGCGTCGTACTTGTCCCTTCTCCTTCTCGGTGCGTGCAGCCAGGAGCAGGCTGCCCAGGCGAGCGCGCCCGCGACGGCGCGGACGGAGCCGGCCGCGCCGGGTACGACGCAGCGAGGAGTTGAAGCGATGCCCGACGCCGCGCCGAGCAACAGCCCGATCGTCGATCCGAGCGCCGCGCTCAGCGCCGCCTTCGGGTTGCCGCGCTTGGCCACGATGGGGGTCATGACCTCGCGCACGATGCTCACGGAGGCCGTGTACTTCGCGACCGCGCAGACCGGTGCGGCGCTGCAAGGGCAGGTGACGCGGAGCGGCACGATCACCGGCAACCAGCACGGCTGGCAGTATTCGCCGGCGCCGGCCGACAAGCTCGTCGTGAACGTGGGCGGCCAGATCCACGAGTTCGCAGGCATCGACGCGCAGGGCGACAACTCGGCCGAGTACGCCGTGAACTGGCTCGCGGCGCCGCACCGGCTCGCCTACCGCTACCGGATGCCCGACCAGGTCGAGGTCTCCGTGCAGGAGAAGTTCGACGGGAACACGTTCGAAGCGCGCGTGATCGGCTGGTCGGCCTTGCTGGGTCCACGCTACGAGGTCGAGCTGACGGCCCGGGGCGCCGTGCAGAGCCAGGGCGGCGTCGATGGCCGCGAGGCCCAGACCCGCTACGACGTGAGCGGCCGGATCCACGGCGACGACCACGAGATCGACGTGCTGGAGCAGCATTTCTCGGACTTCGCCTCCTCGAACTCGCTGCGGCTCCTGACGAGCCAGCGCGGCTGGGCCAGCCAGCTGCGCTGCACGATCGGGAGCACCGTGCGTGCTGGCGGCGACACCTACCGCTTCCAGGACGTCCAGGTCGAATCCGGGATGAAGGAGAAAGGCGGGCAGACGACGAGCGACATCGTGTCCGCATCGGGGACGATCGAGCGCAACGGGCGGCCGTTCGCCGAGGTCGCGCTGCGCGCCGGCCTGCCGGTCGCGATCGCCGGGGCAACGGTGATCCCGCTGCAAGTCAACCGGTAGACAAGGGTGTCAGACACCTTGTCCCGACTTCAGGGCGCCCGGCGGCGTCATGTGGGGACAAGGTGTCTGACACCCTTGTACACCGATCAGTTCGCGGTGCCGCGCAGGCGGATCCGGAACGGCTGCGTCACGTTCGGGGCGTCGTGCGAGAACGTCAGGTTCGCGTCGCGCTGGCCGGTCGCGGTCAGCGGGTTGAAGCGCACGCGGTACTGCACGTAGTCGCCGACGCCGAGTGCCGAAAGCCCCAGGCAACTGCCGTTGACGGCCGCGCGCATGATGTTCGCGGTCACCGGGTGGAAATCCAGGTCGATGTTGTCCATGCCGCCGCAGGTGTGGCAGTAGCTCATGATCGTGCCCTGCGAGCAGGCCGTCGTCCCGTTGCAGTTCGCGTAGCACAGGTCGAGCGGCGGACAGTACGAGTGCGTGTGGCTCGAGCCGAAGTTGTGGCCCAGCTCGTGCGCGACGACGACGAAGTCCCAGGTGAAGTTCGCCGGGGCTCCCGTCCAGGTGCCCCAGTTGATCGAGCCGTTGATGTTGCCGCTGACGCCGAATCCGAAGCTCTGGTTGCAGAGCACGTTGACGTAGGCGATGCCGCCGCCCAGGCCGGCGCCCGAGATGAAGTGCGCCAGGTTGGCCGAGACGGGCCAGCCGTTCGTGACCCAGGCGTTCTGGAACTCGTCGAGGAGGTCTCCCGTGTCGCCGCCCGAGTCTTGCGAGAGCCAGGGGTCGGAGACGCTCGAGTACAGGCCCAGGTACGCGATCGAGACCGTCGTCTGCACGTCGGTGAAGTACTGATCGCTGATCGCGGCCATCAGCTGCGTCACGTACGTGCTCGCGGCCAGCGTCGAGGGGAAGCGCTGGAAGAGCTGGTAGTCGGTCTCGATCGCGATGCGGCAGTCCGACGCGGTGAGCGATTCCGACGGCGGCAGGAAGGCCGACGCGTCCAGCTCGAACTGCTGCGTCGTGCCCGGCACGAAGCGCTCGCCGGCGCAGATGTCCGGCGTGCCGGCCGCGAAGGCGGCCAGATCCGGCGTGCGCACGACGCTGCATGTCGCGGGCTCGCCATTCGCTCCCGGTCCGCTCAGCGTCGCGACGTGCACGTAGCGATCGACGGCCAGCGGCAGCTCGAGGAAGCCGCGCGCGCCCTGGCTCGAGAAGGACAGGAACGCGCGCGAGCCGGGCATTTCGAGCACGCTGCCGCTCCACACGCTCAGGTCGCCGACGGCGCCCGCGAGGCCGCCCGGCACGTCGACGCCGTCGACGCGCAGCACGGCGTCGGTCGCGAACGGCAGCCGCAACTGGCGCAGGTCGAGCGTCACGTCGTCCATGCCGGGCACGGGGAATGCGTGCAACGTCGCGCGCGGCATGAGCTGCAGCGCCGCGAGCCGCGACGCATCCAGCGCAAACGTCAGCTCCGCTCCGTCGGCCGTCTCGAGCGCCGTGAACGGCACGAGCGCTTCCGGTGCGAGCACGAAACCAGCCTGGCCCGGCCCCGGCGGCGGCTGCAGCGGCGCCGACTCGACCACGACGTCGAAATCGTTGGGGTTGGTGCCCGAGAGCTGCGGCGCGCCCAGGTCCATCAACGACCCGCCCGCGTTCGCGACGCGCACGAGCGTGCCGGCGTTGGGCCCGGCGCCGACGGTCTGCGAGCCGAGCGAGACCAGCGCGTCGTAGGCCAGCGCGTTCTCGACGCCCGTCACGCCCTCGGTCGCGACGAACGCGGGAGCACCCGTGGCGTCGTCGTCCTGGATGGAGAGCACGTGCAGGCTCGTCGCGCCGATCGTGCTGCCCGCGCCCGGCATCGACAGCGAGAGACGCACGGTCTCGTCGCTCTCGATCGTGGCGTCGTCCAGGATCAGCACCGACATCGTCTGCGTCGCACCGTCCACACTGCCGGCGGCGAACGTGACGGTCTGCGCCGGAACCGCGCCGTAGTCGACGCCCGAGGTGGCAGTGCCGCCGCCCGCGTCGGAGACGAGCGCCGTCACGGCGACGCCCAGGGTCGTCGACGGCGGCAGGTCGAGTTCGACGAACACGTCGCGCGCCACGAGGCTCTCGTCGGCCGTCAGGCTGGACGCCAGGTCGAACTGGATCGTCGCCACGTCGACGTCCGTGACCGTCGCGGTGAACGTGACCACGCCGGCCGCCACGCCGTACACGCCGTTCTGCAGGCCGAAGCGCACCGTCTCGCTCACACCTTCGACCAGCAGGTCTCCGGTCGCGGCGAAGGGGACGGTCTGCGTGTCCCCGTCCACTGCCCCGATGGGGAAGGTGATCGTGACGGGCGTGAACGCGGCGTAGTCGCTGCCCGAGGCGGCGCTGCCCATGCCTGTGTCGACGACGTCGATCGTCGCCGCTTCGGTGAGCGCCGCGAACGTCGTGTGCAGGACGACCGTCATCGAGAGCGGCGCCGCGCCCTCCGCCACGGTTCCGCCCGTTGTCGTGAACGAGGCGGTGGTCGGCGGCGCGCTGACCTCGCTGCCCCCGCCTCCGCAAGCGGCCAGCAGGAAGCCGGCTGTGCAAAGCGTCGCTCGTCCCAGGGCTGTCGAAGTGCGTGCTCGGCCGAAGTCCATCGCGGGGTCCCTCTCGCGGGACCGGCGAAGAGGTGCGATTCGGGCGCGGTCGAACCACCGACGCGCGCCACGGACCCCCTACCTGCCCCGCATCCGGATCGGACGGTCGGAAGACCGATCTGTAGCGCGGACGGGGGTGGAAAAGCGTGCGGGCCCCGAGCCTCCGCGTGGAGGCTCGGGGCCCGTACCGAGGCCGGTTCCGGCCCGAAAATGATCAGCGGTCGCCGCCCGTGGTGCCGCCCCGCGAACCGCTGGGCGATCCGCCGGACTTCGAGCCCGGGCCTTGCACACTCGGTCTTTCAGCGCGCCGCGCGTCCCGTACCGCGCCGCACGACGTGGGTGCGATCCGGCTCGAGCGGCCCGAAGAACTCTTTCTCGCCGCCCGGCCACGTGACGCGCAGCTCCGCCGCAGGTGTTCCGGTCGGCAGACCGAAGTGCGCACGTGGGTCGTTGGCGGAGCAGTAGCTGGAGCAAATCACGACGTCGCGGTGCCAGGTCTGACCGCCAACCTGCAAGGTCAAGTGCGCTCCCGGAACGTCGACGCCGCGCGCGTCGAGCGCGTGCACGAGCAGCCAGCGACCCTGGCGCGGGGCGACGTTGCGCATCAGGCGCAAGCGCCCGTGGTTCGTGGAGACCGCCACGTCGACGTCACCGTCGTTGTCGTAGTCCGCGAAAGCCGCGCCACGGCTGTTGCCCACCCAGGGCGCTGCCGTAGCGCCCTGCGGCAGCACTTCCGTGAACCGCGCGCGGTCGAGGCCGCGGAACACCTGTGCCGGCTCGGCGTAGATGTCCGCATCGGAGAAGACGGGCTTCCACTGGCCGACGCGCCCGTTGCACACGTACAGGTCGAGCCGGCCGTCGAGATCGAAGTCGAAGAGGCCGTCGCCGAACCCCGTGTACTGCAGGCCGGCCAGCGTCAGGCCCGACTGCGGCGTGCGGTCGATCATCACCGCACCCTGGTTCAAGTACAGCCGGTTGGTCTCGCCGCGCAGGTTCGTGAGGAACACATCGAGGTAGCCGTTGCCGTCGACGTCGCCCAGCGCGACGCCCATGCAGGCTTCCGCGGCGCCGTTGCGGTTGACGGCCGTGCCCGACAGCAGGCTCTTGTCGACGAAGCGTCCGTTGCCCTGGTTGATCCACAGCTGGTTGGGCATGCCGTCGTTGGCCACGTAGGCGTCGAGCCGGCCGTCGCGGTCGAAGTCGGCCAGGGCCAGCCCGAGCCCGTTGCCGAAGGCGGCGCCGATGCCGGCGCCCTGGCTGACGTCCTCGAACGTGCCGTCGCCCTCGTTGCGGTACAGCCGGCATTGCGCCGGCGCGCTGTAGTTGTTGGGCGAGCAGTAGTCGCGCTCGCCGTAGTTCGACTTGCAGGCGATCTCGCGCTCGCGGCTCCAGCGCACGTAGTCGACGACCCACAAGTCGAGGTCGCCGTCCAGGTCGTAGTCGAAGAAGCCCGCGCTCGTGCTCCAGCCGCCGCCGGCGACGCCGACCGTGGCCGTGACGTCCGCGAACGTCCCGTCGCCGCGGTTCCTGTAGAGCACGCTCGGCCCGACGTTCGTGACGTACAGGTCGACGCGCCCGTCGCCGTCGTAGTCGCCGACCGTGCAGCCCATGCCGTAGCCCTTGTCGCCCACGCCGGCCGCGGCGGTGACGTCCGCGAAGCGCCCGTCACCCAGGTTCCTGTACAGCACGTTGCCGGGCACGTCGCGGCCTTCCGGCTGCAGGTCGCCGCTCTGCACGACGTACAGGTCCATCCAGCCGTCGGCGTCGTAGTCGAGCCACGCCAACCCCGAGCCCATGATCTCGGGGAACAGGAAGCGTTGCTCGAGCGCGCGCACGTGACGGAAGTCCATTCCGCTCGCCAGCGCGACGTCCTCGAACCAGGGTGCTTCCGTCTTGTCGCGCGCGCCGGCGGCCGGCTCGGGCGCGGACGGCTTCGGCGTCGCCTCCTGACGGCAGGACGTGGTCAGCGCCGCGGCGAGCGCGAGCGCAACGTACCCGTTCCACTCCAGCTTCATCGGCCCATTCTCGTGAGTTGCGCGCGCAGGGCTTGCACGCGCGGATGATCCGGGGCGAGACCCTCGAGCTCGACGACCTGTGCCTGCCCTTCGTCCACGCGTCCGAGCCGCAGGAGCAGGTTGGCGCAGTTCACGCGCGCCACCAGGTCGCGCGGACGCATCTCGAGGAGCCGCGTGTAGTACGCCAGCGCCTGCTCGGGCTCCGAAAGCTTCAGGCACGTCTCGCCCAGTCCGCGCAGGATGTCGGGATCCTGCGGATCGAGACTGTGCGCCAGGAGCAGCTCGTCGTAGGCGCGCGGGTATTGCTGCAGGAGCGCCAGCGCCTTGGCCAGCTGGTGGTGCGTACGCGCGACCGTGGGACCCCGCTCGACGGCTCGTTGGGCGTGCTGGCGCGACGCGTCGAACCGCTCGGCGCGCAGGTGCAGCTCGGCCAGACCCAGCTCGGCCGCGAACGAGAGCGGGTCGAGCACGCAGGCGCGCTCGAACGCAGTCTGCGCACGCGCGACCTCGCCCTGCACCAGGAGCGCGCCACCCAGGTTGGAGAGCATCGTGGCGTCCTCCGGATGGCGCTCGACCAGCTTCTGCCAGATTTCCGCCGCGGCCACCGGCTTCCCCTCCGCGAGCAGCGCGGACGCGCGCCGGTTCTGCACCGCGAGCGAAGCCGAATAGGCCTCGAGCTCGCGCGAGAAAGGGATGGCCAGCTCCTGCCGCTTAGCGTTCAGGCCGACGGCGAGCTGGTCGCGCGCCTCGCTGTCCCGGCCCAGGTCGCGCAGGGCCAGCCCGAGCACGTAACGCGCGGGGCCGTACGAAGGGTCGGCCAGCACGGTCTGGCGCGCCAGCGCCTCCGCGCCCTCCGCATCGCCCTGTTCGAGACGCGCGCGAGCCAGCTCGGTCTGCAGCGCGGTCTGGTGCGGCGTCCGAACCAGGGCAGCGCGCAACGTCGCCTCCGCAGCAGCGGGTTCGGCCGCGTCGAGCTGGGCCAGCGCCAAGGCCAGCTGCACGCCCGGCTCGTCGGGCAGCTCGTGCGCCGAGTCGCGCAGCATCTGCATGCCGCGCGCCGAATCCCCGGTCTCGCGCAGCGCCCGTGACCAGTGGAAGCGCCACGCGGCGTTGTCGGGCGCCAGCTCGACGGCGTTGCGAAAGCTCCTCTGCGCCTCGTCCCAGAGACCGTTGGCGGCGAAGGCCAGCCCGAGCCGACCGTGCGCATCGGCGTCGGCGGGGGCCGCGCGCACGCCATCCTGGAAGCGCTGGACGACCTCCACCACGGCGGGTTCGGCGGCCTCGGCGTCCGTGAAGGACGCAGGCGCGAAGCCGGCATGGGTCTTCGGTCCGCAGCTCGCGACCGCCAGGAGCAGGAACGGGGTCACCGCCAGCATTCGGGAAGGGAATGACCCGCGCACGGCCACGATTGTACGCAGGGCGTGCCGCTCGCCGCGACACGCTCCGCGCCGACTCGCTCGGAACACCAGCGCCCCGCCCTGCGTGCGTGCGACGGCCGGCAGCGCGCGTGGTGCGCCGGTGGCTCGGGTGCACGCTCGGGCGGCGCGGGCGTATTCTCGCCGCGCGATCGCGGTCCCGGTCGCCTGCCCAGCCCCCCCCGTGAGAGCGTCCCCGCCGATGAAGTCCGCCCCTTCCGCCTGCACTTGGATGAACACGCGACCGGTCCTCGCGCGCTGGACGAGCGCCCCCGTGCTCGCGATCGGTCTCGCGAGCGCCGCTACCGCGCAAGTGAGCCCGCACGCCGGGATGATGCGCTTCCCAGACGTGAGCGCCGAGCACATCGTCTTCGTCTACGCCGACGACCTGTGGCTCGTGCCGCGCACGGGCGGCGTGGCGACGCCGCTGGCGAGCCCGCCGGGCCCGGAATCGCTGCCGCGTTTCAGCCCGGACGGACGCCAGATCGCGTTCGTCGGCAGCTACGACGCGGGGCGCGATCTGTACACGGTCTCCGTCGACGGCGGCGTGCCCACGCGCGTCACGCACCATCCTGGCTCCGAGCGCCTGTGCGATTGGACGCCCGACGGCCAGCTCTTGTTCTTCATGAACGCGCTGGCCGGGCGCGAGCGACAGGACCAGCTCTTCACCGTGCCGCCTCGCGGCGGGTTGCCGGCCAGGGTCGGCGTCCCGTACGGCACGTTCGGAACGATCAGCCCGAGCGGGGAGTGGCTGGCCTACACGCCGAATTCGACGGACAACTCGAGCTGGAAGCGCTACCGCGGCGGGATGTCGACCGACATCTGGCTCTTCAACCTGCGCAACGCGAGCGCGCGCCGCGCGACCGAGTGGGAGGGCACGGACACGCAGCCGATGTGGCACGGCGGCCAGCTCGCGTACCTCTCCGACGAGGGACCCTCGCACCGCCTGAACGTGTGGAGCCTGGATCCGGCGACCGGCAAGCGCCGGCAGCTGACGAGCTACACCGACTACGACGCGCGCTGGCCGGCGATCGGTCCCGGTCCGACCGGGCAGGGCGAGATCGTCTTCCAGCACGGGGCCGAGCTCGTGCTGCTCGACCTGGCGACCGACAGGACCACGCGGGTCGAGGTGACGGTTCCCGGCGCGCGGCCCACGCTGCGCGCGCAACCCGTGGACGTCGCGGATCTCGCCGGTGGATTCGGGCTCTCTCCGAGCGGGAAACGGGCGCTGGTCGAGGCGCGCGGCGACGTGTGGACGCTGCCGGCGAAGGACGGCACGCCGCGCAACCTGACGCGCACGAGCGCGGTCTTCGAGCGCGATCCGTCCTGGAGTCCCGACGGGCGCTGGATCGCGTACACGGCCGACGCGAGCGGCGAGTACGAGCTCTACGTGACGCCGGCCGACGGCAAGGGACCGGCGCGGGCGCTGACGTCGGGCTCGAAGTTCTACCGCGGGCGCCCGACGTGGTCGCCTGATTCGAAGCACATCGTGTTCACGGACAAGACCGGCGCCTTGCTCCTACAGGCCGTCGACGGCGGCGATACGAAGACGATCGACCGCGACGCCTGGACCGGCGACCTCCTGGACGAAACGCCCAGCTGGTCGCACGACAGCCGTTGGTTGGCGTACTCGCTGCGCGACGACAGCGCGTCGGCCGCGGCGATCTGGTTGTACGAGGTGGCCACGGGAGCGAAGCACCAGGTGACGGCCGGCGTGTTCAACGACTCCGAGCCCGTGTTCGACCGGCAGGGTGACTGGCTCTACTTCACATCGAGCCGCTCGTTCGCCCCGCTCTACGGCGAGCTCGACACGAGTTTCGTCTACCCCGGCACGCAGGTCTTGCTGGCCGTGCCGTTGCGCGCTGACGTGGTCTCGCCCTTCGCGGCGAAGAGCGACGAGGAGGAGGGCCCCGACGCGAAGTCCGAGGAGAAGGCGCACGCGAAGGCCAAGCCCGCCGCCGCGTCCAAGAAGAAGGGCGCGCAGGACAAGGGCGACGCGGCTGCGCCGGCGGAAGAAGACGAGGACCAGGAAACGGCGCAGAAACCGCGCGAAACGGTCGACGTCGAGCTGGCGGACTTCGAGCGCCGTGCGCTGATCCTGCCCGTCGACCCGGGGCTCTTCAGCGGGCTGGCGGTCACGTCGGCCGGCGCCCTCGTCTACCTGCGCCATCCTGTCACGGCGCGCGAAGAGGAGTCGACGCTGCAGCTCTTCGATTTCGAGCCCGACGAGAAGACGGGCGAGCACGAGGAGAAGGAGCTCGCGGCCGACGTGCCGGCCTACGTGCTGTCCGCCGACGGCCAGAAGATCCTCATCGAGCGCGAGAAGGGCGTCGCGCTGCTGGACGCGGAGCTCGAGGCCGAGGAGGAGGAGCTCTCGACGGAGGGCCTGGAAGCCCTGGTCGACCCGCGCGCCGAGTGGAACCAGATCTTCCAAGACGCCTGGCGGCTCCAGCGCGACTTCTTCTACGACCCGCGGATGCACAACGTGGACTGGCAGAAGGTCCACGACGACTACGCCGCGATGCTGGCCGATTGCGCGTCGCGCGGCGACGTCGGCTACGTCATCCGCGAGATGATTTCGGAGCTCAACGTGGGCCACGCCTACTACTCGGACGGGGCGAGCACGAGCACGTCCCAGCCCGACGTCGGCCTCTTGGGCGTCGATTGGCGGCTCGACGGCGGCGCCTGGCGAATCGCCCGCCTCCACGAGGGCGCCGCCTGGGACGTCGACGCGCGCAACCCGCTGAGAGCTCCGGGCGTGAACGTCAGCGAGGGCGACTGGGTCCTGGCGGTGAACTCCGCGCCGCTCGACACGACGCGCGATCCGTGGGCCTCGTTCCAGGGGCTGGCCGGACGAGCGGTCACGTTGACCGTCTCGAAGAAGGCGACCCTCGACGCCGACGCGCGCGAGGTCGTCGTCGAGATGCTCGAGAGCGAGAAGGAGCTGCGCTACCGCGACTGGATCGAGAAGAACCGTGCCTACGTCGACAAGAAGACGGGCGGCAAGGTCGGCTACATCTACGTCCAGAGCACCGGCGTCGACGGTCAGGACGACCTCGTGCGCCAGTTCTACGGCCAGACGCTCAAGGCCGCGCTGATCATCGACGAGCGCTGGAACAACGGCGGACAGATCCCGACGCGCTTCATCGAGCTCCTGAACCGCCCGGTCACGAACTATTGGGCGCGGCGCGACGGCATCGACTGGGCCTGGCCGCCGGATGCGCACCAGGGCCCCAAGTGCATGCTGATCAACGGCATGTCGGGCTCGGGCGGCGACGCGTTCCCGGCCTACTTCCGCATGATGGGGCTGGGCAAGCTGATCGGCACGAAGACGTGGGGCGGGCTCGTCGGGCTCTCGGGCAACCCGTCCCTGCTCGACGGAGCCGTCGTCACGGTGCCCACGTTCGGCTACTACGAGAAGGACGGCACGTGGGGCATCGAGGGCCACGGCGTCGAGCCCGACATCTTCGTGCTCGACGACCCGTCCCTGATGGTCGACGGCGGCGACCCGCAGCTCGACAAGGCGATCGAGCACATGATGGCCGAGATCCAGGCGCGCCCCTACGTCGCGCCGTCACGGCCGGCCTACCCCGACCGCAGCGGGATGGGGATCACCGACAGCGACAAGTGACGCATACCGTAATGTCACCCTTGCCGGTAGTAGCTGCGCGGGTCGTCGTTGGGAGGGCGCACGTGCCACTGCGTCGCCGCTCCGCGCGCGCGCAGCGCCAGCGGATCGCGACCGATCGCGCGGAACAAGAGCGCGAGCGGCGTGATCAGCAAGAAGAAGAAGATGGCCACGAACAGGTTCGAGACGACCCAGCCGATCGGCAGCGCGATCGCGAGCGCGGCGGCGTAGATCGGGCGCAGGGCGAGGGGCTTCAGGAGGCCCACGACGAGCAACACGAGACCGAGCGCGAGGCCGGTGGCGGGCCACCACCACCACTCCCGCGCGCCGACGTTCCGCAGCATCACGCCGATCAGCGTGAAACCGACGGGGCAGGCCCATGCGAACTGGCGCAGCTGCCGCGGGCTGGGGTTCCAGTCGATCTGGATCACGCGTCCACCTTGCGCCGCGCGATCATCACGAAGAAGCCGCCCTCGCGGTTGCCGGTCAGGATCATCTTGGCCTGCGCCAGCGCGCGGTCGAGCTTGCTGCCGCGCGAGGCCGTCTCGAACAGCTGCTCGCGCTCGGTGAAGGCCTCGTAGGGGTTCGTCTTCGGCACGGCGTTCACGAACTCGAACCCGGCGCGGTCGAACCAGCTCAGCACCTCGCCCATCGTCTGCTTCGTCTCGTTGGGGTGCATGTACTGGTCGTGGAACCAGGCGTCTTCCTTCTCGCGGCTCAGCTTCCCGCCGCGCAGGTGCGGGTCGACCCAGCGCATGCGGCCGCCGGTGATCCGGAAGAAGACGCGGCGCGAGTCGACGGCCAGTCGCCCGTACGTGTTGTAGCTGCCGATGATGATGTGGCCGCCGGGCTTGACGAGGCGCGCGATCGACTCGAAGCCGCCGCGCGGGTCGCTCGTCGTCAGCAGCACGCCGTTGCACAACACGACGTCGAAGCTCCCGGGCGCGAAGCTCGGGCGGAACAAGTTCATCTGCGCGAAGCGCACGCGGCGCAGGTCGTGCTTCGCGCGGAACCTCTCGGCCAGCCGCAGGGAATTGAGGCACAGATCGGCGCCGACGACCGTGCGGCCGCCGATCCCCAGGAAGTTCGAGAGCTGCCCCGTGCCGCAGCCGACCTCGATGATGCGCGCGCCGAACGGGATCTGCTCGCCCAGGAGTCGCGCGTAGATGCCCAGGCGCGCCTTGTCGATCAGCGAGCGCAGCGAGTCGTATCCATCGTAGTTCGGGAACGGGTGCTCCTCGTAGAACCCCTTCACCATCTCGGTGATGTCGCCGTCGAACGGCTCGTTGGGGTGGAAGAGGCGCCAGATGCCCTCTTCGCGCACGTGGGCGGCGCCGCACGACTTGCATGTCGCGCGGTCCTTCTCGAAGTCGAAAGCGCCGCCGCAGGCGGGACAGCGCATCAGGTCCTCGAGCGCCGGATCCTGCTCGCGGCCCGAGCGCGGGTCCGTGCGGCGCGCCTCGAGCTCGGCGCGCTGCTCGGCCTTGACCACGATCGCGTTCTCCATCACGAGCACGTCCGTCTCGCTCGACATGAACGTGCGCCAGGCGTCCTCGGGGCTCTGCACGATCGGGTCCGCGCCCTGCGTGAAGCCCGCGTTCACGAGCACGGGACAGCCGGTCGAGCGCTCGAACGCGCTCAGCACGCCGGCCAGACCCGGATCGAGCGTCGCATCGACCGTCTGGATCGTGCTCGAGCCGTCGACGTGCGTGACCGCCGGGATCGCTTCGGTCTTCGCCAGCGCGCCGTTCGCCGGGCCCGCCCCGCGCCGGCTGGCGTGCACGGGCGACGCGATCATCCGGTACGGGCTGTCGAATCCCGGCGGCACGTCGAACCATTCCGGCGCGCGCTCCTTGAGCACGGCCGGCGTCAGCGCGCCGAACGACTCCTGGAACCGCACCTTCCGATCCAGCGTGCTGTGCAGGTCGGCGCGGCGCGGATCCGCGAGCAGGCTGCGCGCGCCCAGGCTGTGTGTGCCGAACTCCGCGGCACCCTGGAACCAGGCCACGATCTTGCCCTGCGCGAGCATGCCGGCGACGCGCCGATCGCGCTCGGGCGTCTCGACGACCTCGTAGCGCGCGCCCTGGCTGCGCAGCAGCGCCTCGATGCGCTCCATCGAGTAGCGCGGTCCGGGGTGCACGCGTGTCCGCACGCCGGCCGCCACGCGCCGCGCGCGATCGAGGAGCTGGTGCTGGATCAGCAGGGCGACGCCCAGCGCGCTGCCCGCGACGGCCGACGCCGGCTGGACCCACACGTTTGCGAACGGTCCTTCGCGCACGATCCGGCCGTTGGCGGCGCTGTTCTGGGACACGCTCCCCGAGACGACCAGGTTCGGGCCCGGCGCCAGCGCGTGCAGATGCCGCGCGATGCGCAGCAGGATCTCCTCCGTCACGCGCTGGATCGACGCGGCCAGATCCATGTGCCGTTGCGTGATTGGCTCTTCGGCGTTGCGCGGCGCTCCGCCCAGGAGCGCGTGGAAACGCGGCGACGTCATCGTCTGCCCGTGGGCGAAGCGGAAGTACGACGCGTCCAGCCAGATCGATCCGTCGGGCTTCACGTCCACGACGTGCTCGAGGATCGGCGCGACGAAGCGCGGCTCGCCGTGCGCGGCCAGGTCCATGACCTGACGCTCGCCACAGCCGTCGAGCGGGAAGCCCAGGTGGGCCGTGAACGCGGAGTACAGGAGACCGACCGAGTGCGGATGGCGCATCTCGTGCGTCAGCTGGATCCGGTTGCCGCGTCCCTGGCCCAGCGTCGTCGTGGCCCATTCCCCGCCGCCGTCGACGGTCAGGATGGCCGCGCTCTCGAACGGCGAAGGGTAGAAGGCCGCCGCTGCGTGCGACTCGTGGTGCTCGGCGAAGATGTAGCGCTTCTTGCGCAGGCCCAGCGCGCGATCGAGTTCGCGCGCGACGAACAACCGCCGGCCGATCCAGCGCGGCAGCTCGCGGCGGAACGCGCCGAATCCGGCCGGCGCGAAGGCCAGGAACGTCTCGAGGGAGCGCTCGAAGCTCGTCAGCGGCTTCTCGTGGAAGCCGACGAAGTCGAGCTCGGAGCTGTGCACTCCGGCCGACTCGAGGCAGAACCGGACGGCCTGATGCGGGAAGCCGTCCTCGTTCGGCGCGCGCGTGAAGCGCTCCTCCTGGGCCGCAGCCACGAGCTCGCCGTCGCGCAGGAGAGCGGCCGAGCTGCCGCGGGCGAAGGCCGAGATTCCGAGGATGCGCATGTCGAAACGGCGAGTAGATTGATCGCCTTGGGGCGAAAAGTATACACGCCTTGGAACCCCGACCGCGGAGTGGTCGGGGCCGACCCCGACGTCGATCGAAGCCACGCATGAATCCGCAAGTCCCGCCTGCAGAGAGTCGCAGTGCGCCGCGTGTGAAGCGCCGACCCACGTGGGTGTTCGTCGCGTTGCTGCTGGCGCAGTTCGTCGCTCTCCTGCTCGTGATCGAGCTGCTCCTGGCCTGGTTCCAGCCCGTCCAGTTCCGCCGTCCGCGGCCCCCTCAGCCCGACAACGAGTGGTCCGCTCTCCTGCACCGACCGTCGACCGCGCCGGGCGTGCCCTACGAGCTGAACCCGGGCAAGAGCGCGATGATCCGCGGGGTCCTCGTGTCCGTGAACTCGCTCGGCTTCCGCGGCCGCGAGTACAGCGTCGTGAAGCCGCCCGACACCGTGCGGATCGTGGCGATGGGCGCGTCGGTCGCGTTCGGCTGGACGACGACGGCCGAGGACAGCTACCCGGGTCAGCTCGAGCGCTTGCTCAACCAGGACGCAGCCGGAACGACGCGCCGCTACGAGGTGATGAACTTCGGCGTCGGCGGTTATGCGACGCGCGACGAAGTGGCCACGCTGGAGACGAAGGCGCTGCCGCTCGACCCCGACCTGATCATCATCGACTACCACCCCAACGGCCCGGAGACGGAGCCCGTGCAGCCGCTGCACCAGGTCTTCCACAAGACGGAGTGGTGGGAGCGGTTGAACATCCTTCGGCTGCTCGCCTTCGGCCGCCGCGAATGGGGGATGCGGACGCTCGGCGACGGCAGCAACTACCGCTACCTGGCCGCGCCCGACGGTCCGCACTGGCCTTCCCTGCTGAAGGCCTTCGACAAGGCGCGCGATCTCGCCGCGGCGCGCGGGCTCAAGGTGATCGTCATCGTGTTCCCGACGTACGGCGGCGTGAAGAGCTGGGCCGAGTACCCGATCGCCGACCTGCACGCGCAGACGATCGAGGCCGCCCAACAGCGCGGATTCCTGACGCTCGACATGCTGCCGATCTACGCGGCCAGCGGCTTCACCGTGGCCGAGATCGCCGCGGACGACGAGCACCCCAACGCGGTCGGTCTGGGCCTGGCCGCGCAGGCGCTCGAGAAGCTGATCCTTGAGCGCCACCAGGAGCTCCTGAAGCTGCCTCCGCCCGGACAGACGCCGGCGAACGGCGAGGTCGCGCCGCGTTAGGTACGGGTCGGGAAGCGCGCGGGATCGCGCTGGAGAGCGGGCCCGGAGGCCCTGGATGAAGGGGAATCCGCCACGGGGCGCGAGAAGCGTTAGGATCGTCTCTTCGCGTCCATACCGACGACGACCGCTGAACGCGGACTGCAATCCTCCTGCCCCCCAAGGGATCCGGCCATGCATCGCTCTCTGCTTCCCGTCTCCGTCGTTTCCGCGCTCTGCCTGTTGGCCTCGACGACGAGCGCGCAGGGCTCGAACAGCTGCACGACGGCCACGGTGATCGCAGGCACGGGCTCCTTCGCCGTCGTCACGACGGGCGCGACGACCGGCTCGCCGCAGCCCAGCGGGTGCACGACGATCTTCCGCGACGTGTGGTTCGAGTGGACGGCGGCGACGACGGAGACCATCAACCTCTCGCTCTGCGGCGGCACGGGCGCGGACACGGTGGTGGCGGTCTACGCCGCGTCGGGCTGTCCGTCGTCCGGCTCGCAGGTCGCCTGCAACGACGACAGCTGCGGGCAGCAGTCCTCGCTCTACTTCTCCGCGGTCAGCGGCACGACGTACATGCTGCAGATGGGCGCGTTCAGCTCGACCACCTACAGCGGCACGTTCTCGCTCCAGCCCGGCAGCGATCCGTGCGGGACGAGCGTCGGCCCCGATGTCCTGATCGGCGACATCACCAGCATTCAGAACGCGAACCCGACCGCCGGGCTCGACTCGTTCACGCTGGGCACGACGGCCTGCAACGTCGGCAGCGCGGTGCTGAACTGGTACGGCCCGACAAACCTGCACCCGGTCATCAGCGAGACCTTCTACAAGCACGAGATCGTCGACGGATCGGGCCGTTTCGAGCAGATCGGCATCAGCTGGCTCAAGCACGGCTTCGCCTCCGACACGGGCAGCCTGTGCTGCACGTGCCAGAACCCGGGCAACAACCAGATCATGGGCATCGGCTGCTCCGATCCGTACAGCGCTGGCCAGTCCGGGAACCAGTCGACGTTGACTCCGCGCTGGCAGGTCAACGCGCACACGGGCTATTTCCCATACCCGGGCGCGAACCCGCCCTGGTCCGGCACGGCGGCGCGGCGTTGCGAGATGGAGCTCTCGGACCTGGAGCCGAGCAGCGCCACGGTGCGCTACTACGCCGAGTGCACGTACGTGACTTCGGACGACGCGCAGGCCGGAAACAACAACAACAACGCCAGCTACAAGCAGATGGGCGTCACCGGCGGGCCCACGAACTACACGTTCGCGACGATGGGCAGCACCGTGCGCGGACTGCCGGCGATCCAGGTCTGGCCGCTCCTCGAGCCGGGCGTCACGCTGACCAGCGTGCAGGTCCAGGACGACGGCCTCTTCCTCGTCGGCTCGCATGCGACGAGCCTGGGCGGCGGCCTGTACCACTACGAGTTCGCGGTCCACAACATGAACTCGGGCCGCAACGGCGGCTCGTTCACGGTGCCGATCCCGGCCGGCGCGCTCGTCACCAACGTCGGCTTCCACGACATCACGCACAGGAACGGCGACGGCTACAACAACGTCAGCCAGACCGCCACTGACTGGGTGGGCACGGTCGGTGCCGGCGACGTGGCGTGGGCCAGCGAGACGTACGCGCAGAACCTCAACGCCAATGCGATCCGCTGGGCGACGACTTACAACTTCCGCTTCGACGCCGACGTGGCTCCCGTGAACGGCCTCGCCACGGTCGGCCTGTGGAAGCCCGGCGCCCCGGATTTCTTCGCCGCGGCGGCGCAAGTGCCGGACGCCGGCCCGACCACGATCGCGTTCTGCTTCGGCGACGGCGCCGGGACGCCGTGCCCGTGCGGTAACAACGGCGGGCTCGGCCAGGGCTGCGCGAGCTCGCTGGGCTACGGGGCGCTCCTGGCCGGGATCGGCGTCGCCAGCATCTCCGCCGACACGTTCGCGCTCGCGGGCTCGCAGATGCCCGACGGCCCGGTGCTCTACTTCCAGGGCACGTCGCAGCAGAGCGGCGGCGCGGGCGCCGTCTTCGGGGACGGCCTGCGCTGCGCGGGCGGGACGATCACGCGCCTGGGGACGACCAACAACGTGTTCGGCGCGTCGGCCTACCCCGAGCCCGGCGATCCCTTGATCTCGGTGCGCGGCGGGAACGCGGCCGGCGACGTGCGCACGTACCAGGCCTGGTACCGCAACGCGGCCAGCTTCTGCCAGCCCGAGACGTTCAACCTGACGCCGGGCGTGCAGACGACCTGGCAGCCCTAGCGAAGCGCGCTTGCGCGCGAAGCCACGAGCTCGGATCCGTTTTCTACGGGCTCCGCGCCGCTCTCGCACCCTCGACCGACCCGAGCACCTCGGGCGCGTCGTTGTGCGAGTGCGTGAACCCGCGCGCCCGCTCCTCGGCCACCGTGGCGCGCGCGCGGAACGCGACGATGTAGGCCCGACGCCAACCGCCCGTCACGTTGCCGCCGGAGCCGTGGACGACGCGCTCGTTGTGCACGGTGATGTCCCCGCGGCGGATCTCGGCGTGGCGCACGGTGTCTGCACCCTCGTCGACATCGCACAGGAGCGTGTGCGACTCGTCGCGGTCGCCATTGAGCGTGCGATGGGGACGCAGCGCGCTCTCGCGGTGCGAGCCCGGCACGAAGCGCATGCATCCGTTCTGGATCGTGCTGTCGTCGATCGCGAGCCAGCACGTCGCCGTGCGCCGGTCGGGCGTGTCGATCCAGTAGGCCATGTCCTGGTGCCAGTGGAACACCGCGTCGTCCTTGTACGGCCGCTTCGCCAGCAACTGGTCGTAGTCGATCACGAGATCGTCGCCGGCGAGCTGTTGCGCGATCGACGCCGCGCGCTGCTCGTACAAGTTGCCCTGCCAGGCCGGGTGATAGCGGCGGGGGAGCATGACGTTGACGATCGAGAACTGCTCCGGCGCGCGCGAGTAGTCGCCCGACATGTCGCAGAAGTCCTTGCCCGGAACCGCGATCTCGCGCCGCAGGAAGCGGTCGTAATCCGCCTCGATCGCGCGCACCTCGTCCTCGGCCAGCACGCCGCGCAGGTGCACGTAGCCGTCGCGCGCGAAGAGCTCGCGCTCTTCCGGGCTCACGCGGTAGTGCGCACCTTCGCGGCGGGATTCCATGGCGTCACCACATCGTACGGGCTCTGCAAAGCCCTGTCCGGCTTGTGGAGTCGGGCCGACCCCGTTAGCGTCTTTCTGGATCCCTGGCGATCCGAAACACAATGAGAGCCCAAATCCTCGCCTCCCTCGCATTCCTGGCCTGCGCGGCTTCCAGCGCATCCGCTGGCGTGGGCGACACGCCCGAATACAAGTTCCGCAAGGCGCCGGTCAACGCGCTCGGCATCGCGAGCCTGGCCGACCTGCGCGGGAAACCGGTGCTGGTCGACTTCTGGGGCACGCGTTGACCCGGTTGCATCGGGGGGTCCGTGCCGGCCGCCCTCAAGCTCGCTGAACAGTACGGCGATTCGCTTCAGGTGATCTTCGTCGAGTGCCAGGGCGCGTCGCGCGACCAGTACGAGGCGTTCGTCTGGAAGCAGAAGTGGATGGGCCTCAGCAACACGATGTGGACCGAGGAGCGCCCGTTCGCGACGGTCGGCAACGGTCTGCCCGAGACCGCGCTCGTCGGGATCGACGGCACGGTCCTCATGCAGGGCTACCCCGGCGACTTCGGGAAGAAGCTCGACTAAGCGATCGCGGCCGAGATCAAGAAGTCCAAGGACGCTCCGGCCGGGACGCCTGCGCTGCTCAAGAAGGTCTGGACCTCGTTCGCCAAGGGCGACGTCGCCATCGCTCTGGCCGAGTGCGAGAAGATCGGCACCGAAGAGGCGCAGGTGGCGCGCGACGAGTTCGTGGCGCGCACGACCCGCCGCATCACTCGCGCGAAGTGGCTGCTCGACAACGGCTTCGTGGTCGAGGCCGAGAAGCACCTCGAGAAGCTGGCCAAGGACGTCAAGGGCGCGGCGGAACTCGAAACGCTCGTGAACGCAGAAGTCACGCGCTTGAACGAGCCCGCGCGGGCGGCCGAGCGCGACGCCGCCAAGGCCGTGGCCGCGTTCTTCGGGCAAGTCTCCAAGAAGAAGCCCTTCGACGCGCCCAACGTGCAGAAGGCCGAATCGCTGGCCGAGAAGCACACGGGCACGAAATCGGGCGAGCGGGCGGCTCACTTCGCGGCGCTGTCCAAAGTGCGCGCGAGCAGCTGAGAGACCGCGAAGGAGTCGGTCGTAAGGTCTCTCGGACCGCGTGGGCACCGCGCAGGATCGCGCGCGGTGCTTCCCTAGCGCGGGTCAGGCCGTCGCCTTGGGCTCGAACTCGAGTTCGACGCCGCCGGCCACGCGTGCGACGAGGTTGTAGAAGAGTGCGAGCAAGAATCCGCCGATCGCGCCGAGCACCCCGTAGAAGACCGGCAGGATGATGATGGCCCCCACGCCGAAGAGGAAGGCGAACGCCTCGCCTCCCTGGGACTGCGCCGCTGCGAAGGCGCCGATGAGCGCGAAGAAGCTGATCAGGGCTCCGATCAGCAAGCCCATCAGGGCGTAGACCAGTCCGAACACCTTGGCGAGCGAGAGCGGGGCGATGCGTTTCAGGATCATGGGGGGGCCTGTTGACGTGGGTTGCGGAAGGAGCGGGAGTCTAGGGAACGCTCGCGTGCGATTCCCGCCCGATCCCCCGCCTGCTGTTTCACGCTGGCGGAGGCGAGCGGAGCCGATTCAGCGCCCGTCGAGAAGGACGTCCGCGTCCGCCGACGGATCCACCACACGCGCGAGCACGCTGCCGTCGGGCGTGACGAGCACGAGCGTGAGCTGCGCGGGCAACGCGCCGGTGAGCACGATCTTGCCGTCCTGGTTGGTCGCGGCGGCCGGAGGCGCGCCCGGCAGGCCCACGCGCACGTTCGGCAGCGGCACGCCCGTCGCGTCGAGGCACCGCAGCTCGACCGTGCGACGCGCGGCATCCGGCGGGATCAGGATCTCGACCGGGCCCTCACCTGGCGCCGCGGGCGACGCCGCGAAGAGCTCGATCCGCTCGCGCGCGGCACGCCAGGCCGCCAGCGTGTACGGGCGTTGCGAGAGGCCGTCGATCGCGAAGCTCCCGTCGGCGGCGCTCTGTACGCGCGCCGGCGCGCGGCTCGTCGCGCTCTCGTGCGTCGCGGCCTCGAGCCCGACCGGCTCGATGAGGGTCGCGTCGAGCAGCGCGATGCGCCACCCCTGACTCTCCTCGCCCTGCTCCGCGCGGATGCGTCCCGAGATCGACAGCGTGGGCGGCCCGAGGTGCAGCGTGATTCCGTTCGCGGCCCGCTGGGCTTCCGCCGGCTGGAAGCCCGACAAGGTCGCCTGGCACGTCTCCGGGGCGCTCGCGGCGGCGAGCTCGAAGTTGCCGTCCGCGTCGGCGAGCGAGCGCGCGCTCGAGCTCCACACCGTGGCGCCGCTCGCCGGTGAGCCATCCGCGAGGACGACACGTCCGCGCACGGTCGCGCGCGCCGCGACCGGGATCTCGCTCGTTTCCGCCTCGGAATCGAGCTCCGACGGCGCCTGCGATCGGGCTTCTGGCCGCTCGACCTCCGACGTCGTGATGGCCAACGACCGCCGATTGCTGGCGGGCTCGGGCTCGCGCGGACCGACCTCGAGCACGCTCAGCGTGCTCGAGGCGGAACCCGGCCAGGCGACGAACCCGATCGTCAGTGCGCAGGCGCACAGGGCCGCGCCGAGCAGCGCGCGTTCCAGCGGCCTGCTCACGGATGCGCTCAGCGCTTCTCGATCACGTAGTGGTAGTCCGGCTGGCCGAAGTTGCTGACCGCTTCGACGCGCGCGTAGTACGTACCGGTCGCGAGCGGGATGAAGGCTGCGGCGCCCGTCGGCAGACCCGAGACGACGCCTTCGGTGCCCACGACCTTGCCGAAGTGGGATTCCGCCAGGAACTGCCCGCTCGCGTTGAACAGTCGCACGCGCGAGGGCAGCTCCGAGCCGTGCCCCGAGAACTCGAAGTAGCCGTCGCTGTGGACGCTCTTCGCGGCGTAGATCTGGATCACGACCGGCACGCCGACCGTGGCCGGGAAGCTGAAGAAGTCGTCGTCGTCGTTGTCGACCACGACGCCCGAGGCGCGACCGCCGGCATCGAGGGGGTCCGCGCGCGCGATCGCGTCGTTGTCTTCCGTCTCCCAGATCGACGCGAAGACGCGCTCGAGCCGGAATGCGTACGAGGTCGCCGAGCCGGCGGCGGGCACGCGCAGGAAGAACGCGCCGCTGTGACGCAGCAGCAGCGACTGGGTGTGCATGCTGCCCTCGGGGTCGACCAGCAACGCCGTCGTGCCGTCCGAGTCGAGTGCCGTGAGGGTCACCGTGCTGGCCGCCTCGCGCCAGTTGTCGGACTGGAAGCGTTGCACGCGCACCAGGTCGCCGGCCGTGCCCGTGAACGTGAACCAGTCGTCGTCGGTCGTGCTCGCGGCCGCCTGGACGAGCGCCCCGTACGCGATCGCTTGCGCGGCGCCGGACGTGTCGTTGCTCTCGACCTCCGCGGTCGAGCCGGCCGTGACCGTCTGCGCGTAGCGCAGGAAGTACTCGCCGTCGCCGGCACCCATCTGCTCCTCGACGACGACGAAGTACGTGCCGGCCGTGTCGATGCGATAGTAGAGGGCCGGGTCGGAGAAGAACGCGTCGTTGTTCACGCCCAGCTGCGTCGTGCCGTCCGAGTCGATCAGGCGCAGGCGCCCGTCGAAGTAGTCGTCATCGCCGTGGAAGACGCCGTTGCGGTAGGCCGTGAGCTCGAGCTCGACGACGCACGCCGCGGCGACGTCGAACGAGAACACGTCAGCTTCGCCATCGACGTGGAAGCCGTGCACGTTGCCCGGCGTGATGCTCTCGCTCGTGGCCGAGGTGTCGTTGACACCGGTCGTCGCGGTCGGCTCGACCTCGGCCTGGTAGTTCGTCAGCGTGCGCGTGCTGACCTTGAACACGTAGTCGCCGCCGTCGGTGGCCGTGTTGTCCTGTCGGATGGACACGAAGTACGTCCCTGTCGCCGGCACGCGGAAGAGCGGGAAGTCGAGGTCGTGACGACCCCAGTCCCAGCCGTCGCTCGTGTTGCCGCTGTAGTCGTGCTCGAGCAGCTTGCTCGTGCCATTGACGTCGAACAGCGTCAGGCGCGGCAGGTTCTTGCCCAGGTTGTCGTCCCAGTGCCCCTGGTCGAAGCGCGTCCCGAGCAGCTCGATCGTGATGAACTGACCGGCCGTCAGCGGCACGGACCAGAAATCGACGTCGCCAGTCGAATCGAGGGAGCCGGTCGAATCTCGACCGATCGTGCTCGCGACCGCGTTCCCCGAGTTGTTGTTGGGTTCGGTCTCGGGAAGCGCACCGGCTCCGCCGCCGCCGCCACCACCGCCGCCGCCGCCCGCGCTGCTTCCACCTCCACCACAGCCGGAGAGGCCGAGGAGAGAAGCCGCGATGAACAGACCGAACCTGGAGCTGGAATTGCGCATGTCATCTCCCTGCCAAGAGGCGTGAGAGACGATCGGCTGCCCGTTTACACATTCTTTAGCTTCGCGCGCGAGGACAGCAGAAGCTCGCGCGGACCGCTCGAGGGCTTTGCGGCGCGGTACGGCAGAATCGTTTTCGTGTCCGACACCGGGTCAATTGCAGTTGGGCACGAGCGGCAAATGGCTGCCATTTCTTGTGCGTCCGAGCTCGCACCGGGGACCCGGCCGATTCGAAAACCGGATTCCTGAGCACTCCGCGACGGTCGAGCGCTCGCCGCAGGAACCGCACGAGGCCGTGATCCGCGCCGAGGCGCGGGCGCGGCGTGTGGCCGCCGTGCACGCGCTGCCCGAGCCCTACCGCACGCCGATCAGCCTGCGTTACCTCGAGCAGCACGACACGCGCGAGGTGGCCGAGGAGTTCGATCGGCCGCTCTCGACCGTGCAGACGCAACTGCAGCGGGGGCTCGGGCTCCTGCGCGAGCGGCTCAGCGCGGACGACCGCCGCTGCGACGGCGACTGGCGCGAGGCGCTGGCGCTGTTGTGCGTGCCGCACACGGGATCGATCCGCGCGCGGATCGAGGCGCAGGAGAGCTTCCACCGCCTGCGTCCGGCACGTTGGCGAGCTCCCGGTCGGCTGCTCGTCGAGCCTGGAACGATCCCGACGAGTTCGCGCGAGCTGTCGGGGTTGTTTCGGGCACAGTACCGGTCACGTGCGGGCCGGGACGCGCGGCACGGGACCGCTGCCTCGCCTGTCCCCGGCCGGGCGGGAGAGCAGGCTCGGCTGCCGCTCGAGCGCCCGGCGCACGGAGGACGCGACGAACTGGTGCGCGCGCTCGATCGGCGTGCACTCGCCCGC
Organism: Planctomycetota bacterium; assembly: GCA_031400875.1. Taxonomy (GTDB): domain Bacteria; phylum Planctomycetota; class UBA1135; order UBA1135; genus JAEUHZ01. Next base: position 52,801 of record JANNQS010000008.1, on the reverse strand, counting down.
TCGCAGATGGAGCTGCTCGAGGCGCGCGTACTCGGCCAGGATGATCTCGTCGTCCGACGGCGTGAGCACGGCGCGCGCGAGGGGCAGGATCTGCGCGTCCTCGAGCTTGGAGTGCTCACGCTGCAGCTCGATGTAGGCGCGCGCCGCGGCCGTGAACACGTCGCGACTCAAGGCGTCGCCGTAGCCGGCCCCCTCGATCCGGGAGCGCATCTCCTCGAGACGCTCGCGTTCGCGCGCGTGCCACTGCACGAGCCCGCGCAGCAACTGACGCGTCCGCTCGGGAGCCCGCTGCTCGAGCCGGGGAAACAGCGCGAGCTCCTCGCGGTCCTGGTGCAGACCGTCGGCGAAACGCTCGAACCATTCGAGGGCCTCGAGCGCCAGCTCGGCGTCGAGGCGGTCGTCGCCACGCTGGCAGTCGAGCACCAGCTCCAGGGCGTCGAGCACGTCGCGGAGCGCCTCGTGCTCCGCGCACAGGGTCTGGATCGCGCGCATGGCAGACCTCCTTGCTTTCACGCCTCGTCGAGAGGCGCAGGGAATCGAAAGGGCCAAGCTCGTTATCGACTGTCGACGGCCAGGGCCTGAGCGCCAGAGGAGCGCGAGCGGACCGGCGCGGGCCCGATCCGTGCCATGCCCGGGAGTGACGCCGCTCCGGTGCCCGCCGGTCGACCGATCCCGTCCGCGGGCCCCGGCCTGGCGCGGCGTCCGCGGCGTCAGCGGCCGGCGGACTGCGGCTTGCGCGCCGCGCGCTGCGCACGCGGCTTGCGCGCCGGCTTCGCGACGGTGGCCGCGAACGCGTCCGCCAGGTCGCTGAGGATGTCCGTGGGGCTCTCCAGCCCGATCGAGAGGCGGATGCCGACCGGGTTCGCGCCGTTGGTCGCTCCGGAGTAGCTCGAGTGCGTCATGCTCGAGGGCATCTCGATCAGGGTCTTCGTGTGCCCCAGGCTGACGGCCAGCGTGATCGAGTAGGCCTGCGAGCCGAGCCAGTCCAGGAAGTCGGCCGCCGAGACCAGCGACTCGTCGATCTCGAAGTAGATCATGCCCCCGGGCGTGAAATCCCCGTCGAAGTTGCGGTGCTGCTTCAGCGCCAGCCGGCGTTGCGGGAAGCTGACGAGCCCCGGATAGACCACGCGCTTCACCGCGCGCTGCTTCTCGAGCCAGGCCGCGACCTTGGTCGCGGTGTACTGCTGGCGCTTGATGCGCACCGCCAGCGTCGGCAGCCCGTACACGAGGATCGACCAGGCCGACTTGGCCGAGAGGATGCCGCCGAAGTCCTTCCGGTACAGCAGGAGGCGCGGGAGCATCGACTTCGGGCACACGACGGCGCCGCCGATGTCGGTGCCGAACCCGCCCAGGTTCTTCGTCAGGCTGTGGAGCACGACGTCCGCTCCGAACTCGAGCGGCCGCTGGCCGAAGGGCGTGGCGAACGTGTTGTCGATGTAGACGAGGACGCGCCGGTCCGCGGGCCGGCCGCGATTGGCCGCGTCGGCGACCTTGCGCACGCCGGCGATGTCGATCAGCTCGAGGGTCGGGTTCACGGGCGATTCGAAGTACAGGATGCGCGTCTGTCCGTTGACCGCCTTGCGCAGCGCCTTCAAGTCGTTCATGTCGACGCGCCGCACGACGATGCCCTGGCGCTCGTACCAGTTCGTGAACAGGGAGTGCGTGCAGCCGTACACCATGTGGTGCGAGACGACCTCGTCGCCGGGCACGAGGACCGCGCTCATCGCGGCCGAGATCGCGGCCATGCCCGAGGCGAACGTGGCGCAGGCTTCGCCGCCCTCGGCTTCGGCCAGCTCGCCTTCCAGGATCGAGCGCGTCGGTTCGTCCAGGCGGTCGTAGATGTAGATCGGCGTCTCGCCCTGGTCGCTGACGAAGTGCCCGAACTCCTGGAACCCGCGCGCGCCGCGGCGGGCGCTGTCGAGCCGGTAGGTCGTCGACTGTGACAGGGGCGGCGTGACGTGGTGCGAGAAGTCCCACTTGGCCGAGTGCGAGGGACCGTGGACGAGCCGCGTGGTCTGCTTGTAGGTCCGGCGGGGCGCCATGACCGGCAGCTTAGCGCCAGGCGCGGATGCGCCGCGCGCGCGCATCCTGGCACGGTCGGCGTAGACGCGCCTGGATTTGTGCGTACGTCGCCCGCTCGTCCGAGAGGCTGCCCGATGAGTCCTCGTGCAACCCCCTGGAGTCGGTCGAGGCGCCGTGGTCGCGTCGTGTCCGCGAGCGCCAGCCGCACGCGATCGTCGAGAACGCCCCGCGGCGGGCCGGGCTCGGCCGGAGCCGGTGCGCAGCGCCGGACGACCGGCGGCCTCGCAACGGCGAGGTCACCCCTGCGGGCCGCTCCGCCGGTGGACGATAGAGTGGGTGCCTCGAAACGCGCCAACCGGGCCCCCAGGGCACCGTAGCAGCCCGTCCGTCCCTCTCCGCCCCGTGACCTCACGCCCCATCCGCCGCTGGCTCACGGCCGGCCTGGTCCTCGCCGTCCTCTCGACGCCGGCCCTGGCGTACATCGGCCCGGGTGCCGGATTCGCGGCCGCGGGCTCGCTGCTCGTGCTGCTCACCACGTTCTTCCTGGCCTTCGGCATCATCCTGATCTGGCCGTTCAAGGCCGCGTTCCGCATGGTCACGGGCCGGCGCCGCGGGCCGTCGAAGATGGACCGCGTCGTCGTGATCGGCCTCGACGGCTTCGATCCGCGACTGGCGCGCGAGCTGATGGACGCCGGCCGGCTGCCGAACCTGAAGAAGCTCGCGCAGCGCGGCGCCTTCTCGCCGCTGGAGACCGCGTGTCCCTCGATCTCGCCGGTCGCGTGGTCGACGTTCGCGACGGGCACCGACGCGTCGCGGCACAACATCTACGACTTCCTGACGCGCGATCCGTGCAGCTACGCGCCGATGCTGAGCTCGAGCGACATCCGCTCCGTGCCGCGCACGCTCAACCTGGGCCTGGCCGAGATCCCGTTCGGGACGAAGTTCGTCTACAAGAGCCTCCAGAAGAGCCAGCCGTTCTGGAAGCTCCTGGGCGACGCGCGCGTGTGGTCGTCGATCCTGCGCGTGCCGATCACGTTCCCGCCGCAGCCCTTCAAGAACGGCGTGCTGCTCAGCGGGATGTGCGTGCCCGACCTGCAGGGGACGCAGGGCAGCTTCTCGTTCTACTCGACGAAGCCGCGTCCCGCCGGCACGAAGATTGGCGGCCAGCAGTTCCAGGTCGTCGTGCGCAAGGGGTGCGTCGAGTCGAACCTCGTCGGGCCGAAGGGCAAGGACGGACACGCGCAGAAGTGCCCGTTTCGAGTCGTGCTGGACGACGAGAGCGGCAAGGCGCGCGTCACGCTCGGCACCGAGACGGTCGAGGTCGGACGCAAGGAGTACACGCCCTGGCTCGTCGCGCCGTTCGACGGCGTCACGGGCATCGTGCGCTTCTACGTGCAGGAGTGGTCGGGCCAGGACCTCGAGCTGTATGCGACGCCCGTGCAGATCAACCCCGACGCGCCGGCGGTGCCGATCAGCCACCCGTTCGTGTACTCGATCTACCTGGCCAAGATGCACGGGCTCTTCGGCACGCTCGGCCTGGCCGAGGACACGTGGGCGCTCAACGAGCGTGTCATCGACGAAGAGGCCTTCCTGAAGCAGGCTTGGCTCTACTTCGACGAGCGCCGCACGCAGCTCTTCGACGCGCTCGAGAAGACGAAAAAGGGCTTCGTGACCGTCGTTTTCGACACGAGCGACCGCGTCAGCCACATGTTCTGGCGCACGCTCGACCCGACGCACCCGGCCAACCCGGGCAAGGAGGTCGAGCGCTGGAAGGACGTGATCCCTGAGACCTACGCGCGCATGGACCGGCTTGTGGGGGAGGTCGTCGAGAAGCTGGGCGACGACCCGCGCACGATGCTGATGGTCATCTCCGACCACGGCTTCACGAACTTCCGGCGCGGCGTGAACTTGAACACGTGGCTCCTGGAGAACGGGTACCTGTTCCTGAAGCCCGGCCACGAGACGTCGGGCGACTGGTTCGCGGAAGTCGACTGGTCGCGCACGAAGGCCTTCACGCTCGGGCTGACCGGCCTGTTCATCAACCGCAAGGACCGCGAGGCGCAGGGCATCGTCGAGCGGCGCGAGCTGGCGGCGCTGTGCTGCGAGCTCAAGGCGAAGCTCGAGGCGCTGCGCGATCCGGCCACGGGCGAGCCGGCGATCCGCGAGGTGTTCGTGACGACCGACATTCACAGCGGGCCGTACGCCGACGCGGCGCCGGAGCTCCTGATCGGCTACCACCACGGCTACCGGCACTCGTGGGACTGCGCGACGGGCTCGGTGACGCGTGACGTATTCACCGACAACACGAAGAGCTGGTCGGGCGACCACTGCGTCGACCCGCGCCTCGTGCCGGGCGTGTTCTTCTGCGACCGCAAGCCGAGCGTCGCGGAGCCGGCGCTGGTCGACATCGCGCCGACCGTGCTCGACCTCTTCGGGCTGGCGATCCCGGCCTACATGCAGGGGAAGGCGCTGTTCGCGGAAAGCGCCGAACCCCGCGCTCGGCATGCCGAGCTGGCCTCGGCGGATCGGAGTTCCGTGCGGACGCGCGCCCCGAGGGTGTAGCCTCGGGCGCAGGTTCCGGGCGCCTGTTGAGGCGGCGGGTGCCTCAAACGAGCGCGTCGAGCAGCGCGAGCGCGGGGGCGACTCGAATGCCCTCGGGGGTCACGAAGTCCTTGTCGCCCTTCGCATGGATCTGCCAAGCATCCGCCGCTGGATAGCGCAGCTTGAGGTATCGCAGATTCGGATCGAGCGGGCCGGCGCTCCACTTGACCTCGACCAAGCGGATCGGCCGCCCCCGCTCGGTGACGACGAAGTCCACCTCGCGTCCGTCGGTGTCGCGGAAGTAGCGCAGCTCGAGGTCGCGGCCGCGCGCATCCTCTTCGAAGTGCACCCACTTCAACAGGTGGGAAGCCACCAGGTTCTCGAAGCGCTGCGGGTCCTCGGGCACGAGGCTCCAGTCGAAGTGGTAGTGCTTCTGCTCCTTCTTCACGGCACGGATGCGCGGTCCGGCGAGCGGCGGGAGTCGGAAGATCGCGTAGAGGCGTTCCAGGATGCGCAGCCAATTCGCGACCGTCTTGTGGCTGACCCCAAGGTCCTCGCGCACGGCGTTGATCGAGAGCGGGGAGCCTACGAGCGCCGGCAGGCGCATCATCAGGAGCTCGAGGTTTCCGAGATCCTGCACCCGCTCCAGGCTCGTGACTTCTTCCCGCACGAGCCGCGAGCGGTACTCCCGCGACCACCGGCGTGCCTCGACCTGCGAGCCGCCGAAGAACGGCTCCGGAAAACCGCCGAGTGCCAGTAGCGACTGCAAGTCGGAGGGCCGTTCGAGACCGAGTTCCGCCGCGGAAAGTGGATGAAGGCGCAGCAAGTGGTAGCGGCCCTGGAGCGAGTCGCCGCCATATCGATAGAAGTCGAGGCGAGCGCTGCCGGTGACGAGTACGCGCTGGCCTTTGTGGCGTCCGTCGTACAGCCCCTTCAGGAGGCCGCGCCAACTCCGATACTTGTGGATCTCGTCGAAGATCCACAGCTTCGCGTTCGGAAGCTCGCGCGCGAGGATGCGCGTGCGGTGCTCGGCGACGTCCCAATTGAGGTAGCCACGGCGACCTCCCGGGAGCGCGCGCGCGAGGGTCGTCTTGCCAACCTGACGTGGGCCGGCGACGAAGACCATCTTGCGCGCGAGGTCGGCTTCGACCTGCACCGTGAGGTAACGGGAGCCTTTGCGCACAGGGGAAGGCTACAGCGTTCTTGGGTAGGTGTCCAAAACACCCACCGTGATTTTGAAGTGTGGGGGACGGACAGGCGCGTCAACGGCACGAACTCGGTCCGGTCCGGGTACATGGGTGACACTTGTGTCCGGGTCCATGCGTGACATGGCGCGGTGACATCGGGGTTGTCGGCGTGTCTCGTTGGCCGGATGCCCTGGTAACGGCGTGCGACGGCGTGAGGGTTGCGGTGAGTCCCGGGCCTGACGAGCTACTTGGGCGTGCCGGCCTCGACCGGCTTCGCCGGGGCGCCCGTCGCGAGCGAGCGCACCAGGTCGACGACGGCCTTCTTGCGCGCGGCCGGATCCTTCTCGTCGCTCGTGTAGGTCGTGAGCGCGCCGAGCTTGGCGTCCGCCAGGGTCTTGTTCGCCGCCACCTTGGCCGCGTCGACCTGCTTGGTCTCTGCCTCCGACGTGCCCCCCAGGCGGCTGTCCCACAGGACCGCGGCTTTCTGGCCCATCTTGGCCGCGCTTGCGGTCTTCGAGGCGATCGCCTGCGGCGCGAAGAGGCCGTCGACGCCGATCACGACCTTGTACAGGCCGGGCGAGGAGAGGCCGGCGCCGAACGCCAGCAGCGCACCCATCTGCCCCTCGCCGACGAGCACGATGCGCGTCGCATCGACCTTCTTGTCCTTCTTGAACGCCGAGACGGCGTCGTGGATCGGCTTCTCGCTCTTCCACGACTCCTTGGGGTCGAGGTACGTGGCGACGTTCTCGAACCAGGCCATGCCCTTCGACGGCTCGTCGCCGAGCATCGTCTTGCCCGAAGGCGCGACCAGGGCGTACCCGAGCTCGTCGGCGACGCCCTTCCAGAATCCGCTCACGACCTGATCCTTGGAGGAGCCCTGGTCGTGCACGACGACGAGCAGCGGCATCTCCGGCAGCGACTGGACGGCTTCGGGCACGTACACGGCCGGCGCGGCGGCGTAGGCGTCGGCAGTCTTCTGCAGCGCCTTGCGCTTCTCGACGTTGGCTTGCATCTTCGCGAGCAGCGGCTCGAAGCGCGGATCCTTCTGGAGGTTCGCCAGGTCGACGTCCTGCCGGCACATCTCGATCTCGCTGATCGACTTCTGCTGACCGTAGATCGTGCCGGTGCCCGCACCCCAGCCCCACTCACAAGCCTTCTCGAGCCACTCGAGGCCCTGGTCGACCTCGGCCTTCAGCGAGTAGGCGCAGGCCAGGTTGTAGGCCGTGCCCTTGTCCATGGGACGGAAGGCGAGCAGCTCCTTGAGCAGGGTGATGCCCTCGTCGTACTTCTTGGCGGTAAGCGCCGCGATCGCCTTGGTGTTCAGGTCCTGCGCCTTGGCCGGATTCGGCGTTTGCGCGGCGGAGCTGACCGTCAGGAGGAGGATGGCGAGCAGGGTCTGGAGCCGGTTCATGGGATGTCGTCTCTCACCGCGCGGGCCATGGGACTGGGCAGATGCGAATGCCGCGGCGCCGCATCAGTCTACGGGCAGACGGCCGGGCCAGGCACGCCCGGCGAGGACCGGGGACGCCCGTTTACAGCCTGTGCAGGCGTCGGCCGGGGCCAGGGGACGCATTCCGGCGTGGCCCCCGCGCTCGAGCGTCGGACGGCTCACCACCGCAGCGACAGACAGCTCAGGCCGCCGTCCATCTTGCGGAACTCCGACATCTCCAGCGGAACCAGCGCGTGGCCCAGCGCCGCGATCCGCCGCGCGAGCTGCGGATACCCCGCGGGCACCAGCACAGCGTCGTTCACCCGCACGCAGTTGGCCGCGTAGGTCAGCTCCGTCCCGACCACGAGCTGGGCGTACCCGCGGAATCCTGCCTGGCCAGCGAGCGCTTCCACCACGATCAGCTGCCGATCGCCCAGCCAGGCGATCCCGCTCTTCAGGTGCAGCAGTCCGTGGACTTTCCGGATGTCCACGGTGCTCGCGCTGAACCCGAGCGACTGGAGCCAGGCCGCGAGCTGCTCCGCGCCGGCCGCGTTCGTGCGCTGCGAGATCCCGATGAAGAAGTGCTCTCCCGCCTGGCAGACGTCCCCGCCGTCGACGGTGCCCGGCGGCTCGATCCCGGACAGCCCGGGAAAGTGCGCGGCGAGCGCCGCGCGCACGGCGCCGACTTCGCCTGCGCGCGTCGCCGCTCCCGGCCGCGTCACGATCGCGCCGCGCGTCGTGACGATCGCCGTGTCCTCGACGAACGTGGAATCGGGGAAGGCCGGATCCGGAGGCAGCCGGATCAGCGACAGCCCGAGCCCGGTGAGCGCGTCGCAGTAGGCGGCGTGCTGGGAGAGGGCCAGCGCCACGTCGGGCGGTCCGAGGCCGGCCACGGTGATGCCCTCGGCGAAGCTCGCCGCGGGCGGACGGACGATCGCGCGAGTGAAGTGAACACCCTCATCGGTCATCGTTCCTGCTCCTGGCCTCGTCGGCGTCGTCCACGCGGCGGCGGATCGTGCAGAAAAGGCGGCGGAGCCCCAAGTCCCAGGAGCGGCCCCGTGTCCCTGACGCATCGGGGACAGCGCGCCGCCCGTTCGACGGGGCGCCCGATACGACCGCGCCCGCCCCCTTCGAGGAGGGCGGGCGCGGAATCTCCCGCAGGCCGGAGCCTGCGGCCACTCGCAGCCCTAGAAGTCGATCACGAGGTCGGGCAGGAAGTCACACAGCTCCACGTGGAAGTTGAGCTTCTGGAGGTTGTTCCCGCGTCGGGCTTCGATCAGGTAGTCGCCCGGCGTGAGCCGCATCGGGTTGAACTCGGTGCCCCACTCGGCGTGCCACTGGAAGGGTGCGAGGCAGCTCACCGTGTTCGTCTGAACCGGCAACTGGCTCTCGTTGGTGATCATCGTGAGCAGGAGCGGGGGTCCGAAGTCGACGACCTCGAACAGCGTGAGCTCGGTCAGGACCGCGATCGGCACGCCGTTGTTCGTCACGAGCACGCGGGCTCCGGTCTTCACGCCGTCGCCGCACAGCGAGCGGGAGATCAGGCCCAGGTCGCCCAGCAACGGGTCGTTGTCCACGAACTCCACGTTCAACGTGCCTGCGATGTTGTAGGCGAGGAGGTGCGGGTGGAACACGATCTTCGCACCATTGCCGCCCAGCGACTGGCCGGGCAGCAGCGTGACGGGGAAGGCCGGCAGCCCCAACAGCTCGAACGCGAGCGGATCGGCCGGATCCTGCGTGATGTTCACGTCGGTCACGATCACAGGGCACCTCCCGAGGTTCGTGATCAACAGCGGTTGCATCGACGAGCACGGGGCCACCGACTGGATCACGGTCGCCGGGAAGATGTCCGGCTGATGCACGTCGAGCCTCGTGACCGGAGTCGTGCCCGTCACCGTGAAGTTGAGCACGGGCTCATCCGGGTCGTCGCTCGTGACCCGCAGGTTGCACGTGTGCGAGCCGGCTCCGGTCGGCGTGTAGCGGATCGTCACGGGCACGCAGTCCGACGGGAAGACCGGCACGTTGCCGGCCGGCGGGAAGGGGTTGTTGACGATCGTGAAGTCCGCGCACGGCGGATCGAACGCCACGCTGGTGATGTGCAGGACGCACAGCCCCAGGTTGCAGATCGTCAGCTCCTTCTCCGCCAGATCGCCGGCGCAGACGTCGCCGAAATCGGTCGAGCCTGTGACGTCGATGTCGGGCGGAGGCGCATTCCCGCTGACTGCGACCGTGACGAATCCGGGCGGAGTGTGGCTCGGGTCGTCGTTGGTGACCGTGATCGTCGCCGCTGCCGCACCGAGCACCGTGGGCGTGAACCGGATGGGGATCGCGACCGCGGTGCCGTGGGCCAGCACGATCGGGAAGGAGGTCACGTTGGCGACCTCGAAGCGCGGGTTGTCGGAGGTGATGTTCGAGATCGTGAGATCGCACAGACCGCTGTTCTGCAGCGTGAGATCGAGATCCCGGAATTCTCCGAGGCACACGTTTCCGAAGGAACCCGTGTCCGCGATCTTGGTCACGATGTGCCCTGTGGCACTCGCGCCGGTGGCCGTCAGGTCGAAGAACGGAGCGGCCGGGTCGTTGCTGCTGATGCGGATGGTCGCCTGCTCGGAGATCCCCGGCACGGTCGGCGCGTATTGGACGCTGAAGTCCACCTCGGAACCGGGCTGGATCACGAGCGGCGTCGACGGATTGGCCAGCACGCTGAAGGCGGCCGAGCCGACGAGGCGCTGGACGCTGTTGATGACCAGGTTCTCCGTGCCCACGTTGAACACCTGGAGCAGGATCGTGCTCGACGTGCCCACGCACACGTTCCCGAACGCCAGTCCGTTGACCGCGTTCGCCGCGATGACCGGGCCGTCGGGGAACGTGAACTGGAACACGCCGCGCCCGAACGTGGCGGCGCGCAGCTGTCCCTCCGTCGTCGTGACGTCGAGGTCCGTCACCGGCACGTTCGGCAGGTGGATGTCATCCAGGACCGTCCAGCTCGTGCCGCTGTCGACCGAGCGCAGGACCCCCAGGTCGGTGCCCACGTAGATCGTGGGCGGCAGCGTGTTGCCGTCGATCGCGATCGCGTTGTGGGGCACGTCGACTGGAGCCGAGATGTTCGACCAGCCGTTGCTCGCGATCGTCGTCCTGAAGACGTGTCCGGTGCCGAACCCGGAGAAGACGGCGTAGATCGTCGTCGGATCGATCGGATCGAACGCGATCCGGCTGATGGTCGCATCCGGCAGGTTCCTCGTGATGTTCGTGAACGTGGGCGTCGCCGCGAGGGCGTCCTGCGTGACGCTGACCTGGCGGCCGCCGAACGCGACGACGACGGAGTTGCCGTCCGACTGAGCGACGTCGACACGCGGCTCGACGCCGACGAAGAACTCGCGCCAGTTCGCGCCGGCGTCCGTGCTCTGGAAGGCGTGGGACGGATCGCAGGCGTAGATCACGTCGACGTCGGTGAAGTCGGCCGCGAGCGGAGCTTCGAAGCAGCCCGGCTCGAAGTTGGGCGGCGTGACCTCGTCCGGCCATGACAACCCGGCATTCGACGAGCGGAACACGCGCGTGCAGTTCGGGGGCGCGTACCTGCTACCGGAGTGGAACGCGCGCGAGGAGTTGTCCCCCACGAACACGACGTCGGAGCCGTTCCCGGACCGCGTCAGGCGCCAATCGACGCTGGTCAGGTCGCCAAACGACCGCGCGATGCCGTCTCCGAAGAAGGCTCCCAGCGTGAACGTGACGGGCGGGCTGTACTGGACGTCGATATTGTTCGTGAGCCCGACCTGCAGACCGCCGGCGTTGATGGTCGGAGGCGATGCGACGATGGCGGTGCCCGTCCAGCTGGCGCCGTCGTTCAAGGATCTCCAGATCCCGCCGTAGTTGCCGGTGTAGAGGATCGAAGACAGCCCGTTGCGCTTGAAGAACGTCGGCGTCGCGAGGTGGTACTGCGCCTGTCCGTTCGAGATGGCGGAGAAGCTCGACCCGGAGTTCGTCGACCGGAAGAGGTCCGTGCCGGCCCACACCAGGATGTCGTTCTCGCCGTCACCCGGCGACGCAGGATCCACGGCGAGCTCCATCGATTGGTGGCAGAAGCAGCCGCCGATACCCGTCGCCGTCCGTGCCGTCCAGGTCACGCCCGCGTCGATGCTGCGGAAGATGGCCGGCTCGTCGTTGACCACCGCTCCCATGGCGTCCAGGGAGAAGCCCTGGACCGTCGCGTACAGGACTTGGATCCCGGCTCGGACGGGCGGCGACGTCGGAGGAGCGAGTGCGACGACGACCTTGCCGGAGAACGGCCCTGTTCCACCGGCAGGAGGCGGCGGGAATTCGCTCAGCACGAGCGGGGAGTTGGTGTCCAGGGCCAGCGCCCAGTTCTGGCCGCCATTGACCGACTTGGAGATCCCCTGCGTTTCGACGCCGGCGTAGAGGATGCGACCGGCCCGGCTCGAAGTGCGATCGAGGACGAGCGATCGCACCCTGCCGGCGAGACCCGCGCCTTGGGTCCAGTTGGCGCCAGCGTCGCCCGAGCGGAACGCGCCGGTGTTGTCACCCAGGTAGACGATCGCGCTCGAGGCCGGGTCGACGAGGATCGCGGAGATGTCGCGACCCGTGAGGAACTGGCTGGCCGTCCCGTTGTTCCCGGTCGGGAAGCCCGAGCCCAGGTTGATCCAGTTGGCGCCGCTGTTGATCGAGTAGAAGAGCCCGGACGAGTCGCCCTGGTTGCCCACGCGGCTCGTGCCCACGAAGAGCACGCTCGTGTTGGACGGGTCGATCGCGATGGCGCTCGGCTGTCCGATGCCCAGTGACGGCTGCTGGTCGAAGAGAGGCGTCCAAACCGAACCGCCGTTCGTGGTGCGCCACACGCCTCCGCCGAGCGCGCCCAGGTAGACGACGTTCGAATTGAACGGGTGGATCGCGATCGAGCTCACCGCCCCGTTCAGGCTGCGGTCGAAGCCGGGGACGAACTCCTGCAGCTCGGGCGAGGGTCCGATCGGCGTCCAGACCGTGCCGGTGGCGATCCCGAGGCTCGAGCCCGGCGTACCCGGGACGGCGCGCGGGATCTGCGACCACTGTTGCATGGCCCGGTCGTAGGGGCGCACGACCGGATCGAGCGGCGTGACCGAGAAGTTCGGCGCGGTCGGATCAGTGGGCAGGCGCGGAGCGATGTCGTCCGCAGCGAGACGAGCCGACACGGCCGGCGCTTGGCTCGGCGGCGGAACGTTGGCGAGCGCCAGCGCCGTGAGGGTCGTGGGGACGAGCAGAAGGAGCGACTTCATGATGTGAACTCCTGGAGGGAAGAGTCGACACGCGCCTCGGTTCGAAAGCCGGCGGGGTCTCAGCCCTGGCTTCCAACTGTCCCCATGGCCAGAGCCCCTCGGCAGGAACGGTGCTGCTCGGGGGCTCCGACATGCGGAGCACGGGGGGGGCGATTCGAACGAGCAAAGCCCTGCGCTAGCCGGGCTGTTTGCCGCATCGTAGCTGCGGTATTTCGAGCGGGTGAAGGAATCCTAAGTCAGTTCGGCGCGCAGAAATTGGGGGCGAAGTCGAATCCAATTGCAACAACCTGACTGGCTGATCAGGGTTGTGAACCCACGGTCCGCGGCAGTGCGCGAAAGCCATCGCAATCCGCCGTGCGGACACCCTTCGAGTGGTTACGGGGAGGCCCTTCAGCGTGCGGACGAAATGCGACCCGCCTTCATCAAGGAAGTCGGAAAGTGGTTTCCGCTCGGCGCGCCACGACGGTGGGGTGCAACCGTGCGAAAAACCCGCGCGGAAGCCAACTGTCTGTGATCCCTGGGTAGTTGCATTAGGCTCCGGGCATGAGAGTCCCCATCGGCCTGATCCTGTGCCTCGGCGCCGCGGCGTGCTCCAGCCTGGAGTCCGCTGACTACGACGTGGTCCTGCGCCACGGCACGATCTTCGACGGGGCAGGCGGCGCGCCGTACGTGGGCGACGTCGCGCTGCGCGGTGATCGCATCGCGGCGATCGGACGCGTCGAGGGGCGCGGGCGAACGGAGATCGACGCGACGGGGCGCGCCGTCGCGCCCGGGTTCGTCAACATGCTCTCGTGGGCGACGGATTCGCTGCTCGTCGACGGGCGCGGGCTGTCCGACGTGAAGCAGGGCGTCACGCTCGAGGTCATGGGCGAAGGCGAGTCGATGGGCCCGCTGAACGCCAAGATGAAGGCCGAGATGCTCGAGCGTCAGGGCGACCTGAAGTTCACGATCGAGTGGACGACGCTGGGCGAATACCTCGATCACGTCGTGCGGCGCGGCAGCGCCGTCAACGTCGCCTCGTTCGTCGGCGCGACGACCGTGCGCATCCACGTCGTGGACTACGAGGACCGCGCGCCGACCGCCGACGAGCTCGCCCGCATGCGCACGCTCGTGCGCACGGCCATGGAAGAGGGCGCGCTGGGCGTCGGTTCGTCGCTGATCTACGCCCCGGCGTTCTACGCCAAAACGGATGAGCTCGTGGCGCTGTGCGAGGAGGCCGCGCGCTTCGGCGGCTCGTACATCAGCCACATGCGCAGCGAGGGCAACCGCCTGCTCGAAGCCGTCGACGAGCTCATCGAGATCGCGCAGCGCGCCCGCATCCCGGCCGAGATCTACCACCTGAAGGCCGCCGGCGAAGCCAACTGGCCCAAGATGGCGCAGGTGATCGAGCGGGTCGAAAGCGCACGCGCTCGGAACATCGCCGTGCGGGCCAACATGTACACCTACACGGCCGGAGCGACCGGCCTCGACGCCGCGATGCCGCCTTGGGTGCAGGAGGGCGGGCTCGACGAGTGGTGCAAGCGCCTGACGGACCCGGCGATCCGCGCACGGGTCGCCGCGGAGATGCGCACGCCCACCGAGGAGTGGGAGAACCTCCTGCTGGCGGCAGGTTCCCCCGAGCGCGTGCTGCTCAACGAGTTCAAGACGGACGCGCTGAAGCCGCTGACCGGCCGCACGCTGGCCGCCGTCGCCCGTGAGCGCGGCAAGTCGATCGAAGAGACGGCGATGGATCTCGTCGTCGAGGACCACACGCGCGTCGGCGCGATCTACTTCCTGATGTCAGAGGACAACGTGCGACGCCAGATCCGCCTGCCGTGGGTCAGCTTCGGCTCCGACGGCGGCGCGCCGGCGCCCGAGGGCGTGTTCCTGAAGTCCAACCCGCACCCGCGCGCCTACGGCAACTTCTCGCGGCTGCTCGGCCGTTACACGCGCGACGAGAAGCTGATCCCGCTCGAAGAGGCCGTGCGCAAGCTGACGTCGTTGCCGGCAGAGAACCTGCGGCTGCGCGAGCGAGGCCGGCTCGCAGCGGGCTACTTCGGCGACGTCGTCGTGTTCGATCCGCAGCAGATCGCCGATCTGGCGACGTTCGAGAAGCCGCACCAGCTCGCAACCGGCATGCAGCACGTGTTCGTGAACGGCGTGCAGGTGCTGCACGACGGCGAGTCCACGGCAGCCCGCCCCGGACGCGTCGTGCGCGGGCCGGGATGGACCGGCTGGACCGCGCAGCGGTAGGTCCCTCAGCCCTGCGCCGCTCCGGATCCCGGTGGTTGCGAGTACCGCTGCTGGATCCGCTTCGCGACGAACGTGCCGGCGTAACCGCACAGCGCTGCGGCCAGGAGCGGCACCCAGAAGGACAGGAACTTCATCGTCTCGGCGCTGATCGCGCGCCGCCCGCCCAGCCCGAGGTCGTGCAGGAAGCCTTCGAACGCGGAGTCCGTGAACATGCGGCCCAGCCACCAGCCTGCGAACAGGCCGGCGACGGCGGGCGCCTTCAGGAGGATCTTGCTCAAGAGCTCCTTGCGCACGTGCAGGCCGAACTCGCGCGACTCGCGCGCGATGACACGCAGCCAGGGCGGCAACGGCTCGCCGGCCCAGGGCGCGAGCAGGGCGTCGCGCTCTGTCAGCGCCTTGCGCGCCTCGATCCGCGGCTCCTGCACGGAGCCCGTGGTGGCTTCGGGCACGAGCGGCCGCAGTGACGGCTCCGGCCCGTCGACGGCGAGGCGGCCCAGCGCGCTGAGCGCGCAAATGCGCGCGATCCGCTCGCGCCTCAGCCGGTCGCGCAGCGCGACGCGCTCCAGGACTCCGCGACCGATCACGGCCCAGCGTGCGAACGGGCCGGCGTGCTGGTAATCGTTGCGGTCGACGTCGAGCGATGCGTTCAACCGGGCCTGCTGCACCGCGAGGCGCTCGTCGATCGCGCGCACGAGCTCGACGCGCTCGCGCGGCTCGCCTGACTGCGGCGTGGCGGACCGGGACTGCACCGCCTCGAACACTTGCTCGCCAGCGCGCACGAGAGCGTCGTCCTCGCGCTGCGCAGCGCGTCGCGCGGTGCGTTGGAGGCTGCGGGCCTCCCAGGCCGCCTGGATTCGGGATGGCGCCATGGAGTGCGAGCGGCGACCGCCGTCGGATTGTGGGGATGGCGGAACCGCCGTGCAATCGAGCTCGGCGCAATCGCGGCGGGGACTTTGGTCCTAGCCGATCGCCGGGATCGCCGCGCGTTCGGCGAACGAAGCGTAGGCGTCCAAGAGGGTGCGCACGTGCGGCCCGACCCGGCCGTCGCCGATCGGGACGTCCGCCACGCGCACGACCGGCACGATGCCGCGCGTGGAGCTGGTCAGGACCGCCTCCTCGACGCGACCGCGGTCGCGCAGCGGCAGCCGCTCGGGCTCCCACGCGAGCCCGAGCTCCGGCGCGAGGCCGCGCAGGATCAGGCTCGTGATCCCCTCGAGCACGCCGTCGCCGGCGCTGACGACGTTACGGCCGCGCACGAAGCCGATGTTCGCGCTCGAGCATTCGAGGATGCGGTCCTGCTCGTCGAGCAGGATGCTCTCGTACTGCTGCTTCGTCCCCAGCGGCAGCGGCTTGCGTGCCCGCACGAAGCCGGTCGTCTTGATGCGCGGGGACTCGCGACGCAGGTGCCGCGCGACGTCGACGCTCACGCCGTCGCGCACGAACTCCGCCGGCACGGGGACGAACGGCGAGAGCGCCAGGAACACGTCGGACCGGATCCCCTGCAGCTCGACGGGCTCGCGCAGGACGTCGAAGCGCACGCGCGCGTCGCCGAGCGGGTAGGCGCTGACGGTCGCGTGCAGGGCGGAGCTCAGCGCCTGACGGTCCAGCCTCCGGTTCCAGCCGAGCCCGGCCATCGATCGCTCCGTGCGTTCGAAGTGCGCGTCGAGTCGGAGGAAGCGGTCGTGGTGGAACGTGCGCAGCGCCGAGTAGACGCCGTCCGGGAGCTGTTCGAGCAGATCGTGGACGCTCGAGCCGCTCGAATCCGCGCGCAGCGCGCGCGGTTCGCCGGCGGCGAGCGCGAACAGTTGCAGGCCGGTCGCCATGGCCATCAGCGCACCTCGCCGCACACGACGTGGAGCACGGCCTGGCCGAGATCCGGGAGGGTGGCCCACTCGCTGTTGCACATCAGCGCGAGCGCGAGGTCCTGTTCGGGCAGGAGCATGAGCAGCGTGCGCGTCTTCTCCTGCGAGCCGCCGTGGCTGATCAGACGCTGCCCGCGGTGCTCGCCGACGCGGAAGCCCAGGCCGTACTCCGTCAGCTGGCCGTCGCGCGTCGCCTGAGGTGTCCACATGCTTTCGCGCGTCGCGGGCTCGACGAGCCGCTCCGCGAGCAGGCCCGAACCGAAGCGCGCCAGATCGAGCGCGGACGACAGGAACCCGCCCCCCGCGAGCTTCCAGCTCACGTCGGTGTCGAGCGAGGGCACGATCGCGCCGAGTACGCGTCGATACCCGACCGTGCGGTGGGGGATGTCGATCCAGGCCTTGTCTGCTCGCAGCGTGCTCATCCCCAGTGGCCGCGCGATGCGCTCGATCACCTGCTGCTCGAAGGGCTCACCTCCGGCGCGCTGCACGACCGCGCCGAGCAGCACGTAGCCGTGCGTCGAGTACGAGTACTTCTCGCCCGGATCGTTCACGAGCGGCGAGAGCGCGAACGTGCCGACCGCGTCGACCGCGTCCTCGTGCGGATGCGCGCGATCGGAGCGCGGCGGCGACGCCACGACGGGACCGTTCGTGTAGTGCACGATCCCGCCCTGGTGGCACAGGAGCTGGCGCGGCGTGATCGGCTGCGGCTTCGCGGGGAACTCCGGCACGTACGAGCGCACGTCGCGGTCGAGGTCGAGGCGCCCCGCTTCCACGAGCTGCATCGCCGCGACCGCCGTCAACGGCTTCGAGATCGACGCCCAGCGGTAGAGCGTCGCGTCCGTCGTGGGAACGGCGCGCTCGCGATCCTCGAAGCCGAAGTGCTCGACGTGGAGCAGGCCGTCCGCGCGCGCCAGCACGAGCGAGAGCCCGACGAGTTCCTGTCGCTCGAACTCGGCCAGCGCGACCCGGTAGACCTCGGCGCGCGTCGCCGCCGGCAGGGCCTCCGGAGCCGGCGCGCTCGTGGACCGGCACGCGCCCGACAGGAGCGCGACGAACGCCACGAGAAAGAGCTCGATGGCAGCCCGCCGCCCAATGAGTGCACGCACGCTTGTGTCCATCGAGGTCCAGTCCGGAACCGTGCGACGATGGTCGCCAGCCCGCGCGGATCGTAGCCTCTGCGCCTGTAGGCCGGACGATGCCACGCCCCATGAAGCTCACTTCGCTGTTCACCATCGTGCTCCTCGTCGCGTGCCAGTCGGGCGGCCCCGAGCGCAGCGCGGAGGATCTGGGCGCGCAGGCGCGGCGCATCCACGCCTTGGCGCCGGTCTTCGACGGCCACAACGACCTGCCCGGGGAGATCCGCGCCAAGGGCTCGTCGTTCGAGGCCTACGACATCGCCCAGCGCCTGGCCTTCGGGCACACCGACATCCCGCGGCTGCGCGCGGGCGGCGTCGGCGCACAGTTCTGGTCGGCGTACGTGCCGGCCTCCGAGATGCGCACGGGAACGGCCACGCGGTACGCCCGTGAGCAGATCGAGCTGATCCGCGCGATGTGCGCACGCTATCCCGACGATTTCGAGCTCGCGCTGACGGTCGCTGACGTCGAGCGGATCCGCGCCGCGGGCCGGATCGCGGGCCTGATCGGCATCGAGGGCGGGCACGCGATCGAGAGCTCGCTGGACAAGCTGCGCGAATTCTACGGACGCGGCGCGCGCTACATGACGCTCACGCACAACGACACGACCGACTGGGCCGACGCCGCGACCGACGCGCCGCAGCACGGCGGGCTGACCGCGTTCGGCGAGGATGTCGTGCGCGAGATGAACCGTCTGGGGATGCTGGTCGACATCTCGCACGTGTCGGCCGACACGATGCGCGACGTGCTGCGCGTGAGCCGCGCGCCGGTGATCGCGTCGCACTCGTCGGCCTTCGCGCTCGCGCCGCACCCGCGCAACGTGCCGGACGACGTGCTGCGCGAGGTCGCGCGGAACGGCGGGCTCGTGATGGTCAACTTCGCCCCGGCGTTCCTCGATCCCGAGGCGGCCCGGATCGCGGTCGCGTGGTACCCGGCCATGCGCGCGATCGAGGCCGGGACGAGCGACGAGAAGGAGCGCGCGGAGCGTTTCGACGCCTGGCGCACGTCGCACCCGCTCCCAGCGGTGCCGTGCGCGCGCGTCGCGGATCACATCGAGCACATCGCGCGAGTGGCCGGCGTCGACCACGTCGGCCTGGGCTCGGACTTCGACGGGATCCCGAGCACGCCGGTGGGCCTCGAGGACGCCAGCTGCTACCCCGCGCTCACCGAGGAGCTCCTGCGGCGCGGCTGGAGCGAGGCGGACGTGCGCAAGGTTCTCGGCGAGAACGCGCTGCGCGTGCTGCGCGACTGCGAAGGCGTGGCTCGGAGATGATCGGGGAGCCGGGATCCGGCCTGACCGGATGCAGGGCGGGGCCGAAGCGGCCGATAGAGTAGTCGCCTCGACGCAGCGATCCCCCGACGGTCCACGCCTACCCGACGGTCCACTGGCCGTACTCACCTCCACGGTCCTCTCCACGTGTTCCTCCAGCTCCACTGCGCTCATCCGCGCGTCGCCGTCCAGGTGACGGTGCGCTCGCGCGCAAGCTCCTCCGGAGGCGAGCGCGCTTGAAGTTGCCGCGCTGGACCGTGTGGCCCGCGCTGGCGGTCCTGCTCGTCTTCCTCGTGCCCGGACTTTCGCGCCGCGCGCGCGCCGTGCCCGAGCCTCCCGCACAGCGCGTGGTCGTGCTCGGCATCGACGGCATGGACCCGGTCCTCCTGCGCGAGGCGATCGAGCGCTTTCCCGATCGCATGCGCAACTTCGCGCGGCTGGCCGATGCGAACGGCATCCAAGAGCTGCGCACGTCGACTCCGCCGCAGTCGCCGGTCGCGTGGTCGAACTTCATCACCGGCCGAGATCCGGGCGGTCACGGGATCTACGACTTCATCCACCGCGACCCGATGACGCGCGCGCCGTTGCCGTCGACGGTCAAGGCCACCGAGTCGGACACGATCGCATTGCCGGCCGGTTGGCAGTTCCCGCTGGGTGGCGAGGCTGAATCGAACCGCAGCGGCGTCGCGTTCTGGTCCGTGCTGCGCGATCACGGCGTGCCGGCCGACGTGTGGCGCATGCCGGCGAACTTCCCGGTCGAGACCTCCGACGGCTGGTCGTTCTCGGGAATGATGACGCCTGCGATCGACTCGGCCTACGGGCGCTACACGCTCTACACGAGCGTGATCGACCCCGACGCGATCGCGAACGAGGGCCGCATCGTGGGCGTGCGCGAGTTCGACGGCCTGATCGACACGACGCTGGCGGGTCCGGCCAGCCCGTTCCGCAAGGACGGCGAGGCGGTTCGCATCCCGCTGCGGGTCATGCTCGATCGGGAAGCGCGCGCGGCCGCGATCGAGGTCGCCAACCGCGTGATCGTCGTGCCCGAAGGCGCCTGGAGCAGCTGGGTGCGCGTGTCGTTCGGGCTGCTGCCGCTCGGGCTCGCGGACGTGGCCGGCATCGTGCGCTTCCACGTCCAGAGCCTCGATCCGTTCGAGATGTACGCCTCGCCCGTCAACATCGACCCGATCGACCCGATCGCGCCCGTCTCGGAGCCGACGGGAGCGAGCCGCGAAGTGGCCGAGCGCATCGGGCCGTACTACACGCAGGGCATGCCCGAGGACGTCAACGCGATCAAGGAAGGCGTGCTGAGCGACGGTGAGTTCGTGGCGCAGAGCGATCTGGTCCACGCCGAAGGCCTGCGCCTGCTCGACGTCGCGTTCGAGCGCTGGAGGGCGCGCAGCGGGTTCCTGTTCTTCTACTTCTCCGGCGTCGACCTGTGCAGCCACATGCTGTGGCGCCACCACGACGCGGGACATCCGAACCACGACGCGGCCTTCGCGGCGGGGGACACGTCGGCCTGGTCGCAGCGGCCCGGCAGCACCTGGAAGGACGTCGTCTTCGACCTCTACCTGCGCATGGATCCGATCGTCGGGCGCGTGCTCGATGAGGCTGGGCCCGATGCGCTGGTGATCGTGATGAGCGACCACGGGTTCGCGTCGTACCGGCGCAAGTTCTCGCTCAACACCTGGCTGCTCGAGAACGGCTACCTCGTGCTGAAGACGGGGCGCGAGCGCGAGCAGCCCGAATCCGATCCGGATCATGCGGCGGTGTACCTGCTCGACGCGGTCGACTGGTCGCGCACGAAGGCGTACGGCGTCGGGTTCAACGGGCTCTACCTGAACCTGAAGGGGCGCGAGCGGGACGACGAGAAGACGCTCGAAGACGAGCGCGGCATCGTCGCGCCCGGCGCGGAGGCCGATGCGCTGATCGCGGAGATCGCGGCGAAGCTCGTCGCGCTGCGGGACGGCTCCGCGCAGCCGATCCTGCGCTGCGATCGCGCCCGTGACGTCTTCCACGGCGAGCGGACGGCGGAGGCTCCCGACCTCATCGTTGGATACAATGCGAACTACGGGAACTCGGACGAGGCTTCGCTCGCCCGCATCCCGCACGACGTGTTGACGGACAACCGCGGCGGGACGTTCCAAGGCAGCCACCTCATGGCGCCCGAGGTCGTGCCGGGGATCCTGCTGTCGACGCGACCCGTGCGGGACGGCGCGCACAGCCTCGAGGACCTGACGGTCGAGATCCTGAAGCAGTACGGAATCGAGCCGGTGCCGGGGATGATCGGCGCGCCCGTGCTGAAGTGAAACACGGCGCTGAAGTGAAACAGGCTGAAGTGAGGTCGAGCGATGTTCGGCGGCGGCAACAAGATCAAGCTGGAGAAGGACCTGCTGGAGCGGATCAAGAAGATCAGCGCCGCGGCGGGCTACGCCTCGCACGAGGAGTTCATCGTGCACGTCCTGGAGAAGGAGATCTCGAAATTCGAAGGTGCGCAGAGCGACGCGGACATCGTCGAGAAGCTCAAGGGCCTCGGGTACATCTCCTGACGCTCGCGTCGATGCCGGCCCGAGGATGAACGCCCTGAACCGAGGCCTCACCTCCGCATTCGACGCCATCCTGTGGCCATTCGAGCGCCTCGGCGCGGCGTGGGCGCTCGTGCTGGTGAGCGGGATCTTCGGCGTGCTGGCGCTTTACCTGTTCAAGCACGTTTCGGCCCAGAAGCGCATCAAGGCCGTCAAGAACCGCATCAAGGGGCACCTGATCGAGATCCGGATCTGGCAGGACGACTTGCGCGTCGTCGGCAAGTCGACCGTGCAGGTGCTGCTGCGGAACTTCCAGTACCTGGGGCTCAACCTCCTGCCGTTCGTGCCGTTGTCGATCCCGTTCGTGCTCGTGCTGGCCCAGCTCGTCGTGCGCTACGGCTACGCGCCGCTCGAGCTGCACTCGGCGCGCACAGCCATGCTGGCTGGAGGGGGGACGACGCTGTCGATCGAGCTGTCGCCGGAATCCGCGGCCCGCGCAAGCGAGATCCAGGTGCACGTCCCGCCCGGCCTCGAAGCCGTGTCGCCGCTCGTGCGCGTCCCGAGCGAGGGCCGCGCATTCCAAGAGTTCGTCGCGCGCCGGAGCGGCGTGTTCGACCTGGTCGTGGAGATCCCCGGCCTCGCGCGCGAGACGAAGACCGTCGCGGCCGGCGACGTCAGCCCGCGCACGCTGCAACCCGAGCGCGGCCACGGCTGGCTCGACGCGCTGCTGTGGCCGGCGGAACCGACGTTCGACTCCGATTCGCCGTTCCGCTCGATCGCGCTGACGTACCCCGACCGCGACCTGGGCTGGTTGCCGGGTGGACCGGGCGGCATCGTGATGACGTTCCTCGTGGCGTCGATGCTCTTCGGCGCGCTGGCGATCAAGCCGCTCAAGGTGACGATCTGATGTTCGACGCGGGGACCGAGCGCGCGATCCGCGCCGCCCTCGCCGCGCACGCCGGCCAGACGCGCAAGGGCGACGCGGACGCGCCCTACGCCGTCCATCCGCTGCACGTGGCGCTCCTCGTCGCGCGCCTCGGCCTGCCGCCGCGCGTCGTGCAGGCGGCTCTGTTGCACGACGTGGTCGAGGACTGCGCCGGCTGGTCCGTGGCGCGCGTCGAACACGAATTCGGCGCCGACGTCGCGCGCATCGTGGCCGAGCTGAGCGAGGACAAGTCGAAGTCCTGGGAGGAGCGCAAGCAGGCGCAGATCGAGCACGTGCCGCACCTCTCCGCCGACGCACTGTCGGTGAAGGCCGCTGACAAGCTGCACAACCTGCGCACGCTGGCCGACGACCTGCGTGCGGCCAAGGATCCCGACAGGCTGTGGGGGAAGTTCCGCGGCGGACGCGAGCGCACGCTCTCGGTGTCGCGCGCGCTGGTCGACGCGCTGGCTCTGCGCTGCGATGTGCGCCTCGCCGCCGAGCTGCGCGACGCGCTGGACGACCTCGAGCACGTCGCCGGGCGCGGCGCTCGCTGACTGGCTGCGCGCGGCGCTTGCGGTCCTTCGCTGGGAGCCGGTAAAAAGGACGACGTGCTGCTCGCCTGCATCGCGCCGCTCACGCTCGCCATCGCGTCCCTGTTGCAGGGCGGCTACACGACCGAGAAGCACCCCGAGCTGGGCCTGACGTTTCCGCGCGCCCGCGACTACGAGCAGGTGCCGATCCCGCCCGACGAGGAGTTCATCGTCCTCTACTTCACGGAGAAGATCCCCGAGAAGCCCAGGAAGGGGGACGATTCGGCTCGCCAACGCTCGATGCGGCCCGAGCTGAACGTCGTCTGGATCGACGAGGTGCCCGACCGCGCGCCGACGACCGGGGACGCGCCGCCGCCGCCGCCCTCTGACGGTTCGAAGCCGGCGGGTGGTTCCGCGCCAGCGGGCGACAAGAAGGCCAAGCCGCCGATCAACAGCCTCGAGCGCTGGGTCGAGCAGCGCTTGCCCGGCTGGCAGCTGGCAGGAGAGCCGAAGGAAGGCCGCACCAAGAAGGGCTGGGGCGCGCGCGAGTACGAGCTGAAGCGCAAGCCGATCAAGGGCCGGCCGGCGCAATCCGGGAAGGGTTGGATCTACGCCTGGCGCGGCGCGGGCCGCACGGTCGCATTCGTGGGCGCGGCCGACGAAGTCGATTTCGACCGTCACGTCGAGTTCTGGCGTGAGAGCGCGGAGAAGGTCGACCTGGACGAGCCCGAGGAGGCCTCGACCGTCAAGCTCGAACGCAAGTACGGGATGACGAAGCTGCGCGAGATCCCGTTCCGGATCGAGGCGCGCAAGAAGCTCGTGCGCGGCTGGAAGGCCGAGGACACCGAGAACTTCATCGTCGTGTACCACACGCCCGACGTGCCGCTCGTGCGCAAGGTGGTCGGAGACCTCGAGGTCATCCGCAAGGAGTACGAGAAGCTGTTCCCGACCGCGCAGCCCGTCACCGCCGTCTCGACGGTGCGCGTGTGCAAGGACGAGGACGAATACCTGGCGTACGGCGGGAACCCGGGGACGGCCGGCTACTGGAACTGGTCGACCGAGGAGCTCGTGCTCTTCGACGCCGAAAAGGTCCTGAAAGGCGGCGGAAAGAGCGACGCCGACACGTTCCTCGTGCTCTACCACGAGGCGTTCCACCAGTACATCTACTACTCGACCGGCGAGGTGCCGCCGCACTCGTGGTTCAACGAGGGGCACGGCGACTTCTTCTCCGGCGCGCGCGTGCGCGACGGCAAGGTCCGCGGCATCGGGCCGAATCCGTGGCGCGCCAGCTACATCCAGTACATGGTCGGCGCGCGCCAGAGCGTGCCGTGGAGCGAGATCATCCAGTACGAGCAGGCCCAGTACTACGCGAACCCCGGCCTGTGCTACGCGCAGGGCTGGGCGATGGTCTACTTCCTGCGCACGTCGCCGATCGTGGAGAAGAAACCCGAGTGGGCGCGCATCCTGCCGACCTACTTCGACACGCTGAAAGTGGCCTGGGGCGTCGAGCTGGAGAAGCTCGCGGCGGCCGGGAAGAAGGACGACCGCGTGGAGCGCTTCAAACGCGGCCTGGAAGCCCGGAAGAAGGCCTGTGAAGCGGCGTTCGAAGGCGTGGACCTCGACGTGATCGACGCCGCCTGGCAGGACTTCGTGCGCGGAATGGACGTCCCCAAGTCGAAGTGAGCAACGTGGGGTAGGCTCGAGAGGCTGCGCTCGTTGCTTCCGGATGCTCCCATGAACCGACCGCTCGTTTCCGCGTTCCTCCTCGTCGCGCTCGGCACGCCCGCAGTGGCCCAGAGCCTGCAGGTGACGATCTACCCGTCCGCCGATGCCGCCATCTACGCCGAATCCGGCGGCGCGGCCAACGGCGCGGGCGAGTACCTGTTCGTGGGCGCGAACAGCGGCGGGAACCTGCGGCGATCCCTGGCGCGCTACGACGTCGCGGGCAGCATTCCGGCCGGCTCGATCGTCACGCAGGTCGTGTGCGTCGTGTTCGTGAGCCAGGGCAACACGTCCGTCGAGCCGTTCAACGCGCAGCGCGTCCTCGCGAGCTGGTCGGAGGGAGCTTCGAACCCCACGGGTTCCGAGGGTCAGGGCACCGCGGCGGCAGCGGGTGACACGACCTGGACGATGCGCGACTTCGGCGCGAGCGTCCCGTGGAGCGTGCCGGGCGGCGACCTCGCGCCCGAGCTCTCGGTCCAAGGGTCGGTCGCCGGCGTCGGATCGAGCTGGGTGGCCGTGACGGCGCGCGGAGTCGCCGACGTGCAGCTGTGGCTGGATCAGCCGGCGCAGAACTTCGGCTGGTGCTTCACGGGCAACGAAACGGTTCCGGGCAGCGCCAAGCGACTCGACAGCCGCCAGAGCCTGGATCCATCGCTGCGACCCTTTCTCCTCGTGAACTGCTTCCCGCCGCTCGCGCATCCGGACACGTACTGCGTCCTGACGCCTAATTCCGCCGGCCCCGGCGCGGCGATGGGTTGGAGCGGATCGACGAGCGTCGCGGCGAACAATTTCGTGCTGTCCGTGACGGGCGCGCCGCCGTCCACGACGGGCCTGTTCTTCTTCGGGTCGTTCACGGGCGTGTTCGGGCCGTTCGGTGACGGCAACTTGTGCGTGCCCGCCCCGCGGCATCGACTGGGTGTGCAGACGGTCGATGGCAGCGGCGGCGCGTCGCGAATCGTCGATCTCACGACCTTCCCCGGGACGCTGCTCACGCCGATGTCGACGGCGTCCTTCCAGTTCTGGTTCCGCGACGCAGCCGCGGGCGGCGCCGGTTTCAACCTGTCGAACGCGATCTGGTCGCCGTTCTTCCCGTGAGAGGCCGGAACAGGCTCACACGCCCGCGCTCTTGAGCGCGGCCAGCACGCGTTCTCGCCGCGCCGGGCGGCAGACCAGGAACTCGTCGACGCGCGGATCGGCTTGGTTGTAGAGGATCTCGCCGCCGCCGAGCCGCGACACGCTCCAGCCCAGTGCGCGCGCCACGATCTCCGGCGCGCACGTGTCCCACTCCTTCAGGCCGCGCCGGTGCGCGTACACGTCCGCCTCGCCCAGCAGGAGCAGCGCGACCTTGTTGCCCACGGAGCCCGAATGGACCTGGACGGCCCCGATCTGGGCCGCGAAAGCCGGCATCCACGAGGGTGTGTGGCTGCGCGACACCGCGATGCGCGGCGGCTCCGCGTCGCACTCGTCGCCGCGCGCGACCGTTCCGGGGCCGATGAGCCCGCCCCACGTGCGTCCGTCGTGGGTCGCGCCCCACAGCACGCGTCCCTGCGACGGCAGCGCGACGACGCCCAGCACGGGCCGGTGCTCGACGACCAGCGCGACGTGCACGGCCCAATCCTCGCGGTTCTGGCTGTACTCGCGCGTTCCGTCGAGCGGATCGACGATCCACGTGCGCGCGCTCGCGAGCCGGTCGCGCGTGTCGGCCGTCTCCTCGGACAGGATCGCGTCGGCCGGGAAACGCCCGCGCAGGAAGCCCTGCAGGAAGCCGTCCGCGCCCTGGTCGCCGACGTCGGCCAGCACGCCCTCGTCGGGCCAGCGGCCGCTGGCGCGCACGGCGACGGCGCGCTCGCCCGCCAGGCGCGCGGCACCGATCACGGCCTCCAGATCCGTGCGCAGATGGGCCGGCACGGCGGAGGGCATGGACGCGGTCGGCATTTCGGCTGTCTCCCAGTTCGGGTGTGCGCTGTCAAGCTGCACGCGCCGAGCTAGACTGCGCCGGACCCCGATTTCCGCCCAGGAGAAGACACGATGCCCATCGACGTTGGAACCGCCGCCCCGGACTTCACCCTCAAGACCCAGGACGAGAAGGACTGGAAGCTCTCGGACCAGAAGGGCAAGAACGTCGTGCTGCTCTGGTATCCGCTCGACTGGAGCCCGACCTGCGAGAAGGAGAACTGCAAGATCAGCCGCGAGCCCGTGTTGGCCGGCACGGACATGGTCGTCGTCGGCATCAGCCGCGACTCGACGTGGTCGCACAAGGCCTGGAAGCAGGCCAAGGGCATCAAGCACGAGCTGCTGGCCGACCCCAAGCTCGACGTGACGAAGCAGTACGGTCTGCAGCATCCGGCCGGCTTCATCAGCCACCGTGCGACCGTGATCGTCGACAAGAAGGGCAAGGTCGCGTTTGCCGAAGTCCAGGAGAAGACCAGCGACGAGCGCGATTGGAAGCCGGTCCAGGCCGCGCTCGCGAAGCTGAAGTAGACAAGGGTGTCAGACACCTTTCACCGTCCACCGCGGGGCGGGAGCGGCCCCTGGACGGTTCTCACTCCAACTGCACGCAGGGCCGGGTGACCGTGCCCTTTCAGGCTCAGTCGGCGCGCGTCCTGCCGCCGTAGTCCTGGGGCCCGTCCGAAGTAGCGGGCCGAACCTCCGTCAGGATCGCCGGACCCCGCTCGGAGTCGAGGGTCTGGAAGGGCGCCGCTATCGCCACGACGGTCGCCGGCATGCACTCGGCGCTGGGAACCAGGGCTGGAACCGTGTGATCTTCCTGAATCTGCACGGGAATGCCGGGCGTAGGGGCACGCAGGAGCGCGGGCCCCGCCCGGCCCCTCCGCCCGTGGATAGACTTCACGCTGGGCGCTTCGTTCCCCCCGGCCCCTCAGGATCCCCATGCGTCAGCTGTTCGTCGGTGTCGTCCTCGCCCTGGTCCTGGCCCCCTCCGCCATCGCGCAGTCGAGCTTCGTGAACTGGGAGACCCCCCAGGTCCACCCGCTCGACATCACGCCCGACGGCACGCGTCTGGTCGCCGCCAATACGGCCGACGGGCGCATCGAGGTCTTCGACGTCAGCGGGACCAGCGTGGTGCACCTGTTCGACGTGCCCGTCGGGGTCGACCCCGTGTCCGTGCGCTGCCGCACCTCGGACGAGGTCTGGGTCGTGAACCACGTCTCCGACAGCGTCAGCGTCGTGCGGCTCTCGTCGCGCAACGTCGTCGCGACACTGCTGACAGCCGACGAGCCGGCCGACGTCGTCTTCGCCGGCTCGCGGCAGCGCGCGTGGGTCTCGTGCTCGCAAGCCAACCGCATCCAGGTGTTCGATCCGGCAAACCTGGCCGCGCTGCCCATATCGATCGACATCGTGGGCGAGGAGCCGCGCGCCCTGGCCGTGTCGCCGGACGGCACGCGCGTGTACGCCGCGATCTTCGAGTCGGGCACTGCCAGCACGATCCTGGGCGGCGGAGCCACCGCGGGCACCATCGGAGATCCGCCCAACGTCGTGAGCGACCTGAACGGGCCGTGGGGTGGCGTGAACCCGCCGCCGAACGCTGGCGCGCTCTTCGACCCGCCGATCGCGCCGGGCCTGCCCGTGCCGCCGCGCGTGGGGCTGATCGTGCGCAAGGACGGCGCCGGGCAGTGGATGGACGACAACGTCGGCAACTGGACCAACAAGGTCAGCGGGCCGAACGCGACCGACTCGGGCCGGATCCCGGGCTGGGACATGCCCGACCATGATGTCGCGATCATCGACACCGCGACCAACGTTGTGACCTACGCGCGCGGCCTGATGAACATCTGCATGTCGCTCTCGATCGCGTCCAACGGCGACGTCACCGTCGTGGGCACGGAAGCGACGAACCAGATCCGCTTCGAGCCGATCGTGAACGGCAAGTTCGTGCGCGTCCACATGGCGCGCATCACGGCAGCCGGCGCGCTGGTCGGCGTGACGGACCTGAACACGCACCTGACGTACACCACGGCCACCGTGCCGCAGGCGCTGCGCGACCAGTCGCTGGGCGATCCGCGCGCGATCGTGTGGAACGCGGCCGGGACGAGGGGGTACGTGGCCGGCATGGGCTCGAACAACGTGGCGGTCATCGATTCCACCGGTGCTCGCGCCGGGCTCGCACCGGTAATCGAGGTCGCGGAAGGTCCGACGGGGCTCGTGCTGGACGAAGCGCGGGCGCGCCTCTACGTGCTGTCCAAGTTCGCCGGGAAGCTGTCGGTCGTGTCCACGGCCAGCGAGACCGTCGTGCAGGACCTGGCGTTCCACGACGCCACGCCGCTGGCGATCCGCGTCGGGCGCAAGCACCTCTACGACACGCGGCGGACGTCGGGCCTGGGCCAGGTCGCATGCGGTTCGTGTCACGTCGACGCGCGCATGGACGGTCTGGCCTGGGACCTGGGCGATCCGTCGGGCGCGATGGCGCCGGTGGCGGGCAACAACCTGGGCGCCAACATCCCCGGGCTCAACACGGGCTTCCAGGACTTCCACCCGATGAAGGGGCCGATGACCACGCAGACGCTGCAGGACATCATCGGCAAGGAGCCGCTGCACTGGCGCGGCGACCGCCGCGGTCTGGAGGATTTCAACGGGGCGTTCACGGGGCTGCAGGGCGACGACGTGCAGCTGACGCCGTCGGAGATGCAGGAGTTCGAGAACTTCCTGGCGACGATCACGTTCCCGCCCAATCCGTTCCGCAACAGCGACAACTCGCTGCCGACGAACCTGCCGCTGCCCGGTCACTGGACGACCGGTCGCTTCGGACCGGCGAACCAGCCGCTGCCGAACGGGAACGCGCAGACAGGCTTGAACAACTACCGGCAGTTGCCGCTCGACTCCGGCAACATCCGCTGCGTGACGTGCCACACGCTGCCGACGGGCGGCGGAACCGACTACCGGCTGGTGGGTGCGACGCTGCAACCGTTCCCGGTCGGACCCAACGGCGAGCACCACATGATGCTCGTTTCGCAGGACGGATCGACGAACGTCAGCATCAAAGTCCCCTCGATCCGCAACGACTACGAGAAGACGGGCTTCAACCTGACCCAGCTCGTCTCCACGCGCGGGTTCGGCGTGCTGCACGACGGCAGCGTCGATTCGCTCGAGCGGTTCATCGCCGAGCCCGTCTTCACGGTCACCAGCGATCAGCAGGTCGCGAACCTGGTGGCGTTCGTCCTGGCGATCAGCGGTTCCGATCTGCCACAGGGCTCGACCAACCCCGCCGCGCAGGAGCCTCCCGGCCCGCCTTCGAAGGACACGCACGCGCTGGTGGGCCGGCAGCTGACGCTGGCCGCGCCGCCGAGCCCGTCGGAGCTGACGGTCTTCACCACGATGACGTCGCAGGCGGACCTGGGCCGCGTCGGCCTGGTCGCCAAGGGCATTGCCGGCGGGCTCCCGCGCGGCTGGACCTACCTGGGGGCCGGCGCATGGCAGGCCGACCGTGCCAGCGAGACCGCCACGACAGCGGTGCTGCAGGTGATGGGCGCGCCGGGGACCGAGATGACTTTCACCGTCGTGCCGCGCCTCTCGCAGACGCGCCTGGGCATCGACCGCGACCTCGACGGCTGGTTCGACCGCGACGAGATCGACCTGGGGTCCGACCCGGCCGACGCAGCTGAGTACCCAGGCGCGGCCGGTTCGCCGTTCTGTGCCGGCGACGGCAGCGGCACGGCGTGCCCGTGCGGCAATTACAGCGCTCCGGGCGCGGACGTGGGCTGCCTCAGCTCGCTCGGCATCGGCGGGCGGCTCACGGCCGCGGGCGACGCCTCGATCTCGTTCGACACGTTCGTCCTCACGGGCAACCAGATGCCGAACAGCTCGGCCCTGTACTTCCAGGGGCTCACCAGCGTGGCGGGCGGCGCCGGCGTGGCCTTCGGCGACGGCTTGCGCTGCGCCACCGGATCCGTCTGGCGTCTAGGCACGAAGACGAACGCTGGCGGCGCCTCGCAGTACCCCGCACCGGGCGATGCATCGGTCTCCGTCAAGGGCCACGTGACGACGGCCGGCTCGCGCACGTACCAGGTCTGGTACCGCAACGCCGCCGCGTTCTGCACCGTCTCCACGTTCAACCTGACGAACGGCTGGCGCACCGTCTGGGGGCCGTGAACTCGCGGTGAAGGACGTCGCGCCGCGTGGCAGCGCGGCGCGGCTCGACGAGCTACCCCGGCTTCGAGCGCGGGCCCGACCAGGACTGGAAGCCGCCGGCCAGGTTGATCAGCCCGTCGTAGCCCTTCGACGACAGGAACTCGCACGCCGCGGCCGAGCGCGTGCCGCCGGCGCAGTAGACCAGGATCGGCTTGCCCGTCCGCACGATCTCGCGCTGGCGCTCCTCGATCGACTCGACCGGGACGAGCTGCGCGCCGGGGATGATGCCGAGCGCGGTCTCGCCCGGCGTGCGCACGTCGAGCAGGCGCACGCTGCCCGCGGCGACGAGAGCCTGCGCCGCGCGCGCGTCCATCTCGCGCCACAAGCGTCCGTCGAGGATCTGCTCGCGGTCCAGCTGCGCTCCGCTGGCAACGAGTGCGAGCAGCTTGCGCGTGTCCGCGAGGCGGGCTTCGACCTGCTCGAGCGCGGCCTCCGTGCGCCGGCGCGCGTCGTCCTTGGCCTCCTCGGCCGCGCGCGCCGCGCCGGCCGCCGCGCGCCACGCAGCGACGGCGATCAGGAACGCGCCGACAGCGGCCAGGAGTGCGCCGATCTCCATCACGTGCTCCGCGCGCGAAAGACCGCAATGCTGGCCGTGAACCCGTGCAGGAAGTTGCGTCCGCCGACCGGACCGATCTCGCCGGCCGCGAAGAATCCCGCCGCCGGGATCGGCGTGCCGAAGCCGCTCTGCACGCACCCGATGTCGTGGTCGGGCCGCGAGAACATGCGCGAGCCGCGCCCGTTGCACGAGAAGACCATCGCGCCGACAGACGACGGAGCCCCAGTCTCGCCGCCGCCCTTGGCGCGCATGAGCTGCTTCAGGTCCTCGCCGGCCGACTCGGCGTCGCGCACGAGGAACTGGACGGTCATGCCGTTCCGGATCGTGCCGTCGGCCACGACGACCGCGCTCTCCCCCTGGTCGAGGCCCATGATCCCGCGCACCAGGAAGTCGCCGCGCTCGAACGCGCTCTTGCGCGCGTCGATCGCCAGGCCCAGGAAGGGTCCGCGCTGCAACAGCTTCTGGTCGTGCGGCGAGAGCGCCTTCGCGACCTCGACCAGCACCTCGAGGGCCGGCCGTCCGCCCAGCTTCAGGATGAAGTTCTCGCGCGAGTGCGTGATCACGAACGGCTTGCCGACAGGACGGCAACCCTGGCTGACGACCGGGCGGATCTCGACCTCGCCCTCGAGCACGACACCGATCGCGCCGCCCTCGACCACGCCTTCGTGCGTGAAGAGCAGGTTCTGCCCGGGGCCCGAGCCGCCGCTGGCCATGCCGCCGATCGCGGGCACGCCGGGCAGCTTCTCGTTCAGGATCTCCAGGAACTCGGCCGCCGGGAACGTGTACGGATCCGCCAACACGAGGATCGACGCGCGCGCCGGATCGCGCACGACGGGCATGCCCTCGAAGCGCAGCGTGGCCTCGCTCTCGGCTTCCGCCGCGACGGCGTAGGGCCGCACGGTCGTGCCCGGCAGCGCGCCGGCCCACACGGACAGCGCCGCGCCGTCCTCGACCTCGCGCCCGCCGCCCACGATCGATTCGCCGGTGCAGCCGATCAGCACCCTCGCGTTCAGCGCCTTCGCCAGGCGCGGTCCGAGGTCCTCGATCGCCGCGCCGTGGTGGTGGGAGACGAACACGGCGGCCAGGTCCGGCCGCTGGCCGCCGAGTCCGGCGGTGATCGCGTCGACGACCTCGCGGAACGCGGTCGGGGACGCGGCAGAGGTCGAGATGGCGCTGGCGAAGCGGAGGGTCGACATGGCTAAGGACGGATCGTGGACCATCCCCGTCCGAGAGTCCACCAACTCGCGCCGCGCGACCTCAAACCAGCTTCGAGATCTCTCCCAGCTTGCGCCAACGCGTGATGGAGCCGGCGTCGCACGTGAAGTCGCGCTGCTTGACGTCCACGCCGTACGTGGCCGACTCGCGGATGTAGTGCTCGACGTCCGCTCCGGCCGGCGGATCCCAGACGTCGACGTCGTGCAGGAAGACCTGGAAGCCGTTCGTGTTGTCGAACCGGCCGATGATCACGCGGCCGGTCTTCGTCTCGAGGACGAGGTTCGACCCGTGCGGGGCGTTGGCGATCGAGGTCATGCTGGGTTCCCTGGCGACGGGGCAGTGTAGCCGGCACCACACCCCGGCGATCCGGTAGGATCCCGCTGACCATGAAGCTCACGCCGCAACCCTGGATCTGGTTCAACGGCAACCTGGTTCCGTGGGAGAAGGCGCAGGTGCACGTCCTGACGCACGCCCTGCACTACGGGACGAGCGTGTTCGAAGGCATCCGCGCGTACTCGACGCCGCGCGGGCCGGCGATCCTGGGACTCGATCAGCACGTCGCGCGGCTCTTCGACTCGTGCAAGATCGTGGACGTGCCGATCCCGTACGAGCCCGAGCGGATCCGGGCCGCGATCCTCGAGACGGTGCGCGAGAACGGTCACGAGGCCTGCTACATCCGGCCGCTGGTCTACCGCGGCTACGGCGCGCTGGGCGTGTGGCCCGAGGAAGCGCCCGTCGAGGTCGCGATCGCCGCGTTCCCCTGGGTCAAGCAGAACGAGCGCGCGCTGCTCGAGCAGGGCCTCGACGTGGGCGTGTCGAGCTGGCGGCGCATGGCGCCCGACACGCTGCCGGCGATGGCCAAGTGCGCCGGCAACTACGTGAACTCCGCGCTCGTCATCGTCGAGGCCAAGCGTCACGGCTACGCCGAGGGCGTCGTGCTCGACGTCGACGGCTACGTCAGCGAGGGCAGCGGGCAGAACATCTTCCTCGTGTCGGGCGGCACGCTCTACACGCCGCCGGTGGGCGCGTCGATACTGGCCGGCTTCACGCGCGGCGCGGTCATCCAGCTGGCGCGCGACCTCTCGATCCGCGTCGTCGAGCAGCGCCTGCCGCGCGAGATGCTCTACACGTGCGAAGAGGCCTTCTTCACCGGCACGGTGGCCGAGGTCACGCCGATCCGCAGCGTGGACAAGAAGCCGGTCGGGGACGGGAAGCGCGGGCCCGTGACCGAGCGGCTGCAGACCCGGTTCTTCGAGCTCGTGCGCGGGGCCGCCCCGGACCCGCACAACTGGCTGACGCACGTCCGCGCCTGATCGGGAACTCACCGGGGAAGTCGGCGTCACGAGTTCGTAGCGCGCCGGCTGGGACCGACGCACCTGGGGCCTGTGCCAGGGCCTTCCCGCGCGGATGCGGTCCCTGGCCCGGTCCTTGCCTCGCCTGCGGACCGACCTGTTCCAGGCCCCTTCCGCGATCCGAGATCCCGCCATGAGCATCCTGCTTCCGCTGCTGCTCTCCCTTTCCGTCCAAGCCGCTCCCTCGGACACCCGGGTGCCCTCCTTGGCCGAGCAGACTCGGCTGACCAGCCAGCGCTACGCGGCCGTCGTGGACGAGCTGGAAGCGGCCGACACGGCCCATTTGAGCGACGTCCAACGCGCCGCCCGGCGCCAGCTCCTGGACGCCCTGCGCGCCTATCGCGAGCGGGCCGACTTCGGCCGGAACGACGAGCTGCACGGAGCACGCCTGCCGGTCTTCGTGGATTCGCAAGGGCGCCGCTGCGCCATGGCCGAGCTGCTCCACGTGAGCGGCGAACTCGCGCTGGTCGAGCGCGTCCGCTCGACCTCGAACCACGCCTGGATCCTGGACCTGGCCGGCGACGCGCAGTTCGAGGGCTGGCTCGATGAGCACGGCCTGGGCTTCGAGGAGGCCGCGCGCATCCAAGGCCCGACGATCGATCCCGGCCCCTCTGGCCCCTCGGACGTCCCGGGCGGCATGGAGGGCAGGCGATCAGGAGGCGGCTCCTACGGCGGCCCCGGCGACACGGCCGGCGGCTCGACGGGGCCGGCCGGCGCAGGTCCCGCCACCGGCGCGCCAGGCTCGTCAGGCCCGGGCGGCCCACGAACGGGCCCGGTCACCGGCGGCGGGCCTTCGACCGGGGGCGGCAACGGCCCGAGTCAGGGGCCGCGGCCGACGACCGCGAACATGGCCACGACGACGGACGACGGTTGGTGGCTCTGGTGGGAGTACGCGAAGCTCGAGTTCATCACCCCGAACCGCCTCTCGCTGGCGAACACGCCGATCACGGGCTCCGACGCCGCGGGATCGCTGCGCGAAGCGATCGAGCGCGCGCGCCAGGCCAACCTGCCGCTGTTCACGGCGGCGGCCGGGAGCCCGGAAGCGACCACGCGCGGCGCCGCGGCGGTCGCGCTCGGCCAGACCGCGGGCCGAGCGGGCGTCGAGCCGCTGCTCGCGCTGCTCGCGGACCCGAACCAGGAAGTGCGCCACCGGGCGATCCTGGGGCTGGGCGCGACGGGCTCGCCCCCGGCCGCGTTGGCCCTGTTGAACATCGCTCGCACCGGCGCGCATTCGAAGGGCGGAGCGGTGATCTCGCCCTACGCGCGCTCGATCGCGATCGTCGCGCTGGCCTTGTCCAAGCGCGCGGGTCTCCACGAGCCCGTCGACACAGCGGTCGCCGCGATCGTGCGCGAGCGCGCCGACACGGAGCGCGACGGCGTGGCGCTGGCCGCGATGTTCCACCACGTGCTCTCGCCGACGGAAACGC
Source organism: Planctomycetota bacterium (assembly GCA_031400875.1). Lineage (GTDB taxonomy): Bacteria > Planctomycetota > UBA1135 > UBA1135 > JAEUHZ01. Next base: position 17,461 of record JANNQS010000008.1, on the reverse strand, counting down.
TCGAGAAGCTGGCGCTCGAGCTCGCCGTCGACGAGACGGTCAGCCCCGGCGTGCGCTGCCGCGCGACCGAGGCCCTGGCCTCGACGCAGGATCAAAAGACGCTTTCGAAGCTCCAGCACGTCCTGTCCGGGCCGCGCATGGACCTGCGGCGCTCGGCTGCGATCGCGCTGGGCGCGACGCGCAATGCAATCGTGCTGCCCGCGCTGCAGACCGCGCACGAGCTGGAGGCCGAGGGGCTGACGCGCGGCTTCATCCTGATAGCGATCGGTCGCATCGGCGGCTCGAAGGCGCACAGCTTCCTTGCGCAGGTGCTCGTCGACGGCGAGAGCGGACAGCGCCGCTGGGCCGCGCTCGCGCTGGGCATCCTGGCGCGCGGCACGAACGACCCCGAGATCTGCAAGCTGCTGCGGGCCGCCTGGGACCGCGAGAAGAACGCCGACGCGCGCGCGGCCTACTGGCTCGCTTGCGGTCTCCTGAAGGACGAGCACTCGGTCCCCGGCCTCGTGCGCGAGCTGAGCGGCGCGGCGGATCCGCGCCAACGCATGTACGCGGCGACCGCGCTGTCGCTCGTCGGCGGGCCGCGCGCCGCAACGGCGCTGCGCGAGAGGCTGCCGCTCGAGAAGAACTCGATGGCACGCGTCGGCATCACGCAGGCGCTGGGCATCGTCGGGGAGACGCAGGACGTGGCCGGCATGCGTTCGTCGATCGAGCGGCTGGCCGAGCCGGGGCTCCAGAGCCTCGGTGCGACTTCGCTCGCCTTCCACGGCACGCCCGAAGCGCTCGCGCAGCTGGGTGAGCTGTCGGTCTCGAACGAAGGTCCGCGCGTGCGCCGCGCGGCCTCGATCGAAGGCCTGGGCTTGATGCTAGCGCGCTCCAAGCCGTTGGCGATGAGCAATCTGTCGCGGCAGATGAACTACACCGTCATGCCCGACTGGGCGGCGAGCCTGTTCCAGACGATGCTGTAGTCACGACCTCGGGGCGAGCCGCCAACCGGAATGGAGAGGCCGTAGGATCGGTTTCTTCTCGGCGGCTCAGCGCGGCACGATGCGGGTCCCGAGCAGGCGGTCGACGGGTCCGCGCGACGGGGTCGCGATCGAGAGCACGACCCCGGCGACGTGCGCGGCCGCGGTCAGCACGAAGAGGGCCCAGCCGCCCCACGTGAAGCCGCTCACGAGCAACCAGACGGATCCGGCGTAGCCGGCGGTCAGCGGCAGCCCGAAAGCCAGCACGCGCACGAGACCGAGCCAGCGCCGCGCGCGCCGTCCGTTGCGCGAGCGGATCGAGAGGCCGAACAGGCGGAAGGAGAGCCCGCCCGGCCAGCCGCAGCACGAGATCAGCGCGGCCATGGTCCAGAGCGCGGCGCCCGCGGCCACGAATCCCGCGATGACCTTGTCCAGGGTGATCCAGTCCCAGGGCAGCGCCGACTGATCGATCCGTCCGTGCCGCTGCTCGCGGATCCTGGCCATCGCGCTCTCCATCTCGGCCTCCGACGGGTTCGGGAACTCCTGCAGCGCGCGGTCGCACAGCTCGCGAGGCCCGGGCTCGATCCCGACCATCACGTTGGGGCCGATGCCGTTGCTCAGCTCGTAGGAGAGCGCGATCTGGCGCAGGCGCAGACCCTCCTCGTCGAGCACCGGCCCGCGCGATCCCTTCTTCAACTCCTTGAGGTTTTGACCGTCGGCCACCACCAGCGCGCTGCCCTCTTGCAGCTCGTCGAGCAGGGCGTGCATCTCGATGGCGTGGGGCACGACGTTCCTGAAGACCAGGTAGAGCACGAAGCTGAACGCCAGGAAGATCGAGATCAGCAGCGTGCTCACGGCCAGCTGGGACGAACGATGCCGGCGCTCCACGCTCGCCGCGGCGGCCTGAGAGTCCGTCAGCGCCGTGCGCGCGGCCCCCAGGTCGGTGAACGGCTCGGCCGATCCAGTCAGGGCGCGCACGAGGGCTTCGGCGTGCACGGGCAGGTCGGGCGGCAGCTCGCGCCGCGGGCCGACGGCCAGGAGCGCATGGGCCGCTGCTCCCAGCAGCTCGGTGGAGTCCATGAGCGTGTCGTCGTGGGGGACGGGCTCGTCCAGGAGACGCACGTTCCAGTTGCGGTCGATCCAGACCTGGTTGGGCGAGCCGCGGAACCGTGCGCCGGATTCCTCCTCGCAGCGCGCCAGCTCCTCGGCCAGCGACACGAGCGCGCGTTCGGCCAACGACCACTCGAGCGGCTCGCCGCGCAGCGCGAGGTCCGCCAGGCCGCAGCCCCCCGGCGACTCGAAGACGTCGGCCGGAATCGCGGCAGCACGCGGGCATTCCAGCCAGCGCAGGCGTGTCGGGCGCGCCAGCGAGCGCCGCCAGTCGCCCGCCGGCGGAGCGGTCGTGCGGATCTGGATCCACACGTTGCGCTCGAGCTTCGCGTCGCGCGCGTGCATGAGCAGTCCGCTGCCGGTCAGGCCGACGAGGCCCAGGACCTCGTATTCGCCCAGGCGTTCCGGAAGCGCCGGATCCGGCGTGGGCGCCCGCTCCGGCGGCGGAGCAGCGCGGCGCAACCGGCGGAAGGGGAGCTTCGACTGCACCACCCGCGTCCCGCTGAGCAGCTCGTACGGCCCGCGCCAGCCGTTGCGCTTGCGCATCGTGGACAGCCGCACGAGGACGGCGCCAAGCGGGATCGTCAAGCTCGACCAGGCGTAGGTCACCGGGTCGTTGGGGATGAACGTCACCGGGAACATGAGCAGGATGTACGGGGCCTCGTACAACGCCGCCCGGATCGTCGTCCGCACGGGCAACGCGGGCCCGCGTCCGACCGGTGCCACGCGCAAGCCGAACAGCCACTTGCCGGCCGTGCTGGCGAAGAGTCCTTCGAACAGCGCGAAGTAGAGGATGGGCAGGCAGGCCAGCGCGATCTGCGTGCCGAACGGTACCGCGAGCCATGGTCGTGCCTGATCGCTCCCCATCCCGTGCGATGTCTGCACGAGCGCGCTGAGATAGCCGGCCGTGAATGCGATGATCGAGAAGTCGACGAGCCAGGCTCCCAGACGTCGCGGGATCGTCGCGGCGGCCGCGGCCGAACTCGAAAAGGGGAAGAGCGCGGCGCGCATCGCCTCCAGGTCGCGGAAGCGCTTCTCGGGGTCGCGCTCCATGCCGCGCAGCACGATCTTCTCGAGCCGGCGCGGGATCGCGGGCCGCACCGAGCGCGGTGTCGCCGGAGGCTCGGACAGGATGCGCGCCAGGACCTCGCCCACGTTCGAGCCCGAGAACGGCGACTTGCTGGTCAGCAGCGCGTAGAGCGTCGCCGCGCACGAGTACTGGTCGCTGCGCGCGTCGACCACGCGGCCGCGGATCTGCTCGGGGCTGGCGTACAGCGGCGAGCCCAGGAACTGACCCGATTGCGTCAGCTCGACGTCGCGCTCGAGCGTGCGCGACAGGCCGAAGTCGCCGATCTTGACCTGGCCGTCGAGCGTGCCGAAGCAGTTCGAGGGCTTCACGTCGCGGTGCAGCACGCCGGCGCGGTGCACGGCCTCGAGCCCGTCGATGACGTCGATCGTCCAGCGCACGGCGGTCTCGATCGGGATCACGTCGCCGCGCGCGATCTTCTCCTGCAGCGTCTCGCCGCCGACGAGCTCCATCGCGATCGCAGGCGATTCGTCGACCTGGTGCGCGCCGTAGACGAACACACAGCGCGCGTCGGAGATCGCGGCCGCGAGCCGTGCTTCGCGCCGGAATCGCTCGAAGGCCTCGCTCTCGATCGAGAGGTCGGCGGCCAGCACCTTGAGCGCCACGGTGCGGCCCGACTCGAGCTCCACGGCCTCGTAGACGATGCCCATCCCGCCACGTCCGAGCTCGCGGACGAGGCGGAAACCGCCAGCGACGCGCGGGAGGGGGCTGGGCTGGGTTCCCTGCACGCCTGGGATTCTACGGGAGGGACTCGTGCCGGGTCGAGGGACACCTGGTCCCGGGGACGGGCCGCAAGTGTTTGAAAATACAGAGCTAATGCCCGGTCGTCGGTTCGGTTCGAAATGCCAGTGGGCTTGCATGGTAGTATACCGATGATATCATACCGTTCAGCCCACGGGCGATCGGAACCACCTCGTCCCAAGGACAGACCACCCCCCATGCAGACACGACCCGCCTCGCAGGAAGTCTCCTTCAAACCCCTCTCCGGCTACGGGATGCTCGCCTTCGTCCTGTTGATGCTGGCCGGTGGCATCGCCCTGATCGTGGCCGGTGCGAACCAGCAGGAGCCCGCGCCCGTGATCCTGGGCGTGGTCACGCTGATCCTGTTCGTGTTCATGCTGCCGGGTTTCTTCATCGTCGAGCCCAACCTGGGCCGCGCGCTCGTGCTGTTCGGCAAGTACCGCGGCACGGTGCGGCCGGCGGGCTTCTACTGGACGAATCCGTTCACCCACAAGAAGAAGATCTCGATGCGGGCGCACAACCTGAACGGCAAGACGCTCAAGGTGAACGACCTGCTCGGCAACCCGATCGAGATCGCCGGGATCGTCGTGTGGCAGGTGCGCGACAGCGCGCAGGCCCTCTTCGACGTCGAGGACTACCTGGGCTTCGTCGAGACGCAGGCCGAGTCCGCGCTGCGCATGGTCGCGGCGCGCCACCCCTACGACGACGGCCAGGCCATCGACGTGCACACGACCTTGCGCGGCAGCGCCGACGAGGTCGCGGTGGAGCTCCAGAAGGAGCTGCAGCAGCGGCTGGGCATCGCCGGCATCGACGTGGTCGAAGCGCGGCTGAGCCACCTGGCCTACGCGCCCGAGATCGCCGCGGCGATGCTCCAGCGCCAGCAGGCCGGCGCGATCATCGCGGCGCGCATGCTGATCGTCGACGGCGCCGTGAGCATCGTCGAGATGGCGCTGGAGAAGCTGAGCCGCAGCGGCGCGGTCCAGCTCGACGCCGAGCGCAAGGCGACGCTGACGGGGAACCTGCTGGTCGTGCTGTGCGGCCAGTCCGCGGCGCAGCCCGTGCTCAACACGGGCGGCCTCTACAACTGACCGGCAGCGGATGGCTGAACGACGCGAAACACCGCCTGAAGAACGCGACCCGCCGGAGGAGGCGGGTCGCAAGGCGTTCTTGCTGCGTCTCAGCCCGGAACTCCACGCCGAGCTGCGCGGATGGGCGAACCAGGAGCTGCGCTCGCTGAACGCGCACATCGAGTGGCTCCTGCGGGAGGCCGTGCGCAAGCGCCGCGGCCGTTAGCGCGTCACCAGTACCGCTCGAAGTGAAGGTTCCCAGGCTCGCGGATCGTGTCGAGCCGGAACCCGCGCGTCTCGAGGCGCGCGCGCACGTCCTCGATCATCGCCGGGTTGCCGCACAGCAGGACGTGAGTGCCCGGGGACACGAGGGGCTCGCCGCTGGCGTCGGCGAACGTGTTCCCCTCGAGCACGACCTGCACGTGGCCGAGCAGACCAGTCCACGGGCTGGTCTCCGGCTCGCGCGAGAGGACCGGCACGTAGCGCACCGTCGGATCTGCCGCGGCCACCGCGCGCAGCTCGGCGTCGTACACGAGGTCCGCGCTCGCGCGCGAGCCCCACACGATCGTCAGCTGGCGCCAGCGGCCCGTGCCGCGGTAGTGGCGTAGCATCGACACGAACGGCGCGATGCCGGTGCCGGTGGCGAACGCGACGACGTGCTGACCGGGCGGCACGCGCTCGAGCGTGAAGTGCCCCTTGGGTGCGTCGTCGCACCACACGCGGTCGCCCTCGGCCAGATGGAACAGCCGCGGCGTCAGCAATCCGCCCGGCACGACGGCCAGGAACACCTCGTACGCTTCGCGCTGCGCGGGCGACGAGGCGATCGAGTACGAGCGCTTGATCCAGCGCACGCGCGTCGAGGGTGCATCCGGATCGGGCGGCTTCGGCCAGCCGACCTGGATGAACTGGCCCGGCTCGAAGGGCTGGATGGTGCCGGAATCCGGCGCGATCCACAGGATGCGGACGTGATCGCTGGGATCGAGCCGGCGCAGGACGCGCGCGTTCCAGGGGATCTCGGGCTCGGCCATCACGCGGACGTATCCATGCGCACGCGCGGTTCACGAGCGCAGCGAGGCCCGACGTGGTGAAGGCGAAGCCGCATGTGCGAGCCGGCTAGCATAACGGGCTCGATCCGCGTTCGAGCCCTCTTGAAGACACCGCTCCCCATCGACGCCGTGCTGCCGGAGCTCGTCGCCGCGCTGCGGGCGAGCCCGTGCGCCGTGCTCGAAGCGCCCACGGGCGCGGGCAAGACGACGCGCGTGCCGCCCGCGCTGCTGGACGCGGGGCTGGCGGGGCCAGGCACCGTCGTGATGCTCGAGCCGCGGCGTCTTGCGGCCCGAGCCGCGGCGCGCCGCATCGCGTTCGAGCGCGGATCGGAGGTCGGCGGCGAGGTCGGCTACCACGTCCGCTTCGATCGCAAGGCCTCGGCGCGCACCCGGATCCTCGTGGTCACCGAGGGGCTGCTCGTGCGCTACCTGCAGGACGATCCGTTCCTGTCGGGGGTGGGGGTGGTCGTGTTCGACGAGTTCCACGAGCGCAGCCTGCACGTCGACCTGGCGCTCGCGCTCGTGCACCGCGTGCAGCAGGAAGCGCGGCCCGACCTGCGCATCGTCGTCATGTCGGCCACGCTGCGCGCGGCGCGGATCGCGGCCTGGCTGGGCGGCGCGCCGGTCGTTTCCAGCCAGGGGCGCCTGTTCCCGGTCGACGTGCGCTACCTCGACCGCGAGCCCGATCGCTTCGTGGACCGCGAGGTCGCGGCCGGAGTCGAGCGCGCGCTGACGGAGACGGACGGCGACGTGTTGGCGTTCCTGCCCGGCGTGAGCGAGATCCGACGCACGCGCGAGGCGCTCGCGGTGCTGGCGCAGCGTCGCGACGTGCGGATCCACGAGCTGTACGGCGACTTGCCGGCCGAGGAGCAGGACCTCGTGTTGCGAGCGGGCCCGAAGCGCAAGGTGATCCTGGCCACGAACGTGGCCGAGACGTCCGTCACGGTCGAAGGCGTCGCGGCCGTCGTCGACTCGGGCCTCGCGCGCCGCTCGCGCTTCGATCCGGGCGTCGGGCTCGACCGGCTCGAGCTCGTGCGCATCTCGCGCTCGTCGGCCGACCAGCGCGCCGGACGCGCAGGGCGCACGCAGCCCGGCGTCTGCCTGCGCCTGTGGACCGAGGCGACGCAGCGCTCGATGCAGGACGAGGACGAGCCCGAGGTGCGCCGCGTCGACTTGAGCGGTCCCGTACTGCAGCTCCTGGCGTTCGGCGAGCGCGATCCGCGCGCATTCCCGTGGTTCGAGGCGCCGCCCGCGGCCGCACTGGAGAGCGCGCTGTCGCTGCTCGAGCGACTGGGAGCGCTCGACGCGCGCGGGATCACGGACTCCGGCCGCGTGCTGGCGCGATTCGGCGCCCATCCCAGACTCGCACGGCTGCTCGTCGAAGGACACCAGCGAGGCGCGGCTTTCGACGCGGCGCTGGCGGCGGCCATGTTGCAGGAGCGCGATCCGTTCCTGCGATCGCCCGCGCAGCGCGGCGCGCGTCGGTCCGACAGCGACGTCGTCGACCGCGTGCGCGCGCTGCGCGCGTTCTCGCGCGGCGGATCGTCGCCGTCCGCGCCGGGCGAGCTCAACCAGTCCGCTGCGCGGTTCGTGCTGCGCGCGGCCGAGGAGCTGCGCCGCGATGCCGCGCGCGCGCTGGGCGAGCCGGCGCGGGACGAGCACGACGAGGAGGCCACGATGCGCGCGCTCGTCGCCGCGTGGCCCGACCGCCTCGCGCGCCGGCGCGAGCCCGGCTCGCGCCGCGGTGTCATGGAAGGCGGCCGCGGCGTGCGCCTGGCCGAGGAGAGCGGCGTGATTGACCACGACCTGTTCGTGTGCGTCGAGATGGACGGCGGCGAACGCGGCGAGCGCGCCGAAGCGCTCGTGCGGCAAGCCTCCGCGGTCGAGCGCGCCTGGCTCGATCCGACACGGATCCGCGAGGAATCCGGCGTGCGCTTCGACGCCGCGACGGGCCGCGTGCGCGCGACGCGGCGCACGAGCTGGAACGGGCTCGTCCTGGACGAGGTCGAGACCGGTCAGGCCTCCGAGGACCAAGTGGCGCGCGCGCTGGCGGACGCTGCAGCGGAGGACCTGCCGCGCTTCCTGTCGCTCGACGACCCCGAATCGGCGTCGTTCCTCGCGCGCGTGCGCAGCCTGCGCGGGTGGATCCCCGAGCTCGGCCTGCCCGAGTTCGGCGACGACGAGCTGCGCGCGCTCTTGCCGGAGTTCGCGCGCGGATGCCGCTCGCTGGCCGACCTGAAGCGCAAGGACCTCGCGTCGTTCCTGCTCGAGCAGTTGCCGTGGGATCAGCGCCGCGCTCTCGAGCAGGACGCGCCCGAGCGACTCGCGGTGCCGAGCGGCAGCCAGATCCGGCTGGCGTACGAGCCGGGGCGCCCGCCCGTGCTGGCCGCTCGCATCCAGGAGCTGTTCGGCCTGGCCGAGACGCCGCGCGTCGCCCGCGGCCGCGTGCGCGTGGTCGTGCACCTGCTCGCGCCGAACGGCCGGCCGCAGCAGGTGACCGACGACCTGGCCAGCTTCTGGTCGAAGGCCTACTTCGAGGTGCGCAAGGACCTGCGCGCGCGTTATCCGCGCCACGCGTGGCCCGAGGATCCCTGGAACGCCCCGCCTGAAAAACGACCGCGGCGTTCCCGCTAGGGCGGGCCCCTTGAACGGGCCCGCCCATCATGTTGGCTCCGCTCGCAAGCTCGCTCCGCTATCGGATCACCTGCGTGAGCCAGCGGCCCAGGTCGCGCAGCTCCTCGAGGGACACCGCGTGGTCCATCGGGTACTCGTGGTATTCGACCGCGCAGCCCAGCTGCACGAGCCGGTCGTGCAGATCGCGCCCACGCGAGATCGGCACGATACGGTCCTGCGTGCCGTGCGCCGCGAACACGGGCAGCCCGCGGTTGGCCGACATCGATTGCGCTTCGAGCGTCACGTTGCGGGCCAGGTAGGTCGAGAGCGCGATGGCGCCTGCGAGCGGTTTCTCGTAGCGCAGCGCCGCGTAGACGGCCAGCGCACCGCCCTGGCTGAAGCCGCCGATCACGATGCGGTTCGAGGGCATGCCGCGCTCGATCTCGCGCTCGACGATGCCGCGCACGAGCGCGTCGGCTGACTTCAGGCCACCGACGTCGGTGGCCTCCGCGCGCCGCAGGTCGTCGGCGGCGACGTCGAACCAGGCGCGCATGCGGCCACCGCCGGCGAGCCCGACGGCACGCTCGGCGGCGTGCGGCAGGATCCAGCGCACGCCCAGCTCGGGAGCGAGCCCCATGTGCGCCACGGTCGGCGCGAGGTCGTGGCCGTCCGCGCCGAGCCCGTGCAGGAGGATCACGGTCGCGCGCGCAGGTCCGCGCGGCTCGATGACGACGGCTTTCGACGCGGCGTCTTGCGGACCTTCGGTGCGTGCTCTTCCGGTCGCCATGGGGGACGAGGATCCTAGCGTGGATCAGTACCGGAGCGCCCGTGCCCCTCGCGCGCCTCACGGGCGACGCGATACTCTGCCGCGATGATCCTGCCCTGCCGCGGAGCCGTCCGGGCGGCACGCCGTTCCTCATCGCCGCGCTCACCGTGATCCCGCAGCTCTCCCTCGCGCTCGTCGCCTGGCTCGCAGCCCTCTCCGCCCCCGAGAAGATCCGTTTCGATCCGGCGCGCGATCTGCCCGGCTACGAGACGGTGCGCGCCTCGCCCGACAAGGACTACTACCCGCTCGAGTCCTTCGAGGTGCTGCTGGGCGAGGAGATGCAGCCCGAGGAGCTCGCGGCCGTGCGCAAGCGCTGGGCGGACGAGCGCGGCGCCGTCGACGCGAAGTTCGCCGCGCTGGCCGCCGATCCGCGCGCCGCGTGCCTGTTCCGCCTGCAGTTCCGGCTCGGCCAGCACGCGTTCTTCTCCAAGGTCGGCTGGACGCTCGAGGAGCTGCCCGCGCCGTTCGCGCTCATCGTGCAGCGGCCGTCCAAGGATGACCCGAAGCACGCGGCCGCGATGGTCGAGCTCTACCGGCCGTGGCTCGCGCTGCTCGCAGCGCAATTCGACGCGCGCATCGCCGGACCGGCCAAGTGCGCGCCGCGCGCGGACCACGGCGCGGTCGTGCTGGCCGTGCTGGCGACGCCGGGCGACTTCCAGACTGCGTCCCGGTTCCTCGAGTACGGCATGTCCTCGGTCGCGGGCGGCTACTACGACGGGAAGCTCACCCTGGGCGTCGGGCGCGACGATCCGTTCGGAGGCTCGAAGAGCGCGCGCATCCGCGTCCGCCCGCTGCTGATCGCGGCTTGCGTCGGCCTGCTGCACCGCCACCACGCCGACGCCACGCAGCCCAAGTCCGTGCTCGTCAAGGTGGGGATGCCGGCGTACCTGTTCGAGACCCTGGGCGACGGCAAGACGGTCGCCGACGCGCCGAAGCCGCCGACCGCGCTGCTGATGAACCTCACGGAGGTCCTGAGCGATTCCAAGAAGCGGCTGGAGTGTGCGATCCGACTGCCGCAACTGCTGCCGCTCTCGCACGACTCCGAGGCGATCGGGCTCGCGGACCGGCAGGCGCGCGGCGTCGGGCAGACCGATTTGTCGGATCGGCGCGCGTACTGGGACTTCTTCAACGAGCAGTGTCAGCTCTGGACGCACTTCCTGTTCGACGGCGACGGGGGCGCGCACCGCGAACGTTGGCTGCGCTTCGTGCAGCTCGTCATGTCGGGCAAGGACGCGGTCGAGGCCGCCAGGGTGGCGTTCGAGGGGCAGGACCTGCGCGCTCTCGAGCAGGCGTTCTGGAGCTGGTGCGTGGCCGAGATGCAGCGCGTCTTCCCCACGAGCCAGGTGCCGCCCGACGCCATCGAGGATCTGCTGGCCGAGCGCCAGGCGCCGCTAGCCGCTGCCGCCGCCTCCGCCGGTCCCGCGAGGGTGGCGACTCCCACGGCCGCGCCCGTGGAACCGCCGTTCGATCCGAAGCTGTTCGACGTCGGCGTGGGCGACTTCGACGCGCGCATCGGGCTCGGGCTCGTGCGTGCTCGTGACGGAGACCTGGACTCCGCGCTCGCGCAGATGCAGGAGCTGGCCGCGCTCTCGCCCGCGGCGCCCTACGAGGGCCGCGTCCGACGCGAGGTCGAGCGCCTCACGGCCGCGATCCGGCTGCGCGACCAGTGGCTCGCCGGTCTGGCCGCGAAGAGCGGGCGCCTCGAGATCGAGATCGAGGGCAAGAAGGTCAATGCGCCGGTCGCGCGCGTCGAGAACGGCACGATCGTCTTCGCCGCTAACAAGCAGGGCGCCACGACCCTGCCCGTGGCCTCGCTCGACCCGGCGGACGTCGTGCGCCTGACCGAGAAGAAGGAGGCGCAGGCCGGATCGGAGCCGTGGGTGCGCGGCTACCTGGCGCTGCTGGCCGGCGACGCGAAGCACGAAAAGCTCCTCAAGGGCGACGCACCGGCCGTGCGCGACCTGCGCGAGGACGCGCGCGTCTGGATTCCGGGCACGCTGCGGGCCGGAGTCGTCGCGCGGATCTTCCAGGAGATCGCCGCGGCACCGCTGCCCGCGTCGCGCAGCGAAGGCGAGGCCGCGATCGAGCGCGTGCGAGCGCTGCTCGCGGAAGCGGACGTACCTGCCGTCGTGCTCAGGCACAGCTCGATCGCGCGCTACGCCAAGACCGCCCTGGCCGCCACCGCCGTCGGGCTCGAGCTGGGCGAGTTCGTCCACGGGCAGCTCTCGACCACGGCCGACGGCGTCGTGAGGCTCGTCTACGAGTTCGAGGACGCGGCGGAAGCGGCCGATTTCCAGCGTCATCCGGGCTACACGAAGGAGATGCGCGCCAAGTATCCGGCGCTCCAGCGCACCGAAGCCCAGGCGCAGATCGAAGTGGCCGACGGACAAGCCCGTTTCCTGGGTCCCATGGCCTGGCGGCTGCCTCTCGGTCTCCAGGCGCCCTTCTCGATCCGCTACCAGTTCCGGTTCGTGAAGACCGAAGGCGAGATGGCCGCGTCACCGTCGCTCGACCTGCTCGTGTGCGACGACGGCAAGGAGAGCTTCGTGCGCTGCTCCGAGTTCGGTTGGATCTTCGCCATCGAGCGCACGACCGGCCGCACGGCCTCGTCCAACCCGCCGTCGAGCGTCAGCTACTATCCGGACACGGACTACACGGTCGAGATGCAGCACGACGGTACGCGCGTCGCGACGCGCTTCGAGGGCGAGGAACGCGCGACGTGCGCCGTCGGCGCGTTGCGCAGCGGCGGTGTCGTCTTCTGGGTGCACACGGACCAGCCCATCGTCGTCGACCACGTCGTGATCGAAGGGCGCGTCGACCCGAGCTCGATCGAGCCTGCCCGGCGCGCCTGGATCGCGCGCGAGCTGGCCGCGCTGGGTCTTTGATGGAAGCGCACGAGCCGGATCTCCGGCAAACCCGCGAGCCGGAGAGGTTGCGCATCCACGTCGCGCGCGGGACCTGGGCCACGTGGGTCCTGATCGGGCTGAACGTCGCCGCGTACGGGTGGATGATGACCCTGGGAGCGGATCTCCTGGCCGTCACCGACGAGGTCGCGTTCGAAGCCGGCGCGAACTACGGCCCGGCCGTCTTCCTGGGCGGAGAATGGTGGCGGCTCGTCGCCAGCACGTTCCTGCACGGCGGCCTGCTGCACCTGGCGTTCAACATGTGGGGGCTGCGCGTGCTGGGCCCGTTCGTCGAGTCGGTCCTGGGCGCGACGGCGTTCCTGATCCTGTACCTCGTCGCCGGCGTGGGCGCGTCGCTGGTCAGCATCGCCGTGCACCCCGACGGGCTGTCGTTGGGCGCGTCGGGCGCGATCTTCGCTCTGCTGGGCGCGCACGTGGCCTTCTTCGTGCGGCACCGGCGCGAGATGTCGGGCGAACTCTTCCGCGGTCAGATGCGCAGCATCCTCATGCTGATCGCGATCAACATCGCGCTCGGGCTCTCGATCCCGCAGGTCGACAACGCGGCGCACGTGGGCGGGCTCCTGATGGGCTTCGCCGGCGGCGTGCTCCTCGACCGGCCGCTGCTTCAGGAGCCGCGCATGACGCCGCGGCGCTGGCTGGGGGCGACCGCATTCGTGCTGCTGCTCGTGCCGCTGCGGTTCCTGTCGCTGGCGATCGCCTTGCTCCGCGGCGAAGGCTGATCCGCGCATACGAAGCGCGCGCGAGGCAGGTCGAGCCAGCAGGTTGAGTCAGCGCAAAGGCTTGCGATCGTGCGCCGGTTCGCGCGTGGACGGCCGCGCGGCGCGCGCTAGGGTTCGCGCCCCGCCGTGCAGAAGATCCTCCAGACGCTCAACGCGGAACAGCGCGCGGCCGTGACCACCACGGAGGGGCCCTTGCTGGTCCTGGCCGGCGCCGGCTCGGGCAAGACGCGCGTCATCACGGTGCGCATCGCGTACCTGCTGCACCGCGGCGTCGCGCCCGAGAGCGTCCTGGCGATGACGTTCACGAACAAGGCCGCGGCCGAGATGCGCGAGCGCGTCGGCGGACTGGTCGGCGCGGGTCGCGCCGAGGACCTGACCGTCGGCACGTTCCACGCGTTCTGCGTGCGCCTCCTGCGCGCGCGCGCGAAGGAGGCCGGCCTCTCGCCCACGTTCACGATCTGCGACGCCGCCGACCAGCAGTCGGCGCTGCGCGGCGCGTTGCGCGAGCTGCGCGTGCCCGAGGCCTCCATGGCGCCAGGTGCGCTGCACGCGCGCATTTCGCTGCTGAAGAACAAGGGCCTGAGCGCCGATGCATTCCTGGAATCGGCCAAGGACGCGCAGGACGAGCTCGTGGGGCGCGCCTGGAAGCGCTACGACGAGCACCTCGCCCGCTCGAGGACGGTGGACTTCGACGACCTGCTGCTGCGCTCCGTGAAGCTCCTGCGCGAGCACCCGAGCGCGCGCGAGGCGCTCGAGCAGCGCTTCCGTTACGTGCTCGTAGACGAGTACCAGGACACGAACGGCCCGCAGTACGACATCGTGCGCGCGATCGCGGGGCGTCACCGGAACCTGTGCGTCGTGGGCGACGACGACCAGTCGATCTACGGCTGGCGCGGGGCCGACGTGCGCAAGATCCTGGCGTTCGACACGGACTTCCACGGCGCGAAGACCGTGCGGCTCGAGACGAACTACCGCTCCTCGAAGGAGATCCTCGACGCCGCGAACCGCGTGATCGGTCACAATCCGGGACGCCTCGGCAAGACGCTGCGATCCGCGCTGGGATCGGGCGAGCCGATCGCGACGCTGCGCATGGAGGACGAGATCGCCGAGGCCGACCACGTGGCGCGCGAGATCGCCGACCTCGTGCGCGTGAAGCGCAACCGCTGGTCGGACTTCGCGATCCTGTTCCGCACGCAGACCCAGCCGCGGCCCTTCGAGCAGGAGCTGCGCGCGCGCAACGTGCCCTACGTGCTGACGGGCGGCATGTCCTTCTTCGACCGCAAGGAGGTGCGCGACGTGCTGGCCTACCTGCGCCTGGCGCAGAACCCGCGCGACGAGGTGTCGCTTCTGCGCATCGTGAACGCTCCCCCGCGCGGCGTGGGCAAGTCGACGGTCGAGCGCATCGTGGCGTTCGCGACGCAGCAGGGGATCTCCGCCGGCGAGGCCTTCGCGCGCGCGAGCGAGGTCGAGGGTGTGCCGGAATCCGCCGCGCACGCCGTGCACGCGCTGCTGGAGAAGCTGGGCCGCTTCGGCGCGGAAGAACCGCACGGAAACCTCGTGGCCTGGGTGCGCCGGCTCGTCGAGGCCGTCGACTACCGCGCCGAGGTCGACCGCTGCTATCCGGACCCCAAGGCGGCCGAGGAGCGCTGGGCGAGCGTGGTCGAGGTCTTCGACCTGGCCGAGAACTACGTGCGGCGCACGCGCAAGCCGTCGCTCGCGGCCTTCCTGGAGGCGCTGGCGCTCTCCGCCGACGGCGACCGCGCTGACGACAAGAAGGAGAAGCGCGACGCGGTCGCCCTGATGACGATCCACGCCGCCAAGGGCCTCGAGTTCCAGCGCGTCTACCTGGTCGGCGTCGAGGAAGGGATCCTGCCGCACCAGCGCAGCGTCGTGGAGGACGGCGTCGAGGAGGAACGGCGCCTGATGTACGTCGCGATCACGCGCGCCCAGCGTCACCTGACCGTGTCGTGCACGAAGACACGCTCGAAGTACGGCACGCGGATCGGGAGCCAGCCCTCACGCTTCTTCTACGAGATGCTGGGCGAGAAGCCGCCCAAGGGCTGGCAAGCCTGCGACGAGCGCTCGAGCGCCGAGAAGAAATCCGACGCCGCGTCACCCAAGCCCGCGCCCAAGCCGCGCAAGAAGAAGGCCTCGAGCGGCCCGCCGCGCAGCACGCGCCGCGGCGTGTGAACACGGGTGTCAGACACCTTTCCGCGAGTTCAGTAGCGGGCTGGCCCGTCGACCGCCGTCAAGGCGCGAAAAGGTGTCTGACACCGCTGTCCGGCAGGGAAAGGTGTCTGACACCGCTGTCTACGGCGACAGGCGGCGCAGCGTCCAGCTTTGCTGGGCGCGCACGTACTCGAGGCGGTCGTGCAGGCGGTTCGGGCGGCCTTGCCAGAACTCGATCGAGCTCGGCGCGAGCACGAAACCGCCCCAGTGCGGCGGCAGCGCGGGATCGGAGCCCAGCTCGCGCTCGAGCGACTTCACGCGCGCCTCGAGTTCCTCGCGGCCCGCGATCTCGCTCGACTGGAGGCTGGCCCACGCGCCGATGCGGCTGCCCAGCGGCCGCGAGCGGTAGTACTCGCGGCTCTCGTCGGCGCTCACGCGCTCGGCGAGGCCCACGATGCGCACCTGGCGCTCGAGCTCGGGCCAGAAGACGCACAGTGCGCTGCGCGGATTCTCGGCCAGCTCGCGGCCCTTGAGGCTGCGGTAGTCGGTGTAGAACGCGAAGCCGCGCGCGTCGACGCCCTTGATCAGCACGACGCGCGCGGAGGGCGCGCCATCGCGGCTGGCGGTCGCGAGCGTGGCCGCCGTCGGCTCGACCGCCTGCGCCCGCATCGCTTCGTCGAACCAGCGCTGGAACTGCGTGATCGGATCGGGATCGACATGCGTCTCATCCAGCACGGCCATCGCGTAGTCGCGTCGGATATCGGCCAGGCTCATCGGGCCAGCACCTCGCGCGCCAGCGCCTCGCGCGTGAGCTCGCTCGAGTCGAGCGCACTCGCTGTCAGCAGTGAGTCGTCCTGCGATCCGCGCCAGATCTTGAAGCCGCCCGCGTCGAACGGCGGCAGGCGCCACCCGCCGTAGACGAGCCGCGGCTGCGCGCCGTCGCGCACGCCCTCGTACCAGACCGCGTGCGCGCCGGCGTACTGCTTGTGCCACCACACGCGCACGCCGTCGGGCTCGAACCCGCCCTGGATCGTGAAGCGTCCGACGTCGTCCGCTCCCGTGCCGCGGACGGTGGTCGCGCCGAACACGAGGTCGAGCTGCATCGCGTGCCTCTGACCGCCGGCGGCGTAGACGTAGAAGCCGCGCCACGCGCCGCTCGCCGTCGGGTCGAAACCGGATTCGTCCTGCACTTCAGGCCTCCACCAGGGCGCGCGCCCGCAGCTGACCGCACGCGCCATCCACGTCCTGGCCCGCGGAGCGGCGCAGCTTCGCGAGGATCCCGCGCTGGTGCAGCCACTGCGACATCGCGCGCATGCGGCTCACCTCGGGACGCGCGTAGGGTGCGCCTTCGATCTCGTTCCAGGGGATGAAGTTGACGACGCCGTAGCGGCCGCCGATCAGCCGTTCGATCCCCTCCAGCTCGTCGTCGCCGTCGTTCACGCCGTGCATCAAGGTCCATTGGTACTGGATCGGATGCCCCGTGGCGCGCGCGTAGCGCTCGCCTTGCTCCACCAGCTCACCCGGATCGATGCGCGGGGCGCGCGGCAGCAGTTGCGCACGCAACTCGGCGCGCGTGGAGTGCAGCGACAGCGCCAGCGCCGGTTTGACGCGGCCGAGCGGCAAGCGCTCGAACACCCGCGCATCGCCCACCGTCGAGAACACCAGGTTCTTGTGGCCGATCGCGCCCTCCAATCCAAGCAGTTCGATGGCTTCGCACACGTTGTCGAGGTTGTGCGCGGGCTCGCCCATGCCCATGAACACGACCTTGCGCACCGCGCGCCTGCGCCGCGCCAGAACCACCTGCGCAACGATCTCGGCGCTGCCGAGCTGGCGCAGCAGCCCGCCGCGGCCCGTCATGCAGAACACACAACCGACCGCGCAGCCCACCTGCGTGGACACGCACACGCCGTCGCGCGGCAGGAGCACGCTCTCCACGGTCTGGCCGTCGCCGAGTTCGATGAGCAGGCGCGCCGAGCCGTCAGCCGCCGGGTGCTCGCTGCGCACGCGCGCCAGGGTGTCCAACTCGTCGACGAGCGCGGGCAGCGCGCTGCGCAAGGCCTTGGGCAGGAAGTCTTCGATGCGGTGCTTGCCGCTGCTCTGCGGCTGGGCCTGCACCCAGCGCGTGAGCACATGCCTCTCGTGGCCGGGCCCGGCGCCGAGGCTTCGCAGGCGTTGGCGAATCTGTTCGATGAGCATG
>JANNQS010000007.1:0-15628 GCA_031400875.1 Planctomycetota bacterium | reverse complement strand
CTACTTGACGAACGCGCTGCCTTGCGGCTCCGCTTCGGCTCGCTTCGCTCGCCTCCGCTGCGCCGCAAGGCAGCGCAACGGCGGCGAGCGACAACTCGCCTCGTCAGCAGTTGTAGATTACAGAAGGAACGTTACGCCAGCAGACTCCAGAACCGCCGTTCACCTGGTTCGTCCCTTGAAGGTACAGACAGCTCGTATCTGGCATTCCCGAACCCCACAGCACGAACGTATCCGCACCTATGCTCGGCCAACCATACGAAGAGATATTGGCACCCAGTGCGTTCTGAGAGTTGGGACAGCCATTGCCGGGCGCGCCACCGTAGCCGCAGGGGCAGGAGGTTCCGCTCCCGTCTCCGGAGCAAAACGTCGTCACCAACGGACCGCAGCTCTGCAAACCCGCGATATCGCAGGAAGGGAGCCCGTCGACGCCATAGAACACCCCACCCATATAGAGCGTCGAAGGCGTCGGGCCCGCGCCATCCGTGTCGAACGGCTTCAACGTCAGCACGTAGCCTGGCCCCGTTTGACCGCCGAGAACCGCGGACCATGCCGTCCCGTCCCACCTCGCGATATTCAGCGCAGGTATATTGCCCGCGGTTGAGAAGCCGCCTGCGGCGTAGAGCGCCTCAGGTCGCGGGCCTGGACCATCGTCGTCGAACACTGTGAGCGCATGGACGACGTCATTTAATCCACCACCGACTTCCGACCAAGTCGCGCCATCCCATCTGGCGATCCGGAATGCAGACTGGCCTCCCGTTTGCGTGAAGTGCCCTCCTGCATACAGAGCTTGTGGGCGCGGACCCGCACCATCGTCATCAAACACCGCTAGAGCTTGCACGTGGTAATTGAGTCCACCTCCAACCGGCGACCAAGTGGTTCCGTCGAATCGGGCGACTCTATTCGCATTCACCCCATCGACTTGCTGAAACCATCCACCGATGTAGAGTGCTTCTCGATTCAGACCCGGGCCATCGTCATCGAACACAGTCATCGCGAACACAAGATCGTCGGCACCCGTGCCAAGTGCATTCCAAGCCGAGCCGTCCCATTTTGCGGTCCGAAGTGCCGGCTGACCCCCGGCTAGAGTGAAGGACCCACCCGCGTAGAGCGCGAGTGGCAGTGGTCCGAGGCCGTCAGGATCGAAGGTGGCGAGACAATACACTTCGGAGTCGATACCACTCCCTAAGGACGACCAAGTGGACCCATTCCAGCGAGCAATGCAATTGGCGGGCAGGCCGCCGGCGCTCTGGAATCTGCCCCCCGCGACAAGTTGTGGCAGGTTTGGACCTGGTCCGTCGCTGTCGAATTCTTCTAATGCGCTGACCTTGCCACCGGCGCCTTGAACCCCCGAGCCTAGAGGCGACCAGTCAGATCCATCCCACTTCGCAATGCGTTCCATGAAAGCGCTTCCTGCGAAGAGGAATCCACCGCCTGCATACAGGGCGGACTCATGCGGACCCGGTCCATCATCGTCAAACACTTCGAATGCAAAGAGGCCGCCGGTGATTCCAAAACCCGGCCAGGACCAGGATGTCGTATCCCACTTCGCAACGGACATCAAAACGGTCCCGGAGAGCGATTGCCCGAACTTGAAGTAGCCTGCGGCGTAAAGGCGAGAAGGATTGGGGCCTGGGCCGTCATCATCGAAGGCAGCCAGGCTCCGGACATGTACATTGCCTGTCGTGTCAGGTTGAGTCGGTCCGAAGCCGAGGGCAGACCAAGCGACACCATCCCATCTTGCGACCCTGACGGCCGGCGCCCCACCTGCGCTAGTTAGATACCCCGCAACGTACAGCGCTTCAGACTGCGGGCCGGGCCCGTCGTCATCGAGCACGTGCATGTCCAAGACGGTGGGACGTGCCGAATCAAATCCTCCGCTCGAGGCGACTCCCACGCTCAGCGGCGACCAGGACAGTCCATCCCAGCGGGCAACTCCGTTTGCCAAGACGCTGCCAGCTTGCGTGAAATTACCACCCGCGAAGAGCGCGGGGAGACCAGGGCCAGCGCCATCCTCGTCAAACACGGCCAATGCCAGCCCCTCCGCATTCAGCCCCACTTCACCGCTGCCAATAGCCGACCACGCGGACCCGTTCCAACGAGCGATCCGCCTTACCAATACTCCGTCGGCAAACGTAAACTTGCCTGTTGCGAAGAGTGCGGCAGGGATCGGGCCGGAGCCGTCTTCATCAAAGACGGCGAGGCTGTAGACCTCATCGTTAAGGCCAGCGCCCAAAGATGACCAACTTGATCCGTCCCATTTCGCCACGCGATTTGCTGTCACGCTTCCGGCAACCGTAAAGTTACCGGCAGCATAGAGTGCTTCTGGGTTGGGGCCCGGACCGTCGTCGTCGAAGACTGTCATGGCAATTACATCGCGGTTCATTCCTCTACCGAGGGCCGACCAGTTGACGCCGTCCCATTTTGCTATCCGGAACGCCTCCGTCCCCCCCGCTGTTGTGAACTGTCCTCCCACAAAGAGCTGCGACGGATTGGGGCCGGCTCCGTCCTCGTCAAAGAATGTCAGCGCCTCGACGCGGGAGTCTACCCCCCCGCCTAGCGCAGACCATTCATGCCCATCCCAACGCGCCACGTTGTGTATGGCGGCTCGGCCAGCCCAATCGAAGGTCCCGCCAGCGTAGAGTTCGCGAGTTCCTGATTCGTCCGCGACCAACACTGGCGAATTTCTCCAAGCGTGCGACGCACTGCCGAGTTGGCCACCGGGGAACCGCTCCCACTCCAGCGCGCACTGACCGGAGGCTGAATTCAGCAACACCGTCATCAAGGCGCTGAACGCAAGCGGGCTGATCCCTCCAGAATCCGGGACAATCCGATCTCCCAGTACCATACCTTCTTCCTTCCCCTGTCGAGAACCAAGCGCGCGCAAGAGTGCTTGAGGGCCGACGCGAGCCATCCCTCGGGCCCCACGATATCGCGACAGGGCCGCCAATGGTGCCTGCCGCTGTGAATCCAGCGCGACGAGCGTACGCGGCCACCGTCTCGCCGCGGGCGAGGGCGCGGCGGGCGGCCTTCACGTCGAGGCGGCGGATGCGGGTCGGCACGAGCGCCGATGGTCGCCGGAACTCCGGTTCTGTCCAACCCTACGCGCGTCCGATCGAAGCGGCGAGCGCTGACGGCCAGTGAAGCGCGGGCAGTAGGATGCCACCCATGGTCGCCATCTCCGATCTCTCCTGGTGGGACCGCGACCGCGAGCGTCGCGAGATCGAGGAGCTGGAGCAGCTCGCTGTGTGGCTTGTTGCGCTGTGCGGCGGGGGCTCGAGCCGCCGATGAGCAGCCGGTCTGCGATAGCCCAGGTCGCGTCCACGCGACGGTGCTATCTTTCGCGGTCCTGTACCGAAGCACGCCATGCCTCACGGATTTGACGACGACCTCTGGGAACAAGCGAAGGCCGAAGCCAAGCAGATCCTTGGGGATCGCGCGCGAGTGCGAGGGACGATGACCTACTCGGAACTTGCGCGGCGTATCCAGTCGATCAATTTCGAGGCCGGAGATTCGCGATTCAACCGATGGTTGCTGCGCGATGTCTCGGTAGAGGAAGACCGGGACGGTCGCGGCATGCTCACGGTCATCGTGGTGCGTCAGGACGGCGACATGGACCCGGGGCCGGGCTTCTTCGATCTCGCGAGAGAGCTGGAGCGAGTCGTGTTTGAACCAACAGCTTTCTGGCTCGCCGAGCTGAACGCGGTCCACGATGCATGGGCGGACTGACGGATCGGCTTCGCGTGGTCGTCTAGCTGGTGTGCGATGAGCGCGCGCGCGGCGGAGCTTTCCGCCGTGCTACTGTCGGACGCAGCCGGGAGAGCACGTCGCCGCGCGTGGCCCGATCTCGGGCTCGCCGAGATCGGCGGCGAAACGCGCGCCTCGACCGACGCGCGGCCGCGCGTACGCTGGCTGGAGGTCGAGAAAGCCTGCGCCGCGGAGGACGCGCGCCTCGACCTCGACGACGTCGCCGTATGCGGCCAGCACCAACCGGCGGTCGTTGATGCCGGATCACGTGGCCGCATGCGCTCCCACGCGAGATCCGCGGGACTTCTGCGTGGCCCCCCTGGTGGCAGCGGTGGCATCACCCAGGGCGGGCCTTCGCCGCGGAAGTTGTTCCGTGGCGGGAACGGTCTGTCGCCCCCGATCCTCTCACCATGCTCGTCGGCTTCCCAGGCGTGCCGACATGGGTAGTCCCTCGCGATCCACAGCCGCAGCTCGGCGACGCGCCACCGACGCAACCGACCCAGGTGCATGGCCCGAGGCGTCCAGCCTGACCTGACCAGGTTGGTGAACTGCCTGAGCGAGATGCCCACGATCGAGGCCGCGCCAATCGCCGGGACTAGCAGCGGTTCATGATTCTCACGGTCGTCGTCGCCCATGCGGCTTCCCCATTCGTCCGACCCGATCCGCCGTCGCCGCGCGGAAGGACTCCCATCGATCGCGCGTCGGGCAGCCGGCCCGCACCCAATCTGCGAGCTCTTCTCTGCCCCACAGCACCGCCCGGCCCAGCTGAACCGGCCGTGGGATCCTCGCCGTGCTGTGGAGCCTGGCGAAGTGCGCGCGAGAAATGCTCAGCAGCGCAGCCGCTTCAGGCGCACGAAGCAGCAGAGACGGAGTCGGTTGACCGCGGTCCGGGTCACCGGCTTGCGCACCGTCGACAGGAGTGGGGAGAGTCCCGTGGTCGATGGCGGCATCCTAGCGAAGCGCGCCGCCTTCGAGCTACGTCGAGGCCATGGGATCGGCTTGAGCGCTTGCAATCGCCGCTCGCAGTACGCTGCGTGAACGCGGATCGGGGGGGCGACACTCTAATCGTCACTGCTCCAGTGGTAGAGCTTGGGACCTACCCGCTAGGCCCGCTACCACGTTTACCCTTCGATTAGCCGCCACGATCCTCGAAACAGTATTCAACTCACGCGGAAACACTTTGGCTTCGAGCGACATCGGACCCTTGAAGCTCCGGGAAAACAAACTGCCCCCCTCCATGCTAGCCATCACATCGTCATAGTCTTCACGCTGGACTTGGATGCCCACGACATGAAGATAAGTAAGGGCGTCCGTTATGGTCTGCGTCCAACTTGGCGCGCTCGCCGCAGGGTGATACGTGATAGCGACAAGCAAGCCACAGCACTGCTCCTTGGGCGTCTGCCCGCTCTGGCCGAAATCATTACTTACACTGCTCACGATATCGAGCCGCACGAATACATGGGGGCCTACGGATGCTGTGCGCCAGCTCTCAATTCGTCGATGCACGGGGTGCAGAGGAAAAGGGAGTTGTACATCTTGCCCATCTGCGTATGAACTCCACTCCTCATCTGCTGAATCCAGGGAGTAGTGAGCAAACATGTTTTGTCTTATGAGAGCTAATTCCGGAAATGCGGTGCTTCCGCGCAGTTCAATATAGTTCTGGGTATCCTTACTGCCATGACGAACGAGTTGGGAACCCATTACGCGGTAGGTCAACGGGTGTTCGTCCATGCACCACGCCACCTGCCAGTCGGCATCGATCCCGAGCGGCTCTCCGAGGAGCCTAACAAGCACCTCTATTGGCAGTGCGTTGGGACTTTGTGTGCTAATGCCCGAGTCGAGAACCTGTGCCCCATCACTGCCTCGCCGAGGGAGGACGTCAATGCTGAAGTCATAACGCTTATATTGAGGCTGAGAAACCGCGATCCAACTGGCCTTATCTCTTAACCAGTGAAACCCCATGCAGTCGCAGAGGGAGTCAATCAACCCTTTGCCGCCGGACAGATCTGCGGCATTAGAGCTCAAACACTTTCGCCAAAGATTAAATGCCGCCTCCGAATCAGCGGGGACGGGAGCGGCCCTGCAGCCAACAAGCTGAGGGAGTAGGACACAAACAATGATCAGCGCCCAAACCTGACGTTGTAGTCGTTCCGAGACGAACCTCGTTTTGTTGAGTCGAACGATCACGGCCTTCACAGGAGCCTCCACGCTCGTGTTGAACGGGTATCAAGCAAACCGGTACGGATACTTGATCCTTCGGTCAGAGGTCAGTCCGGGGTGCCCGGCTTCGTGCACCTGTTGTCCTTGTAGGGGCCGGACTCCCTTGTCTACGCATCGCTTTTTGTCTGCGCGCAATCCCTGCTTCCGTCGACGCCACGCCACCAGTAGTAGGGGGCTGGTCCAAACACCGTTTCGGGAGATGTCTCACCCTGCGGCTTCGGGGACGTGAGGCTCTTGTCCTGATCGTTCTTCTCCTTCGTCATACCTCCCAGACTACTCCCGGCCAGGAGTATTTCCTACGATACCCTCAGTGCCCCGGTGGTAGCTGCAAGGGCGCTCGCAAGTGGCGGCCTAGTACTCGGAAGCCCCTCGCAGACGAAGGGTCAGTAGCTCGATGAGGTCAGCTTCTCGTGCGTGTCGGCAGGCGGCAGCTCCGGCGTGCGCCTAGGCCCGACGGCCTACTCGAATTCGCGGGAACCAGAGCAGGCCGGCTGGCCTCGTGCGATGGCGAACCCGACCCCAGCGTACCTGACCATTCGCGGGAGGGCGTTCGTGATCTGTGGCCGTGGAATCGAATCCTGCCCTCACTCGCTGAGGGGGTCCGAGACGCGGCCTTGTGCCTGACCCGCCAGGCAAACATCCTTGGCCTTGACGGCCGCCAAGAACGACCGCTGTGCTCGCGGCCCTTGAGCCTGAAGCGGCGAGCTGTTAGTTGCGGGAGGCGGCCCCCCGCAAACCCTCGTTCATCCCAGAATTGAGAAACCCGCACTGAGACTTGATAATTCGGGAATTGTAATCCGGCGCGTTCTTAGGCCCCGTGCTATGCTTACGATCTAACTGGGGAGTAACGTTACGCCCGTAACTTTCCCAAATCCACAGCGACCTGAAGCGATAATTCGTAATGGCACAGAAAGAGAATCTCTCGGAGCAACAGAGGCTCGAGTTGGCTAAGAAGTACTTCGCTAGCACTCAGTGCTATGCCGCGTGTCAAGCGGACCATGGCGCTTGGGTTGGGCCGATCCGCAACGATTATGGACTGGCTCTACAAGACGCAACCGCCCATAACGCGTCAAAACATGGTGGACACCAGTACGGCGGAGTGATTTGCATTAACTGACAGAAGTAGCCCGTTTTGATGGCTGAAATCGGTTTGCCTCATGTGGGACCATGGATCACACGGTGTCCTAGAGCAGATATGTGCGGAGAGAGTCCGATCCGGAAGCGCTCGCACCCCTGTTCGCCTCTGTCACCGCCGATGGAGACCAAGCTGACCGGTTGCTCCAGGCTTCGTCTAGCCCCTCAATCGCCCGCTCCTGTCCGCTCGCGCGTCCGCACGTGTCCCCTTCTGTCCGCTTCTGCCCTCTCGCCAGCCCAGCTTCCCAAGCTGAATGTCGAGGGTTCGAACCCCTTCGCCCGCTCCAGCACAAGCTGCGCTGTCCCCGCAACAAGGCAGTCACGCGGTCACGGTCCGCTCCCATCCCCTAGCGCGCACTCCATTCCTGTACGGCGTCGGCGCGCCCGAGCTGCGTGTAGACGCGCACGAGCTGCCTCGCCGCGGTCTTCGTGCGCTGATCATCCTCGCCGAGCAGGCGCTTGCACTGGGGATAGGCCTCCAGGAGCAGCGGCTCGGCTTCTGCGGCGCGGTTCAGGTCGACGAGCGCCGTCGCGTGCGCCGTCTGGAACGCCCACGTGTACCAGTGGTCCGGTCCCATGCTTCGCCGCGTGCGCTCGCACAAATCGGCGAACAACGGCTCGGCTGAATCGGCGTGACCGCTGCGCAGCTCGACCTGCGCCAGGCTGTTCAGCGTCGCGAGCGTGTCCGGGTGGTCCGCGCCGTTCTGCTTCTCGCTGCGCGCGGAGAGGTCGCGCAGGAGCTCCCTGGCCGAGTCGAAGTCCCGGCGCTCGACCAGGATGCCGGCCAGCGTGTTCCGCGCGTTGAGCGTCTCGGACGCATCCGGACCCAGCAAGCGCTCGTGGATCGCCAAGTTGTCGCGCGTCAGCTGCTCCGCCTCCGCCAGCTTGGCGGGGTCCCCGAGCTCGCTCAGCACGATCGAGAGCGTGTGCGAGGCGCTCAGCGTCATCGGGTGCTCGCGGCCGTGGAGCGTGGTCAGCCGCTGCACCGCCGGCCGCAGGAGCGCCTCGGCCTCCTGGCCATGGCCGAGCTCGAGCAGCGCCCGGCCAAGGCCGACTTTCGCGTTGGCCGCTTTCCCGCTCGTCTCGTCGTTGCTCGTCTCGGAAGTCGCGCTGTCGTAGGCCGCGATCACGGCCTCGTACAACTTCACGGCTTCTTCGAGCCGCCCTTCCTCGACGTACGTGTCGGCCAACCGCTCACGCGACAGCAGCGTCGCCCCCGCGTTTTCGCCGAGGGCGTCCTCCTGCGCGGAGATCACACCGACGAGCGATGTCTCCGCGCTCGCCAGGTTGTGCTCGAGGCCGTCGAGCATGGCCAGGAAGCTCCGCGCGTGAAGCGTCTCGGCGTCGTTCGGGCCGAGTTCACGCGCGAGGAGGTCGGCCGCCTCGGTGAGCAGCTCGCGTGACGTGGCCGGATCGTCCTGCACGAGCGCGCTGCCGAGTACGACGGACAATCGCCCACGCAAAAGGGGCTTGCTTTCGAATCGCGCGCGCAGACCGGGCACCCAGCGCCGCACGGCCTGCACCATCGTGATCCCGCGTCCGCCCGCCATCGGGTCCGGCGCGCTCAGGACGTCGGCCAGGAACGCGGTGGCGAGTTGCGCCTCGTCGCGCTCCGCCCGCGCGCGGACCAAGCCATAGCTGAGGCCGCCGACGAGAGCGGCGAGCGCCGCGAGGCTGCCCACGACGAGGGGCTTGTTGCGCCGCGCGAACTTGGTGACGAGATAGGTGGCACTCGGCGGTCGCGCGGCGATCGGCTCGTGGGCGAGGTGACGCCGCACGTCGGCAGCGAGCTCGGATGCGTTCGCGTACCGGCGCGCCGGGTCCTTCTCGAGCGCCTTGCCGACGATGGTCTCGACATCGCCGCACAAGCGCGCGTCGCGCTGCCCCAGAGTCGTTGGATCGTCTTCCTGGATGCGTCGCGACGCGGCGGCGAGCGCGAGCCCGTCGACCTCGAATGGCCGGCGGCCGCATGTGAGCTCGTAGAGAAGGACACCGAGCGCCCAGACGTCCGCGCGTGCGTCCACTGCGGATCCGTCGCCACGCGCCTGCTCCGGGCTCATGTACGCGAGGGTGCCCAGCACCTGGCCGGTGCGCGTCGAGAGCGTCGGTTCGGTGCTCGTCGATTCAGGGCCGGCCGCTCCCTCGGGATCGACGAGGCGTGCGATGCCGAAATCGAGCACCTTGGGCACGAGCTCGAACCCTGCACGCGTCGCCGTGCCGACCTCGGCGACGAGAATGTTCCCGGGCTTCAGGTCGCGGTGGACGACACCCTGCGCGTGCGCGTACGCGACGGCCTCGGCGACTCGCAGGAAGAGGCCGAGGCGCGCCGCGAGCGGGAGCGCCGCGCTCTCGCACGCGCGGGTGAGCGGTTTGCCGCGCACGAGCTCCATCGCGATGAACGGCACCTCGGCGACCGGAGCGCCGCGGATCACGAGCGTGCCACTGCCGGCCTCGTACACCTGAGCGATGCCGGGATGCTGCAGCGCACCGAGCAGGCGCGCCTCGCGGCGGAAGCGTGACACCGCCTCGGCGGACGAGCCCGCCGGCCGAAGCACCTTGAGCGCCACGGTGCGGCGCGGATCGTCCTGCAGCGCCTCGTACACGCACCCCATGCCGCCCTCGCCCAGGAGGCCGAGGATGCGGTACCTGCCGATGCGTTCCGGGAGGAGGCCGACGTCCGCGCTCTCCGGCTCGCCGATGTCGAGCACGCGCCGGTCGAGCGCGTTGTCGCGCTCGGCGAGATCCAGGAGCCGCTCGACGAATCGCTGCATGCGTTCGTCGCCTGCGCAGGCCTCGCGCAGGTACGGCGCGCGCTCGCGGGCAGCGAGCTCGCGCGCGGCGTGGAAGAGCTCCTCGGCGCGCTGCATGCGCGCGTCGGTCGCGCTCCCGCGGCCGGAATTCGGCTTGGTTCCAGGCTCGTCCATGGTCGCGGCGGATCGTGCTTCGTCATCGTACGCGGGGCCGGACTGCCTCGCGGCGAGCCCGGCCCCGAATGCGGCTCGACGCCGGCGTCGTCAGCCGGCGATCAGAGCGTCCAGTTCACGGTCCAACCGTTCGTCAGGTTGAACGTCGACGGCGAGCAGTACGCCGCGGCGTTGCGGAACCACACCTGGTAATGACGCGTGCCAGGCACGGTCACGAGCCCCTTCTGCGCCACCGACGGGTCGCCCGCGGACGGGTACTGCGAGGCGCCGCCGACGTTCGACTTCGTGCCGAGCCTGATGATCGAGCCCGCCACGCAGCGCAATCCGTCGCCGAACACGGTGCCGGCCCCGCCGGCTGCCTGCGTCGTCCCCTGGAAGTAGAGCGCCGAGCTGTTCGTCA
The DNA here is from genome assembly GCA_031400875.1 of Planctomycetota bacterium. Taxonomy (GTDB): domain Bacteria; phylum Planctomycetota; class UBA1135; order UBA1135; genus JAEUHZ01. The sequence continues at coordinate 5,206 of JANNQS010000007.1, read as the reverse complement.
TCTGCGTGCCGAGCAGAGTCAAGGTGCCGGCCGTGATGGACTGCGCGCCGCTCGCGCGGAGCCGGCCGCCCTGACCGTTCGACGACTGGCAGCCGACCCACGTGCCCGGCGTCGGTTCGTTCGCGCACGGGCAGACCTGCCCCTCGCAGTACGCCGAGCCCGACTGGTGTTGCATCGTGTAGTACTCGTCCTCCCAGTTGCCGGTCGTCGCGCCGGCGAACTCGGCGCCCGACTGCAGGTCGCGCAGGTTGTGGGTGTCGATCAACTGGCCGTACAGGAACCCGCTGTTCTGCGTCGTCGCGAACGTCACGACGAAGTTCGTGGCGCCGTCGACCATGCCGGGGACGGCGGTGGGCACGCTCGCGGCCGTCGAGCCGTAGACCAGCGGCTCGGCGCCGATGACGAAGTGCGGCGTCGTCGCGCCGACCTGGTCGAAGGGCACGTTGACGATCAGCGCAGGGAATTCGCCTTGGCCGACGGGACGCGTCGCGCTCACCGCGGTCGGCTCGCCCATCGCGAGGTTCAGGCCGAAGTAGCGGAAGCCGTCGATGTCCCCGATGAACGGTTCCGGCGCCGGATTGTCCCTGTACGCGCGCCCGATGTAGGCCGGTGCCTCCATCAAGTCCATGGACATGTTCGCGAACAACCCGGTGTCCACGTAGTCGACCCACAGGCGTCCGTAGGGGAAGGACGTGCCGCCGTAGGCGAAGTAGACGTGGTGCCAGTTGCCGTCGTTCAGCACCGGTCCGAAATTGTTCAGCCCGCCGGTGTGCTCGATCCTCAAGCGGCTGCTCGAGTCGAGGTAGCAGCGCAGCCCCGAGCCGAAGAAGTTCGGCAGGCCGGCCGAGAAGACGTGTCGTACGGGCGCGCCGCTCGCCGGCTGCACCGTCGGCCGGATCCAGCACTCGAGCGTGAACGGCTCGGACCACGCACCCGTCTCCTGGCGCGCGTGGAAGTCCGGGATCTCGTACCAGTTCGTGCCGTCGAAGCGCGCGGCCGAGCCTTTGGCCGCGACGACCGACGTGACGCCCGTGCTCATGAAGCCGCCCGCGGTGAAGGTCGACGCGTTGATCGGCCCGGCCGGGCTCCTGAGGCTGAAGTGGAAGCGCACCGAATTCGAGCTGTTCGGGTCCTCGTCCATGCGCGCCGCGTCCCAAAGGATCGGCAACGGCTCGAGCGCCGGGTCGTCCCAGTCGTACCCCAAGGCGTCGAGCACGCGCAGATCGGAGTTGAGCGCGTAGTTCGGGTAGAACGTCGTGCCGGGCGGGAGCGACGGCATCATCACGCCGACCGACGGCGTCTGCTGACGGAAGTGGCTGCCCTGATCGGGGGCGCCGTCCGCCATCGGGTACTCGAACGAGCCCAGGCACAGCGCGTGATCGTCGTCCGGCGTGTCGTAGTCCACGAGGCGAGCCGTCGTCAGGAACGGCATGTAATCCCCCAGCGGCGGCCTGTTCGCCGTGCGCTGGAAGCGGAACAGGTCCATCACGGTCGGTAGCCCGAAGCCGGTGTCCACGTCGCTCGCGAATCCGAGTGCGTGCACGACCTCGTGCAGGAACGCGGTGCGGAAGCAGAAGCCGGCGGGAGACGTGCCGTCCGTCGGATTGAAGTCCCAGCCGACCAGGTTCGTGACCGTGATCGTCGCGAGCGGTCCCGGCGGCGGGGTCACGCCCGTGTAGGTCGAGGTGAGCAACGGCCAGGGCACGAAGACGTCCGCGGCGTCCGTCACGACCATCGACGTGCCGTCGAAGCGCACCGGAACCGTCGGTCCCGGCGGCAGGAAGCTCGCGAGCTGGTCGTCCATGTCCGCGAAAGCGCTGATGTTCTCGAGGTTCGTGCGCACGATCGGATACGGGGCCGGTGTGTATCCGACGCTCGTCAGCATCAGGACGCCCGGGGGCAGGCTGCCGAACATCACGGTGATCGGAATCGTCGTGGATGCGTGGCTGCTGCCGAGTCGCGCCTCGAGGTAGTCCTTCACGGCCTGCACGCCGCCCACGAACGGCGGCGGCGTGCCGCTCAGCGTGAAATCCAGGCCGAAACCGCCGGTGACGCTCTGCTGACCCGGCGGCGGGATCATGACCTGCTCGCCCTGCTCGCTCTGCGCGAGGATCGCCTTGGCGTCCCGCACGGCCTGAAGAAACGTCGCGTGGTCGACGCTCGCGGTGTCACCGACGCAACCGAGCTTCCAGACGACGCTGCACGGGACGTTCCCGACGCCCGGGACCGTGCCGTCGAGGTTCGTGGGTTCGATCAGGACGTGGTCGCTCTGCGCCTGGGCTGCGCCGGCGAAGAGCACTGCGAACAGGGTCGTGAGGTGGGCGGAAGAGACCATGGCAGACCTCGAAGGGTGGGAGGCGCGATCGCGGATCGACCCGCGAACGTCGCCTCGGACAAGGGGCGGATGACGGGGCTCCGGTGGACTCCAGGCCCCTGGTCGTCCGCATCCACGACGTCCCGGCGCGAGCGACCTCAGGAATCCCGACGGAAGCAGGGATTTCTTCCGGTCCTGCCGCTGGCCGCCGCCCCGGGGAACGAACAGGGCCCGGGACCCCGGACCGCATTCAACTCGCGTCGTCGAGCCCGTCCGCGAGCGCCGCGGTCAGCCAGGCGCGCGCGAAGCTCCACTCGCGGTCCACGCTGCTCGCGGACAGGCCGACCACGCGCGCCACTTCGTCGATCGAGAGGCCGGCGAAGAAGCGCAGCTCGACGATGCGCGCCTTGAGCTGGCTGTGCTGAGCGAGGCGCTCCAGCGCCTCCTCGAGCGCGAGCACGTCGATCTCCGGCAGCCCGGCCGGCATGGCCTCGCCCGCGAGCGAGAGGGGTTCGCGTCCCCCGCCGCGCTTCTCACGCTGCCGGCCGCGCGCGTGATCGATCAGCACCTGCCGCATCGCGCGCGCGGCGAGCGCGAAGAAATGCTCGCGGTCGTTCGCCGCGAGGGCGCCGGGCGCGGCGAGCTTGATCCAGGCCTCGTGAACGATCGCCGTCGGCTGCAACGTGTGCCCGGCCCGATCGCGCTCCATCGCCGCGCCGGCGAGCGCGCGCAGCTCGCCATAGAGGAGCTGGAACAGCTCATCGCTCGCTGGGGCATCGCCGGAGCGCACGTGTGCGAGCAGCCGGGTGACGTCGCCGGAACCGGACGGAGGCATGAAACCGAGTGTAGTCGGTGACCCCTTCGCCCGCTCCAACACGAGTCGCGCCGCTGCCGCGCGACGGAAGTGGCCAGGCCAACTTCGCGCCGCGCGTGCTCGAGCGTGCCCTAGACGGGCTGAGCGAGCAGGGCGTCGAGATGCTGGTAGCAGGCTTCCATCCCTTGATCCATGCCCGAAGCGACCGCTTCGTCGCGGGCGTCCTTCGAGTCGTACACCTGCGTGATGCGCATCGTGGTGACTCCGCCCTTCTCGGTGAACGCGTGCGTCTCCACCTGCTGGCCGACCGTCTGGCCGGACCCCAACGCCATCGTCTCGGTGTGAACGGCTCGCACCTGCGGGACGACCTCCGTGAACACGCCCTGGAGCGTCATGAACGGATCGGCCTCCTCGTTCCTCCAGGCCACCTTGAGCACGCCACCCACGCGAGCGTCGCACTCACAGGCGGTCAGGGTCAATCCCGGAGGAGGCAGCATCCAGCGGCGCATCTTGGCCGGGGTGAACATGGCCGCCCATACGAGCCGGATCGGGGCGTCGAACGTGCGGGTGAGGACGATCGTGGTGTCGGTAGGCGTGGAGATCTGCAGGCCTTTGGAATTCATGTTGGGGTCCATGTGATTGACGACGGGGCGACTGCCGCTCCGATGCTCAGCGGCGGCGAGAGCGAGATCGCTCCTCGGACTTCATGTCCTCCAGGAGCGAGTCCAAGGCTTCGAAGCGGGCCTCCCAGTTCTGGCGGAACTGCTCGGTCCAGCGCATCGCGTCTCGGAGCGGCGCAGCGCGCAGGCGGCAGAGGTGTTGACGCCCGTCGACGCGGCGACGCACGAGATCGGCCCGCTCCAGCACGCGCACGTGCTTCGTGGCGGCGGGGAACGTCATCCGGAGGGGCGAGGCGAGCTCGCTGAGATTGCGCTCCCCGCCAGAGAGTTGCCGGATGATCGCGCGGCGGGCGGGGTGGGCCAGGGCATGGAAGACGAGGTCGAGCCCGGCGTCGCGCTTTGAAACCATTTGGTTTAGTATACCAAGTGGTATCACGATGTCAACGCTCCGGCACGAGGCCGAGGGACGAGCTCAGACTCGGACTGGTGAGCCAGCGAGTGATGTGTGCGTCCCGGCCAGGCCTGGAGATAGGCAGCGCCGTCCTGTGACCCTAGACTCGTGGTCCATGGCCGATGTCACGCAGATCCTGAGTGACATCCAACAAGGCGACCCGCACGCCGCCGAGCAGCTCCTGCCGCTGGTCTACGAAGAACTGCGCAAGCTGGCGGCGCAAAGGCTGGCGGGAGAGAAGCCCGGCCAGACGCTGCAGGCCACGGCTCTGGTCCACGAGGCGTACCTGCGGCTGGTGGACGTGGACAAGGCACAGCATTGGAACACCCGCGGCCATTTCTTCGGCGCCGCCGCCGAGGCGATGCGGCGGATCCTCGTGGACCAGGCTCGCCGCAAGCAGGCCGTCAAGCACGGCGTCGGCCGGTTGCGCATCGACTTCCCCGAGGACCTTGCCGTTCCCGACGCCCGTTCCGGCGACCTCATCGCGCTGGACGAGGCGCTGAGCCGGCTGGAACGCCACGACGAGGGTGCGGCCCGGCTCGTGAAGCTGCGCTACTTCGCCGGCCTGACGCACGAGGATGCGGCCGAAGCTCTGGGCATCACCCGCAGCTCCGCCGACCGCCTCTGGGCGCTCGGCCGGGCCTGGCTGTTCCGCGAATTGTCCAAATAGCGGCACGCTGCCGGTTTTCGCGCGCAGACTGCGCTCTTTCCACGCACTGAGAGAGAGGAAGGCAGTGACGGCCTGATCGGATACCGACCATGACGGCCTGGAACCCACGAGCGAATGATCTGTTCCTGAAGGCGCTGGAGCTGAGTTCTCCCGGCGAGCGTCAAGAATTGCTGATCGGCGCCTGCGCCGGGGACAGGGCGTTGCGGGCCGAGGTGGAAGCCTTGCTGGAAGCCAGCGACAAGGCCGGCAGTTTCCTCCAGCCCTCTGCTCCTCTGCTGGGAGCGTCGGTCGATGCCCCCGCTCCTGCCGAGCGCCCCGGCACGGTCATCGGCCCGTA
>JANNQS010000006.1:0-109623 GCA_031400875.1 Planctomycetota bacterium | reverse complement strand
ACCCCGCGCGGGGTGAGGGCCCGGCGAATTTCCCCGGCGGGGCCACCGCCCCCTCGTTACACAAACTTTATATGTGCCCCTCGCGACGGCTCGTGGGGCAGGTTGCGGTGCCACCCGCCGCGGGCGGTGCGCGCGCTCGGCGCGCGCCCCGCGCGCCCAACGGTGTGTGGGCGCGCGGTTCAAGCGCGCGCCCACCCGCCCACGGAATTCCTTTCCGACCGGAATCGTTTTCGTCTGGAACTGCATCCGTCACGCAGTTCGGTCGTGTGGTAGGGGGCGGCTTCGGCCGGCTCGCGGGGAAGTCCGATGGACTCCTCGCTCCAAGCCACCATGTCGCCTCCCCGCCGTCGACCCTGCCTCGCGGCTCGCCCGCGTCGCGCGGGTTTTTCGCTGGTCGAAGCCATCCTCGTGATGGCGATCGTCAGCGTCGCGGCCACGATGTACGCGCAGACGGTGGCTTCCTCGGCCCGGCTCGATCCGATCGCGGCCGACACGGCCACGGCAGCGGACGGGGCGCGCGTCGCCATCGAGAACTTGCGAGCGTTCCCGGTCGACCAGGTCGTGGCGCTGTTCGACGCGGATCCGGCCAATGACCCCGATGGGCCGGGCACGGCCCCGGGATCGAGGTTCGCCGTGCCGGGCCTGGCGCCGGTCGCGATGGGGCAGTTCGTCGGGCGCTACGAGTTCCCCATGGTCGACGGGCGCCTCGCCGAGGACGTCGACGACGAGATGCTGGGTTTCCCGCGCGACCTGAACGCCGACAACCAGGTCGACGCCCTCGACCACCGCGACGACTGGGTCGTCCTGCCCGTGCGCGTGCGGCTGGAGTGGATGCCGCGCGGCGGATCGACGGCGTCCCGCACATTCGAGCTCTACACGATGCTGGCGAGGTTATGAGACGCCGGATCATCTTGCACCGCGCCGGGTTCACGCTGCTCGAGATGGTCGTCGCCGTCGGGCTGCTGGCGCTCGTGATGAGCAACGTCTACTCCGTGCTGGGTGGGACCGCGCACGCCCTCAGCAAGCGGAACCTCGAGTCCGATGCCGACAACCAGGCGAAGCGCGCCCTCGAGCGCATCGCAATGGCGGTGATCGGCGCCCACGCGGACTCCCTCGTGCCGAGCAGCCCGAGCCCGGGCTCCGTCGGCGACATCAACTACTACGAGTTCCTGGGCGTCGGCGACGAGGATGCCGACGGCGACGGCCAGAACGACCCCGTCTTCAGCGACCCGATGCGCATCGGTGCGACCACGGAGGCCAGCGGCGACGTGAGCTGGTTCCAGAATCCGGGCACGGAGTACGAGACTCACGTCGTCTGGGTGAAGGACGTGCCCAGCGTGGCGGTGGGGGAGACCCCGGGCAACGGCGTCGACGACAACGAGAACGGGCTGGTCGACGAGACCGGGCTCGCCTTCGTCAAGGAAGGCAAGCGCGTGCGCATCGTCCTCTCGGTGAGGGTCTCGGACGGCAAGGGTGGATTCCTGGAACGGCAGAAACAGACCACCGTGACGTGCAGGAACTGAGGTGATCGCATGAAGCTCTCTCGATACCAACAGGCCCCGAGATCGCGCCGCGGCGGCGCGATGGTCGCGGCCCTGCTCGTCGTCTTCGCGGTGGCGACCATGGGCATGATCCACGTGCAGCTCGACCTCTCGAAGGCTCGCGAGCAGCGCGGCGCCGTCGACTCGAAGCGCGCCTTCTACATGGCCGAGGCCGGCCTGGCCGAGGGATTCCACGGCATCGCGATGGGCAAGAGCGGCAACGTCGGCACGGCGGAGGAGCCGGCCCGTTTCGCCAACGGCGTCTTCTTCACGACGGCCGACGAGGAGGGTGACGGACGCGTCACCCTGACCAGCACGGGGCTGTGCGGGGCCGGCCGCGCCACGCTTTCGATCGTGATCGAGCGGACCAGCGAGTCGGCGGCTTCGCGCGGTTTCTTCGGCGACGAGCAGGTCACGGTCGAAGGCGGCGCGCTGGTCGACAGCTACGACTCGCGCGTCGGCGAGTACCAGCCGCCGGGCGGCCAGGCCGGGGAAGCGTCCGGCGGGGCGCGTGTGGGCTGCAACGGCAGCGTCCAGGTCGGCGGATCCAGCGGCGTCACGGTGGTCTACGGCGATGCGCGGCCCGGGCCCGAGGGCGTCCTCGTGCGAGGCCGCAACACGACGATCACCGGCACCACCGCGCCCTACTTGACGGCGACGGCGCTCCCGCCCATCGAAGTCCCGAGCTACCCCTCGCAAGGCAGCGTCGTGACCACGCTCTTCGCGCCGCTCGCCACCCTCGCGCCCGGCGATCGCTCGTACTGGGAGCTCCACGTCGGCCGCCTGGGCAAGATGACGATCCTCGGTCCTTCGCGGATCGTCGTGGACCAGCTGCGCGTCGACAAGGGTGGCGAGCTCGTCATCAACGCCGCCGACGGGCCGGTCAAGATCTACGTCACGGGGAACATGAACCTCGCCAAGGGGTCCAAGCTCTCCACGCCGGCGCGCGATCCGATCGCCGTGTCGCTGCTCGTCAGCGCCGAGCAGCCCGCCGGCGCGATTCCCACGGGAACGCCGCCGCCGATCCAGCTGGCGACGACGGGCTCGTTCTACGGGACGATCTACGCGCCCTCGGCCAACGTGTCGATCCCGGGAACCATGCAGGTTTTCGGCGCCGCATCGGCCAACCGCCTGACCGTGCAATCGAACGCCAAGCTGCACTTCGACCTCGCACTCCTGATCGCGGGCAGCGAGGAGGGGAGCCTGCCTTCGCTGCTGGGCTGGCGTCTGATCGAGCTGCCCGACGTGGCGATCGTGAAGCTGCGCTACGACGCGCTGGCGGAGCTGGAGAAAGCTGGCGTCGACGTCAAGCACGCCAAGAACGCCCACTTCGAGGTCGGCGAGCTCGCCGCCCGCGTCTTGCCCGCCAAGGCCTTGCTGCACAAGCGCAACCCCTGATCCGCGATGCTCGCGACCATCCTCCGGCGCGCGCGACTCGGGCTCGTCGCGGTGATCCTGCTGCCGATGATGGCCAGTGCGACCGCGGCTCCGCAGCCTCGACCGGACCAGCAGTCGGCCGCCGCCGCGTTCCAAGCCCTCGTCGAAGCGCGCCGTGACGGCTCGACGCGCGGCCGCGAAGCGGCGCTGGCCGAGCTCGTGACCTTGTCGGCCCAGGAGAGGCGCGATTTGATCGAACGACTCGCCGTGCCGGGCACGCCGGACGGGATAGCCCGCGCAGCGCTCGACGTCCTGGGTCGCGCCGGCACGCCGCGCGATCCCGCCATCGCGCTGCGGTTCCTGCGCGCGGGCCTGGAAGTCGAGGTCGAGGACACGATCGCGTCGATCGCGACGCGCGATCCGCGCACGCTGAACGTGCTCGACGAGATCCTGCGCGATCTCCCCACGGAGGCCCGTGCCATTCTCGTGCGCGCCGTCGAACGCGTCGGCACGCCCGCCGCCGCGGGCTGGCTGGGACGTTGCATCGAGCGCGCGTCCGACGTGCGCGGCGAAGCGCTCGCGCGCCTCGGGCGCCTCGCGCAGGAGCTCGGCAAGCCGCCTCCGGCCGACGTCTACACCGCCGTGCGCAACGTGCTCGCCGGCGCGGACTCCGAGTCGTTGCGCGCCGCGATCATCGCGGCCGGACGCCTGGAGGATGCCGACGCGATCCCGCACCTGATCGCGATCCTGCGGACGGGAGCGCCAGGATCACGCGCCGACGCGAAGTGGTCGCTCGGGCTCATCACCGGCCTGCGACTCGGCGACCAGATCGTGCGCTGGGACGCCTGGTACGCGACCGAGCAGGAGTGGTGGCGCGAGGAATCCGAGTCGGCGTTCACGGCGTTGGACTCCGGCGACCGCGCCGAACGCGTCACGGCGTTGCTGGCCATCGGCAAGCTGCACGCCTGGCGTCACAAGCTCGCCAGCGAGGTCGCGCCGGCTCTGCAGGATCCCGACCCGGAAGTGGCGCGCCTCGCGGCCCAGGTCCTGGGTCGCATGAACTCGCGCTATGTCGGCGCCGCCCTGGCGCGGGCCATGGAGCGTCCCGAAGCGGAAGTCGTGCACGAGGCCTGGCGCACCCTGCGCAGCACGACCCGGAAGGATCTTCCGTCCGATCCGGCCGCGTGGCGTGCGCTCTTCCCGCACTGAGGCCGGGGAAACCGGGCCACTCAAGCAGATCGGGCCCACGCGCCGATCCCTACCGGCCGAGCCCCGCCGTCGTCCTGACTCGGCTCGCGACCCCCTCGCCCATGCGCAACAACAACCATCGCCGCGACCGGCTCGTCCGACCCCGGCTGCAGCTGCGTCTCATCCTGGCCTTCCTGGGCGTGGCCACGCTCGCGCTGGTGTTCCAGTTCGTGCTGTTCGCCACGGTGCTGAGCTCGATCTCGGCCGACCTGCCGTCGGACGGTCAAATCCTGCTCGAGCGCTCCACCGGGGTCTCGGTCACGATCCTGCTGATCTCGCTGGGCGTCCTGTTGCCGCTCTCGTTCTTCGTGGGCGTCCTGGTGACGTTCCGCGTCGCGGGTCCGCTGTACCGGTTCGAGCGCCACCTCGAGACGATCGCGGCCGGCAAGGACCCGGGCGTCTGCCGCATCCGCAAGGGCGACGAGCTGCACGACTTCTGCACCACGTTCAACGCCGCGCTCGATCGACTGCGACAGGACGGGGCGTTCCGCGAGAAGGTCGAGCCGGCGGCGAAGCCCGAGCCGGCGCGGGCCCTCGACCAAGCGGCCTGAGCCGACACGCCGGATCTTCTCGTGTCGCTGCGAGCCAAGATCGTCCTGATCCTCGCGGCGGTCGTCCTGGCCTACGCCGCGCTCGACCATTTCGTCCAGCGCACTCTCGTCTTCGAGAGCTTCGTCGAGCTCGAGCAGACGGCCGGCCGCGAGGACCTGGACCGTGCGCTGCGCGCCATCGACGGCGAGGTCAAAAACCTGGCCAGCGACTGCGCCGCCTCGGCCGCCTCGGAGGAGACGTACCTCTTCGCGGCCCAAGGCAACGAGCGCGCGCTGGAGGAGAGCATCCTGCCCCAGGCCTTCCGCGGCCGCGAGCACAGCCTGCTCTTCGTCTGCGATCGCAATGGTCGCGTCGTGTGGGGTCGCGCGCGCGACGTGCTCACGCGCGAGGAGATCAAGCTGCGCGACTTCCCGGCCAAGGAGCTGTCGCCCAGCCACCCGCTGATGCCGACGGACGATCGCCCGCGCGTCAACGGCATCCTGATGACGGAGGCCGGCCCGCTGCTCGTCAGCGCCGAGCCGATCGTGGGCAGCCAGCCCGATGCGCCGTCGCGCGGCACGCTGATCATCGGTCGCCCGCTGGACGAGCCCCTGATCTACAAGCTCGTGCAGCGCAGCGGCGTGGACTTCGCGATCTGGCGCATGGACGCGCCCCGCCTGCCCGATGACGTCGCGGAAGTCCGCAACGAGGTCGCGACGTCGGACGGTCCGATCCTGCGCGCCGCCGACGACGAGCACCTCGTCGTGTACGGCAAGATGGACGACGTGCGCGAGCTGCCGGCGCTGCTTGTGCGCGCCGAGATCAAGCGCGACATCACGGCCATCGGCACGCGCGCGGTTCGCTACGCGCTGACGTCCACGGTCGCGGCCGGCGCGCTGCTGCTCCTGATCCTCCTGAAGCTCTTGCAGCGCGCGGTGCTCCAGCCCATCGCCGCGTTGACTTCCCACGCGGTCGAGATCGCTCGCAGCGAGGACTTCACGCGCCGCATCGGTTCCGACCGTCCCGACGAGATCGGCGTCCTGGCGCGCGAGTTCGACGGCCTGATCGGTCGAGTCGAGCAGTCGCGCGCGGACCTGGTCAAGGTCGCACGCGCGGCCGGGATGTCCGAGATCGCGACCGGCGTGCTGCACAACGTCGGCAACGTGCTGAACAGCGTCAACGTCAGCGCGAACCTGGTCTCCGAGCGCGTGCGCCGCTCGGCGTCCGGCGACCTGACCCAGGTCGTGCGCGCGCTCGAGCCCCACGAGGGCAACTTGTCCGCGTTCCTCGCGAACGATCCCAAGGGCAAGCACCTGCTGCCGCTCCTGCGCTCGATCGGCGAGGAGCTCGAGGCCGAGCGCGCCCGCGTGCAGACCGAGGTCAAGGCCATGTGCGACGGGATCGAGCACGTCAAGGTGCTCGTCCAGGCCCAGCAGGGCTACGCCGGCCGCTCGGGCGTCATGGAGGTCGTCTCGGTCTCGGAGCAGGTCGAGTCGGCGCTCAATTTCACGGCCCAGGCGTTCCAGAGCACGACGGGCCTCACGATCGTGCGCGAGTTCGACCCGCTGCCAGCGTGCCGCATCGACCGCCACCGGCTGATGGAGATCCTCGTCAACATCATCCAGAACGCGCGCCAGGCGACGCTCGGCGCAGGCGAGTCGCCGCAACTCGTGCTGCGCGTCCGCGACGTGGGCGCCGGCCGCGTGCGCATCGAGGTCCAGGACAACGGCGTCGGGATCCCGTCCGAGAACCTGGCGCGCATCTTCACGCACGGGTTCACCACGAAGCAGGACGGCCACGGTTTCGGGCTGCACGCGTCGGCCAACGCGGCGCGCGAGATGGGCGCCGAGCTGACGGCGCACAGCGACGGACCCGGGCGCGGCGCCCGGTTCGCGCTCGAGTTCCCCGCGCAGGCCCCGGCACCGGTGGAGGTGTCGGCGTGAGCGACGTCTCCAACCGCCGCATCCTGGTCGTCGACGACAACGCGGCGATCCACGACGACTTCCGCAAGATCCTGGTCGACCCCAGCGCCTCGCAGACTGCGCTGGTCGGCGCCCGCGCCGCGTTCTTCGGCGCCGACGCGCCGGCCGTCGCCGCCGCCACCACGTACGAGATCGATTCCGCCTACCAGGGCGAGGAAGCGCTGGAGAAGGTCAAGACCGCTGCGAGCGGCGGCACGCCCTACGCGCTCGTATTCGTCGACGTGCGCATGCCGCCCGGCTGGGACGGCATCGAGACGCTGACGCGCGTCTTCGAGGCCGACGCGCGCATCCAGGCCGTGATCTGCACGGCCTACTCCGACCACTCGTGGGACGAGATCCTGGCGCGGCTGGGTCGCAGCGACCGGCTGCTGATCCTGAAGAAGCCGTTCGACAACGTCGAGGTGCAGCAGCTCGCCAGCGCGCTGACGGAGAAGTGGAACGCCGAAGCGCGCGAGCGCGCCCGGATGGAGGAGGTGCGCACGGCCGAGCGCGAGGCGCGCTCCTACGCCGCTTCGCTGGCGACGATGAACCGCGCCCTCGAGGCCGCGCGCGCCGTCGCGGTCGCCGCTGCGCAAGCCAAGTCGGAGTTCCTGGCCAACATGAGCCACGAGATCCGCACACCCATGATCGCGATCCTGGGCGCGGCCGAGCTCCTGCGCGAGGCCAACATGTGCGACGCGGAGCGCGTGCAGCAGCTCGAGTCGATCCGCTGCGAGGGCCAGCACCTCCTGACGATGCTGGGCGACATCCTCGACCTGTCCTCGATCGAGTCGGGCCGCCTGCTCGTCGAGAAGCGCCACTGCTCGCCGCGCGAGGTGCTCGAGGAGGTCGTCGCCCGCCACTCCGACTCGGCGCGGATGAAGGGCCTGGCGATCTCGCTCCGCCCCGGTCCTTCGATGCCGGCGCGGATGCGCACGGATCCCGTGCGCCTGCGCCAGATCCTGGTGCACCTCGTCGGCAACGCGATCAAGTTCACGGAGAGCGGCACGGTGCGCATCGGCTGCGACCTGGAGAGCGCGCTGGGCGGCGCCGCGCGCCTGCAGGTCGTCGTGGAGGACACCGGCATCGGGATCACGGCCGAGCAGCGTTCCCACCTGTTCGAGGCGTTCTCGCAGGTCGACGGCTCGCTGACGCGGCGCCACGGCGGCGCGGGCCTCGGCCTGGCGCTCTCGCGCCGTCTCGCGCAGGTCCTCGGCGGCAGCCTCGACGTGGAGAGCGCGGCCGGCACCGGGAGCCGCTTCACGCTGAGCCTGCCCTGTCCCCGCGACGACGAGCCGCAGGTCACGACCGTCGTGCCGAAGGCGGACACGTCGCTCGCCGGCCGCGTGCTCCTCGTCGAGGACGTGCGCGCGACGCAGCGCCTCTACGCCCTCTACCTGCAGCGCGCCGGCGCCACCGTCGACGTCGCGTCGGACGGCCAAGAGGGTTTCGAGAAGGCGCTGGCCGCGTTCCGCTCCGGCCGCAGTTACGACGTCGTGCTGATGGACATGCAGATGCCCGTCCTCGACGGCTACAGCGCGACCCGCCGCCTGCGCGAAGCCGGCTACCCGGGCCCGATCGTGGCCGTCACCGCCCACGCCCTGGCCGGCGACCGCGACCGCTGCCTCGAAGCCGGCTGCGACGACTACGCCTCGAAGCCGGTCGAGCGGGAAGCGCTCGTGAGCAAGTGCCGCGAGTGGATCGGGCGCACAGTCCCGCCGGCCCTGCCCGGATCCGGCCCACGCCAATGGGCCAACGAAGCCTCCCGACGCAACGACCCGCCCTCGTAAGCACGCGAACGCTCTCAGGCGAGACGAGAGGCACGGCACCACGTTTGCCGTGCGCCACTGCACCAGGTTGAGTCGCATGCCATGCGGGCGAACCCCCGGTCGGCTTCTGGTTGGGGCGGCCGCCCGGCGGCCCTCAGCCGCCGGAACAACCTTGTCTACAGGGCTTGGCACCCGGAGAATCCTTGTTTGCCCCTCTTCGCCCCACCCCCGGTACCACCCTCTCCATGCCCGCTCTGAGCGTCTTCGGTGCCCAATGGGGCGACGAGGGCAAAGGCAAGCTGATCGACCTCCTCGCGCGCGAGGCGGACGTCGTGGTCCGGTACCAGGGCGGGCCCAACGCCGGGCACACGGTGGTCGTCGGGCACGAGAAGTACGTGCTGCACCTGATCCCCTCGGGGATCCTGAACCCGGCGACCGTCAACCTGATCGGGAACGGCGTCGCGGTCGATCCGATGAAGCTCCTGGAGGAGATCGACGGGTTGCGGACGCGCGGCGTGCGCGTCGACGGCGGGAACCTGCGGCTTTCGGCGCTGGCGCACGTGATCTTCGAACACCACCGCGTCATCGACGGGCTCTCCGAGCGCTGGCGCGGCGAGGGCCGCATCGGCACGACCGGCCGCGGCATCGGGCCGTGCTACGCCGACAAGGCCGCGCGCGTCGGATTGCGCGTGTGCGACCTGCTCGAGCCCGATCTGTGCCGCTCGCGGCTGCGTGCCGCGCTGGCCGAGAAGAACGCGCTGATCGAGCGCGTCCACGGCGAGAAGCCGCTCGACCTCGACGCGCAGCTCGACCGCTACGTCGCGATCGGGGAGCGCCTGCGGCCGTTCGTCGCCGACGCCGGCGCCGAGGCGCGCGCGGCGCACCGTGCCAAGAAGCGCATCCTCTTCGAGGGCGCGCAGGGCGCGATGCTGGACATCGACGCCGGCACGTATCCGTTCGTCACGTCGTCGAACACGGGCGCGAACGGCATCGCGGCCGGAGCCTGCTTCCCGCCGCGCTGGGTCGACCGCGTCGTCGGCATCGCCAAGGCGTACACGACGCGCGTGGGCGAGGGCCCGTTCCCGACCGAGCTCTCGGACGCGACCGGCGAGCGGATCCGCAAGCAGGGCAACGAGTACGGCTCGACAACGGGACGGCCGCGGCGCTGCGGCTGGTTCGACGCGGTCGCGGTGCGCTACGCGCTCGACCTGTCGGGCGCGGACGGGTGGATCGTCACGAACCTCGACGTGCTCACGGGCTTCCCCGAGATCTCGGCTGCGGTGCGCTACAAGATCGGCTCGGGCGAGGTGCGCGACTGGCCGGCGCAGCTGCCCTCGATCGAGGCGGCGCGGCCCGTCTACCAGACGCATCCGGGCTGGACCGAGGACCTGACCGGCGTGCGGCGCTACGAGGACCTGCCCGCGGCGGCGCGTTCGTACGTCGAGTTCCTCGAGCGCGAGGTGGGCGCGCCCGTGCTCATGATCTCGGTCGGCCCCGAGCGCGATCAGGTCATCCAGCGCGGCAGGATCCAGCCCTCATGACGCGCGTGTCGCCCGTGAGACCCGATCTGGGTGGCCCGTTCCCGGCCCATATCGCGGTCATCATGGACGGCAACGGCCGCTGGGCCGAGCGCCAGGGTCTGCGGCGCATCCTCGGGCACCGCGAGGGCATCCACTCGGTGCGCGAGATCACGACCGAGTGCGCGCGCATGGGCGTGGCGAGCCTGACGCTGTACGCGTTCAGCCACGAGAACTGGAAGCGGCCCGCGCCCGAGATCCGCTACCTGATGTCGCTGCTCAAGCGCTTCCTGGTCGACGAGCTGCCGACGCTGATGGAGAACGGCGTGCGCCTGCGCGCGATCGGACGCCTCGAGGATCTGCCGTCGGGCGCCTTGAGGGAGCTGCGCACGACCGAGCAGCAGACGGCCGCGAACCCCGGCATGGTGCTGCGGCTGGCGCTCTCGTACGGCAGCCGCACCGAGATCGCCGACGCCGTGCGCGAGATCGCGACCGACGCGCGCGACGGCGTGCTCGATCCGGCGCAGATCGACGAGGAGACGCTGCGCGCCTACTTGTACGACCCGGAGACGCCCGATCCCGACCTCTTGATCCGCACGGCGGGGGAGATGCGCGTCAGCAACTTCCTCCTGTGGCAGATCAGCTACGCCGAGCTGTTCGTCTCGCCGGTGTGCTGGCCCGAGTTCCGACGGCCGCACCTGCTCGAGGCCATGCGCGCCTACGCCGGTCGCAAGCGCAAGTTCGGCGGGCTCGTGGCCGACGTGGCGCCGGCCGTCGTGCCGCGCCGCACGCAGGGCGGATCGGGCTGATCGGCTCGATGGAATCGAGCAAGCCGGCTCCTTCGAAGGCGCGGAAGATCCTGCGTCGCACGCTGTCCGGCGGAGCGTTGCTGGCTGTCGTGACCGGCCTCTTGTGGTGGAACGCGCAGGACGGCGGCGGGCGTCCGCTCTACTGGGCGACGGCCGTGATCTTGATCGCGGCCGTCTTCGAGGTCTCGCGCATGGGCGCGCTGGCGCTGATGGACCTGCGACCGGCGTTGCTCATGGCGTCGGTGGCGGCGCTCTTGTTCGCGAACGCCGCGATCGAGGGCGCGTCGCTGCGCGTGGAATACGCCGGCTTCCCGGCCGCGGAAGAGGTCACCGCGCGGCCCGGGTATCTGGTCGAGACGGCGTTCGTCGCGCTGGTCGCGCTGGCCGTGTACGGGTTGACGCGCAGCCTCGGCCGCTTCCTGGGCGGGCCGCGCGTCGGTCGCGTGCTGGCGCTGCTGGCGGTGGGCGCGGTCCTCGTGTGGTCGATGAACGACATCAGCGTGGCGCGTGCAAACGTCGGCGCCGCGCTCTTCGTGCTGGCCCTGCTGGCCGCGACGAGCGCGCCGCTGGCGGCGCTGGAACCCGGCGGAGGACGCCGCCTGTTCATCGTGCTGGGGCTCGCGTGCTGGCTGATCCCGCCGCTGCCGGCGCTGTGGGGGATCTGGTTCGCGTACGGCACGAGCGGCCTCGTGGCGCTGCTCGCGCTCTCCAAGATCGGCGACACGGCCGGCTACTACGTCGGCGGCGCGATCGGGAAGTCGCATCCGTTCCCGCGCATCTCGCCCGGCAAGACGACCGCGGGCTGCGTCGCCTCGCTCGTTGCGGCGACCGCGCTGGGCGGCGTGCTGTCGGCCACGGGCGTCCTGCCCGAGGGCCGATTCGGGATCGGCGGCGGCTTTGCGGCCGGCGCCCTGATGAACGTGGCGGCTCAGTCCGGCGACCTGCTCGAGAGCCTCGTCAAGCGACGCGCGGGCGTGAAGGACTCCTCGACCTGGTTCGGCCCGTCGGGCGGTCTCCTGGATCAGCTCGACAGCCTGTTGCTCTCGATCCCGATGGCGCTCGCGACGTGGCCGTTCCTGTTTTGAGAGGCCGAGAGAAAAACGACGATACGGCCTCTCCAATCCTGGCGGCGCCGCTTCGCGGCGCGTAGAGGCCTCAAAATCCTCGGCCTCTTGGATTTCACGCGTTGACAGGTCGTCGAACCCGGGTCCATGCTCTGCGCACACCCGCCGGATCCACCGCGCTTCCACCCGGAGCCCTCCCCTGAGCCTGACCGAGATCACGATCCCGCTGAAGTCGCACGACGAGGCCATCCTGATCCTGGGCCCGTACGATCGCTACGCGAAGATCCTGCGGCAGGACCTGGACATCGAGATCTTCACGCGCCGCGGCAACCTGCGCCTGCGCGGCACCGACGAAGGCGTGCAGGAAGCGCGCCGGCGCATCGACCACCTGCTGGGCAAGTCGCGCAAGGGTCGCGAGCTGGCGCTGGCCGACATCGAGGCGATCCTGCTCGGGACCGACACGCCCGCGACGGCCGAGCGCGTGGAGCGCGCGCCGCCGCACGCGGCCGCGCAGCGTCCGGTCCCGTCGTATCGCGTGCTGCGCTCCGGCAGCTCGTCGTCCGGCGAGCGCACGTCGTCGTCGGCCTGGTCGGAGACCGAGTCGCGGCCGCGCCCGCACCTCGTGTCGTCCGCGGCGCTCTCGACCTTGCGCGTGAACCCAGTCGCGGCGCGCAGCGAGAACCAGCGCCGCTACCTCGAGATGCTCGAGAAGAACGCGCTCGTCTTCGGCATCGGGCCGGCGGGCACGGGCAAGACCTACCTGGCGGTCGCGGCGGCGCTGCGCGCTCTGCGTGCCGGACAGGTCAAGCGCATCGTGATCACGCGACCGGTTGTCGAGGCCGGCGAGCACCTGGGTTTCCTGCCCGGCGACCTGCAGGCCAAGCTCAATCCCTACACGCGCCCGATCTACGACGCGTTCTACGATCTGCTCGGCTTCGACGACGTGGTGCGCTTCGAGGAGCAGGGCGTGATCGAGGTCGCGCCGCTGGCGTTCATGCGCGGGCGCACGCTGAGCAGCGCGTTCGCGATCCTCGACGAAGGTCAGAACACGACCGTGCCGCAGATGAAGATGTTCCTGACGCGCCTGGGCGAGCATTCGCGCATGGTCGTCACGGGCGATCCGTCGCAGACCGACCTCGACGCGCGCGACCGCAGCGGCCTGCTCGACGCGGTGAACCGACTGCGCGGGTTCCAGGACATCGGCGTGGTCGAGTTCCAGCGCCAGGACATCGTGCGCCACTCGCTCGTCGAGCAGATCGTGCGCGCCTACGAGGGTCCGCCGCGCACGCCGCGCGAAGGCGATCGGCGCGAGGAAGCGCGCGAGGCGCGCGAGGGCCGCGACCCGCTCGAGCGCGGCCGCGACGCGCGCGAGTCGTACCGCGATCCGCGGGACGCTCCGCGCGAGAACCCCCGCGAGGGACCGCGCGAGCATCCCCGCGACGGTGGCGGCCGCGATCCCCGGCCGTGACCCGCGCGCGGCCCGTCGGCGCGGGGCGTGGGGGGCGCGCCCGTGTCCAGGCGCCGGCTGGCCCCGTTCGGCGACCCGGACCTCGCCCGGCCCGGCGCCCGGCCGGTCCGCATCAGGCCCGATCGGCCCGAACGCGTGCAGCGCCGGTCGGCGTGCGCTGGATCGGCGGGCGCGCTTTCCTGAGCGACGTGCGGATCCGTCAGGCGGCGCGCGCCGCGTTGCGAGCCGGCGGGCGGCCCGACCTGGAGCTCTCCCTGGTCTTCGTGCGCGACCGGGAGCTGACGCGGATGCACGCCGACTGGCTCGGCGATCCCACGCCGACCGACGTGCTGTCGTTCGACCTGGGCGACGCGGGCGAGATCGTCACCAGCTTCGAGTGCGCGCGGCGCACGGCGCGCGCGCGCGGCGTGGAGCCCGGCCGCGAGCTGTCCTTGTACGTCGTGCACGGCGTCCTGCACCTGTGCGGGCACGACGACCGGACGAGGCCCGAGCGCGCGCGCATGCGCGCCGCCGAACGCGCGGTCCTCCTGTCGCTCGGATGGGAAGACGACCCCGCGCCGCACGACGAAATCCGGCACCGGCGAGGTGCAGGCCCTTGATCGCACTCCCGGAATGAGTCTTAGTGGGCTCGCGCGGCGCGTCGCCGCGCGGCATGACCCGCACTTCGTGACGATGCGCCGCCCCCAGCGCTCGATGCCCCCGCGAGAGCGCCCGCTCCTCGTCGTGCTCGTTGGCCCGACGGGAGAGCCGCGCGAACCGGCTGCACGGACCCGCGCGGCCTCCAAGTTGTGGCGCGGCTACTGGCGTGCGCGCAGCGCCGTCGAGCGCGCCGCGGCCCGCGCGCCGGCCACGTTGCCGACGGCGCTGCAGACGACGGTCCAGGCGCGCGGCAACGCGGCGCGGAACGCGCTGGTCGAGCACTACCAGCCGCTCGTGCGCGAGATCGTGCGCCGGCTCGAGCGCCGGCTGCCGCGCAAGGTCGACCGCGGCGACCTCGACACGGCCGCAAACGTCGGCCTGATGACCGCGATCGAGGCCTTCGACCCGGCGCGCGGCATCCCGTTCGAGCTGTACGGCGAGCACCGCGTGCGCGGCGCGCTGCTGGACGAGCTGCGCAACCAGGACTGGCTGCCGCGCCCGTGGCGCGCGCGCCTGGAAGCGCGCCGGAGCTGCATCGAGCGCCTGCGCGCCGGTCTGCGCCGCGAGCCGGACGACGAGGAGGTCGCGGTTGCGCTCGGAATCCCGGTCAAAACGTACCGCCAGGACTACGGGCCGATGCTCGTCGACGGGCCGCAGTCGCAGACTTGGGGCGAAGAGGACTCGGCGGCGCTGGAAGGCGTCGCCGACCTGGAGCGCGAAGCGCCGCACGAGCGTCTGACGCGCGACGAGCTGCTGCGCCTGGTCGCGGAGAAGCTGACGGTGCAAGAGTACCGCCTCGTGTACTTGAAGTACTGGGAGGAGCTGTCGATGCGCGAGATCGGCGTGCTCCTCGGGCTGTCGGAGTCGCGCGTGTGCAAGATCCACATGGCGCTCCTCGACCGGCTGCGCGACAAGCTGCGCGCCGACCAGGCGGACTGATCGTCCGGACGAGGTGGCGCAGCCGTCGCCCGGTCGGTTGCCGAACCCAGCGAGTAGGCTGAACGCGCCGACCCCAACCCCGTACGGGATCCTTCGATGCGCACCCTCCTGTTCGCACTCGCACTCCTGCTTCCGTTCGCGCCCGCTGCTCAAGAGCCCGCGACTCCGGCTGCACGCCAGGAGAAGATGAAGACGATCGTCGAGCGCGGGAACCGCGAGCTGTCCGAACGGCTCGTCGCCGGCGATGTGGAGGGCGTCGCGGCGGTCTACGCCGAGGACGCCGTGATGTACGGGCCGGACGGGCTTGCGGTCCATGGACGCGACAAGATCCTCCAGTACTTCCGTCCGCTCACCGAGGTGAAGTCGTGGAAGCTCGAGGTGCTCTCCGTCGGCGGCGGCGCGGGCACGATCTGGCAGACGGGACGCTCGACGCTCGTGTACACGTCCAAGGAGGGGGAGCGCACGTCGGTCGTCGAGTACTGCGGCGTGTGGCGGCAGTCCAAGGACGAAACGTGGCACCTGGCCGTCGATTCGTACTGGCCGGTCGAGACGGCGCGCTGAGCTTCAGGGACAGAACGTCGCCGCGAGCCCGTCGCTCAGGTTGAAGCCTGCGCCGCCGGCCAGCGGGTTGCGATACCAGAACTGGAAGTCGCGCGTCGCGCCGGCCGGGATCGGGCCGCCCGGCAGCAGCGCCTGCTGGATGGGGCGCTGCACCGTGCCGGCCGGCGTCGTCGTCTGCACGCCGAAGCGCACGACGGTCCCGCCGACGCAGCGGAAACCGTTGCCGAAGGGCACCTGGGTTTGCATCGCTCCGAAGAAGAAGATCCCGTTCGTCGACGGGGGCAGCCCGCTGCAGCCGAGCACGAAGTTGTCGAGAGCCAGCGCGGTGCTCCCGCTCGCGCTCATCACCGCGCCCGGACCGACGGTGTTCGGCGCGCCGATGCAGTAGTTCGACCAGCCGGCCGGGCTCGTGTTGCCCAGGCTGCCATCGCAGTCGACGTTCTGCGCGTAGATGTCGCCGCCGCTCGTGCGCTCGTCGTCCCAGGCGTAGCGCACGACGCCGCTGCCGTCGACGCAGGCCTCGATGTCGTCCTTGTTGGACGCGGCCAGGCTGACGTCGATCGGCGACGGGCTCCACACGGCCGCGCCGCTGGAATCGAGCCGGAATGCGCGGACCGCCGCGCTCGAGGGTGCCACCTGCTGGAAGCACGCGACGACGGCGTCCTCGCCGAACGCGACGACACGCGCGAAGTCCTCGATGGTGGCGTCGATCGGGTAGAGCTGGATCCCGTTCGCGCCCCACAGGAGCGTGCCGGTGGGGGAGATGCGTTGCGCGGCCAGGCCGCGCAGGCTCTGGCCCGAGTTGCGGTTGTCGAACGCCACGAGGACGTCGCCGGAGCCCGCGCAGCGCGCGATAGACGGGCTGAACTTGCCCGTGCTGGCCTGCGTCGAGACCTGCAGGCCGTTGTGCGCGTGCACCTCCGTGCCGCTCGAGTCGACGCGCTGGATCCAGCAGTCGAACGTGTTGCCGATCGCGCTGTACCAGCCGTAGATCGCGCCGCCTGCGCCGTCGGAGAGAAGTTGAGGCCGGTAGGCGATGGGCACGGACGCCGCGTCGTACACGGCGATGGGCCCGGCGCCCCACAGCGCGTTGCCGGCTGCGTCGAACTTCTGCGTGCGCAGGTGGCGCAAGCTCTGAAACGTGGCGATGTCGCGCACCCACGACACGATGTAGCCACCGTTCTCGGCCGCGACGACGTCGCAGAACGCCGGCTTCTCGCTGGCGCCGCCCGTGATCGCGAGCCCGTCCTGCACCTCGAGCTGAGTCCCCGATGCATCGATTCGCTGCACCCGCAGCGAACCCTGTCCCGAGTTCGGCGCGCGCGACCACACGACGATCGCCGTGCTGCAATCGGAGGCCATCGCGATGCGCGGGTTGGCCTCGAAGTCGGCGTCGGTCGAGAGCGTCACGCCGTTCGCACCCCACAGGAACGCTCCGCTCGCATCGATGCGGTAGGCGTACACGTCGAGATCACCGCCCGCGCGGATGTCCGTGAACGCCAGCACGACGCCGCCCGAGCAATCGGCGATCATGTGCCAGTCGACAAGCGATGAGTTCTGCGGGTGCGAGCTCACGATGAGCCCGTTGTGCGCGAACGTCTCGACGCCCATCGGATCGAGCCGCTGCACGCGCACCTGGTACGCGCCGGTCGAGCCGTCGAACCAGCCGATCCACGTGCTGCCGTCACCCGAGGCCGCGATCTTGGGCACGGCCTGGTCGCCGGCGCCGTCGGCGATCGAGAGGTTCAGCGCCGGATTCGAGTTCCACTGCGCGTTCGCGCCGGCGGCCAGGAACAGGGGGACGAGGAAGGGGAGGGGACGCTTCGGGCTCATGCGCTCCAGCATGCCCGGAATGTCGACGGCGGGGGCCATGCGCCACGAATTCACGGTCCGCCGAATCGATCGGTGCGAGCGGTGCGACGGATCTCAGCGGGCCGCGACTCTTCGGAGTCCAGGTGATCTGCGCTCAAGCGGCGATGCGACGCGTGCATCTGGCCGGAAAGGGTTCACAGGCTCATCCATGTCACGGTGTCCAGGACACCTCCAATCCGTTCGTGAGGTTGAACGTCGCGGCGGTGCAGAACGCGGCCGCGTTGCGGTACCAGACCTGGTAGAAGCGCAGCCCACCCGCGGCGGGGATCGTGCCCTGCACCGACACGCGCCGGTCTCCCGCCTCGGGATAGGACGACGCGCCCGCGGCGGAGGTCTTGGTGCCAAGCCTCGACACGCTGCCCCCGGCGCAACGCAAGCCGTCGCCGAACGGCGCGCCGACGCCGCCCGCGATCCGGGTCGTGCCCTGGAAGTAGAGCGCCGGCGCAGTCGCAGGCAGGTCCTCCGCGAACAAGACCAGCGTGTCGTTGGCGACACTCGCAACGCCCGCGGCCGACAGGCGCCCGCCCGCGCCCAGCGAGTGCAGGCATCCTGCCCCGCTCCCCGCCGGGCTGTTGTTGCCGCACGGGCACGGCGCCGTGCTCGAATCGCCGGCACAGAAACCGTTCCCTGATCCCGCGAGCAGGGCCTCGACGCGGAAGTCGTCGATCGCGGCCTCGGTGATCGAGTTGTCCGGATCGTCGGCGACGCTGATGCGGAAGCGCACCTGATCGAGCGGCGCGCCCGGGTTGTCGAGCACGAAGCCGTCTTGTGCCCAACCGCCGTCGCCGCCGGTGTAGGCACGCATCACCGCCCACGTCATTCCGCCGTCGTAGGACACTTCGATCGCCAGCGTGTCGGTGCCGTCACCGTTCGCGAACCAGGTGGCGTAGCTCACGCGCGCGAGCCAGCTCGGCAGGCTCCGCACTGGCGACAAGAGCCGCGTCGGCCCGCCCTTGACCTCGTGCGCGTCGAACGACCCGCCGGGCGTCGCCTGACCCGTGATCCAGCAGCGCGTGCCGCTCCCGAACGGGCTATCGTCCTCGGGCTGCGTCTCGCCGCCGATCGGATCGACGCGCTCCCACGCGCCGGCGAGAACGCTCTCGTTCACGACGGTCCAACCCTGGTCGGTCTCGAAGTCGTCCGCCAGCACGGTCACGAAACGGCCGGCCCAGAAGCCCGGTACCGCGTCGGGAGTCGTATCGGGCTCGAGCTGCGTCGAGCCGGCGGCGTCGTGCGCGCTGAAGTAGTGCTCGACGCGCGCCGACCCGTTCTGGCTCGGGATGCTCGCGCCGAACGTGTTCGGTCCGGTGCTCGTCATGGCGACGCTGGTCCACGTGCTGGCGTTGGCACGGTAGTGGAGGCGCGGGTTGACGACCGGACCGCCGCCCGAGCTGAAGATCTGGGCCGCGAGCGGATACGGTCCGTACGGATCGTCGGCGTCGGGCGGCAGCGCCAGCGTGCCGAAGCAGGGCTGACACAGGCTCCTGCCGGGGAAGCCGTGCGTCACGAACGCGGCGTCGATTTCGGCCCAGTCGGGCGCTCCGTTGAAGAGCGTGCCGTCGTTGTCGTCGAGCACGAGCCACTGGTGCTCGATCACCGGGTGGATCTGCCATTGGTCGTAGGCATTCATCCAGGCCAGGAAGAGCGCGTCCGCCCGCATGCGCCCGTTGACCGCGCCGTACTTGACGATCAGGTTCTGGCGGATCTTCCAAGCGGTACCCATCCAGACCTCGCCGTCCGCGTGCGTGTTGCCGTTGCAGCCCCAGTTGAGCTGTCCCTCCTGGTCGAACCCGCAGAATTGCGTCAGGTTCGTCCCGTCGCGCGCGAACGTCGCGGGTCCCCACAGATCCTCGGCGAAGTAGCGCGTGTCGAAGGAGTACAGCGCGAAGACGTCGGCGTTGCCCTCGCCCATCCCGTACCCGTTCCAGGTGTCGTAGCGCTCGTTGAGCCAATGCCCCATCTCGTGCGCCACGAAGGTCGAGTAGCCCGGGTTCCAGCACTCGGGGCTCTGCGGCGCGCCCCCGGCGTCGCGGTTCCAGTAGAAGACGATGTTGTCGGCGTCGACCGAGCCGATGTACTGGCCGTTGCACTGCGCCGAGTAGATCACCGCGTTGGCCTGCGTCATTTGGTCGGCCGTGTCGTCACCGGGGTCGACGGAACGTATCCAGTCTCGCAGGGCGTTGACCGCGAGGTACACGTTGGCCTGCGGCGTGGTGATCGCGTTCGGAGGCGGCACGACGCCGCCGAAGAAGTTCATGCGCACGGTGTTCCCTGCGCCGGCCAGCGTGCCCGCGTTGAGCACGTACGCCGCCGCCGGCGACGGATGGGTCACGCGCACCTCGCACCACGTTCCGCGATAGCGGGCCCGGACGTTGTGGACCGTGTTCACGCCCTGGAACACGAAATCGCCGTTCGCGTCGGTGTGGACGGTGCCCTCGTCGGCCTGCACTTCCGCGTAGGGCATCGGCTGCTCGACGGAGGGGTTCTGCGTCGAGTCCGGCTGGCTGCCCGGCGAGGCGTAGGTCGTGAGCGTGCCGCTGACGTCGAAGGCGTGGACGCGCGACTCGGAGTTCGCCAGGCTCCCGTCGCGCGCGTCGATCCACAGCCGCAGGCTCTCGACGCGCTGGCCCTCCTCGCGGAAGGCGTCGATCTCGTAAGCGAGGACCGCACCGCGACGTCGCGCGCGCGGGATCTGCGCAACGACGAGTCTGGGCGCGCCCAGTGCGCTCGGCAGGATTCCGGTCGCCGCACGGAAGTGGGCTCGCGCACGGCCGATGGACTCTTCCGCGCTCAGCACTGGCGCGACGTCGAAGCCCGCGAGGTCGGGCAAGCCGCTCGTCTGGAGCGAGAGCAGCGCCCCGCGCGCGTCGAACAGCGCGTTGACGAAGCCGCGGCTGACGGGCACGCCGCCGACGACCTGACGGAAGCGCACGCTCCACTTGTCGGTGCCGCCGACCATGCCCAGCGGGAGCAGGCGCACGCGGTCGAGGGCGAGCTCGCCTGCGTCGATCCCGATCAGCGGCTCGGCCTCGGCGATCGCCGCGATGGCGCGATCGACGAGCTCGCCCTCGCCGCTCGCTCGTGCCGGTCGCTCGCCGCCACCCCAGAGGAAAGCGGCGCGGCCCGTCGCTGGATCCAGGTCGGCCTCCCAGTGACGGCCGTGGCGCGCGCGCCAGCGTTCGAGTGCCTCGGCCTGGGCCGTGGCAGCCGGATCGGATGCCTGGCCGGCGGATTGTGCGAGCAGCGCGCAGAGGATCGTCGAGATCATCGTCGTGGGCCTTTCCAGGAGGTACGCAGGAGAACCCGCCCGGCGCCGACAGACATTCCGGGATTACCGCGATCCGATGGCCTTGCGGGCAGCGCTCCGCTCCCGCCGTCCCGTTCTCGTCCTCAGACAACGACTACACAGCGAACCCTGCCGGCTTGCGCGGTCCCATCTCGGGCGCCTGCGCCACGTCGTGAGGTCGCTCGGCCCGCGCTGACTCAGCGGGACTCGGGGAACCGACTACAACACCTCGAACCGCGTGAGCCCGCCCGCCTTTCCTCTTGACTGCTGGGTGCCTTCTCATGGAAGGACATCCAAGCGGAGGACGCAGTTCGCAGGCTACCACCGTCGGACCTCTCCGTGGTCACCGGCGCCCGGCACGGCCGGCGCCGGTCAGGGTTGCACTTTGGAGTTGGTAACTCCACAATGCGACTCAAAATGGAACTGGTAACTCGATTCTTCCGGGCACCGAAGGAGAGCTTCTTCCTGTTCGGCCCGCGCGGAACTGGAAAGTCCTCTTGGATCCAAGCCGAGCTTCCCGATGCGTTGCGCCTCGACCTCCTCCAGCCGGAGGACATGCGCGCGTACTCGTCCCGGCCCGAGCGCCTGCGCGACCTCGTCGACGCCAACCCGCGCAAGCGGACGATCGTGATCGACGAAGTGCAGCACGTGCCGGCACTGCTGGGCGTCGTCCACTCCCTGCGCGAGGAACGCAAGGAATTGCGCTTCGTGTTGACGGGATCGAGTGCCCGCAAGCTGCGGCGCGAGGCAACCGATCTGCTCGGCGGGCGAGCACTGATGCGCACGATGCACCCCTTCATGGCCGCGGAGCTGGGCGCGAAGTTCCGACTCGAAGAGGCGCTGAAGATCGGGATGGTGCCGCTCGTCGTGGCCGCGACGAATCCCGAGGAGACGTTGCGCGCCTACCACACTCTCTACATCAAGGAGGAGATCCAGGTCGAGGGTCTCGTGCGCAACGTCGGAGACTTCGCGCGGTTCCTCGAAGCGATCAGCCTCTCGCATGGATCCATCCTCAACTTGAGCAACGTGGCGCGCGAGTGCGAGGTCGAGCGCAAGACGGTCGAGGGATACCTCTCCGTGCTGGAGGATCTCCTGATTTCCGTGCGCATCCCCGTTTTCTCGAAACGCGCCAAGCGCACGATGGCCGTGCATCCGAAGTTCTACATGTTCGATGCCGGCGTCTTCCGAGGCGCTCGGCCGAGCGGTCCGCTCGATCGCCCCGAGGAGATCGAAGGAGCCGCGCTCGAGGGTCTCGTCTTCCAACACCTGCGCGCTTGGAACGCCTACCGCGGCGACCGGAACACGATCTCGTATTGGCGCACGCGCAGCGGCGTGGAAGTCGATTTCGTGCTGTACGGTCCGGACGGTTTCTGGGCGATCGAGGTGAAGGGGGCGAAGCGCGTCGATCCGGCTGACGTGCGCGGCCTCGCGGCCTTCCAAGCCGACTATCCGGAGGCCGTTCCACTTCTCCTCCACCGGGGCCGTGAGCGCATCAAGGTCGGAGGCATCCTGTGCATGCCCTGCCAGGAGTTCTTGTCAGACTTGGTTCCGAGCCGAGTTGGAAAGCACATGGTGACGTGAGACGGACGGAAGCGAGGACCTTCCTCCGGGCACCACTCTTAGCTCGACGTCGACCTACTTCTTGTCCTCGGAGATCCCGATCAGCACGAGGCGGTCGCCCGATGGAGCGAATTCGTAGTAGTTCGAGTACTTCTCGCCCTTCGAGTTGACTCCGCTCGCCCGCACGCCGCCGTAGCCTCCGTACGCCGTCGGCTCACCGGGCTCGCCCGGATCGAGGAATCGATCGGCGAACACCGCGAAATCGGCATCGATCCCGTCGAGTCCGCGGATCGCGGCGATCGACTCCTTCGAGAATCCCTGCGCGGCGAGCAGCGCGGCGAGGTCCTTGGCCCGCGCCGCCTTGTGCAACGCGCGGTAGAGATCGAGCACCGCCGAATCATCGGGCGTGGCTGCGTCCTTCGGAGCACGGTTGCCCTGGACGCGGTCGCCCTCGCTGACCTCGGCGACCTTGGGCTTCACGATCGGAAGGTCGAACGCGAAGCCACCGCGATCGCGGTAGGTGAGGCTCGCCGCCGCGCGCCCCGCGGCGGGCTTCTTGCTCTCGAGCTTCCAGTAGTTCCCACCGACGTCCTGCTCGCGGCCGCGGCCGCCGAGCGGCGTGCCCTGCGCGAAGTAGCTCGACTTGCCGGCTGCGTCGAGCGTCACCTCGAGGTAGGCCGCGTCGCGCAGCAACCCGATGGCGCGCGCCTCGGTCATCGGACAGCTCGACGAGGCCAGGATCGGCGAAGCGATCGACTTGCTCGTCACGTAGACGACCGTTCCGCTGCTCGAGCTCGACGTGTAGGCCAGCCCGTCGACGAGATCGAAGTCGCCGGTATTGATCTCCTTGTAGTGACCCGAGACGGGCGCGGGATACGTGTACGGCGCCACTTTCACCGGGCTCTTCGACGCCGGAGCCGCGGCGGAAGCAGTCGGCGCGGCAGCACCCGCATCGTGATTCCCGCAACCGACCGGGATGAACACCACGAGGCCGGTGAGCAGGACGCGAAGACCGAGGGAAGACTGCGCGATCATTTTGGACTCCTTGGCGTGTGCACGGGTTGTCGTCGATCGCGACGCGCTCGGTCGGGATGGACGGGAGGCGCTGGATCCGTCGACGCCCAATTGTGCGCCGCGGGCCTCGGATGAGTTCGCGCCGGTGGAGGAATCCGGCGGGGCGGAGCAGCGTTACCGGCTTCTTGGCGATTCGCGAACCAGGTCTACGGCGTCCAGAGCACCGACAGCCCGTTCGTGAGGCTAACGGGGCATGGACTCCAGCGCTTCAACGCGCGCACGGCTCTTCTGCGCGGCCGCAGCATCGCCTCCGGCCTGCTGGACGTCGGCCAGCATCCGCAGCAGGTCGGGGCGAGCCGGTGCGAGGCGCACGGCTTCTTCGAGGTGTGTTCTCGCTTCGGGCACGCGCTGCAACGCCATCAACGCTCGCGCAGCCAGCGCGTGGTTCTCCGCATCCGTCGGGTTCTGCGCGATCGCGATCTCGTACTGGGCCAGGCCTTCCTCGAACCGACCGGCCGCGCACAGCATGCCGGCCAGGTTCTCCCGCGCAGGCAGAGAGCGCGGGTCGGAGTCGAGCGCGGCCTGGAACGCGGCGATCGCCTCGTCGATGCGGCCGCTCTGCGCAGCCGTCACGCCGCGGTTGTAGTCGGCCTTCGCGCGTTCGTGTGCGGCGTGCGCATCGTCGCGCTGGCGCTCGCGTTCAGCTTGTTCGTTGCGTTGCTCGCGGAAGCCGGTGAGGCCCAGCCACGCGACGGGCACCACCGTCAGTGCGAAGATCCCGCCGGCCAGCGTCCAGCGCCCGGCGCGCTTGAGCGTCGTCCGCTGCATGCGCACGTCGGGCTTGTAGAACATCCGCGCCAGCTCGACGCTCCACCAGCCCAGGATCGCCGAGATCCCCAGCGCGAACAGGAACGGCACGCCGTCGAACAGGCCGCGGAACGAGCCCATCGAGGCCAGGAACACGGCCGACATCGCCACCTCTTCGGCCAGCGTGTGATCCGCGCGCCCGCGCGCTTTGCCGCGGAAGACGAACATCGCGGCGAAGCTGAACACCCAGATGATCGCCGTGAAGCGCAGCTCCCACGTGCCGTCGTGCCACAGGAAGATCGACAGCGCGCCGAACGAGAACGCGGCCGAGACTGCCAGCCGTCCCCAGTCGAAGGCGGCCTTCGCGGCCGCGGGCGTCTTCGTCGGATCCTTTGTCCGCTTCTTGGCCAGGATGGCCGGCACGCCGGCCCCGACGTAGAGCGCGTCGTTCGGGCACACGCTGACGCAGTCCAGGCACTTCATGCAGCCCGGGTCGACGACCATGCCGTACTCGCGCACCTCGCGCGCCACGTTCACGTTCGAGGTGCACACGGCCGTGCAGTGCCCGCAGCCCTCGCACGCGTCGGTGACTCGGATGCGCACCGGCGCGAGCTGGTCGGCGACCCCGAAGATCCCGCCGTACGGACAGCCGTACGTGCAGAATCCCTTGGATCCGAGCAGCCAGACGATGACGAACCCGCATACGAGCAGCGTCGCGATCGCCTCGCCCCACGTATTCGGGAACGTGCGCCACAGATTCTCGGTCGTCAGGTGCGTGCCCGTGATGCCGATCGGGATCCCGGCCAGCGCGCGGTCGGCCAGCGGCGCCAGGAACATGTAGACGAACGCCAGCCAGGGCACGGCGCGCAGCGGCCCCAGGTCGACGAGCCGCGGCGTCATCCCGATCTTGCCCAGCATCCAGCGGCACAGATCCTGGAGCGCCACGATGTGGCAGGCCCAGCCGCAGAACCAGCGCCCCAGGATCGCCGTGCTGCCGATGGCCACGACGAACAGCACGAAGCCGGCGTTGACGACGCCCTGCGTGCTGAACTCCATCGACTCCGACGGTTCGAGCGGCGTCATCGTCCGCCCGCTCGTCCACCAGTGCAGGAAGTGCCCGAGGATGGCGACGTGGACGCCGATCAGAACGGCCGCGCGCCACGGTCCTGCGCGCGACTTCTTGATCTTGGGGCGGTCGGGCAGGATCGGCAGCACGACGGACCGCGGGTCGGTCGTGCGCGTCCCTGTCGATGTCGACCCGGAATCAGGCTGGCAACGTTGGCTCATCGAGTCGGGTGGGGAACCCGATCTCAGGGAGTGTAGGTCACCATCAGCCCGTTCGTGAGGTTGTGCGTCGCGGCCGTGCAGTAGGCGGCCGCATTCCGGTACCAGACCTGGTAGTGGAAAGTGCTGCCGATCCCGAGGCACTGCCCGTACGTCGTGCAGAGGTCGTTCAGGATCGCGGGCCCGAAGTTCGAGATCCCGCCGGCCGTGGCGTTCTGCAGAGCCAGCCGGTAGGTCGGCCCGGCGACGCAGCGCACCCCGTCCCCGAACGTCACCTGGGTCGCATTCGGCCCGGAGAACAGAAGGTTGGACACGTTCGGCGGCAGTCCGGAGGCGACGATCTCCAGGTCGTCGGTCGCGACGCTGGTCGTGCCGATGCCGTCGAGCGCTCCGCCGACGCCGGTCGAGTTCAGGCAGCCCGTCGTCGCCGCGGTGTTGCCGCACGGCGCGAACGCGGCCGAGCACGTGCAGTAGCGGCTGTACGTCTGCTCGCACTCGTCCGGGATGCCGTTGTTGTTCGAGTCGCTGGACTGACCCTGCGCGATGTCGACCGCGTCCTCGACGCCGTTGTTGTTGCAGTCGTGGATCGGCGAGTAGTCGATCGCGAGCGCGTCGAGCTCGTCGCTCGTGGCGGTGGCGGAGATGCGATCCACGACCAGACCGAGCGCCTCGGCCGCGATGAAGATCGCGGGGGTGCCGACGCCGCCGATCGGCGTCGTGAGGATGTCACCCGGCACGATCCTCTGGTTCATCAACGAGTCGAGCTGCCCGACGAGGGCCGACCCGCGGCGCACGGAGAAGAGCAGCATGTCCGTCCCGGTCGTGATCCCGGGACCCCAGTCGTACGGGTTCAGCGAAGGCTGGAAGCCGGGAACGCCGTTCTCCGCCAGCGCGAGTCCGTCCAAGTCGTCCGCGAACGGATTGAGGCCCAGCTGCTGCGGCGTGGCGTACACCTGCGGGACGCCGCCGGCGAGCGGCGTCCGCATCACGGCCGACGGCGACATGTTGTTCTGCTGCGCCGAACCGCTGTTCGGCACTCCATTCGGATCGGGAAAGCTCGCGTCGAGCGAGAAGAAGATCGCGGCGCCGGCCTCGATGGGACCCAGGTGCAGCGCGTCGATGTTGTCGCCCGCGTCCGCGGCCGGCGCCGGCTGCGGCGAGTGCGGCTCGAAGAGACCGATGCCGGGCGACATCGCGCCGGTCGCGCTCGGACGGCCGTTGCCGTCCTGGACCTGGATGCTCGACGGCGCGATGCCCGTCGGCTGGACCGGCGGGACCAGCTGGAACACGGGCGTGTAGATGTCCGCCGCCGCATCGCGCGCCGGACCTTCCGTGCGCACGCCCGGCGAACCGACCGAAGCCGAGTTGCCTTGCGCGAAGCGGTCGACCGAGTAGTACACGCGCGGCTGCGCAACGCCGGGACCCGGCGGCTGGAAGCGCCGGTCGTTGCCCAGCGACAGCGCGTCGAGCTCGGCGCCGCACGGCTGACCCGGCACGGTGGGCAGGCACGTCGGGTAGGTGATGATCCCGACCTGTCCGCCATTGAACACCGTGCGCGGCGCCGGGAACGGACCGAACACGGGAGCGGGCGCGATCCCGAGCACGTCACCTTCGGAGATCGGGACGCCCGTGGCCGAGTCCGGTCGCGACTTCGTCGGCCCGTGGTAGTCGACCGAGTACAAGACCTGGCTCTGCCCCGCGAGTGCGGAAGCTCCCAACCCGCACGCCAGCGTGGTCCACAGTGCGGGTCGCGTGCGATGGAACGAAAGGTGGGCGTGCGTCATGGAGTCGTTCCCAGCGCGTCGCGCGCCGCGTCGAGGTGTCTTGAAGCCAGGGTACTCGGCATCGGAAAAGGCGTCTATTCGGACTGCTCCACCCCAGGAGGACGAGTCGAACGGCGGACAGGTTCCGTGCGCGCATCGTGCTCCCTCTCCAGGCGGGCGAGGCGCAACGTGGTCTGTGCGAGGAACGGTGCTCGCGTGGAACGAAATCCGGAGGAAATGCGGCACAGGAGCTCGCGCGGCTGCGAGAGGGAACCCGGCATTTTCTTCCTTCGATTCGGCCGCGCACGGATCTCGCGAGAGCGCAGGACGGTGCTGCGCTCTCAGTCGTAGGGCAGTGGCGCGGCCAGCGCGCGCTCGCGATCGCGTTCCCACGACAGGAGCTGTCGCGGCATGCGCTTGCGCGCCGCCGCGAGCGGGTCGACCGGCCACACGCACACGCGCCCGTTCGACAGGCCGGCGACGATCGACAAGCCCTCGGCGCGCGGCACGAACAGCGCGCAGCGCACGGCCGCGCCGAGATCCTCGCGCTGGACGAGCGGCTCGCCGTCCTTGGTGCTCCACACGAACAAGCTGCCGTCGCTCGCTCCCGTCAACGCCAGCGTGCCGTCGGGCGAGAACGCCGCACACGTGATGTCGCCGGTGTGCGGGTTGCGCGGCCGCACCATCTCGTCGCGCGCGAGCTCGATGACGCGCGCGGCGTTGCCGCCCATGCGGCCGAGCGTCAGCACGCGCTCGCCGCGCGGATCCCACGCGATCGACCGCAGGTCGAATGTGAACGCCTCCGGCCGCGACTCGGCCTCGTCGCCGACGCGCCAGAACCGCACGCGCTTGTCGCCGCAGGCAACGGCCAGCTCGTCGCGTAAAGGGTGGACCGCGAGCGCGAGGATCGCGGCGTCCTGCGCGCCGCGCGCGAACGAGCGCGACGCACCGCGCGTATCGGCGGCGTCGCCGCGGATCCACAGCGTCCCGTCGCTGCATCCGATCGCGAGACGCCGGCCGTCCTGCAGGTACGACGCGCAGGTGGCGCGCTCGCCGTCCCGCGGAGAGTGGACGAGCTCGACGCGCTGCGGCGTCTCCAGCGGGTGCCAGACCCGCACGGCGCCGGCCTTGTCGAGGATCGCGACGCCGTCCCCGCCTCCGACCTCGATCGAAGCCACGCCGGCGGGGACGTCGAGCGCCTCGCCGATCGGCCAGCCGCTCTCCGCGTCCCACACGCGCACCCCCGGGTCCGCGCCCGCCGTGACTACGGCCTTCGCGCCGCCGAGGACGCGCGCAGCGACCAGCGATCTCCCGTGATCCATGATGTGTCGCGGCGCGCCCGGGATCGGCCGCGATCCGACGCGCCGGTCCGGCGCGAGCGGCCACACGATCGCGGTCCCGTCGGCGGTGCTGCCCAGCACGCGCGTTCCATCGGGCGCGACCTCGAGCGACTGCACCGCGGCCCCGGTCCCGAACAGGTCGAACGTGTCCGCGCGCGGACGCGCGAACCAGACGTGCGCGATCAGGAACACGGACCGCGAGATGAGGCGATCGCCGTCAGGGCTCCAGCGCACGTCGACGTGGCGCAACGGCAGTGTGAACGTGTGCTGCAGCGTCCCCGTCTGCGCGTCCCAGACGCGCACGCTCAGGTCGTGCGAGGCCGTGGCCACGCGCGTGCCGTCCGGGCTGAAGCGCGCGCACGAGATCGTGCGCCGTCCGTGGCCGACGAGCTCGATCGGATCCGCGCCGGGCGTCCAGATCCAGGGCCGGACGTCCTCGTCGCGCCCGACCAGCACGGCGACGCGATCGCCGGTCGGGGCGAGATCGAGACAGCGCACCGGACCGCCCGGGATGTGCACGCGCGCCATAGCCTGCAGGTTCGACGCATCGTCGATCTGCACGTCGCCCTCGGGCGTCCCGAACGCGATGCGGCGCGCGTCCTCGGCGACGTCGCAGGCCGTCGTCGCGCCAGCGAAGCCGTGCGTCGGCGGGCCGTCGAGACGCCCGGCGTCGAGCAGCATCCGCTCCCCGCGCCCGACGGCGAGCACGGTGCCCGCGTCGAGCCAGCGACCGTCGGTGCAGTCCGCGCGGCGCGCCGCGACGGTCGCGCTGGCCGCGTCGACGACGACCAGGCTCCCCGACGTCGTGCGCACGAGGCAGCGCGCGCCGTCAGGCGAGAACGACACGCACTTCGTGAAGGCGTCCTCCGACTTCCGCGCCGGTGCCGCGGTTCC
The DNA here is from genome assembly GCA_031400875.1 of Planctomycetota bacterium. GTDB lineage: Bacteria > Planctomycetota > UBA1135 > UBA1135 > JAEUHZ01. The sequence continues at coordinate 80,379 of JANNQS010000006.1, read as the reverse complement.
GTCGAGCGCGGGCGCGTCGGCGGGCGGCGCGGGCCAGCTCAGTTGCGTCTGTCCCGCGGCAATCGCCGTGCGCGCGTCGACGAACGTCACTGCGCCGTCGCGCGTGGCCACGGCCAGTCTCGCGCCGGACGGATCCCACGCGATCGCGTCCACCTGCCCGCGGCCCAGCGCGATGCGCGCGACACGCTTCCCGGTATCGAGCTCCCACACGATCGCGAGGCCGTCGTCGAATCCCGCCGCGACCAGGCCGCCCTGCGGCGCGATCTCGAGGCTCGTCGCCAGCTTGGCCGTCTCCTCGCCGCCGAGAACGCGCTCGAGCCAGCAGTTCTCGAGCGCCGGGTACAGCGCGGATCGCGTCAAGTATCCGGGTGCGCGTTCGACCGCTTCGACGCCCAGCGCCAGCGCCGCGCTCGCGTCCTGGGACACGAGCTGCACGCTGCGCTGCGCCAGGTGCTTCCCGAGCGCGACCGACAGCGCGTCGTCCTTCGCCACCAGCGCGTCGTTCGTCGCGTCGAGCAGGTGCAGCGCCACCGCGAGACCGGCCGACAGCGACAGGATCGTGCCGATCGTCGCCGCCGCCAGCGCCGGGTGCCGCCGCACCCAGCGCGCGAACCGCACGGGAATCCCGGCCGGCCGCGCGCGGATCGGCTCATACTGGCGGATGCGGCGCAGGTCCTCGGCCAGAGCAAGCGCTGTGGCGTACCGCCGCCCGCGGTCCTTCTCGAGCGCCGTCTCGAGCACGACCGCCACGTCGGTCGGCAGGTCGGCGTTGAAGCTGCGCGGGTCCGGCGGCGGCTGCGTCTGGATCGCGGTGTAGAGCGCCGGCCTCACGGCCTGCTCGAACGGCCGGTGCAGCGTCAGCGCCTCGTACAGCGCCACGCCCAACGAATAGACGTCCGTGCGCCGGTCGAGCTGGTCGCTCGAGAACTCGAGCTGCTCGGGGGACATGTAGGCCGGCGTGCCGAACACCTCGCCCGACTCCGTGATGCGCGCGGCGTCGGTCTCGCGCTCGTCGCGCGCCAGGCCGAAGTCGAGCAGGACCGGCTTGCCGTCCGTCGTGACGATCACGTTGCCCGGCTTGACGTCACGGTGGACGACGCCGGCCTCGTGCGCCGCGTGCAGCGCGCGCGCCGCGCGCTCGAAGAACAGCAGCACCTGGTTCAGCTCGAGCGTCGAGCCGGGCGGGAAACGCGCTTCGGCGGCGCGCGGCGTCGTCTCGTCGCCAGCGTCGAGCTGCACGCGCGAGCTGGAATCGTCCTGCTTGCGCGCGTCGGCCAGCACGTCGGCCAGCGTGCGGCCCTCGATGTACCGCATCGCCAGGTACGGCACCTCGCCGGCCAGGTCGGCCTCGTACACCGTGCACAGGCTCGGGTGCTCGAGGCGCGCGATGATCTCGGCCTCGCGCCGGAAGCGGCGCAGCTTCTCGTCGCTGATCGTGTCGAAGCGCGAAGCCAGCACCTTGAGCGCGACGCGCCGCAGGATGCGCGTGTCCTCGGCCAGGAACACGGTGCCTTGCCCGCCGCGCCCGAGCTCGCCGATCAGGCGGTAGGGCCCGATGCGATCCGGCCCCGAGGCGATCGGCGCGGCGAACATCGCGCCTTCCGGCGCGCCGGCGTCCGAGTCCGCGCTCCGCAGCAGGATCCACTCGCGCGCGACGGCCTCCTGGTTGCTCGGGAAGCGCTCGAGCCAGTATGCGAGCGGCGGATCCTCGCCCCGCTCGCGCGCCGCCAGGAAGGCGTCGACGAAATCGAAGACATCCGCGGCCTGCGGGTCGTCGCTGCGCTGCACGGCGTGCGATTGTCGCTCGCTCGCGCGCGCGCTGCTAGCATCGCCTGCAACCGATGACCTACGGCGAGATCGAACCGGGCGAGGACTCGTCCGACACGCAGCGCCTTGCGCGCGAGGCCCACGCCGGCGATTCGGCGCGGTTCACCGAGCTGTACGAGCGGATCGCACCCGCGCTCTACGCCTGGGCCTCGATCCGGATCCGCCCGGCGATGCGCGGCGCGCTCGACCCCGAGGACGTCGTGCAGGAGGTGTGGAGCCGCGCGTGGAAGGCGTTCCCGGGCTTCGACCCGGAGACGGCCAGCTTCCGCCTGTGGGTCTTCCGCATCGGCAAGAACGTGATGCTCGAGGGCTTCCGCAAGATCCAGCGCGGCCGCGGCGAGGCCGGCCCGACGACGCGCTTGTTCCAGATGAATAACGTCGAGGACCCGGCCAGCGCGATCAGCCAGCGCGTCGCGCGTCACGAAGGGATCCAGAAGCTCCTGGGCTGGGTCGAGGGCCTCGAGGAGGAGGAGCGGCAGCTCTTCGTGCACTGCGGGCTCGAGGGCTTGTCGTACACGGAGGTCGGCGAGCGCATGAAGCTGCAGAAGGACACGGTCGCGAAGCGCTGGCAGCACCTGCGCACGCGCGTGGCGCAGTTCGGCGTGCCGCGCGACCTCGTCGCCGAGGAATGAAGTTGTCGGTACGGTGCCAGGGACGACTTCGACACCCTCGCAGCGCGAGGACCATGGCCCCGCGTTCTTCCGACGAGACCGTCGAAGTTGTTCCTGGCACGGAATCGACAGGTTCAGCGTTCGTAGCGGCGCAACTCCGGTGAGGTTCGGGCCGTCCACGCGCTGACCAGCAGGCAGGCAATCCCGCCGCTGACGACAGAAGCGACCGGACCGAATGCTTGCGCCACGAAACCCGACTTCGATTCGCCCAGCTGCGGTCCGCCCAGGAAGAAGACCATGTTCACGCCGGTCATGCGCCCGCGCAGCCGGTCCGGCGTCGAGAGCTGGCGGATCACGTTGCGCAGGACCGCGCTGACCGTGTCCGCGGTGCCCGCCAGCGCCAGGAACAGGAACGTCAGCTCGAAGCTCGTCGAGAGCCCGAACGCGATCGTGAACGCGCCGTACGTCGCCACCGACCACAGCAGCACGAGTCCGCGGCGCACGATGCGGTTGGCGCGCTGCGCCATCCACAGGCTGCCCAGCACCGCGCCGATCGGCGTCGCGGCGACGAGCCAGCCGTAGCCCTCGACGCCCACGTGCAGCACGTCGACCGCGAAGATCGGCAGCAAGGACAGCGCCGATGCGCAGAACGTGGCGAAGAAGTCGAGCAGCATCGAAGACCGGATCAGCGGCGCGCTGAACACCCACTTCAAGCCCTCCAGCGCCGATGCCAGCGAGATCGCGACGTGCTCGTCCGCCTCGCGCGGCGGCAGCGGCCGCATCCGCAGCAGCGCCACGATGACGGCCACGAACGACAGCGCGTTGACGGCGTAGACCCAGGCCAGCCCGAGGTTCGCGATCGCGATGCCGGCCAGCAGGGGGCCGGCGACCGAAGCGACCTCGAAGAGCATCGAGTTCAAGCTGATCGCGCTGGGGAAGTGGTGTGCCGGCACGAGCTTCGGGATCAGCGACTGCCGCGCCGGCCCGTCGAAGGATCCGGCCGAGGAGAGCAGCGCCGTCAGCGTGTAGAGGTGCCAGACTTGCGTCTCCCCGCGGAACGTGATCCAGGCCAGGACGCCCGCGATCGTGGCCATCACGCACTGCGTCCAGAGCATCAGCTTGCGCCGGTCGACCGCGTCGGCGACGACGCCCGACAGCAGCGAGAACGCGACGATCGGCAGGAACTTGACCAGCCCCACCAGGCCCAGCGCCGCCGCGCGCCGGTCGTCGGGCACGAGCAGGGCGATGTGCCACAGGACGGCCGCCGTGTGCATCATCGAGCCCGACGTGGAGACGAGCTGCCCGAGCCACAAGAGTCGGAAGTCCCTGTGCTGGAGGGCGACGAACCCGCCGCGAAAGCCACGCATCCGTCGGATGGTAGGGATCGGGGCTGCGGCGCAGTAGACCGACGGTGGAATGGCCGGCGCCTCGCGCCTGGCCGGAGAACCTGGGATCGTGATGCCGATGTCCGGACGTGCGCTTGTCCTGTGCGTGGCCGCCGCGTCGATCGCAGGGGCGATCGCCTGGCTCGCGTTGCGCGCGGGCTCCGACACGTCCGTGGTCGCTCCGACCGAATCGGCCGTGACCGCCGGAACCGGCTCACCCGCCGTGGCCGCCGAGCTCGAGCGCCCGACCGGTCCGCCGGTGGATCGCGCCGAGGCCGTCGAGAGCGCGTCCCTAGCTGCAGCGCAGTCCGAGGCGGGCGAATCCGTCGCGCTGTCCGAACGCGTTCGGATCACCGGACGCGTCGTCGGCCCGGACGGCGCACCGTGGCGAATGGCATTCGTGCGCGCCGACGCGCGCGGGCGCCCGCGGGCAGGAACCGATTCACGCGGCTTTCCCTCGCTCGGTTCGCAGGAATCGAGCGACATCGAAGGCCGCTTCGCGATCGAAACCGACGCCGGAACGGTGCGCATCCAGGCCAGCGCGATTGGTGCAGCCCCGTCCGCGCTGATCGAGCGCGAGCTCGCGCCCGGGGAATCGCTCGAGGACATCACGCTCGTGCTGCGTCGCGGAGGAGCGATCGAAGGGATCGTGCTCGACTCGCAAGATCGACCGCGCAAGGACGCGGCCGTGGATGTCGACTTCTCCGCCGCCGGCCTCCGGCTCGGATCGCGGCGCACGATGACGTCCGTGGACGGGTCGTTCCGCATCGAGTGCGTGGCGCCCGGTCCGGTCTCGGTCTCCGCGCGCGGCGACCGCGACTGGAATTCGGTCTCGCGCGTCCAGGTCACCGTCGAGGATGGACAGGTCGCGCACGTGCGGCTCGGAGGCCGCGACGAGGGTGATCTGATCGTCACCGGCACGGTCCGCGCGAAGTCGCCGATCGCCGGAGCGCAGATCGTGTTCCTCGCGCAGGCCGAGGGTGCCCCCGACCGCGACCGGTACCGCACCGTCAAGACGGATGAAGCCGGGCGTTACGAGATCAGGCTCGCGGTCCCGGGGCCGTACTTTGCCGACGTCGAAGCGGAGGGTCTCGCGCGGTTGCGCCGGACTCTCGAGATCCCGGATGCACCAGGGACGATCGTCGACTTCGATCTGCCGTCCTCGCGCGTCTCCGGGCGCGTGTTGGACCCCGATGGCCAACCCCTCGCCGACGTCACCGTGCTGATCGAACCCGAGGGCAAGTGGAGCGACGCGGTGGAGGCCGGCTCCGAGGCATTCACGTCGACCGACGCCGACGGACGCTTCGGGTTCGAGGGCATCGAAGTCGGCGAGTACCTCATCACCACGGACGTCGACGGTGTGGCGAACCCGGCTCACAGTGCCTTCGCGAACGCGACTCTGCACGACGTCCAGATCTCAGCGGACGCCGTTCGAGAAGGCCTCGAGCTGCGCCTCACGGAGGGCGCGAAGCTCCTGGTGCACGTTCTCTCACCGGACGGTCAGCCGGCGAAGGGCGCACGGGTGACATGGAGAAGATCCGACGGGCAGGGCGCCGACGTGGACGCGGACGCAGCCGGCGTGGCTCGGATCGAAGGGCTCGCCACGGGGTCCATCGGACTCTTCGCGCACACGGCGAGCGCCACGATGCGGCAGGAAACCACGTTGGACGTGCGCGCCGGCGAGGCATCCGAGACGACGCTGCAACTCGTGGCCGGCACGGTCCTGCTCGTGCGCGTGGTGGACTCCGCCGGCAAGCGCATGGACACGAGGAATCTCCACGTGCACGTCTACGACTCGCAGAACCGGCCCTGGTCTCACCGACCTCCGGGCTTGCACAGCTGGTCTGCGCGCCCGTTCGGACCCCTCCCGGACGGCGATTACGCCGTCGGCGTCGCGTTCGGCTCGAAGTCGGCTCGCCTGACCGTGCACGTGTCTGGCGGGAAGGAGCAGGAGGTCGTGGTGCGCGAGCCCGACTGACCTGGGGGAACGCGGCGCGGCGGAATGCCGTTTCTCCGGCCTTTGCAGTAGAACTGCGTCTGGAGGTGACGATGTCCCGACGTTCACTCGCCCTGCTCGCCGCGGTCGTGCTCGTCGCCGTGGGTCTGGGTTGGCTCGCCCTGCGCACGGCTCCGATTGCGACGGTCGCTGACGATCCCACGCCGGTCGCGAGCGCGGCGACCGCTCCGACGAGCGCTCCCGCCGCCGACCTGGCGACACCCGGCCCGGCCGCGTCCAAGTCCGCTGCTGCCGACGAGCGCACCGCGGCCGAGGTCGGCGCGCAGGCTGCGAACAAGGACGCGTTCGCGGATGCGTTGTGGGTCGAGGGTCTGGTGCGCTTCCCGTCGGGCACGCCGCGCGACGACCGCACGTTCGTGCACGCGCGCGGGCGCAAGCTCGGCGACGCGCAGGAGCACCGCTTCGAGGTCGGCGCCGACGGCCGTTTCCGCGCTGCGTTCGCGCCCGCCACGCGCAAGGGCTGGTTGCGCATCGAGGGGCGCTTCCTCTTCACGGCGACGTCGCTGCAGCTCGATCCCAGCGCGCCGCCCGAGAGCATCGTGCTCGAGCCCAAGGTCGGCGGCTGCCTGCGCCTGAACCTCGTGCCGAGCCGGCTCGCGTTGCCGCGCGCGGCGGAGTTCGCGTCCGCGCGCGGATTCGCGCACGGACAGACCAACGAGGTCGGCGTGCCGCTCCAGCGCGGCTCGCGCGCGGAAACGGGCGCGCTCGAGTTCTGGGGGCTCGATCCCGAGGTCTCCTGGTACGTCAACGTGGAGCTCGCGGACTTCAACGTGAACCCGGTGCACAGCCTGCGCGTCGAGCCGGGCAAGGTCCTCGAGCGCGAAGGCGAGGTCACGCTCGCGGCCCAGCTGTCGGGCGTCGTGCGCGACCAGGCCGGCGTGCCGGTGGACGGCGCGTCGATCCAAGTGCAGGTGAAGCACGGGGCGGGCGGGCGCATGAACATGCCGGAGACCACGAAGGACGGCGGGAAGTTCAGCGTTTCCAGCTCGGCCGGCACGCTCACGCTCACCGCGCAGAAGAAGGGCTACGTCGAGACGCAGGTTCCGCCGATCGAGGCCAGCGAAGGCTTCGAGCGCTCCGGCATCGAGATCGTTCTCGACAGCGGGCTCGTGGTCACGGGCGTCGTCCGCTGGCCGGATGGCACGCCGGCCGCGAAGGCGATCGTCGAGGGATCCTGGGAGCGAACCGGACGGCTCTCCTTCGGGAACGACGGGCCGCAAGCGAGCACGCGTGCGGAGTCGGACGGCACGTTCCGTCTCACGGGGCTCGAAGCCGGTCCGCTCACGGTCAGCGCGCGCGCCAAGCGCGAAGCCGGCCCGGAAAAGAAGGCCGACCGCGTCGACTGGACCGCCCGGCGCGACGACGTCGGCGCGGGCACCGTCGGGCTCGAGCTCGTGTTGGGCGTGGGCAACGCGCTGCGCGGTCGCGTCGTCGACGACGTCGGCGCCGCGCTGGAGACGTTCCGCGTGCGCGCCGAGCCGGTCGAGCCGGACGCCGCGGGTCGGCGCGCCGTCTCCGCCAACTCCAGCGAGAGCGGGAGCTTCGAGATCCCGTCGCTGCCGGACGGGATGTGGGAGCTCGTCGCCGCGCTGAAGGACGGGCGCGAGTCGGGTCGCGTCCAGGTCGACATGCCGCGCGACGCGGCGCGCGAGGTCACGCTCGTGCTGCCGCGGCCCGCGCGCATCTCGGGTCGCGTCGTCGACCCGGACGGTCAGGCTCGGGCGGACGCCCGGGTGCTCGTGGTGGACAAGGCGCGACGCGAGACGTTCTACAGGGATGACGACGGACCGGAGCGCTGCGACGCCGACGGCCGCTTCGCGTTCGACGTCGCTCCAAGCGCCGTGAGCATCCACGCGCAGTCGACGGGCACGGCGTCCTCGCTCGCGATCGAGCGCGACCTGGCCGCCGGGCAGGTCGTCGACGGGCTCACGCTGGTCCTGCGCCGCGGCGGGACGATCGAGGGCCTCGTGCGCGATCGCGAGGACCGACCGCGCGCCGGCAAGGTCGTGTACGTCAACACGATGAGGTCTTCAGGCGACGTCGAGCCCTTGACCACTGCCGCGGACGGCTCGTTCCGCGCCGAGCGCGTGACCCCGGGGCGAGTCTTCTTGTCCGTGATGGAAGATGGCCGATCCGACGGGGATTCGCAGGCGCAAGTCGACGTGAAGGACGGCGAGGTCGTGCGCGTGCAGATCGGCGGACGCCCGAAGGGCACGCTCGTCGTCACGGGGACGGTGCGCGGCAAGGTCCCGCTCGCCGGCGCGCGCGTCTCGTTCTTCGCGCAAAAGAGCAGCCTCGACACCAAGGACCGGAACCGCACGACGCGGACCGACGAGAACGGACGCTACGAGATCGTGCTCGCCGCCGCAGGACAGTACAGCGTCAACGCGTCACCCGAGGGGTTCGCGAGCATCCACCGCTCGATCGAGATCGCCGACACGCCGGGCACGGTCGTCGACTTCGACCTGCCGGCCGGGCGCATCGCGGGACGCGTCGTCGGGCCGGAGGGCAAGCCCGTCGCGAAGATCAGCGTGCAGCTCGGGACCACGGGCAGGACGAAGGACGTGCCGCGCTCCCAGGGCTGGCAGCAGACCTCGGCGGACGGCGGATTCGCCTTCGAAGGCGTCGCGGCGGGCACGTACCAGCTCAAGACGAACATGAATCAGATGTTCGTGGACGGCCGCGCGCGGAAGCCGCTCGCGGACGCGGTGCTGGGCGGCATCGAGCTCGCGCAGGACGGCGTCCGCGAAGGACTCGAGCTGCGGCTCTCCGAGGGCGCGACCGTGCTGGCGCGCGTGCTCGCCCCGGACGGCAGGCCCGCCGCGGGCGCGATCGTGAAATGGTCGGTCGAGAGGGACAGCGAGACGGTGATGTCGGACTCGGCCGGCATTGCGCGCCTCGAAGGCCTGCCGACGGGTGAAGCGAAGCTGTTCGCGCGCACGACGAGCGCCACGGTCGCGCGGGGGACGACGCTGTCCGTGCGCGCCGGCGAGACGATCGAGACGACGCTCCAGCTCGTTCCGGGGACCGTGCTCGTCGTGCGCCTCTTCGACCGGACCGGACAGGCGGTCGCGGACCCGTCGCGGCTGTTCGTGTCGGTGACCGACGCGCAGGGCGTCGTCTGGGATCAGGACTGGTCGGAATCGCACGCGATCGGCGCGCGGCAGTACGGACCCCTGCCGGACGGCGACTTCGAAGTGAAGGTGCTGTTCGGGCCCAAGGACGTGCGCCGCACGGTGCACGTGGCGGGCGGCACGACGCGCGAGTTCGAGGTGCGAGAGCCGGAGTGAGCCCGGAAACAAAGGCGCCAACACTCCGTACCGGCGCCCGCTCTCGGCCCAGGAACGACGGCCTCAGCGCCGTTCTGCAGTCTGGCGTGGGCCGTCCGGCATAGGACGTCGGTCCGCGCGTCACCTGGAGTAGGATCGAGACCTCTTCCCCCGCACGCTGACCCTTCCGAAGTTGGCTCCCGAACTCGAACGCTCGATCGACCGGCTGCGTCTGCGCGCCCTCCAGGGGGCGTTCCTGGGTACGTCGTTGCGCTGGCTGGCGATCGCCTTCGCCGTCCTGGGCGGAGTCGCGCTCCTGCTGCGTGTCGCGCTCGGATTCGAGCGAGCAGAAGCAGCGTGGGTGTTCGCGCCGCTCGTGCTCGTGCCGGTCGCGGCGTGGTTTGCGGCGCGCAAGCGCGTGCCGTCGCGCGCGGGGACCGTCGCGTGGCTCGACGTGCGCACGGGCGGCACCGGCGTGGTCGTCGGAGCCTGGGAGACGTCGGATCCGCGCTGGGCGGCGCAGCTGCAGCGCGCGCTCGCGGCCGAGCCGGCGCAGCCGCGCTTCGACGTCGTGCGACCGGCGCGCGTCTCGATGCTGGCCGTCGCGTTCGCGGTGCTCGTGCTGTGCGTTCCGATCTCGCCGGCGCTCGTCGGGCCGCCCGTCGCGGTGCAGGAGGCGACCCTGGAGAGGGTCGAGGAGCAGCTCGCGGCGTTGCAGGAACAGGTCGAGCTCGAGCCGGAGGTCGCGGCGGAACTGCAGGAGGCCTTGGAACGGTTGCGCCGCGAAGGCGCGCTGGCCGAGCCCGAAGGCGCGTTCGAGGCGCTCGACCGTGCGCAGGAGAAGCTCGAGCAGGAGGCCTACGAGCGCGCCGAGGCGGCGCAGTCTGCGCAGGAAGATCTGGCCGACGCGGCCGATCAGGCGGCGTCGAATCCCGAGGCGGCGCAGGAGCAGCTCGAGCGCACGATGGGGCAGCTCGCGAAGGCCGGCTTCTCGAAGGACATCCAGTCGGCGTTGGAGAAGGAGCTCGGTGCGGCCGGTGTCTCCCTGCCGCCGGGCACGAAACTCGATGCCGGTCAGATCACGGCGATCTCGAAGGAGCTGGCCGAGAAGCTCGGGTTGCGCGCCGGCGAGCTGGGCAAGGCCGGCCTGCTCGATGCGAAGGCGCTCGCCAAGCTGGGCGAGCTGGCCAAGCTCGACGGCTTCGACTTCGAGGAGCACGTTTGCGACGAGACGTGTGAGAAGAAGCCGGGAGGCACATGAAAGGGTCTCGGTCACGGCCGGCGCGTGGCGCACGGCAACATTCCGGGGAACGGCGGGGTCGACCGCGGGCGCGCGGACGCGGAGATGATCTGGGGCGAGGAGACGCCGGGCGACACGTCGCGCTTCGACGCGAAGGAGCTGCCCGACGCGCGCTACGCCGATCCCGAGCACTCCGGGATCGTCGGCATCGGCGCGACCTCGCCGCCGGTCGATCCGACGGCGGAAGCGCCGGGGTCGGGTGCGATCGAGGCGTCGGGCGGCCGGTCCGCGTGGCGGCGTCGCCTCGCGCCGCACCACCGCGACGCGGTGCGCTCCTGGTTCGGGCCAGGGGGCCGTTGATCTTCGCAACGCGCGTTCGCGCCAGGAATTCCGCATGAATCCGACACCTCCCGCCCTTCCGTCACCCGAGGAAGTGGCGGCCGCGCGCACGCAGGCGCTGGCGATCCTCGAGGGTCTCGACCGCACGCTGTACGGACAGAAGGAGCTCACGCGGCTCGTGCTGGTCGGCGCGCTGGCGCGCGGCCACGTGCTGCTCGAAGGGTTGCCGGGTCTGGGCAAGACGGAGCTGGTCAAGGCGCTGGCGACGTTGCTCGGGTTGTCGTTCAAGCGGCTGCAGTTCACGCCAGACCTCCTGCCGGGCGACATCACCGGCGGTCACATGCTCGAGGACGTGCAGGGCAGCCGGCGCCTCGTGTTCCATCCCGGGCCGGTGTTCACGAACGTCCTGCTGGCGGACGAGATCAACCGCGCCAGCCCGAAGACGCAGTCGGCGCTGCTCGAGGCGATGCAGGAGCGGCGCGTCACGGTCCTGGGCGAGACGCGCCCGCTGCCCGATCCGTTCTGGGTGCTGGCGACGCAGAACCCGATCGAGCTGGAGGGCACGTACCCGTTGCCCGAAGCGCAGGTCGACCGCTTCCTCTTCAAGGTCGAGGTGTCGGGCGTCGGACGCGAAGCGCTCCAGTCGATCCTGAACGAGCGCTCGTGGGGCAAGCCGCCGACGCTGGTGCCCGTCGCCGACGCGGCCTCGCTGCAGCGGCTGTTCGGCGTGATCGAGCGCATCCATCTGCCGAAGAGCGTCGCGGCCTACGTGGCGCGGCTGGTCGACGCGACGCATCCCAAGTCGGACCTGGCGCCGGAGAAAGTGCGGACGTACGTGCGCTACGGCGCATCGCCGCGCGCGGCGATCGCGATCGCCGAGTCGGCGCGCGCGCACGCGCTCCTGGGCGGCAAGCCCAACGTCGGGTTCGACGACGTGCGCGCGGTCGCGCTCAGCGCGCTGGGCCACCGACTCGTGCTCGACTACCGCGCGCGCCTCGACGGCGTGGGCGGGCGCGACATGGCGCGTGCCGTGCTGGAATCCGTCGGCGAGCTGGAGGAGCCGCTGCCGCGCGAGGTGGCTGGTGCGCGCTAGGTTCCTCGTCGCGCTCCTGGCCTGCGCGCTCCTCGCCGCGAAGGCTCGCGCCGGCGAGAAGTCGGCCGACGTCGACGGCGTGCGCGTGACGGTGTCGAGCGCGTGGCCGTCGAAGCTGAACCGCGGCTGGCAGCCGCTCGCGGTGCGCATCGAGAGCACGCGCGACACGGAGGTCGTCCTGGGCCTTTCGTTCCGCAACGGTAACGGGCCGGTGAACGACACGCTCACACGCACCGTGACGCTCCCGCCGCACGGTGTCGAGCGTTTCGAGATCGCCGGACCGGCGCGGCCGCAGTTCCAGAATTCGTACGACCTGAGCATCCGCAGCGGGAACCAGCTGGCCTACCTGCCCGACGTCGGTGCCGAGGAATCCTGCATCCCCGCGAACCGCATCGTCCTCGTCGCCAGCCGCGACGGCGCCACGACGGTCGACGTCGCGCGCTGGGGCACGGAGCTGTCGAACGAATCAGCGCCGCGCGTGCCGGCGGAGGCGCAGCACGCGCTCATCGCGCTCGGATACGGGCGCGGCCGGGTCGCCAGCGTCACGGCAGGCACGCCGGCGGCGGTGCCGGAGAACGTGGTGGTCGGCACGGCCAGCCACGGCGCGCTCTCGGCGCTGCCGGAAGCCTACACGAGCTTGCACGCGCTCGTCCTCGATCCGGCGTACGGTGCGCCGCCGCGCCCCGCGTTCGACGCGATCCTGTCGTGGTCGCGCTCGGGCGGCATCGTCGCGGTGTTCGGGCCCGGCGCCGAGGATCTGGTCGCGCGCGAGCCGGCGCTGGCCGCATGGGCCGAGCCGCGCTTCCTCGCGTCTCACTCCGACGGCGTGAGCACGTACGTGTGCGGCCTGGGGCTGCTGCTGGTCGGAGAGTCGCCCGAGACCATGGGCGGAGCTCACGCGGCGCCACAGATCGCGGCCCTGAACGCTGCGGTCGAGCATGTCGCGCCTCTCGACAAGCCCGCACCGCGCTCCGTCTTCGAGCTCAGGATCCCCGGGATCGACGTGCCGTTCCGGCCGCTCACGGTGCTCCTAGTCTTGTTTGCGATCCTGGTCGGGCCGGTGAACCTGATCTTCGTGCGCCGGAGCAAGCGTCCGGCGCTCCTTCTGCTGACGATTCCGGCGATCGCGCTCGTCTTCTCGGTCGGGCTGATCGGCTACGGCGCGTTGGCGCAGGGCCTCGACGTGCGCGTCGCGTCGCAGTCGCGCGGCGTTCTCGACCAGCGCTCGCACCAGGGCTCGGTGCACGAGCGGCGCATCACGTTCGCGGGCCTGGCGTGGGGCGGAGGCCTGCGGCCGGGACCGGGCGTCGTCGTCCAGCGCGAGATCGACAACAACTTCGACTGGTCGAACATGCGCGACTACCGCGCCTCGTACGGCGAGACGCTCGAGCTCGACGGCGCGTGGCTGCCGGTGCGCAACCCGACGCCGCACTACGTGAGCGTGGACCGCGCCGCACGCGGACGCGTCGACGTGAAGCGCGGCGCGGACGGCTGGACCGTCACGAACGGGCTCGCAGCACCCATCCGACTACTCTTGTTTCGCGATGCGGACGGGGACGTGCACGCGTTCGCGGGTCCGATCGCGCCCGGTCGGACCGCGACCGCCGAGGCGACCGGTCCGGACGCGCCGGCCATGGAATCGTTCAGCGGCAAGGACCTGCTGGCGGATTCGGTGAAGGACGGCGGCTTCCTGCCGCGCGGCACGTGGATCGCGCGTGTCGAATCCTCGCCGCTGCTCGACGCGTGCGGCGTCGATTACGACGAGGTCGCGGCCGACCACGTGATCCTGGGCGTCCTCGACATGGCGGAGGCGCGCTGATGCTGGCCCTCGAAGTGCGCGGCCTCACAAAGCGCTTCGGCAAGCTCGTGGCCGTCGACGACGTCTCGTTCGGCATCGAGAGGGGCCGCATCACCGGCTTCATCGGCCCGAACGGCGCCGGCAAGACGACGACGATGCGCATCGCCGCGACGCTCGAGCTGCCCGACGAGGGCGACGTGCTGCTGGACGGCGTGTCGGTGCTCGACGATCCGCGCGGCGCGCGCTCGAAGCTCGGGTTCATGCCCGACAGCTACGGCGCGTACCCCAGCACGACGCTGTGGGAGTACCTCGACTTCTTCGCGCGCGCCTACGGGCTGTCGGGCGACGTGCGCCGCCGGCGCGTGGCGGAGGTGCTCGACTTCACATCGCTCGGGCCCCTGCGCGAGAAAGAGATGGGCGCGCTCTCGAAGGGACTCAAGCAGCGTCTGTGCCTGGCCAAGACGCTCCTGCACGACCCCAGCGTATTGATCCTCGACGAGCCCGCGGCCGGGCTCGACCCGCGCGCGCGCGTCGAGCTGCGCGAGCTCGTGCGCGCACTGGCCGGGATGGGCAAGGCGATCCTCGTGTCGTCGCACATCCTGACGGAGCTGGCCGAGATGTGCGACGGCATCGCCGTGATCGAGGCCGGCAAGCTCAAGGCGACCGGTTCCGTCAGCGACGTGACGCGCGGCATCCAGGTCGCGACGCCGGTATTCGTGCGCGTGCTGGAAGGGCCTGACCGGCTCGAGCGCGCGTTGCACGAGCTGCCCGGCGTCGAGCGCGTGCGGCGCGAGGCCGAGGGCGTCGTGTTCGAGCACGCCGGCACGCCCGAAGCGCTGTCGAGCGTCCTGGCCGCGCTGGTCGCCGCCGGCTTGCGCCCGGTCGAGTTCACGCCGCGCGCGATGGGGCTCGAGGAGGTCTTCCTGTCGCTGACCGAGGGGAAGATGCAGTGAGCGCGCGCGCGCGTTCCGACCGGTTGAACCCGGTGCTCTTGAAGGAGGTCCGGCAGGCGCTGCGCAGCCGCACGTTCGCGATCCTGTTCCCGACGTGCCTGGCGGTCGCGGTCGTGTTCGCGATCGGCGTGCTGGTCGACCGTTCGCAGGTCGAGAACCCGGGCCCCAGCGTGTTCATGCCCGTGTTCGTGATCCTGGAGATCGCAGCGCTGGGCCTCGTGCCGTTCTCGGCGTTCCAGTCGATGGCGGGGGAGTGGGACGAGGGTTCGCACGACCTGCTCGTGCTGTCGCACTTGTCGCCCGGGCGCATCGTGCTGGGCAAGCTGCTCACGGCGTCGGTCGAGGCGGGGCTGTACTTCTGCGCGTTCCTGCCGCTCCTGCTCTTCACGTTCCTCTTGCGCGGCGTCGACGTGCGCGACGTCCTCTTCCTGGTGGTGACGCTGTACGTCGCGTCGATGGCGATGTGCTGCGTCGCGCTGGCGGCCGCCGGCCTTTCGCGCCTGCGCTTCCTGCGCGTCGTGCTGCTGGCGGCCCTGGCCGGGCTGGGATTCGGCGCCCTGGTCGTGGGCGTGGAGCTGGCCGAGCAGTTCGTTGAGCGCGGACGCGGATTCGGCACGGGCTTCTCGAACGACGATCTGCTGGGCCTCGCGTTCACGCTTGTGGGCACCGGGCTCGTAGCTTTCATGTTCGCGACGACGCGGATCGCGCACCCCGAGGACGATCGATCGGGCGCGCCGCGCGTCGCGTTCACGGCGATCCTGGTGGCGGCGCTGGCCGTGATCGGCTTCGGACTCGCGGGTTCCGTATCGCAACAGGACGTCTACCAGTGGGCGGCGATCCTGGCCGTCTGCACCTCGATCCCGGCGATCTTCTTCGCCACCGAGGCGGATCGCTTGCCGCGACGCGTCCGGGCCAACGTGCCGGCGAACACGGTTTGGGCGATCCTCGCCACACCGTTCCTGCCCGGAGGAGGCCGCGGCGTGCTGTGGTACCTCGTGCAGCTCGCGCTGATCGCCGTGTGGGCCTTCGTCGTCAGCGCAGGATTGGCGAGCAGCCCGGATCTGCACATGTACGCGTGGGACACGGTGGGGGCCCAGCGCTGGTTCGCGTTCGTCTCCTACTTCGTGATCTACGTGGCCGGTTTCTCGCTGCTCTGCCTGCGCATCACGGACCGGCCCGGCGGCCGCCTCGTCGCCCGACTGGCCCTGCCTGTCGGAGCACTGCTCACGATGCTCCTGCCCGCGCTGATCGGCTTCGTGTTCGGGATCCGCGGTTGGGAGAGCATGAAGCACCCCTTCTTCCCGTTCTGGACGGTCTTCGACAAGGACGCGGCGCCCGTCCGCACGTACGCGATCCTGTGCGGGCTGGTCGCCCTGGGCGCCAGCACGCCGCGCCTCGTGCGCGCCGTGAGCGAGGTCCTCGCCGCCCGCCGCGTCCGCGCCGCGCGCGCGCTGGAGGTCGCGACGCATGGCGGGTGAGCTGCTCCCGGTCCCGGGCCTGACGCGCCTGGAGCGCTGGTCGGAGCGCACGAATCCGGTCCTCGTCAAGGAGGTGCGCGCCGCGCTGCGCGGCCGCACGTTCATGATCGGCTTCGTCATCCTGCTCATGCTGGCCCTGATCGTCAGCACGATCGCGATGGTCGCGACGACGTCGGACGAGGGGATCCCGTCGGGCGCCGGCTACCTGGGCGCGGTCTCCGTGGTGTTCATGCTGGGCACGATGGTGCTCGTGCCGTTCATGGCGATGGCGGCGATGAGCGCCGAGCACGAGGACTCGGCGCTCGAGATGCTGCAGCTCTCCGGCCTCGCGCCCGGCCGCGTCGTGTTCGGCAAGCTGGCCGGGGCCGCGGTCCAGGCCAGCCTGATCTACGCCGCGTGCCTGCCTTTCCTGTCGTTCGCGTTCCTGCTGCCGGGGACCGACCTGGTCAGCCTCCTCGGCGGGCTCGTCACCATGCTGGCGTGGTGCCTGGCGTACTCGTCGGTCGGCATCCTCCTCGGCGCGACGCTGAAGGCGCGCTGGGCGCGCGTGTTCGGCTACGTGTTCCTGGCGGTCGTGATCTTCATGGGATTCATGATTCCGTCGATCTTCCTCTCCCGGTTCATCGGGTTCAGCGGTGGTAGCGTCTCGTGGATCTGGACGTTGTTGCTGCCCCTCGCGATCTCCGGACTTGTGATCGCGCTGTGCTGCGTGCACGCCACGTCGCGCTTGCAGCACGCCGAGGAGAACCGGTCCACGCCCTACCGCGTCGTCGGGACGGCGGCGCTGCTGGTGGCGTGCGGCTTCGGGCTGGCGTCCGATTCGCCGGACGAGCTGTTCGTCTGGCTGCTCGTGGCGCTGGGGTTGGGAACGCCGGCGCTGATCCTGGGTGTCACGGAGAAGGAGCGCCTGCCGCGCGCGGTCCTGCTGCGCACACGGCGGCGGCCCTGGCCCTGGTTCGCGATTCCCTGGATGCCGGGTGGCGGGCTCGCGGTCCTGCTCGTGGGCGTCCACTTCGGCCTGGTGCTCGCCGCCGGCTTCGTCGCCGCATGGCGCTTCGGCACGCAGGACGCGTGGCGCACGGTCGGCGCGCTCGCGCTCGTCGAGGCCTGGCTGTTCGTCGTGCTGCTCCTGCCTGCCGGCGCCTTCGCGCGACACCTCGACCGGCCCTGGGTCCAAGGCCTGGCGCGCGTCGCCACGATCGTGCTGCCCGTGATCGTCGTGATCCTGCCGACGCTCGGGATGTTCATCGGCGGCAGCACGACCGGCTCGTTCGGTCACGTCGGCAACCCGGCGCATCTGCCCGTTGCGCTCCTGGAGACGGGTACGGTGCGCGACGTCGGCGGTCTGGTCATCCTGCTCGTCGGCATGTGCATCGCGCTGGCGTTGAACGTGCCACGCGTCACGCGCTCGATGCACGATCTGTCGCGCCGCCGTGCGCCGCGGTCCGGGAGCAAAGGGAAGCCCGGCCATGCCGCGCCCCAGCCTTGAATCGCGGCGGCTCGGCGCCGCCCACCGGCTCACGCTGCTCGCGGATCCCCAGCGCGGTGCGACCGGCGAGCGCATCGCGCGCGGCACGGGCGCGAGCCTCGAGTTCCAGGATCGGCGCGCGTACCAGGCCGGCGACGACGTGCGCCACGTCGACTGGCGCGCGCTCGCGCGCACCGACCAGCTGCTCGTGCGCCAGCACCGCGAGGAGATCCTGCCGCGCGTCGAAGTCGTGCTCGATCCGTCGCGCTCGATGGCGGTCGAGGACCAGAAGGCCCAGCTGGCCGTCGACGTGGCCGGCATGCTCATGCTGGCCGGGCGCAACGCGCAGTTCCAGGTGGTGTGCGCGCTGGCCGGCGACCGGCCCGATCTCCTCGACGCGCACCGCCTCGAGGAATCGGGCGTCGAGTTCACGTCGCGCTCGGCCTGGCCGCCGGCGCTGACCGTGGCGCTCTCTACACTCCGCGCAGGCTCGATGCGCGTGCTCGTCAGCGACTTCCTGTTCCCGCACGACGCCGGTCAGCTCGTGCGGCCGCTCGCTGCGCGAGGTGGCGGTCTCGCACTGGTGCAGATCCTGGGAGCGAGCGACGCCGACCCCGAGGCCGGAGCCGCGTTGCGCCTCGTCGATTCCGAGAACGACGCGTCGCGCGACCTGGTGCTCGACGCGCGCTCGGTGCGCCGCTACCGCGAGCGGCTGGGTCGCTTGTCGGAAGGGCTTTCCGAGGAGTGCCGCCGCGCCGGCGCGCGCTTCGTGCGTCTCGAGGCCGGGACGCCCCTGCCCGCCGCCGCGCGTGCCTTGACGATGGCCGGGGTGCTGGAGCTCGATTGACCTCCCGCATGCCGTAGACTTCCGGGCAAGAGTCTCCGCCGGAGCCTTCCCCCGTCCTCCCCCGATGGAAACCTGGATCCAATCGTCGGTCCTCGTGTTCGCCTTCCTGGCGATCACGTCGGAGCTCCTCGAGCGCTGGCGCCCTGCGCGGCGCGTGGACCGCCTTCGCCACATCTTCACCGACGTCGGATCGTTCGGCCTCGCCGTCCTGCTCAACCGCTCGATCGACGCGCTGCTCGCGCCCGTCCTCGCCAGTCAGGCGCCGGAGTCGGTCGCGAGCGCGCTCTCCGGCCTGCGCGAGCTGCCGACGTGGGCCAAGATCCTGATCGCGATCGTGCTGGCCGACTTCTGCCTCTACTGGATCCACCGCGCGCAGCACACGTGGGACTGGGCCTGGCGCACGCACGCGTGGCACCACTCGATCGAGGAGCTGTACTGGTTCTCGGGCTTCCGCACGAGCTTCCTGCACTCGCTCTTCTACAACATCCCGCAGGTGGCGATCCCCGTCCTGCTGCTCGGGATGGGGACGGTCGAGACCGCGGCTTGCTTCGCGATCGGCATGGCGATCCAGTTCTGGGAGCACGTGAACTGGCGCGTCGACCTCGGGAAGCTCGATCGCGTGCTCGTGACGCCCGACTACCACCGCGTGCACCACGCGATCACGGACCGGCCACTCAAGAACCTCGCGCCGACGCTGAGCGTGTGGGACCGCCTCTTCGGGACGTGGGTGGACCCGCGCACCGTGCCGCTCGACACGCCGCTCGGGATCGGCGAGCCGATCCAGAACCGCAGAGTGCCGCGGATGCTGGCCGGCGTCTAGCCGTCCTTGCCGACGAGTCCGGCGCGAACCCGCGCGCGGTGCTCGGCCAGTATCACGGCGATTTCGGGATTCGGCTCGAGCATGTCGTGCATGCCCTGCGACCAGGTCGACACGATCAGGTGGTCGAAGTGTCGATTCCGCGTCCACAGCTCGTCCAGGACGTGCCCGAGCCGCGCCACTTCGAGCGCGAGCTCGCCGGCGAGGAACGTGCGGCGCGCAGCCCACAACTCCTCGAACGTCGGGCCGATGAACGCCGTGTGGATCTCGACGAGCATGCGGTCGCGCATGCGATAACCGGTCGAGCTGCGGCCCTCGCACGCGAACGACTCCGCGCAGCCGGGCGCGTGCGGATCGGCGATGCGTTCCGTGCCCTCGCGCAGGTTGTAGCCCAGTCGCTGGAGCGCGCTCCACGTTTCGCGCAGGGCGCGCGGATCGGGCTCGACCAGGATCTCGTGCGACGGGAGCGAGAAGACCTGCGAGCCATCGAACGCCCAGCAGTTCGCCCCGGCGGCACCGACGAGCAGGTGTCGGACGCGGGCGCGGTGCAAAGCGTCGAGGATTTCGTATTGAGGCCGCATGCTCAGGGGTTTGGATCCGGGGGGCCTTCGGCTCGTAGCAAGTCGTCCAGGAGCGCGCGGTTGTCGGCCAGGAAACTGCGGTCCTTGGGGCGGTCCGCCTGGGTCTTCGCGGCCAGGATGTCCGAGAGCCGGGCGAGATCGACGTACACGTGCTCCTCGTATTTCCCCATGCGCCTCAGCCAGACGTCCTCGAAATCGAAGCTGCCCATCACGAACGTCAGATCCGTCGGCAGCTCGCCCTCGACAATTGCGGTCGTCAGCGCGCGCCATCGGACGACGCGCGTCGCGACCAGGAGATCCCTCGGTCGGTCCAGGGGCTCGCCACCCGACCAGAGCGTCCAGCCGGCCAGCTCGCAGGCTTCCCATGCGCGCAGCAGGTTCTGGGGGTCGAGCGGCAGGAACAAATCGAGGTCCTTGGTCATCAGAGGGGCCCTCGTTCGCTTCACGTGCAAGTTCACGCCGCCGACCCCGATCACGAGATAGCGGACGTCCCTGTCGACCAGAGCCTCGAACAACCTCGTGCGCGGTGCCGTCGGCGCTTCGCGGACGACCGTCCCCCAGGTGTTGCCCGCGTCCTGGATGCGCTCGGCCCAACCCTTGTCCGTCCCGGGCACGTTCCACCGACTCGCCTCGAACCGCTCGACGTGCGATCGGAACTGCTCGGTGCCGTGCTCCGGCGCGCGTGTGGGCTTCCAAGGCTCGCGGACGTTCTCCATCGGCATCATCCTCCCTCACCGATGGACGAACGGCGAGTCCCGCGGTTGCAGTGAATCCCGGACGAGTGGACGATCGACGCTCGGATCGTCAGGCCGGGGACATCGCTCGTCACGAGCGAGGCCGGCGTCGCGTGCTGCAGAAGTTCGTGGACGAAACCGCCGAGGCCGGACTCGGCATCGTGATCCTCATGACCTGATCACGCCGGCGAGGCGTGATCAGGCTTGCAGGCCGAGTCGTTCAGATCCAGGTCAGCTCGAGGCCGTTCGACAGGTTGAACGTGCTCGGCGTGCAGAAGCCGGCCGCGTTGCGGTACCAGATCTGATACGTGCGGGTCGTTCCCGGGATGGTCACGTTCCCGCGCACCGACACGGACGGATCGCCGGCGCCTGGATACTGCGATGCGCCGCTCGAGTTGATCTTCGTCCCGAGGCGTACCACGGAGCCACCCGCGCAGCGCAGCCCGTCGCCGAACACGACTCCGATCCCGCCCGACTGTTGGTTCGTGCCCTGGTAGTAGAGCGCGGATGTCGTGCTCGGCATCTGCGAGCCGAGCAGGACGACCGTGTCCGACCCCAGGCTCGCCATTCCGGTGGCGCGCAGTCGACCGCCGAGCCCGATCGAGCTGAGGCAGCCGGCGTTCTCACCCACCGGGCTGAAGTTGCCGCACGGGCAAGTGTTGGCGCTGCCGTCGCCCGCACAGAAGAGCGTGCCGATGCTCTGCTCGATGCGCAACGTGTCGACGACTGCGAAGAACACGCCGGAGTCGTTGGGACCGCTGCCGACCACGCGCAGCGAATCGAACGATGCGCCGCTGACGTGCAGCGTGTGGTGGCGCAGCGTGAAGCCGCCCGGCCACTGGATCGTGGTGGACGCAACCACGCTTCCGCCCAGGAGCGCCTCGAGCGAGATCGAGTTCTGCGCGTCGTTGCCGGGCTCGTACACCTCGATCTGCGCTTCCGACGCCAGCCCGCCGGTCCAGACGATGTCGAACGACTTGCAGCGCGTGAACGCCGTGTCGGTACCCGGCGAGTAGCCGCCGAACCCCATCGCGTTCACGGGCGTGAAGCCCGGCAGGCCTCCGAGCGTCGCGTCCGCCCGGTCGATCGCGAAGACGTAGGTCGTCTGGCCCGGAATGGCCCCATCCAGATTCTGGAGCGTGATCGGGCCTTCGGTGTAGGTCTGCGCGAACCAGCCCTCGGACTGGGCCTCGAAGTTCGCGGTCAGGGTTTGCGCCTGGGCCGAGTCGGCGAAGAGGAGGAACGCCACGAGGAGGGGGAGCTGGGTGCGCATCCGTGCGATCCTAGCGCACGTCCCGTGCCCCCTGTTGCCCGGCTCCGGGTCACGAGCGCCGGGTCGGCTCGAGGCCGCGCGACGGGGGGACTGGCGTAGCCTTGGCGCACTTGCGCGCGCTCGGCGGGTCAGGGCGCGGCCGGCCCGCGCACGATCCCATGGCGCGCGCGGTGCTCGGCCAGGATGCGGGTCATCTCCGGGTTCGGCACGAAGAGGTCGTGCATGCCCTGCGACCACCGCGCCACGGCGAGGCGGTCGGTGCCCGTGTTGCGCTCGTTCATCGAGGCCAGGATGTGGCGCAGGCGCGCGACCTGCAGCTGCAAGTCGCCGACGCGGAACGTGCGGTGCTCGCGCCACAGGTCCTCGAAGGTGAAGCCCGGGATCGTCGTGTGGATCCGGACGAGCGTCTGGTCTCGCAGCCGGTAGGCGCTCGTCGAGCGCAGTGAAGCGGCGACGTCGCGCGCGAAATCCTCCGGCAGAGGATCGGGCAGGCGCGTGAAGTCCTCGCGCAGCGTGTACCCCTGTTCTCGCAGGATGCACAAAGCCTTGGTCAGTGTGTCCGCGACGGGCTCGACCACGATCTCATGCGTGGCGTGGGACGCCACCAGCGAGCCGTCCCGCGCCCAGCAGTTCGCGCCGGCGATGCCGACGAGCACGTACCGGATCTCTGCGGCACCGAAAGCGCGGAGGAGCTCGGGTTGCGACCTCATGATTTCACGGCAACATGTCGGGCGGAGCCTCGTCGGCGAGGATGCGCTCGATCAGCGCGTGATTCTGCTCCAGG
This sequence comes from Planctomycetota bacterium, assembly GCA_031400875.1. Classification (GTDB taxonomy): domain Bacteria; phylum Planctomycetota; class UBA1135; order UBA1135; genus JAEUHZ01. The sequence goes on along the minus strand of JANNQS010000006.1, from coordinate 57,865 downwards.
AACGTGATGTCCTTGGGGCGGTTGGCCTCGCGCTTGGACGCGACGATGTCGGACATGCGGGCCAGATAGACCAATTCTCTGTCCAAGGATCCAGGCCCGCGCCGCAGCCAGACGTCCTCGAACTCGAGCGAGCCCATGACGAGCGTCAAGTCGGTGGGGACGATGTCCGGGCCCATGGCGGTGGTCAAGGTGCGTTGGCTCACCACACGCCGCGCGAGCCAGGAGTCGCGCGGCGTATCCAACGGTTCGCGATTGCACCACAGGGTCAATCCTGCGCGTTCGCAAGCCTGCCAGCACGCGACGAGATTCTCCGCATCTGGCGGGAGGAAGATGTCGAGGTCCTGCGTGAGGAACCTGGCTTCGTAGAGGGCCGCGTGCAAGTCTGCGCCGCCGACGCCGATGACGAGGTAGCGCACATGGGAGCGGTGCAATTCCGTGAAGAGCCGTGCACGTCCGCTCCGGACGGGTCGCTCGCAGACCCACGAGCGGACCATCGCGTCCCAATCCTCGTGCAGCCAGTCGACCCAGCCCTTCTCGGACCCCGGCGCGTTCCAGGCCTCAGCTTCCCAGCGCTCGACGTTTGCCCAGAATTCGGGGTCCGTCGCGCGCGGAGCCGGCGGCGCTTTCCAGGGGATCGTGTCGGCGAGGTCGAGATCGTCCAAGCTGTCGCTCATCGTACGTCCTCCACATCGTGGACGATCGGGCGGTGCCCGGGTTGCACCGGCGGCAGGGATTCTCGACGGATCAGCTCGAAAGTCCGTTGTCCGCGGCCCTGTACGACCGAGCAAGGCTCGGTCAGTTCCAGGTTGGCTCGAGGCCGTTCCGCAGTTTGAGCGTGCTCGGCGTGCACAAGCTGGCCGCGTTGCGGTACCAGATCTGGTGCTTGCGCATCCCCGGCGCGGCACGCCGCCGCGCACTGACACGCATCTGCGAGCACGAGAGTACCGCGCCTCGCGTCCAACGGAGGAGCTTCGACGTCGCCCTCAGCAGTCAGGATCCAGGACGAAGCCCTCGTGGACCCCGTCCCAGCGCTCGTCGCCGTAGGTGAAGATCTCGAGGATGATCGGTTCGTCTCCCTTGCAGTCGAGGACTGCTCCCAGCCCATTGGGTACCCCAGGCATGCGAATTCGCGAATTCAGACAGAACTGTTGGTCGGCCTTGGGTCCGTCTTCACGGCAGAGAAACTGCGTGAAGCTGCCGACTCCGGTGTACTTCCGGCTCAGGACGTGGAGCCGATCGGGGAACGGGCGTAGCGAAGGTTGCTCATTCGCGAGTCGCGCCAGAATGGCCCGCTCGAATTCGTTCGGCGTCGTCTGACCCGGTCGCATGTCCACCACGGAGCCAGTCTAGTTGGGAGCGCGACGCAGTGGACCAGTTCAACGTTCCAGACGCTTGCCGGCAGCCTTGCGCGCCTGCGCAAGTGCGGACTCGACGGTCGGAGGCGGCGTCGGCGCAGCGGGCTTGGTCGGCGCGGTGGCGTCAGGTGTGGGGTTCGTCCTGGGCATGGAGACGATGGCGGGTACCGGGGCGGATCGCCGGCGCGCCGTCACGCGCTGCCACGCGCGCACGAGCGGCGCGGGCACGCGCACGAAGCTCGCGAGCTCCAGCCGCCGCACCGCGATCTCGAGCAGCAGCAGGATCAGCGCCAGCAGCGCGAGCTCGCGCACGATCGGCCGCCAGCCCTTGGCCGTGCGCTCGCCGCGGAACAGGTCGGCCGCGGACGGGTTCACGATGCCGCCCGATTCGCTCGCGAGGCGGCGCAACGTGCGCTCGCCGCGCTGCGAGTCGGCGCCGCGCTCGAACTCGGGGCTGTAGGGCAGCGTCACGGGCGGCAGCCGGATCGTGCGGCCGTCGCCCAGCGCCACGGTGCCGAGCGCGATGCCCTCGGCCGACAAGCGCGTGCGCGCTTCGTAGCGGTGCTCGCCGACGCGCTCGAAGACCAGCGGCCGCGTCTCGCCGTCGCCGCCGCGCATGCGGCCCGTCAAATTCGACAGGTCGACGCGCGCCGCGCGTTCGGGATCGATCTCGAGGGCCACGACCGCTTCCTTGCCGTCGCGCCGCACGCTGGCGAAGACCTCGCTCGGCTCCTCCTGCCCGACCAGCCAGCGTCCGACCGTCGCGAAGAACTCGGCGAAGCCCGGCCACGCGACGACGCCAGCGCCGTACGTCCCGCCGATCTGCCCCGTGAACGCCGCGCTGCGGCCGAGGCCCGACTGCTGGAACGCGAAGATCGGCGCGGCGTAGTCGTCCTGCGTGATCACGCCGGCGACGGCGCCCGCGCGCAGGTACGTCAGGTTGTAGCCGCCCAGGTCGGCGAAAGTCGTGCCGCCGACGGGTCCCAGGCCGAACAGGTCGGGCAGCACGCGGCACGCGGTCGGATCCTCGACGAACGTCGCGCGCGAGACCGTCATCGTGTCCTGCGCGAACAGACGCGGCAGCTCGTCCGGATCGGTCGTGAAGTAGGCCGTGCCGTTGCCAGCCGCCGCGACGGTCTTGAGGAATGCGGCGTCGACGTCGCCTTCGGTGCCCAGTGCGATCACCGAGATGCTCATGCCGGCGCGCACCATCTGCGCGATCAGCTCGGGGCACTTCTCCTGCTCCTCCGAGTCGGCCGCGTCCGCGAACAAGATGATGTGGCGCGTCGCCTGCTCGGCCTTCTCCATCTCGCGGCCGATCGCCAGCAGCGCCGTGTACGTGAAGATGCCGCCGCCGGCCGACTGCACGCGGCGCACCTGCGCGATGATCGCGGCCGGATCCTCGACCTGCGTCAGCTCCTGCACGACGTGGTGCGCCGAATCGACCGCGTGCACCGCGACCGCATCCATGGGCGAGAGCAGCTCGATCGCCGCGGCCGCGCCCAGGTTGGCGAGGTCCATCTTCGTCAGGCCCGCGCCGGCCGGCGCGGCCATCGAGCCCGAGCGGTCCATCGTGATGCCCAGCGCGATCGACTGCTTCCTGTGCTCCTGGCGCATCTCCATCGAGACGGGCAGCACGGGGTCGAGCACGGAGCGGAAGTAGCCGCCGGTCCCGAAGCTGGCCTTGCCGCCGGTGACCAGCAGGCCGCCGCCCAGGTCCGTGACGAACGCGGCCAGCGCGCGCATGTTGCCGACGCGGCTCGCGGCGATGTTCTCGAGGATCACCGCGCGGTGCGCGACGAGCCCGACGGCGTCGAGGCGCGCCGACTCGGGCCGCGCGACCTTGACCGGGATCGCGGCGCCGCGCAGCGCCTGGACGAGCGCACTGTCGGATCCGTCGTCGTTCAGCACGAGCACCGAGCGCGGCGCGCCGACGCGCACGGCTGCGACGGCGCTGTCGTTCTCGGGCACCCGGTCCTCGGCGGCGACGAGCTTCAGGCGGTAGTCGGCCACGCCCGGCTCGACCAGCACGTCGCGCAGCACGATGCGGTTCGTGCCCGGCTCGAAGACGCGGCGTCCGCGCGCCAGCACGGCGCCGCCGCGCTCGAGCACGAACTCGGCCTCGACGCGCCGATCCGCGCGCACCCAGGCGCTGAACTGGAACGGCTCGCCCGGACCGACCTCCTCGGGCGCGTCGATGCGCTCGACGGAGAGGTCGGCGACGTCGGGCCGCGGCACCGGACGCGCGTCGATCGGCACGCCCCGCGCGAACGCGCGCCGCGACGCGGGCAGCGGGTCGCGGCCGTTGCCTTCGCCGTCCGACACGAGGAGGATCGAGCCCTGCCGCTCGGGCGGGATCAGATCGAGCGCGACGTCGAGCGCGCGGCCCAGGTCGGATCCGTCGACGTCCACGTCGCGCTCGAAGCGCGCGAACCGCGCCGAGCCGGACGGCAAGCGCTCGATCGCCGCGTCCGCCCCGAACGAGACCACCGCGACGCGGTCGCCGTCGCCGCGCGCTTCCTCGGCCAGGCGCGCCAGCTCGAGCGCGATGTCACTCGAACCGGCCGGCATCGAGCGCGAGCGGTCGACGACCAGCACCAGGTCGCGCCCGCGGTCCGACGTGCGCAGGTAGGGGCCCGTCAAGGCTAGCACGAGCACCGCGAGGAGGGTCCAGCGCAACGCGGTCGTGACGCGATCGCTGGCGCGCAGCCGCCAGGCGGCGTACGCGGCCGGGATCGCCAGCAGGAACAGCTCGGCGTGCAGGAAGCCCATCAGCGCGGCTCCCCGTTCGCGCCCGGCGCGCGTCGCGCGAACAAGCTCCCGCCGGAGTGCGCCAGCGCGATCCAGTCGGCCAGGGCAAGCGCCAGGATCCCGGCCAGGAGCGCCAGCACGAGCACCGAGCCGCCGTCCGCGCTGGCGACCGCGTCCATCGACGAGGGCCGGCGTCCGGACGAGCGCCCGCGCAGGTCGGACTCGGCCGCATCCTGGAAGCTGACGCCCACGCTCGTCAGCAGGTTCCCGCGCCGCTCGAGGCGGTGGAAACCGGGCCGGTCGAGCTCGTCGAACACGACGACGTCGCGCGCCGGGTGCTCGCGCCGTGCGTCGCTTCCCCGCAGCACGAAGGGGGCGCCGTCGTCGTCGGCGGGCAGCGCCGCGCGCCACGTGAACGACGCGCCGACGACCAGGTTCGTCGACGACGCGCCGGGCAGCTCCGCGCGCCGCTCCTCGACCAGGTTGGCGAGCAGGATCGGCCAGTCCGGCGAGCGCGTCAGCGAGCTCTGGAACGGATCGAGGTCGAGCGCGTAGACGCGCCGCGGTCCGTCGCGCTCCTCGGTCAGGAGCGGCAGGTTCCCGGCCGCGACGAGCGGCGTGCCCGCGAGTCGCAGCGCGGGATCGGCGCTCCACACGATGCCCTCGAACGTCGTGCCCTCCAGCAGCGGATGGCGCCGCTCGGCCAGGAACGGACCGACGAGCGCCTTGCGCTCGCCCGCGTCGCGCGCCGGTTGCAGCACGAGGCTCCACGTCGCCGTTCCGCCGCCGCGAGTCCGCGAGAGCAGCACGTGCGCGATCGACGCGTCCGGCACGGCCACGACCTCGTCGCAGAGCGCCAGCCAGCGCAAGAGCCGCGCTTCGCCCGGCCCGTCGACGCCCAGCACGGAGCGCGTCTCGTCGTCCAGGTCGCAAGCGATGCCCACGACGCGCGGCGGACGCGGCGCGAGGAACGCGCGGTCGTCGATCGCGAGCGCGTCGGCGCCGGGCTGCACCTCGACACGCACTTCCACGCTGGGCGCACCGTCCGGCAGGTCGAACGCGAGCGAGGCGCGCGCGCCCGGCGCGAGCTCGACGTCGCTGGCGGGCGCGAGCTGCGCGCCGTCCGCGCCCACGAGCGTCGTGCGCACGGTCTTGGGCACGACGGCGTGGCTCGCGAGCGTGACGAACACGCGCTCGCGCCGCGCGCCTTCGACGCGCGCAGCGGTACGGGTCGCGCTGGCGATCGAGACGTTGTCGAGCGGCTCGCCGACCGCCGCGATCTCGACCTCGGGTGGAGCCTCGTCGGGCGCGTAGCGGTCCGTGACCAGCAACACCGTGCCGCCGCCCGCGAGCTGCAGGCCCAACGCCAGCGCCGGCGCGAGATCGTGGCGCGCGGCCGTCGGTCGCCAACGCTCGAGCGCTCCCAGCGCCTCCTCGGGGTACGCCGCCGGCCCGGCCAGCACGCGCGGCCGCGGCCCGCTGGCGACGAGCGACACGCGCGAGCCGCGCGGCATCGCCTCCACGCGCTCGCGCACGAGGTCGGCGCCTTCCTCGTGCGCGCTGCGACCGTCCGCCCCGCGCGCGTCCATCGACGCCGAGCCGTCCAGGCACACGACCACGTGCACGCCGCGCGCGCCGTCGCAACCGCGCGGACCGGCGAGGACGAGCGCCAGCAGGATCGCAGCCAACAGCTCGCAGGCCAGCGAGACGGACGTGCGCAGCTTGTCGCGCCGCCGGCCGGACATCGGCGTGCGGTCCTCGTCGGCCCACAGGAAGAGCGCGCTGACCACCCGCGGCCGGAAGCGGCGGCGGAACAGGTGCAGCGCGACGATCGCGGGGACCGCGAGCAGCGCGAGGAGGCCGAGGGGGTTCTGGAACAAGTGCGGCTCTAGGATGGGAAACGCCCTACGTCAGGCGATGGCGGAAATCCGCGGGTTTGCCTGCAACCGTTCCGACACCCGTGCAGTCACCAGGGTGTGAGGACGGCGACCTGTCGGGCCCTGCTGGCCAGCTCAGCGCTCTGGACCGGGTGGGTGGTGCCCGGTCCTGCCGGCCCGCCGCTCGCGTGCCGGGCCGAGGAAAAGCCGGTCCGGCGTGCGACGGCGGCCGTCCTGGCCGAACTGCTGGACGAGTTGCGGGCGCCGCGGCCCGAGTCGCGCAAGTCGGCGGTGCGCAAGCTGGCCGAGCTGGGCACGCGCGAGGCCTACGCGGCCGTCCTGAGCGCCCTGGCGGATGCCGATGGGCTCGTGGCCGACGAAGCGCAGCTGCGCGCGGCCGATGCGCGCGATCCGCGGCTCGTCGCCGATCTCCTCGGGCCAACGGGCCTGCGCTCGCGCGAGGCCGGCGTGTCGGCGCGCGCGGCCGAAGCACTCGGGCGGCTGCCGGATCCGCTCGACGCGCGCACGCTGGCGCGCGCGCTGGCTCTCTCGCTGGCCGGCGCCGACGCGGAGACGGCGCGGATGCTGGCCTGGTCGGCCGAGCGGCTGGGGGCCGCGCGGCGGCTCGCGGGCGACGTCGAGGCGCTGGCGCGCGCGCTGGAGGACTTCGCCGCCGGTCGCGCCGCACCCGAGGCGCGCGGTGCGGCGCTGCTCGCGTTGCGCTACGTCGACACGGCCGCGGCCGAGGCGCGCACGCTCGAAGCGGCGTCGGCGCGCGAGCCCGCGCTGCGCTGCGCGGCGGCCCTGGCGGCGCGCGACTGGTCCGAGATGGCGGCCACGCGGCTCGGCGTGCAGCTCGCCGGCGACGAGGACGCCGGCGTGCGCGCCGGAGCGATCGAGCTGCTCGCGCGCACGACGGGTCGCGACGCCGCGCTCGCGCTGGTCGACCGCCTCGAGCGCGAGCCGCGGGAGCGTTTGCGCTGGCGCATCGTGTCGCACTTGCGCGCGCTGTCCGGCGCCGACCACGGCTTCGACGCCGAGGCCTGGCGCACGTGGGCGCGGCAGCGCGAGGGCTCGGTCTCGACCGGACCGGAGCGTGCCGGCGGACCGGTGGGGGACACCGGTGTCGCGTTGGCGGGGCTGTCGCTCGTCTCGGACCGCGCCGCGTTCCTGATCGACCTGTCGGGCTCGATGTGGGGCAGCAAGGTGGCCGGCAAGACGCGCAAGGAGATCGTCGACGGACAGCTGGCCAAGGCCTTGCTGGCTCTGCCGCGCACGGCGCACTTCAACGTGATCCCCTACACGAGCGAGCCGTTCCCCTGGGAACCGAAGCTGGTCCCGGCCGAGTCGGGGCAGGTGCTGCGCGCCATCAAGGCCTTCGAGCGCTGCAATCGCAGCGGCCGCGGCAACGTCTGGAGCGCGATCGAGGTCGCGCTGGCCGACCCGACGGTCGACGCGGTCGTCGTGCTGACCGACGGCGTGCCGACCGGCGGGCCGCACGGCGATTTCGGCCTGATGGTCGCGCTGCTGCTCGAGCAGAACCGCTTCCGCAACGTGGCCTTCGACTCGATCCTGGTCGACGCACCGCGCGGACGGATCGCGGCCTGGGCCGATCTCGCCGCGCAGAGCGGCGGACGCTCGACGACGGCCGAGCTCGAGCAGCTGGCCGCGGTCGACGATCCTCCGCCGCGCAAGGGGCCCGGACCGCGTTAGTGCGGGCGCCCGCCTCGACGCGGTTCGCTCGCGCTCCTCGGTTTCACGGACCCCACGCCACGGACAACCCGTTCGTCGTGTTGGTCCCTGGCGCGCTGCAGAACGGCGCTTCGACGTTGCGGTAGAGAGCCTGGTAGTGGAACGTCCCTCCACCCGGCGGGATCTGTCCCAGCACGGAGATCGGCGCATCCCCGACCGTGGGGCCGAGCGACGACGATCCGCCCGAGCTCAGCTTGCGTCCGAGGCGGCGCAGTTGCCCACCGGTGCAGCGCAGCCCTTTGCCGATCGTCGTGGCGAGCCCGCCTTGCAGCGCGGTCGGACCCTGGAAGAAGAGGACGCCCGACGTCGCGGGCAGGCCGGACGCGTCGAGGCGCAGCGTGTCCGCGGAGAGGCTGGCCGACCCGGAGGACAGGAGGAGCGCGCCCGCGGCGGAGACGGAGTTCGCGCACCCGCGCCACGGCTCGCCCGGGTTGCTGCACGGACACGCAGTCGCGCTGCCGTCGCCGCTGCAGAAGAGCGCGGACGGATCGTGACCGAACCGATCGTGCACGAAGACGTCCATCGCGCTGTTCGTGTCGCCCGGGACGAGGTTGGCCGCGCGGCTCGTGAAGAACACGTACCTGCCGCCGGTGGAGACATGGGACGTGTGGTCGACCCCAGACTCGCTGTTGCCCTGCACGCCGGCTGAATCGATGCTCGCCAACTCCGTGATCCCCGTGATCGCGTCGTGCACGAAGACGTCGAACCGCCCGTTGACGTCGCCGCCGACGAGGTTCGTGGCCGGGCTCGAGAAAACCGTGCAGCTTCCGTCGCCGGAGACCGAGGCCAGGAACGCGAACGAGTTGCCCTGCAGGCCGGCCGAGCTGGTGCTCGCGCGCAACGTGCGGCTGAGGAGGCGATCCCTCACGAAGACGTCGGCGTTCGCGTTCGTGTCGCCCGCGACGAGGTTCGAAGAGAGGCTCGTGAACGAGACGTAGCGGCCGTCGGCCGAGATCGAGCAATATTCGGAGTCGGCATTGCCGGGGACGCCGGACGAGGTCGTGCTGACGCACGTCGTCGTGCCGGTGGCGGTGTCGTGGACGAAGACATCGAAGCCCCCGTTGCCATCACCGGTCACGAAGTTCGAGGCCTCGCTCTCGAAGGCGACGAAGCGGCCGTCGGAGGAGATCGACGGTCGCCCCGAGTGCAGGTTGCCCTGCGCCCCGTCGGATCGGACGCTGACGCGGCGCGTCTCGCCGGTGAGCCGGTCGTGACGGAACACGTCGTTCCACCCGTTCGTATCGCCGGCCACGAGGTTCGTAGCACCGCTGATGAAGGCCACGAAGCGACCGTCGGCGGAGATCGAGGCGTAGCCCGAGTACGCATTGCCCTGGTCGCCGTTCGAGGCGACGCTCGCACGCGACGTGACGCCCGTCGAGCGGTCGCGCACGAAGACGTCGGTCCCCGCGTTCGTGTCGGGAGAGACCAGGTTGGTCGCGTGGCTGTCGAAGACGACGAAGCGGCCGTCCGCCGAGGTGCCGCGCGCGTACGACCAGTGATTGCCCTGCGCGCCGCTGGTGCTCACGCTGACGAGCGTTGTCGCGCCGGTCTCGAGCTCGTGCACGAACACGTCGGGCAAGTCGTTCGTGTCTCCGGCGACCAAGTTCGACGCGAAGCTTTGGAATACGACGTGGCGCCCGTCGCCGGAGATGCGCTGGTCGGACGATGGACCGTCGCTCTGCGCCCCCGAGGAGCTCACGCTGACGCGCCAGGTCGTCTGCGCGTGCGCGGCACCGGCGAGGAGGGCGCCTGCGATCAGGAGAACGAGTCGTGGATTCGCGGTCGTCATCGTCGCGTTCCGAGATGGGGCCGAACGTCCCGGCACGATCCAGCGTACCCGGCGCTGCGCAGCGCCGGGGTCGAATCACACGCTGGCGCGAACCGACGAGATCAGGTCCGCCCGCCGAGGCTGCGCGGCCGGCCCACGCTGAAACCGCGCACGCAGCCGGCGCGCAGCGCAGCCAGCGGGTAGAGCGTGCCGCGCCAGCGGACGCCGCCGCGGCGCAACGTCGTCCAGGTCGAGCGCACGACCGACGCCAGGAGCAGCGGAAAACCGAACGGGGCCAGGATCGCGAAGGTCCAGCGCTCGCCGCTGCGCACCGCCACCCAGGCCGCGGGGATCGCGACCGAGAGCCACGCGCAGCCCGCGAACCACCCGATCGGGCCGCCGCGCACGAAGCCCAGCGGTCCGGCCAGCCAGAACAGCGCGGCGGCCACGACGAACACGACGACAGCGAGCGTGTGGTAGCCGAAGAACGCGAACTGGTTCTTCTCGAGCAACCGCAGGATCTCGCTCACGCTGCGGCCCCAGTCCGCGGTCACTTCGCGGCTGGCCAGGTACGCGCGCGTGCGGAAGCCGCCGCGGCGCAGGAGCAGCCCGAGCTTCATGTCGTCGACGACCTCGAACCTCAGCCCTGCGTGTCCGCCGATCGCGCGCCACGCGTCGGCCGTGACCAGGTTGAACGCGCCGATCCCGATCCAGCCGAACCGTTCGTCGCGGTTCGCGCGCGCCATGTGGCCGATCAGGCCCAACGAGAAAGCGGCCAGGCCGGCGCGCGCCGGCAACGTCGCGCTCTCGACGCCCGGAGCCAGCACGACGTGCTGGACCTGTGCGTGCCGCGCGGCCGCGATCGCGCGCGCGATCACGTCGGGGGCCAGGTGCACGTCGCCGTCGGTGAAGAGGATCCACTCCGACCGCGCGACCTCCCCGCCGCGCTGGCAGGCGTGCGGCTTGCCCAGCCAGCCCGCGGGCAGCGCGTCGACGCGCACGAGGCGCACGCGCCCGTCGCGCGCGGCCAGGCTCGCGACGATCGCGCCCGTCGCGTCGCTCGAGCGGTCGTCGACGACCACGGCCTCCAGCTCGACGTCGCGCGAGCCGAGCAGGCGGCCGACGGTTTCGCCGATGCGCTCGGCCTCGTCGCGCGCGGGCACGACGGCGGTCACGCGGGGCGGCGCGCCGGCCGGATCGGTGCGCGGCGGCAAGCGCGGGACGGCGCCCACACTGCGCAACAGGGTCAGGCTGCCGAGCGCCCAGACGGCGCCGGCCGTCACGAGCAGCGCGTCGGCCAGGTCGAGCAGGGGCATCGCGCCATCGTCGCGCAGGGCGCCGTCCCGTGCACGCTCCGTCGGGGTGACCTTTTCGGCTTCGCGTGCTACGAACTGCTCCTCCGCCCCGGCCCGACCGCGAGAACCGATGCTCTTCCTCCTGACAACGCTGGCGCTGTGCGGGCTGCAGTCCGAACCGAACTGGGACCTGCCCGCCAATCAGATCGCGTGGCAGCGCTCGCTGAGCGACGCGCAGCACGTTGCGCGCCAGGAGCAGCGCCCGCTGCTCGTGGCCATCAACGTCGACGGCGAATCGGCCTCGGACCGGATCGTGACGGAGCGCTACCGCGATCCGAAGTTCGTGGCCTGGACGCGGCGCTTCGCTTGCGTCATCGGCCACCCGCTGCGCCACACGGAGCGCGACCACGACGACGAGGGCCGTCGCATCCTGTGCCCGCGCCTGGGATCGGTCACGTGCGGCGAGCACATGGCGCTCGAGCCCGAGATCTTCGACGCGTACCTGGGCGGGGAGCGCGTGTCGCCGCGGCACGCGCTCGTCATGCCGGACGGCACGAAGGCCTTCGACCTCTACTACCTGTTCGACATGCGCGAGCTGGACGCCGCGCTCGAGCCCGCGGCCGCGCTCGCGCCGCCCGACAAGAGCGACCAGATCTGGTTTCCGATCCACGACACGCCCGAGGTCCTGCGCGACGCGCTCGTCGCCGGGCGCGCCTCGTGGCAGCGCGATTTCGTCGAGCGCATCTTCTTCGATCTCGAGCACGACGGCGCGGCCGGAGCGGAGGAGGACGTGAAGCGCGGCCTGGGCCTCGACGAGAGTGCCCTCGTGCGCTCGATCGCGCGTGTCGGCGACACAGGTTCGGTGGAAGCCTTGCGACGCGTCCTCCAGAGCGCGCGGCCGCCAGCGGCCGAGCTGGTCGCGCAAGTCGAAGCGGCGGTCGTGGCGCGCGGCCTCCACGCGCCCATGCGCGCCGCGCTGCTCGAGATCCTGCAGGGCTCTGGCCGCCACCCGGGTGAGTTCGGCCTGGGCCGCGATCGCCAGCTCCTGCCGCTCGCCGGCCGCTGCTGCGCGGCCGCGCCCGCGGCTGGCAGCACGCCGGATCCCGCGCCGCGCACGTTCCTGCTCTCGGTCCTCGCTCTGGGCGATCCGGCCGATCGGAACGCGGCGCGCGCCGCTCTTTCTCCGATGCTCCCGGCGCGCGGCATCGAGGCGCTCGACGCCGTCCTGTTCGAGGAGGGCGGCGCGATCGAGCTGGCCGACTCGCTGGCCCTGGGTCGCGAGCTGGCGCTGGCCGCGCAGGCGAACGCGCCGGCGACCGGGACGGCTGCGCCGATCGACGCTTCGGTCTCCGCTGCTGGCGCCACCGAGCGGACCGAGGACGAGCTCGTGCACGACCTCGAGGCGGCCGAGCTGGCGCTGGGCCAGAACGCCGCGGATCCCCAGGTGATGCGCAGCTTCGGCCTGGCGAACCTGCGCCTGGCGCAGGCGCGCATCGCGCGCAACGGGCCTGACATCGGCCTTCTCCTGCAGGACGCGTGGTCGTGGATGGAGAAGGCCGCGGCGACGATGCCGGCCGACGTCGAGCTGGCGGCCGAGCGTGCGCGCACGGCGTACCTGCTCTCGCGCTTCGAGGATCAGGCGCGCATCGCCGAGGAGATGCTCGCGCGCGCGCCCGCGCGTCCGAGCCCGGGCGCGCAGTCCGTGCTGGCACGCTACGAGACGTGGGGCAGCGGGACGGCGGCGGGTCGCAAGGCCGTGCAGCGCGCCGCCGCATACGCCGCCGACGACAAGAGCGTGGAGGCGCTGCGCTGGCTCGGCGACGCCCACGCGCGGCTCCTCCCCGCGCGCGCCGGTGGCGACGCGGCCGACGAGCTGCGCGGACTCCTGCGCGGGGGACGCGCGCTGGCCTCGGCCTGCGCCAGCCTGGAGGCGAAGGACGTCGACGTGCAGAGCCTGGCCTCGTTCCTGCAGGCCGCGGGTCACCGGCGCGCGTCGCTGGCCGTGCTGCAGGCCGGCCTGCTGCGCTTCCCCGAGTCGAACCTGTTGCGCGATCTGTGGCGCGACGCCCTGTGGGCCGCGGGTCGCAGCGACCTGTTCACGGAGCGCAGCGATTGGCTCGCCGGCGTCTTCCCCGATTCCGGCGCGTGCGCGTGGTACGCGGGCTACGCCTGGTTCCTGCGCGCCGAACGCGCGCGGCGCATCGAGCAGCCGGAGGCAGCGCTGAGCGCGTACGACGAGTCGTCGACCCGCTTCGCGCGCAGCGTCGAGCTGGAACCGGCCTACGCCGATTCGGCCGGACACTACACCGCGCTGGCCGAGCTGGGCCGCGGCTTCGCGCACCGCCAGGCCGGGCGCCGGATCGAAGCGTCCGAGGCGCTGGCCCGCGCCCTGCACCTGCGCTCCGCGATCGGCGACGTGCGCGACGGGCTCGACCGCGAAGCGCTCGACCTGGTCGACGCCGCCCTGGAGTGGACGGAGGCCGGCGCCAGCCCGGTCGACACGCGCGCGTTCGCGGACGAGCTCGCGCGCGCCGTGCCGGGCGAGACGCGCTGGATCCTGGCCGTCGCCGACGCCGCGTTGCGCGAGGGTCTGCGCGCCGACGGACGCGCGCGGCGCGTTGCCGGCGCCGACGCTCCCGGGCCGGATGCTTCGGGCGAGACCGGCGACCGCTGGCTCAGTCAATCGATCGACGTCGCGCGCACCGCTCTCGCGGTGGCGGATACGCCGGAGACCCGCGTCGCGCTGGCGCAGTCCCTGACGGTGCAAGCCGAGCGCGACCTGGCGCGCGGCCGCACGGCGCCGGCGGAGCCCGCGCTGCGCGAGGCCGCCGAGCTCCTGCAGGAGACGGTGGCGGAGGGCGAGTCGGCCTCCGCGCTCGCGCAGCGCCTGCGCGAGCGGCTCGGACCGGCGCGGCCCGTGGCGCGCCCCGGACGTTGAGATATCGAGCAGGAACACCGTCGGTTGGCACCGCGCGCGGCGCGGAAGCTGTCCCCCCCGATTGTGCCTGCCCGCACTCGACTCGCCGGAGAGGGGGCTCACACCCGTTCCCGGCCCGCCGGGCGACGAGGCGCAGCCGACCGGGTCAGCTTCCGGTCAAGCCGCGTCGCGCTCGCGGCGCTGGCGCGTGGCGGAGCCCAGGTCGAAGGCCGCCGCGTGCACCATACGGCTGCGCATCGCCGCGGCCCCGAGCACGGCACCCAGGCCGATGCCCGTGATGGCCAGGAGTAGGAGCACGGACTCCAGGCCGCTGGCCACGTCGTCGATCTCGGCCTTCTCGGTGGCGGCGCGGATCGTGCCCAGCACGACGCCGTCGGCCATGACCGAGCGCGCCAGGTAGACCGTTTCCTTGCCGGTCATCACGCTCGTCCGCGACGCGCTGGCCTCTCCGGCGCGGATCGCTTGCGCGACCTCGGGCCGGTCGCGCAGGTTCGGCATCGGCCCGCGGACTTCGCTGTCGGCCAGCGTCGTGCCGTCCTGCGCGATCAGCGTGATGCGCAAGCCGGTCAGCGATCCCAACTCGCGTAGCCGCTCGAGGAAGGCCTGGCTCGATCCACCCGCGGCGAGCACGTCGCGCGCGGGAATGATCATGACCTCGGCCGCGGAAGACAGGCGGCGCTGGATCACGTCGTGGCGCGTGGCCTGGATGCGCTTCTGCGCGCACCAGAACGACAGCGCGGCGGCCACCAGGAGGAGGATGGCCAGCGGCTTCCAGGCGATCGAGGAGCGTGCGCGGGGGGACATGGGTACGCGGGCCCGACGGAAGGAGGAGTCGCGAAGGGATCCCTCCGCGGGGCGGACCGACGGTTCCGGATCGGCCGGAACCGGCCTGGGGCTGGAGTGCCACCTTGTCCCGACCCGGCGGGGCGTGCCGCGGGGCCACCTGGAGTGGGCCCCGGCGGGTTGCGAGGCCTCCGCCCGCACCGGAGACCGCGACTTCAGCTCTTGCGCGCCGCCGGGACGATCGTGTCGCCGCCCGCCGCGGGCCGGCCGCCCTGCGTCTCCGAGAACTCGATCATGTGGTGGCGCACGATGCGCCCCTGCACGACGAAGATCACGTCCTCGGCGATGTTCGTGGCGTGGTCGGCCAGCCGTTCGAGGTTGCGCAGCGCGCCCACCAGGTGCATGACGTCGCTGATGCGCGCGGGGTGCTCGCGCATGAACTGGATCGATTCGCCGACCAGCTCGCGGAACAGGCGGTCGACCTCGACGTCCGTCTGCCACACGCGCAGCGCCAGCTGCGCGTCGCGCCGGATCAGCGCGTCGAGCGACTCGCGCGTCATGCGCTTCGCGACCGCCGCCAGCCGCGTCACGTCCGGCCGGAAGGGCAGCGGCGGCACGTCGGCCAGCACCTCGGCGCGCTCGGCGATGTTCACGGCCAGGTCGGCCATGCGCTCGAGGTCCGAGTTGATCTTCATGATGCCGGTGATGTAGCGCAGATCGCGCGCGACGGGCTGGCGCATCACCAGGACCTCGAGGCACTTCTCCTCGACCTCGTTCTCGAGGTTGTCGACGACGCTGTCGCCCTCGATCACCTCGCGCGCCAACCGCGCGTCGCGGTCGAGCAGCGCGACCAGCGAACGGTCGATCGCGCTCTCCACGAGCCCGCCGATGTGCAGGATGAGCTTGGTGATCTCGGTCAGGTCTTCTTGCGTCTGCTTCGACATGTCTCAGGCGTGCTTCTTCGAATCCGGGATGCGCGGCAGGGCCACGGTGAAGGTCGACCCCCGACCCTCCTCGCTCTTCACGGACACGGTACCACCGTGCGCCCGGACCACGTGCTTCACGATCGCGAGGCCGAGCCCTGTGCCGCCCATGTCGCGCGAGCGCGAGCGGTCGACGCGGTAGAAACGCTCGAAGATCCGTGGCAACGACGACGACGGGATGCCCACCCCGCTGTCCTCGACCTCGATCACGACCTCCGTCGCCGTCGCGTTCACGCGCGCCAGCACGCGACCGCCCGACGGCGTGTACTTGATCGCGTTCTCGAGCAGGTTCGTGAAGACCTGCTCCAGGCGCTGCGCGTTGCCGCGCACCCACGACGGCCGGGTGGATGGCCCGGGCAGCTCGAGCCGCACGCCCTTCGACTCGGCCGCGCCGGCCAGCGCGCCGGCCGCCGTGCGCAGCGGCGCGTCGGCGCGTACGGGCTCCAGCGGCATGCGGTCGCCCTCGGCCTCGATCGACGACAGGTCGAGGAGATCCGACACGATCGCCTGCAGACGCGCCGCGTTGCGGTTGCCGATGTCGAGGAAGCGCGCGCGCGTCGCCGGCTCCGGGTCGGGATCGGCCAGCGTCTCCAGTGCGCCCATGACCGCCGCCAGCGGCGTGCGCAGCTCGTGGCTGACGTTGGCGACGAAGTCGATGCGCATCTGCTCGAGCCGGCGGATCGCGGTCACGTCCGACAGCAGCGCGACGGCGCCCGCCAGCGGCCGGTCGGCGCCGTCGGGGTGCGCCACGCGCGCGACCGATAGCCCGATCGTGCGGCCGTCCTGCGCCGGCGACGTCGCGTCGCCGTGCCACGCCGCCTGCCCGGCCAGCACGGCGCGTAGTCCGCGCTCGAGCTCGGGGTACCGCAGGTGCTCCCACAGCGACGAGCCGGCCTCCAGAGGACCGCGCAGACCGAGCAGCTTCGCGGCCGCCTGGTTCATGAGCACGACGCGCTCGCGCGCGTCCACGGCCACGACGCCCTCCTGCATGCTCGACAGGATCGTCTCGATCTCGGTGCGCGCGCGGCGCATGCCCTCGAGTCGTTCGCGCAGGTCGCGCGCCATCGTGTTGAGGCCATCCGCCAGCCGGCGCGCCTCGACCGGCCCTTCCGAGCGTACGCGCACGTCGAGCCGGCCGGAGGCGAGCTGCGAGGCGTCGTGCTCGATCGATTCGAGCGGCCGCGACAGCCAGCGCGAGATCAGGACCGAGGCGCCGACGCTCAGGGCCAGCGCGACCAGGCCGAACGTGACCAGGTTGCGGTAGAAGCGCGCCCGCTCGGCGCGCATCGGCTCGACCTCGGCCGCGGCGCGGATCGTGCCCAGGTAACGGCCGGCCTCGTCGACGCGGCGCGCGATGTAGGAGGTCTCCTTGCCCGTGGTCCCGCTGACGCGCTGTCCCTCGCCCTCGCCGCTGCGCGCCGCCTCGAGGATCTCGGGCCGGTCGGCGTGGTTCGCGATCGGGCCCTGCGCCTCGCTGTCGGCCAGGACCACGCCGTCGGCGGCGATCAGCGTCAGGCGGATGCGGGTCGCCGAGCCGAGGTCCAGCAGGCGCCGCTTGAAGTCGTCCACGCCGGCGCGACCGGCCAGGACCTCGGCCGAGTCGGCCGAGAGCAGCTCGGTCGTGTCGTGCAGCTTCGTGCGCAGTGCGTCGCGCTGGTAGTGACCGAGCTGCACGTCACCGAAGATCACCGCGCCCACGAGCAGAGCCGCGACCAGGCCGGTCAAGGCCAGGAAGATGCGAGTCGAGAGGGAGTCGATCTTCAACGGTCTTCACCGCGCTGTGCCGCGAGCCTAGTCCGGCGACGTCGGTGTCTCGCGGAACTTGTAGCCAAGTCCGCGGATCGTGAGGATGTGCGCGCCGTATTCTCCGAGTTTCTTGCGCAACGTTGCGACGTGGACGTCCACGTTGCGGTCGATGATGAACGCGTCCTGTCCCAGGACGCCGTTGAGCAGCTCGTTGCGCGTGAACGCACGGCCGCGGTTGACCACCAGGTGGCGCAGCAGCTTGAACTCGGTCACGGTCAGCTTGATCAACTGGCCGGCCAGCATGACCTCGTGCTTGACCGAGTCGATGATCAGCTCCCCGAAGCGCGCCACCTTCTGGGCCTCGCCCGGCGCGCGCATCTCCGCCGCCCGCAGGCGCGTCGCGATCCGCGCCACGAGCTCCTTCATGCCGAAGGGCTTGCGCACGTAGTCGTCGGCCCCCTGGGAAAGGCCGATAACAGCGTCGGATTCCTCGCCCTTGGCCGTCAGCATCACGATCGGGATGTGCGTCGTGCGCGGATCGGAGCGCAGCCGCCGGCAGACCTCCAGTCCGTCGATGCCGGGCAGCATGAGGTCGAGCACGACCAGGTCGGGCAGGCGCCGGCGCGCCTCGGCCAGCCCGGTCTCCCCGTCGCCGGCGGTCACGACTTCGTAGTGCTCGCGCACCAGGTGGTGGCGGACGAGCTCGACCAGGTCCGGTTCGTCGTCGACGACCAGGATCCTCGATTTCTTCATGGGGGGACCCTACTGGGGCGGAATCAGCGCGCCGCCAACTCTTGATCAGTGCTTTGTAAAGACATTCAATTCAACGGCGGTGGCGGCCGCAGCAGCGGGTCGGCTGCGCCAGCGACGCTGGTGCCAGGCCCACTGGTCGGGTGCCGCGCGGATCCAGCGCTCGTACGTCTCGTTCAGCCGCTCGAGGACCGCGGTGCGCGCCGCCGCGCGCGGCCGGCTCGCGTCGAAGTCGAGCGGCGCCTCGCAGCGCAGCACGTAGCGCGCGCGTTCGCGCGTGCAGCGGGCCGGGACGAGCGCGGCGCCGGACGCGCGCGCCAACGCCGCCGGGGCCGTCATCGTGCGCGCGGGCACGCCGAAGAACGGCACGAACTCGCCGTCCAGACGGCGCGCCTCCAGGTCGCACAGGATCCCGACGACCTCGCCGCGCGCCAGCACGTCGAGCACCGCGCGCGGCGGGGCCGACTGGGGGATCGTGCGCACGCCGTGGCGCGCGCGGAGTGCTTCGAACCAGGCCGCTGAAGGATCGTTCTGCTTGCGGAACCCGACCACCGCGCCGCGCCGGCCGCTGCGCACGAGGCGCGCGGCCAAGAGCTCCCAATCGCCCAGGTGCGCGGTCACCACGATCGCACCGCGCCCGCGCGCGAGCGCTGCGTCGAGGTGCGCGATCGAAGCGTCGACCTCGACGAGCTCGTCGATCCAGCCGCCGTGCGCTGCGTCGCTGGCCGCCAGCCGCAGCCACGTCGCGAACTGCCGCGCGGCATGGCGGCGGACCCCGCGCGCGATCTCGGTGCGGCGCGCGTCATCGAGTTCGTCGCCGTACGCAAGCACCAGGTTCGCGCGCGTCGTGCGCTCGAACGAGCTCCAGCGCGCGAGCGGCGCGCACGCGGCCAGCGCGCCCTCGACAGCCGCCGGCGGCGACCAGCGCGCGGTCGCGGTCAGCGCGCCGAGCACGCGCGCGCGCGCCGCCCGCCGCCAGCGTCGCAGGTGGCGCTCACCCACGCCGCGCGCCCTCTTCCAGCCAGCGGTGCGCTTCCAGCCCGCTGCGCGGATCGGCATGCGCGGTGCCGAGCGCATCGAGCACGACGCCCGCGCGGCGCAGCGCGAGGCCGCGATCCGACAGCGTGCCAGCCAACGTTTCCAGGGCCTGTGCGTCCGCCGGGCGAGCGGGATCCAGGTCGCGCGCGCCCTTGGGCCGCGCGAAGAGCGCCAGCGGTCGAGGGCGGACGACGAACGCGATCGGAAGGAGCACCGGGACGCGGTGCTCCACGAGGCGGGCGGCACAGAGCCAGGCGGCGCGTGCCTTCGCGCCGCGCTCGATTTCCGCGCCCGGCACGCTGTCCCCGGCCAGGGCGCGACGGACGAGCGCCAGCGCCGCATCGCGTTCGACCGCGTGCGGGACGAGGACCTCGAGCTCTCTGTCGACGTGCCGCGCGCACACGCCCGACTCGCGCAGCCAGCGGTCGCTCTCGGCCTCGACGAACGCGCGTCGCTCGTGCCGCGCGGCGGACTCGAGGACGATCGCGAGGCCGCGCGCGTCGTCGCCTGGCGCGCGCGGCGCGGCGCGCAGGTACGCGACCAGGAAGCGCGCACGGAATCGCGGCTGCGTCACCTCGCGCGCGTGCGCTGCGGCCTGGACGAGGTCGCGCATCTGCCTCACGCTGCTGCAGCGCCCGATCGCGGCCGCGTCGACGAGCCACGCGCGCTGCTCTGCGTCGATGACCACATTGCCCGGATGCAGATCGCCGTGTGCGAACCCGGCCCGGTGCAGGGCCGCCAGGAGGCGACCCAGCTCCGCTGCGAGTTGATCGGGAGGTCCGGACGCCTCGGCCAGGATCTCCGCCAGGGGGCGCGCGCCTGGGATCCAACGCGTGCGCAGCTCGACGCCTTCCGGCGTCTTGCGCAGGCCCAGCACCTCGGGCACAGGCAGGCCGGCCCGGGCCAGCTCGACGAGCCGGCGCTCCTCGCGCCGCGCGCGGCGCAGGTCGCGCCAGCGCCCGACCGCGCTTCCGGGCCAGCGCGCGTCGTGGAAGCGCTTCACGCACGCGGCGCCGCCGGCCTCGACGACCTCGACCTCCGTCGTGCGCCAGGGCCGGTGTTTCACGCACGCCCGCGGTTGCGTTCCCGGCACGGGCGGATTGTACTCCGCCCGCCCGTCGGGCCCGCTCATGCGCCTCCAGCTCTACGTTCTGCAGGAACTCCTGGTCGCGATCTGCTTCACGCTCGGGGCGATGCTCGTCCTGGCGCTGCCGGCGGTCGCGGTCTCGGCGATCCACAAGCTGCAGGGCGTCGAGATGCAGGCGGTCCTGCTCTACCTGCCGCTCCTGCTCTCGGGGCTCCTGCCCTACGTTCTGCCCCTGGCGTTCCTGCTGGCGGTCGTAACGACCTACGGTCGGCTCGCCCAAGACAACGAGTGGACGGCGATCCGCATGACGGGGCGACACCCGGCCTGGATCCTGGTCCCGGGGCTCGTTTCGGGGACGGTGCTCGCGGCGACGACCGTGTGGATGCTGGCCGAGGTGCTGCCGCGCGTGCGGCTGAAGCAGAGCACGTACATGTTCGCCGCGCTGTCCGAGGCCGTGCGCGACCTGAATCCGGGGCGCACGGAGATCCAGATCGGCGAGTTCTTTCTGAGCTCGCGCCGGCGCGAGGGCAAGTCGTTCGTCGACGCGCAGATCTACATGCCGCCTATGGGCGGCGAGGAGGCGCGCAACTTGCGCGCCGACCGGGTCGACGTGCGCGTCGAGGGCACGGCCGTGCTGCTCCTCTTCCGCAACGCGCGCGCCGTGGTCGGCGGGGCCGAGGTCGAGAACGGCGACATGACCCTGCGGGTCGACCTCGATGACCTGCGCGCGAAGCGCGAGGACTCGTACGACCGCATGCGCTACCTGACGAGCTCGCGGATCCGCGACGAGCTGGCAGCGGGTACGGATGCCGTGCGCGAGAAGGACCTGCGCTACGAGCTGCACTACCGCCTGTCGCTGGGCTCCGTCTTCTTCGTCTTCCTGCTGCTGGGCTCGGCGACCGGCCTCTTGCAAACGCGTGGCAACCAGCTGCCGGCCCTGGCGGCCGGGGCCGGGTACGCGCTGGCCTTCTACGTGCTGCACATGCGCCTGGGCAAGCAGCTGGCCGACAAGACCTTCTTGCCGCCCGAGCTGTGCGCCTGGACCGCGATCGCGATCGGCGCGCTGGCCGGCGCGTGGCTGTGCTGGAGGGCGTTCCGCCGATGACACGCGGGCGCCTGCGCATGCTCGGTCGCATCGACCGCTACGTCCTGGCGCTCTTCGTGACGTCGTACGCGACCGCGTTCCTGCTGGTCGTGGGTCTCTACATGATCCTCGACATGGCGCAGAACCTGGACGAGTACCTGAGCCCGTTCCCGGACGGGACGCGGCCGTCCTCGCTGCTGATCGTGCGCTACTACGCGCTGCAGGTGCCCTTCCGTTTCCTGGAGGTGGCGCCCTTCGTGACGCTCGTCGCCGGCCTCTTCACGGTCGCGAAGCTCATGCGCCACAACGAAGCCGTCGCGGCCCTGGCGGCCGGCGTCAGCGCGCAGCGGCTGCTCGCGCCCCTGGTCGTGCTGTCCATGCTGATCGGCGCGCTGATGTTCGGCCTCCGCGAGACCGCCTCGGCCAGCCTCGGCGCGCGGCGCGACGCGTTGCGGATCCTGCTCGACAAGAAGCAGCGCGACCCGGTCTACGCCAACCTGTGGCTCAAGGACGGCCGCGGCAACCTCGTGCAGCTCGGCGAGTACCGCCCGCGGCCGGAGGGCAGTCGCGCGCCCGAGGTGCGCGATCTTTCCGAATACCTCGTCAGCGGCGCGAACTGGACCACGACGACGTCCCCGCGCGCGGTGTGGGATGCGGAGGCCTCGCGCTGGCGGCTGGAGGAGGGTCAGCGCCACGTGGTGCAGGGCGAGGGCCAGGCCGAGGAACGCATGGAGCCGACCGACGCTCTCGCGGGCTTCGCGTTCACGCCGCAGCTCGCGAACACGTTCCAGCGTGCGCGCGCCTCGCCGCTCGAGCTGTCCTTCGTCGAGGCGCTCGAGATGGGCAAGCGCGACCCGGACAACGTCGCCTACCGCACGCTGCTGCAGTACCACGTGACGTTCCCGCTGGCGAACGTCGTGCTGATCCTGGTCGGGCTCCCGCTGCTGATGCGGCACGAGAAGGGGCGCGGGACGCGCACGCTGGCCAGCGCGTTCGCCCTGTGCGTGGGCTACTTCGCGTCCGACTTCGTGTGCCGCAACCTGGGGCTGCAGGGCACCCTCGACGCCCCGCTGGCGGCGTGGCTGCCGATCCTGTTCTTCGGCAGCCTGGGGATCGTTCTCTACGACGGAATGCGCACCTGAGCGAGGGGGTCCGGGACCCTCGCCGAACGTGCCGCTTGCGCGGCACCAGCAAGATTGGCGAGGCCTACGATCAGCTTCTCCCTGGCCTCGCCTCGGGATGGGGGGGCGTGTAGCCTGCCGCGGGAAGAAAGGCCGGCCTGGCGCGTCGCACAGCGCTGGGACGCCACCGACCGCATGCACAACGCACGAGCGATTCCGACCACGCCGGCCCGTCCGGCTGCCCTGAGCCTGTTCTGCGCCGCGATCCTGGTCGCCGGCTGTTCCTCTTCCCCGGAGAAGGAGGAGCGCGACGTCCGCTGGCTCGTTTACCACGGCCAGTTCGACGAGGCCGTGCGTCTGGCGGCGAGCGACGTCGAGCGCGCCCCGAATGACGCCCAAGCCCAGGCCCAGCACCGCGAGGCGACCGTGGCCTGGTGGCTCGAGAAGGGTCGGCGCGCCACGTTCGAGGACGACGACGCGGCCGCGCTCGAGGCGTTCTCGCAGGCCTTGGAGGTCGACCCGGGATCGCAGGTCGCGGCCGACTGGCTGGCCAAGACGAAGCGCAAGATCGCGCTGCTCGCGCTCGGGGAAGCGCTCGAGCTGCACGCCAACGACCAGATCGCGCCGGCCGTCGGCGCCTACGAGCGCGCGCTGGCAGCCGACCCCGACGTCCCGGGCGCGCGCGCGGGACGCGAGCTGGCGATCCTGCTGCTGCGCTACCGCGCCGGTCTGGGCAACCGCTACTTCAAGGACGGGCTGCACGCCTACTCCGACTACTGGCTCGAGTTCGCGCGGTCGCGCTTCGAGTACGCCGCCAAGTACCAGCGCGACGACCCGCGCGCGGCGGACCGCAAGGACCAGGTGCAGGAGCTGCTCGCGATGCAGCGACTCGCCGCCGGCCGCGGGCACGAGGAGAAGGGCCGCTACGGCGCGGCGCGCGGCGAGTACCGCATGGCCACGCTGCTCGACCCGGAGAACGCCGAGGCGCAGGCCGCGCTGGATCGCGCGCGCAACGAGCTCGTCGTGACCGAGAAGCTCAAGCTGGCCCGCATCGAGATCGTGCGCGGCCGACCGGAGAAGGCGCAGAGGCTGGCCGAGGAAGCGCTGGCCAAGACGGTGCTGCAGAAGGACCTGGCCGACGGCGTGCTGGCCGAGCTGCGCGAGGCGCGCTTCGAGACGATCTACCGCGACGCGCTGGCCCTGGAGCGCGACTGGCGCTACGAGGAGGCGACCGCGCGCTACGAGGAACTCCTGGCCGACGCGCAGTTCTACAAGGACGCGATCGCGCGGCGAGACACGTTGAGCGAGTACGTGCGCAGCGCGGCCGAGCTGTACGCCAAGGCCGGCGCGGCGGCGACGACCGAGGAGGAGCTGACGTGGCTGCGGCAGATCGAGCTGTTCTGGCCGGAGTACAGGGACGTGCCCGTGCGCATCCGGGCGCTGGAGAAGCCGCAAGGCCCGTGACCTCCGAGGCCCCTGGGTCGGCTCAACCGGCCTTGCCCAACCTCCGGATGGACCGCACCGGCCGGCTCTTCGCGAGGTCGTGCTGGCTCTGAAGATTGGCCCAGAATTCGGGAGTCGTTCCAAGCGCTGCCGAAAGGAGCCAGGCCGTCTCGGACGTGACACCGCGCTTCCCGCGCACGAGCTCGTTCACGCGCTGGACGGAGACTCCGATGTGGCCGGCGAGCTGGACCTGCGAGATTCCGAGAGGTTCCAGGAACTCGAGCAAGAGGATCTCGCCGGGATGAGTCGGGACGCGGTTCTTGGGCAGCATGGGATCCTCGGTATCAGTGGTAGTCGATCAGGCTGACTCGCTCGGGTCCGACCGTAGTCCAGCGGAAGACGAGCCGCCATTGGTCGTTGACCCGGATCGAGTGGAACCCTCGTCGGTCGCCGTGGAGAGCCTCGAAGCGGTTCCCCGGCGGCACTCGCAAGTCCTGGAGTTCGCTGACGGCATTGAGCATGTCGAGCTTGCGGAGCGCGGTCTGACGGATGTCGATTGGAATGCGCCTCGACTTGGCGTCGAGTCGGCCGTGGAAGGGGGCCTCTGTCGCCGGGTCGCCGAATGAGACGATCACCTGAAGGAGGGTAGTTCATTCACGGGTACCGTGCAACCGTGTCGATGAGATGGATCCTGTAGGCCCGGATCAGGTCCTCGTGAACTCGCAAGATGAAAGCCTTGGTCGAGTGCCGCCCCCGCATCCTGATTCGCCTGCTACGCTGTAGATGGCCCGTGCGACGGGTTGGACAGGTCCCTGCCCTTTCAACCTGAGCCTCGGGAACGCCATGCGCATCTTGACTCTCGCACTCGGCTGCATTCTCGCCCAGAGCGCCCATGCAGGCGTCGTCCTCGCCTTCGACGGTGCACGCTGTTACGCGGGTGGCTTCGAATACTGGCTGACCGGCACCGGGATGGTCGGGCCGCTCGCGCAGCTGGCTGCAGCCGGGCACAGCGTGGTCACGACGACCATGATCACGCCGCAGGGACTCGCCGCAGCGGACGTGTTCGTCTCGGGCCTGCCTGGGCTCAACGCACCGTTGGCCCAGTACGAGATGGACGCCCTGACGCAGTGGATCGCGGCCGGAGGCAGTGCCCTTCTGTTCGGCGAGAACACCAACTTCATCCAGACCAACCTGCAGTTTGCCCAGATCTGTGGCGTCGCGTTCGCGGGCGACGCGCCGAGCATGACGACGGCGTTCACGGCCCCCACGCACCCCGTGGTCCAGGGACCGGCAGGGACGGTCGTGAACGTCGGGGACATTCCTGCTCCAGGTAGCTGGTCAAACGTTCCGGCGAGCGCGACGACGATCGCGGTGAACCCGAATGGTTCCGCGGCGATCGTGGCCGCGCTCGTGGGCTCGGGCAAGGTGCTCCTGATCAACGACCAGGCCTTCTTCGCCTACCCTCCGAGCTACATGCCCGACAACCCGATCCTGTGGGACAACGCGATCGCCTGGCTGATGGGGCCGTCGAGCGCGGGCATCCCGTACTGCTCGGGCGACGGCACGGCTGCGGCGTGTCCCTGCGGCAATCCGGGCGCTGCGGGCGAGGGCTGCGCGAACTCGTTCGGGCTGGGCGCGGTGCTGTCGGCGCAGGGTCAGGCGAGCATCGCAAGCGACACCGTCGTGCTCCACGGCTCGCAGATGCCGAACTCTTCGGCGCTGTACTTCCAGGGCACGCAGCGTCTCCAGGGCGGGATGGGCGTCACGTTCGGCGACGGGCTGCGTTGCGTGGGCGGGAACATCATCCGGCTCGGCACCCAGCAGAACCTCGCCGGTGCGTCGAGATACCCCGAGACCGGCGATCTGCCCGTGTCGGTGCGCGGCGGTGCATCGGCAGGCGATGTGCGCCAGTACCAGGTCTGGTATCGAAACTCGGCGGCCTTCTGCACGCCGAGCGGGTTCAACCTGTCGAACGGCTACGAGATCGCCTGGGGCGTGTAGCGCGCCAAGCCCTAGCCTGCTGGCGAGCGTGAGGCAGGCGACGCCACAGGACGCTGAACGAGAGGATTGCTCGCGGTTGAATC
Source organism: Planctomycetota bacterium (assembly GCA_031400875.1). Lineage (GTDB taxonomy): Bacteria > Planctomycetota > UBA1135 > UBA1135 > JAEUHZ01. Next base: position 32,010 of record JANNQS010000006.1, on the reverse strand, counting down.
GCGTCACCGGCCTCGTGCTCATCCCGAAGCGCGCACGACTTCCGCGATCTCGATCCGCGTCATGCACACCGGCCCTTCCGGGTGATGGCAGGTCCGCGCCAGGCACGGTGCGCACGACGGGGAGGGGGTCGCGCGCACGACACGGTGATTGCCGAGTGCGTTCCGTGCGACGGGCCAAGGTCCGGTGCGCTGCTCGTCCTGGGGACCGGCGAGCAGTACGGCCCGCATGCCCGAGGCCCAGGCCAGGTGCATCGGGCCAGAGTCGCAGCCGATGAAACGCATGCCGCGCTGCGCTGCGGCGGTGAACAGCGCGGCCAGTTCGCGCAGGCCGCGTTGGCCGCACAGGTGTGCAATGCGCGGACCGGTGACGCGGGCGGCCAGCGCGCGGCCCGCGGATTCCTCGGCCGGTCCGCTCACCACGAGCACGGGCTCGCGCTCGGCCAGCTCTCGCGCGAGCGCCTCGAAGTGATTCGCCGGCCACGAGCGCACGTCGCCCTCGGCTGCCACGTGCATCAAGACGCCGCCCGTCCCGCCTACGAGCGTCGCGAGCTGCGACTCGCCCCGCGCCCGCTCCTCGGCCGAGAGGTCCACGTCGAAGCGCGGCGACGCGTCCCACTCGGGCGCGACGTGGCGCGCGAGGCGCAGCATGCGCTCCACGGCGTGCTCGACGCCCGTGCCGTCGTGTTCCCGCGCGGGGGCCGCATCCGTCATCGACGTCGCCGCGAACGGCTCGCGCCAGTCCGCGCGCGCCAGCCCGCTGCGCCGCCCCGCGCGCGACGCCAGCGCCACGAGCGCGCTCTTCGTGTTGCCCTGGCAGTCGACCGACCAGTCCGCGCCGAACGCCTCGAGCTCGCGCGCGAGCCGTGGCCAGGCGCGCGCGCCGCCGCCGCGCTCGAAGGGGATCGCCCGCTCGAGTCCCGGCAATCCGGCGACCAGCGCCGCGAACTCGGGCTGGACCGCCAACGCGATCCGCGCCCGGGGGTACGCGCCGCGCAGCGCGTGGTAGACGGGCAGCGCGTGCACGACGTCACCCAGGTGGGACAGACGCACGATCAAGATGCGCGACGGAGCGGTGGACACCGCCTGTAGACTACCGCCCGCCCGTGCTGCGCCGGATCGCCACGAAATGGGTCCTCACCGTGCTGGCCGCGGTGCTCGTGCCGTTCCTCGGCTTCGCCTGGTACGTCGACGGCACGATGGCAGAGCGCCACTGGGAGACCGTCCGCTACTACCTCCTGACCATGGCGGGCGAGACCGCGGCGCGGGTCGACGACGAGGTGCGTGAGCGGCTGGCCGACGTCGAGACGATGGCGCGCACGAACCCGGTCACGTCGTGGGCGATCGCCGACTGGGACGGGCAGGAGGCCGGGTTCCGCACCACGTTGGAGAACGGCTTCAACCGCTTCGTCGAGCAGGGGCAGGGTTGGGATCTGATCCTGGGTGTCAACGCCCAGGGCGAACTGGTGGTCTCGAGCACCGTCGATTCCGCGGGCGTCGCGCTGACGCCCGACGTGATCGCGGGCTTGCAGCGCGATTACCGCCGACAGGGCTGGTTCCAGCAGGCGCTGCGCGGCGAGGTCGCGATGGTCGACCACCATCAGACCGACCTGCTGCCGGCGCGCGTGGACATCGGCGTGCCGCATCCGGAGAACTTCCACGTCGGATTCGCCGTGCCGGTGCCCGATCCCGTCGACCCCGACAAGTCGGTCGGCGCCGTGTACGCGCTGATGAACTGGAGCCACGTGCAGAACCAGGTGCTGCGCAAGGTGCGGCCGCGCGTGCCCGTCCAGGGTCAGGACATCTACCAGTCGTCGTACACGTGGCTGTGGAAGTCGGACGGCAACACGATCCTGGCGCATCCGAATCCGTCGCTCTACGGGCGCCGCGTGAGCGAGCCGCCTGTCGACCTGCCCCAACTGGTCGTTGCGGCGCGCGCGAACGACTGGGGCATGTACCCCGAGTACAAGTTCCAGGGACGCTGGAAGAACGCCGCGTTCAAGCACTGCGCCGGTCCCGACAAAGGCGGGTTCGGGTGGGTGATCGGCGTGGGCATCGACAACGACGACACGTACGCGACCGTGATGGAGCTGCGGCGCGTGCTGTTCGGCGCCACCGCGCTCGTGCTGTCGATCGTCGTCGTGTTCACGATCCTGGTCGCGCGGCGCACGACGCGGCCGATCCTGGACCTCAAGGCGCACACGCTGAGTGTCGCGGCCGGCGACCTCGACGCGCGTGTCGAAGTGACCTCGAACGACGAGCTGGGGGACCTGGGCCGCGCGTTCAACGACATGACCGGCGAGCTGAAGGAGAGCCGCACGCGCCTCATCAAGGCCGAGAAGGACGCGGCCTGGCGCGAGATGGCGCGGCAGGTCGCGCACGAGATCAAGAACCCGCTGACGCCCGTGCTGCTGTCGGCCAACCTGCTCGAGCGCGCGCGCAAGGAGAAGAGCCCCGAGTTCGACACGATCTTCGACCGCACGATCGACCTGATCCGGCGCCAGGTCGAGAACATGCGCAAGATCGCGGCGGATTTTTCGGCTTTCGCCGGCGCGCGCCGCGTGCATCCCGAGAGCGTCGACGTGCGCCGCGTCGTCGACGAGATCGTCGACTTGAACACGGCCTGGGCGCGCGAGCAGGGCGTGCGCGTCGAGGTCCGCGGGGAGGGCCTGCACGTGTGGGCCGATCTGGACGAACTGCGGCGCGTGCTGATCAACCTTGTCTCGAACGCGTTCGAGGCGATGACCGAGGGCGGCACGCTCGCGATCGAAGTCTCCCGCCGCGAGGAGAAGGACAGCCCGCGCGTCGTGATCGAGGTGAAGGACAGCGGCATGGGCCTGTCCGACACGGTGCGGGCGCGGCTGTTCGAGCCCTACTTCACGACGCGCAGCCACGGCACCGGGCTGGGCCTGGCGATCTCGCGGCGCATCGTCGAGGAGCTGGGCGGGACGATCGCGCTCGAGCCGCGCGCGGATCCGCCCGGTCGCGGCACCGTCGCGCGCGTCGTGCTGCCCGAGCACCGTCCGGGATCGCCGGCGTGATCGCGCGCAACGGCGTCGTGCTGGTGACGGGTGGCACGGGCTTCCTCGGCAGCGCGATCGTGCGTCGTCTCGTGGCGCGTGGTGACGAAGTGCACGTGTTGGCGCGGGCTTCTTCCGACCGCTCGATCCTCGAAGGTCTGCCGGTCACGTGGCACGCCGGCGACCTGGTCGACGACGGATCGATCCGCGCCGCGGCAGAGGCCGTGGCGGCGCGCGCACGGAGCAGCGCGCCCGCGGCGCTGCTCCCACAAAGCACGAGCAGCGCGCCCGCGGCGCTGTTCCCACAAGGCTCGAGCATCGCGCTCCCCGCGCTGCTCGTGCACTGCGGCGCGCTGATCAGCTACCGCACCGCCGACCGCGAGGCGCAGCGCGTCGCGAACGTCGAGGGCACGCGTTCCGTGCTGGCCGCCGCGCGCGCGCACGGCTTCGCGCGCGTGCTGCACGTCAGCTCGGTCGTCGCCGTCGGTCACGGCCGCGGATCCGAGGTTCTCGACGAGCGCATCGCCTGGAACAACGGTCCCCTGGGCGTCGACTACGCCACGACGAAGCACGCGGCCGAGCAGCTCGCCATCGCCGCCGCGCTCGACCTCGACGTCGTCGTCGTGAACCCCGGCGCGATCTTCGGCGCCTGGCAGCGCCAGTCGAACACCGCACGCTTCCTGCGCCTGGCCGCGGCCGGCAAGGGCCCGCTCGTCGCGCCGCCCGGATCGATCGGCGTGCTCGGCATCGACGACGCGGCCGACGGCTGCGTCCTGGCGCTCGAACGCGGGCGGCGCGGCGAGCGCTACGTGCTCGTCGAGCGCTGGCTGCGCACGGTCGAGCTGTTCCGTCTCGTGGCGCGCGTGACGGGCGGGCGCAGGCCGTGGATCACGTGGCCGCGGTTCGCCTGGCCGCTGGTCGTCGTCGGCGCGCGCGTGGTCGACCGGATCCACGCGCTCGAGACGACGCCGCCGCAGGCGCTGGCCATGCTGGGCGTCGAGCTGCGCTTCGACGCGCGCAAGGCGCGCGAGGAGCTGGGCTGGCGCCCGCGGCCGTTCGGGGAGGTGTTGCGCGCGACGGTGCGGGATCTGGGGCTCACAGTGGCCGGCTGAGACTGGGTTCTTACAGCTTCGCCGACGGGTCATTCCTAACATGGAGCGCCGAGGCAACGCCTGCGGTCGCAACCTCGCTATCCCCAAGAAAACAGAGCTTCCCTTGCGCAGCCCCTCTCCCCGCCGCGGCGCAGCTCCGCGCCTGATCGTCGCCTGCGTCGTCCTCGCGGCGGTCTTGATCGGCGTGCTGGTGTTGTTCCTGCGCGCGGACGCGCCGCACAGCACGGGCCCGCGCGATGGTGTCGCCGCGGTCGCGCCGGCTGCCGGCGCGGAGCTTTCGTCCGCCCCCGCGGTCGAGCTCGACGGCGGCACGAACGCGGGCGTCGCGCGCTCGGGCGGCATCGCGACCGGCGTGCGCTTGCGCGGGCCGGGCATGCTGGAAGGCGCGGTGATCGATCGGGCCAGCGGCCAGGGCGTCGGCGGAGCCATGGTCGAGCTCCTGCCGCTGCCGCCTGCCGGCACGGCCTTCCTGGGCCGTCTCCTCCGGTTGTTCTCGGGCTCGCAAGGCATGTCCGAGCGCGTGCGGCCTGTCGCCGTCGTCGCCACCGGGCCCGACGGCCGCTTCCGCTTCCAGGGCGTGCGCACCGGCACGTACTTCCTCGACGCGCGCGGTGATCACCATGTGCCCGAGGCCGTGCTGCGTGCGCGCGTCCTGGCGTCCGGCGCGGGCGGCCCGGTGCAGATCTGGGTGAACGCCGGTGGTCGTGTTCTCGGCCGCGTGCTCCTGCCCGACGGCTCGCCGGCGACCGACGCGACGCTGGCGCTCGTGCCCGGACCGCGCAATTTCCTGACGACGCTCAGCACGGGCGACATGCGCTGGCTCGAGGCCAAGAGCGACGCGCAGGGCGAGTTCGTGGTCCCGGGCGTGCCGGTGGGCGAGGGCTTCGAGATCACGGCGACCGGCGACGGTTTCGCGGTCTCGCACCTGACCGACGTGAGCGTGAAGGCCGGCCAGGACACGCACGTCGTCGTGCAAACCCGCGCCGGCGGCTCGATCACGGGCCGCGTGCTGGCCGCGCGCGACGAGGGCGAGCCGGTGCCGCTGCCCGGCGCGATGCTGGGCGCCGTGCCGCGCGGTCTGCGCAACCTGCGCTGCGTCGAGGAGGTGTTGCGCGCGACGCAGTGCACGACCGGCGCCGACGGCTCGTACGTCATGCGCCGCGTGCCGCCCGGCGACGTCGACGTCGTCGCGATCGAGCGCACCCACCTGCCCGCGATCGGCGCGCGCGCCACGCTGTCCGACGCGACGACGTTTCAGGCGGACGACATCGTGCTGAAGCGCGGCGCGATGATCGCGGGCCGCGTCGTCGATGCACAGGGCGCGGCGGTGCAGGGCGTCGAGCTGCGCTTCAACCTGGTCGACTGGAGCAACTTCCAGTTCGACTTCTCGCTCGCGCCGATGATGGCCCAGGCGGTCGAGGGCTTCGACCTGCCGAAGACCGACGCGGACGGTCGCTTCCTGGCCGGACCGATCGCCGGTGATCCGCCCTACGAGGTGACGTTCACCAAGATCGGTTTCTCCGAAGCGAAGCTCGAGCACGATCCGAAGAAGTCGCCGGGCGACGTGGTGGTCACGATGCAGCGCGGCGGCGCCGTCGAGGGCGTCGTCATGGACGCGGCGCGGGGCGAGCCCATCGCGACGTTCTCGGTCGGCGGCGGCGACCTGGTCGACGTCGAGGCCGGTGCGCCCGGCGCGCAGAACCCGTTCTCGGGTGGCCAGACGGTCGAGGACGCGACCGGCCGATTCCGCGTCGAGTCCGTGCGGCCGGGCACCTCGACGCTCGCGTTCCGCGCCCCGGGCTACCTGGCCGAATCCGTCGAGGTCGAGGTGGTCGAAGGCGAGACGAAGAAGGGCTTGATCGTGCAGCTGACGCCGGGCGGCGTCGTGCGCGGCACGGTGGTCGACGCCGAGGGCACGCCGGTCGTCGGTGCGCAGGTCGTCGCGCAAGCTTCCGGAGCCAGCTCGAAGGCGCGCGAGCAGCGTCGCGAGCGCACACGACGTGCCGGCGGGATGGGCCGCGGCGGCGGCATGGGCCGCGGCGGCGGGATGGGACGTGGCGGCCCGCCGACGAGCCCGTTCGAGCCGATGATGCAAGGCGGCGCGGACGCGGTCGACGACATCCCGCCCGGCTTCCTCTCGATGGCCGCCGGCATGGGCATGCTCGGCGACCGCGCGTCGGCGACGGACGCCAAGGGCCGGTTCGAGCTCGTCGGCGTCGAGGCCGGCTCGTTCCGCGTGCACGCCTTCCACCGCGAGCACTCCGCCGGCTCGAGCGATCAGAAGACGATGCCGGCCGAAGGCGTGCTCGAAAACGTCGTCGTCGAGCTCCAGGCCGGCGGCTCGATCGTGGGCACGGTCAGCGACCGCTTCGGGCGTCCCGTGCCGGGCGAGATCGTGATGGCGTTCTCGCCGGCCGCGTTCGGCGGGCCGGGCGACGGCGGGGCGGCGTCGGGCGGCGCGTACCAGGGCTCGACCGACGAGCAGGGGCACTACGAGATCCGGCACGTCGGCGCGGGCAGCTATTTCCTCGTTGCGACGCGCGGCGACGAGGACCTGAACCCGGCGACGTTCTTCGGCACGCTCAACTTCGACCTCGTCACCGTGCCCGACGGCGAGGAGGTCGAGTTCGACCTGGTCGACGGCACGGCCGCGGCCTGCAAAGTGCGCGGGGTCGTGACGTACCGCGGCGAGCCGCGCGCGCGCGGCAACCTGGTCGCGACCAGCACCGACACGGAGAGCCTGCTGGGCGTCGAGTTCCGCGCCGCCAAGATGCTGGGCAACGGCCGCTTCGAGTTCGCCGGCCTCGCGCCGGGCGTCTGGCAACTGCAGTTCGACGGCGACGGCCCGCGCGTGCGCACGTCGATCGAGGTGCCCGACCTGCCCGAGGTCGACGTGGAAGTGCGCCTGCCCGAGGGCGGCGTCGAGGGCCGTGTCGTCGACGACCGCACGAGCGAGCCGATCGCGGGCGCGCAGGTCACGCTGCGGCGCACGAACAACGTGCCGCAGGCCAAGGGTCTGCTCGGCAGCATGGTTGCCCGCGACGCGGGCGTCGTGCGCCAGACGACGAACGAGACGGGCGAGTTCACGTTCGAGCGGCTCGAGGCCGGCGACTACGAGATCCTGGCGCGCACGCCGTCCTGGCGGCAGAGGGAGGGGCGCGAGAGCTACGCGCCCGGCGATCCGGCGCGCCTCAAGGTCGACGGTCAACGCGCCGAGCGCGGTGTCGTGCTGCGGCTCCTGCCTTCGCTCGCGATTACGGGCCGCGTGCGCGGCGGCGAGGAGCCGATCGCGGGCGTGCGCGTCGTCGCGATCCGCGAGGGGGCCGGCACCGAGGGCATCGAGTCGGCGCAGTCCGACGCCGAGGGCCGTTTCACGATCAAGGGGCTCGCGCCGGGCAAGTACCGCCTGAGCGGCAACGCCGACGGCTGGGCCGAGGGCCGCAAGGACGGCATCGAGGTCGTGCGCGGGCGCGAGGCGGGCGACGTCGAGCTCGCGCTGACGAAGGGCGTGCTCGTGCGCGTGCGCGTCACGAAGGACGGGTTGCCTGTGTCGGGCGCTCGCGCGCAGCTGCTCGCTCCGGGCGGCGAGGCCGCGGGCTCGGATCCCGGGCGTGCGATCGAGGGCTTCTTCCGTGGCGAAGGCGCAAGCGACACGGACGGCATGGTCGAGGTCGGACGATTCGCGGCCGGAAAGTACCGACTCGAAGCGCAGCGCGGCGCGTCGAAGGGCTCGAAGGAGGTCACGATCGACGGCCGCGACGCGGAGACGGAACTGCGGATCGACCTGCGCTGATGCTCGAGCTGCTCCTGCTCTTCGCCGGCACGCTGCCTTCCGGCGGTTCGTGTTCTCCCGCCGGCTCGTATCTTCCCGCCGGCTCGTATCTTCCCGCCGGCTCCGTGCTCGTCGCGCCCCAACATTTGGCGGCCGAGCGACCGCCGCTCGCGTCGGCGCGGCGCATCGTGCTCGCGCACGCGGGCGTCGAGGGCTCGCCGTCGACGCGCAGCCGCGACGACGCGCTCGAGCTGGCGAAGGGACTCGCCGCACGCGCCCGCGCCGGGTCCGATTTCGCGCAGGTGGCGGAGCAGTATTCGGCCGCGCCCGACGCCAGAACAGGCGGCGAGCTGGGCACGTTCGTGCCGGGCGTGCTGGCGCCAGCGCTGGACGCGTTCCTGTTCAGCGCCAAGGACGGTCAGGTCAGCGAGCCGATCGAGCTCGCCACCGGATTCTGCGTGCTGCAGCGCGTGCCGACGCACGTGGCCGTGCTGCGCATCCAGGTCGTGGGGGACGAGGAACGCCGCGCCAGGCGCACGCAGGAGGTCACCCGCCGCCTGCGGGCGGGCGAGGAATTCGCGGCGATCGCGCGCGCTCTCTCCGACGACGCGGCTTCGGCCGCGCGTGGCGGGCAGTACGCGATCTTCGAGCGCGGCGCGTCCGACACGCTGCTCAAGCGCGCGGCCTTCGAGCTGGACGAGGGCCAGGTCTTCGGTCCGATCGACCTGGAGCCGCTGGGCGCGAACTGGATCCAGCGCGTGCCCCTGACCGGCGTCGATCCGGCGCTGCGCGAGGACCACCTCGTGCGCTTGTCGGCGATCCTGTTCCAGTTCGACACGGCGTCGGGCGCCGACCCGCGCAAGACGCCGGACGAGCTGGCCGCGCGCAAGGAGGCCGACCTCGTGGTGGCCGCGCTGGATGCCGGGTCCGATTTCGCCAGGCTCGCGCGCGAGCACACGGACGACGCGGGCGGGGCCGAGCGCGGCGGCGACCTGGGCTGGATCCACCGTCCGACGCCGGGGCTCTCGGACGCCGTCCGCACGGCCGCCCTGCTCGCGCCCGGCGCGCACACGCCCGTTCAGCGCGTGACGGCCGGATGGGTCATCCTGAAGCGGGATCGGTGAGCGAGGCCCGCGCGAACGCGGCTCGCTCGCAGGCCGGACGTCCGCGCGTCGCCGTGCTCATCCCGGCGCTCGACGAGGAGCAGAGCCTGCCGCTCGTGCTCGACGCACTGCCTCGCGCATGGCACGACTTCGTGGTCGTGGCCGACAATGGCTCGCGCGACCGCACGGCGCAGGTCGCGCGGGAGCGCGGCGCGCTCGTCTTCGACGCACCGCGCCGAGGCTACGGCTCCGCGTGCCTGGCCGGCCTCGACGTGCTGCTCGGACGCGTGCCGCTACCGGCGGGCTCGGAGCGGTTCGCCGCGCTTCTGCCGCTCGGACCGGCCGACGTCGTCGTGTTCCTCGACGCCGACTTCTCCGATCACCCCGAGGAGCTGCCCGACGTGCTGGCGCCGATCCTCGCCGGCCAGGCCGAGCTCGTGATCGGCTCGCGCACGCGCGACGCGGACTCGCGCGCGGCGCTGACGCCGCAACAGCGCTTCGGCAACGCGCTGGCGTGTGCCCTGATGCGCGTGCTGTTCGGCGCGCGACACACCGACCTGGGTCCCTTCCGCGCGATCCGGGTCGACGCGCTGCGCCATCTCGCGATGCGCGACCGCGACTACGGCTGGACGGTCGAGATGCAAATCAAGGCGCGCGTCGCGCGCTTGCGCGTCGTGGAGGTCCCGGTGCGCTACCGCACGCGAGCAGCCGGGACGAGCAAGGTCAGCGGCACGCTGACCGGCTCAGTGCGCGCCGGCTGGAAGATCCTGGGTTGGATCCTCGGCTGGCGCTTGCGCCTTCTCACGGCCGCGGCGCGTATCCCCACGTTCCCTCGACCTTCGCCCAGCGCAGCGAGATGATGTCGAGGATCCAGTCGAACGGCCCCAGGTAGGGGAACACGACCGTGTTCGTGACCTCCATGTTGGCCAGGTTCGCGTCGGACGCGTTCTCGCGCGCGATCAGCTGGGCGCCCTTGGGCAGGTCGATCGAGAAGATCGTGAACGCCATGCCCGTCGAGCGGAACGTGCCCGACGTCTCGGTCGTGCGCTCGAAGCTGAGGCTGGAGCACCCGGTCAGGCCCGCGCCGGCGAGCAGGAGCGGGATCGCGGCGGCGGCGAGGACGGCGGACCGGGCCGCGCGCGGAGCGGACGTCATGTCCGAACCGTAGCAGAGGCGCCACGGGCGCGGAAGCGTGGGGCGGGCCCCTTGAACGGGCCCGCCCCATTCTTGTGGCTGCGCTCGCAAGCTCGTTCCGCGTGCGGGCCCCTTGAACGGGCCCGTCCATTCTGCTGGCTGCGCTCGCAAGCTCGCTCCGCGCGGGATCGCGTTCCGAGCGCACGGTGCGGGTGCTACGTTGCGGCGATGGCGGATTCCACCGGCTCGCCGCGCCCCCCCGGCGAGCGCGATCTGCTCGCTGCGCACGCGCGTGCCTTCCGGGACCGCTTCGGGGCGGGTGCGCGTCCGCGCCTCTACTTCTCGCCCGGCCGCGTGAACCTGATGGGCGCGCACCTCGACTACAACGGCGGGCCGGTCATGCCGACGGCGATCGACCGTGGCACGTTCCTGGCCCTGGCGCCGCGCAGCGACGGGCGCATCGCGTTGGCGTCGACCCTGGACAGTGCACAGGTCGAGGTCGATCTGGCGCACCTGCCTGCCGAGCGCGCCGGGCGCTGGGCCGACTACCCGCTGGGCGTCCTGCGCGAGGTGCTCGCGCTGGCCCGTGCGCGCGGCGCGCGCGGCAGTGGGCTCGACGTGCTCTTCGGCGGGAACCTGCCGGTCGGAGCGGGGCTCTCCTCCTCGGCCTCGATGTGCGTCGGGACGGCGTTCGCGCTCGACTCAGCGTGGGGCCTCGAGCTGTCGCGCCTCGACCTGGTGAACGCCGCCCTGCGCGCCGAGCGCGGCTTCGTGGGCGTGCAGTGCGGGATCATGGATCCCTACGCGGTCGGCCTGGCGCGCGAGGGAGCGCTCCTGTGGCTCGACTGCAAGGACGGCAGTAGCGAGTACCTGCCCTTCGACCACGCGCGCCTCTCGATCGCGGTGGCGGACACGCTCGTGCGGCGCGAGCTGGCCCAGGGCGCGTTCAACGAGCGTGTGGCACAGTGCCGCGCTGCGTTCGAGGCGCTGCGCCGCCACCAGCCCGAGGCCACGTGCCTGCGCGACGTGCGCTACGAGACGCTGGCCGAGCACCAGTCCGAGCTCGAGCCGGTCATCGCGCGCCGCGCGCAGCACGTGATCCGGGAAGTGGCGCGCACGTTTTCCGCGCGCGACGCGCTGCGCCGCGGCGACGCGGCCGGGTTCGGGGTCGAGATGACGCGCGCGCACGATTCGATGCGCGAGCTGTTCGACGTGTCCGTGCCCGAGCTCGACCGTCTGGTCGAGAGCGCCGTCGGCACGCCGGGTGTGCACGGCGCGCGTCTGACGGGCGCGGGGTTCGGCGGGTGTGCCGTCATCCTGCTCGAGAAGGGCGCGGAGGTGGAGCTCACGCGGCGTTTGCACGCGGATTTCTCGCGAGCGTTCGGAGGTCCGCCCGTCGTGGAGATCTACGGCGGCGACGCGGGTCCGCGCGAAGTCCTGTCGTGAGGGGGCGTCGCGCGCAAGCGCGCGACGCGCACTACTTCACCTGCAGCCCGAGCGCCCGGCGCGAGCGCTCCAGGATGAGCCGTCCGGCCTGCGTGTCGCGCAAGCCTTCGCCGAACGCGCTCTCGAGCACGTCGCTCGACGACGCGAAGCGCTTCGCGAACAGGTAGTTCGCGGCCAGGACCAGCCGCGCGTCCTCGTCGAGCACGTGGTCGCGCAGGTAGGACTCGGCCCAGGCGATGTGGCGATCGAACTCGGTCGGGTCGGAGTACCAGCCGTGCTTGTCGACCAGGGTCTCGAGCAGCGTCGGATCGAGCTCAACCGCGCGACGCAGGGCATAGGCTGCGTAGTGGTAGTCGCCCGTCGCGAAGAGCGCGTCGGAGAGGATCAGCCACAGGCTGCCGCGCTCGGGCGCGTACTCGACGGCGCGCGCGTAGTGACGCACCGCGTCGCTGTAGCGACCTTCGCGGAAGGCCGCGTCGCCGGCGACGAGCGACTCGTCGGCCGACGCGTCGAGCGCCGCGCGCACTTCCGCCGGAACCTTGGCTACCGCGCCCTGCGCCGGCGCAGCGGCTGCCGGCTCCTGGTAGACCACGCTGTCGGAGTCGGACTGCTCGTAGATCACGGTCGTGTAGACCGCCGGCGAATAGCCCCAGCCGTAGTACGACGAACCGTACCACCACGGCCAGCAGGAGTAGCTGGAGTAGCCCGGCCAGCCCCACCAGCACGAGCCGTACGGCCAGCCCCAGCCGAAGCTCCACCACCAGCCGCCGTTCCAACACGAGTTCCAGTACCAGCCGCAGTTGTCGTCCCACCACCCGTCGCCGTACGGATCCCAGCCGCACCCGCCGCTGTAAAAGCCCGCACCGGCGCCGATCACGATCCCCGAGCCGCGCGCGACGCGCGCCGTGACGGCGTCACCCGCGGTGCGCATCCCGGGCCCGGCCTCGGGGCTTCCGCGTCGTCCGGCCGTGCCGCGCAGCGCGTTGCCCACGCGTCGATCGACGTCGCCCGTGCGCGCGGTCCGACCGCTTGGCGCGGGCTGCTTCTGGCGGCCGGCCTCCGGCGTGCGCGTGCGCGTCTTCGCATCGGTTTCGCGAGCTCGGCCGACGGTGCCCGTGCGGCCGGCGGCGAGACCGTTGCCCCGCTCCGGCTTGGAGGTCCGCGCCGTGCCGGTGTCCGGCGCGGCCGCTCCGTAGCGCGCGCGCAACGAATCGTCGCTCACCGCGGGCCGCGGCCCAGCGGCAGAGGGATTCTTCGGGTCGAGCCCGGCGCGCGCGAGGCGCCCGCTGGCGAGGCCCGCTTCGGGACCGCCGCGTGATCCGGAGAGCGTCGGGACCGGAGTGCGCGGCTGGCGCACAGCGCCCGACAGGTCGACCGGCGCGTTGGGTTGCCACACGCGCGGCTGGTACGGCGTCGGCGTCGAGCGGTCGATGCGCGCCGGTTCGGGCGAGCCGCGCCAGTCGCCGCGCGAGCTGGGTCCGTCGTCACGGCTGCCACCGCCGTCGTACACCCGCGTTCCGGGCGTGTCGTAGCGCGTTGCGCCGGGCGCACCCGACGTCGAGCCGGGTTGTTCGTAGCGCGGCGCGTCAGGCTGGTAGTTCGGCGTCGAAGGCTGGTGGCGCGGTGCGCTCGGTTGTTCGTAGCGCGGGGCCGACGGTTGCTCGTAGCGCGGTGCGGCAGGTTGCTCGTAGCGGGGAGCGCTGGGTTGCTCGTAGCGCGGTGCCGGTGCGGGCGCGGGCGCGGGCGCGGGCCGGCTGGCCTGCGGCGCGCTGCCGCGCTGGTAGGTCGGCGCCGCCGAGGGACGCGACGTGGGCGCCGCCGAAGGACGCGACATCGTCGACGACGAAGGGCGCGAAGCCGGCGCGGCGGAAGGCCGCGAGGCCGGGGACGAAGGGCGCGAGGCTGCCGGTCGGCCACCACCGCCACCGCCACCGCCGCCGCCAGACGGACGACCCTGGCTGGGGCGCTGCGCCTCGGCGCTGAGCGCCAGGACGAACAGACCCACGAGGCTGATCACGAGCGGGCGGGCGTTGTGGAGGATCGACATCGGCAAAGGACCTCGAGCGTGCGGGACCCCGGCGTGCCAGCAAGAGCGGTGCCGCCACTTCCAAGCTACCCGCGGCCGGCATTTCGCGCCGGACGGGCTGGCGGTCCTCCCCGGAGGACAGCCTGGAGGACAAGAGCCCCCGGCCTTTGGATCGAAGCGCTTCCTTAGTCCAATGGCACCACGACCACCACGTCGGGGTCGGGCTTGCGCGCGTCGAACCGGGCGTAGGCGGCCCCGGGCGTCGAGCCCGCCGGCAGCCGGGCCCGCAAGCTCTCGAGCACCTCGGGCTTGACCCGGGCGAGCCCGCTGACGGACGAGGCGGTCCCCGGACGCTCGGGCACGAGCACGTAGCCCGGAGGGGCCACTTCGGGCAGGCGCGCGAGCCGCAGGATCACGGCCGCGGGCGTGCCGTCGCGCGCGATCTCGACCGTGGCCCACTCCTCGAGCGGAGGTCCGCCGGCCGCCTCGCTCTCGGCCACGAGCCGCTTGCGCTCGGCACGCGCGGCGTCCCAGCTCGCGCCGGCAGGCAGCGGCACGCGGCGCACGCAGGTCGGCGGGATGTCCAGGTCGCGCGCGTCGCCCGGGCTCGTACCGGCGACTCCGCGGCGGTCGGGCGGCACGAAGAACGAATCGATGTAGCGCGTCTCGACGTCGACCGCTTCCACGGTCTCCGTCCAGATCTGCGTCGTCGCGTTCCAGGTCTCGAACGTCGCCGGCCAGGCGCGGCCGGCCGTCGCGGGCGCGGGTTCACCCGCTGGCGCAGCGGGGGACGCGGGCTCGCTCCAGGTGATGCGACGGAACGAATCGCGCGGCTTGCCGTCGGCGCCGAGGAGCGTCAGCTCGACCGGTCGCGCCGGTTGCCCTGCGAGCTTCGCGCGCATCCGGCCCCCGGAAGCCGCCGCGGCCGTGCGCTCGTTGCCCTGGCCCTGCCACTTGCGGTCGTCGGGCCACAGGAACAGCGCGCGGCGCAGCTCGAAGACGCCCAGCAACTCGTCGCGGTCCTCGCTCAGGTACTCGATCGAGACGGCCTGCCGCGGCTCGACCGCCAGCACGTGCTCGCCGAGCTGGTAGCGCATTCGGCGCTCCTCGTTCGCGCCCTCGCCGGCCGAGATCCACCAGCGCACGCGCGCCGGGAACACGTAGACCGCGCGCAGCACGTGCGGGCGTCCGGGCTGCGCCAGGTACTCGATCTGCGAGCGCGTCTCGAAGCCGCGCAGCCCGGCCAGAGGTGCGCGCGCCGGCGGGGTTTTCAGCGCGGCCGGCGCAGTCGCCGGCGCCTGATCACGAGCTGTTTTCCCCGGCGGGGAGGCCGGTGGACTTTGCGGGCCCGCCAGCGACAAGCCGAGGACTACGGCAAGCGCGTGGCCCACTTCGACCATTCCTCCTCGTCGGTCCCGTAGTTCGTGCCCGAGAGCTCGACCATCGAGCGGAACAGCGACGACTTGGCCGGTTCTTCGGCGCGCATCCAGGCGCTGCAGAGCGCGCGCGCCGCCTTGCCGCGCAGCTTGACGTCCTGCTTGGCCATGAACGAG
This sequence comes from Planctomycetota bacterium, assembly GCA_031400875.1. Taxonomy (GTDB): domain Bacteria; phylum Planctomycetota; class UBA1135; order UBA1135; genus JAEUHZ01. The sequence continues at coordinate 16,847 of JANNQS010000006.1, read as the reverse complement.
ATCGCGCGCGCGCCGGCCGCGATGGTCAGCGTCGTGTCATCGTTCAACATGTCGGCGATCGCCTGGAACGAGTCCGTGTCGCCCAGCTCGGCCAGCGCCAGCGCGCAGTGCGCGCGCACGGTGGCGGCACGGTCGAGCATCCCGATGCGCAGCGCGGGCTGCGCGGACGCGCTGCGCGCTCCGGCGCGCACGAGCGTCGACAGGCACAGCGCCGCGTTCGTGCGCACGTCCTCGGTCTCGCCCGCGGTCAGGCGCGCGGCGATGCGGTCGAGCGGCGTGTCCGCGCGGCCCAGGAGCCACAGGCCGATCAGCGCGCTCGACACGACCTCCGGCTGCTGGTCGTCCAGCGCCGCGAGCAGCGGGCTCTGCACGGCGGGATCGCGCGTGAAGCCCAGCGCCGCGGCCGCGACGATGCGGTTGTTGACCGGTCCCGATTCGAGCTGCTCGAGCAGCTCCCCGCGACGGTTGTGGGCCGTCGTCATGATCGTCTTCTCGAGGTTGCGCGCCTTCGAGCGCTCGACCTCGGTCTGGGCCATGAGGAACAGGTTGTTCCAGGCCGTGATCTCCTGATCGAGCGTCGCCAGGAGCATCCCGATCGGCTCGGGCTTGTTCGTGGCCTCGACGATCTCGGCGATCGGGTGCTCGGGCGCCGTCGATTTCTCGGCCGCTTCGGCGGCGGGCGATTTCTGGACTTCCGTCGAGGCGCACCCGGCCAGCGCCAGGGCCAGCCCCGAGGAGAGCACGAGGAAGACGGAGGGGACGGCGTCGCGGACCTGCATGGGAGCCTGGGACGCCCGGGTCCCGCGCATCTTCCTGCGGGTCCCGGGCTCTGCGGCGGCGCGTAGACTAGCTGGATGCGGCCTGGGCCACCACGTCGCCCGGACCACGTCCTCTTCCGACCCCGACCCCACGCCGAATCCGACCACGGCGTCACCCACCCACCTTGGCGATCCACATCCTCGACGCGATGGCCCGCGAGGGTTTCGAAGAGGTCATCGCGCTGCACGATGCGCCCTCGGGCCTGCGTGCCTTCCTGGCGATCCACGACTCGAGCGCCGGCCCGGCGTTCGGCGGGATCCGGCGCTGGGCGTACGAGGACGAGGACCAGGCCCTGCGCGACAGCCTGCGGCTGGCGCGCGCGATGACGTACAAGTGCGCGCTGGCCGATCTGCCCGCGGGTGGCGCCAAGATGGTCGTGCTCGACCGCCCGGCGCTCGACGTCGCGGCCGGCTACCGCGCGATCGGCGACTTCGCCGAGCGTCTCGGTGGACGCTGGTACACGGGCCCCGACGTCGGCACGGGCGAGGTCGAGATGCGCTCGGTCGCGGCGCGCACGCGCTACGCGACGGACCCCGGTCCGGAAGGTCCGGGCCAGCTCGCCGAGGCGACCGTCGAGGGCGTGTTCCGCGGCATCGAGGCCGCGCTCGTGCACCTCGACGGACAGGCCGACTGGCCGCGGCGCACCGCGGTGGTGCAGGGGCTGGGCGAAGTCGGCGCGGGGCTCGCGAAGCGCCTCGTCGAGCACGGCGCGCGCGTACGCGCCTCGGACCTCGACAGCGAGCGCGCCGTCCGCGTGTCGCGCCAGCTCGGCCTCGAGCTCGTCGACCCGGCCACCGAGTTCGACCAGACCTGCGACGTGTTCGCGCCCTGCGCGCTGGGCGGGATCCTGCACGACCTGACGATCGCGCGCCTGCGCTGTCGCATCGTGGCCGGGGGCGCGAACAACGTGCTGGCGCGCAGCGCGCACGGCGAGCGGCTGCACGAGCGCGGCATCCTGTTCGCGCCGGATTTCGTGCTCAACGCCGGTGCGCTGGTGCGCGGGGCCCTGTTCCACCTGGAGGGCCGCCGCGAGCCGATCGAGGCCATCGGACGGCGGATCGGCGCGACGGCCACTCGGATCCTGGAGCGGGCGCGCGAGGACGGCGCATCGCCGGCGCGGGTCGCGATCGACGAGGCCGAGGATCGCCTGTCGGCCCGCCGATCGCAGCGGGGGTGACGGGTCCGTAAGGAATCGATCGCACGGCTTCCGTCGCCCCGCGGGAGCGCGCGGGGCGCGGAGCCCTTCCTTCCCGGCCGTTCGTACGCCACGATCGGTTCGTGATCGCACTCGTTTTCCTCACGCTCTGGACGCTCCTGCCCGGTCCCCAGGTCTTGAGGCCGCTCTACCCGGCCGGGGCGCGACCTGCGCAGGACGTGCCCGCCACGGCGCCCGCGAGTGCGCCGGCGAGCTCACCGGCCGGCGCGCCCAAGACGGACAGCGGCAGCAGCCGCGAGTTCGCGATCACGACCGAGCCGGGCGAGGACGGCCCGGCGCGCATCGAGCGCGGCGAGGGCGAGGTCCCGCTGATCCTGCCGCGCGGCGAGGAGCTGGTCTTCGACGTGATCATCGACCTGGGGATCCTGGGGGACGTCGACGTGGGGGACGTGACGTTGAGCTCGGGCCTCGAGCGCACGCCGCGCGGCCTGCCGTCCGCGCGCGATCCGCATCGGAAGGTCGAGATGTTCGACCGCGCCTGGGTCAAGAGCGTGGCGCAAGGCGGATACGCCGGGTACGAGGTCACGCAGACGATCTCCGCCAGCCACCTTTCGCAGGATTGGCCGCGCATCCTCTACAAGGACCAGCAGCGCGGCTCCGAGAACCGCGAGCGCGAGCTGAAGATCGGCCTGCGCGACGGCCAGGTGATGGCCGAATACCGCAACGATCACCACTGCCAGGGTTGCGCGGACAAGATGCACTTCGTCGATTCCGTGTGGGCCTGGGGCAAGCCGTCGCACTGCAAGAAGTGCAAGCTGGCCGAGCACCGCGTGTGGAAGGAGCCGGGGCGGCGCGAGGTGCCCAAGACGTCGATCGACATGCTCAGCGCCGTGTACGTCGCGCGTGCGATGGTCGAGCTGGGCGTGAAGGAGACTTCGTTCCCTCTGGTCGACAAGCAGAAGGTGTGGCGCGTCAAGATCCAGCAGGGTGCGCGTCACCGGCAGAAGGTCCCGGCCGGCGAGTTCGAGTGCGCGCAGATGCAGCTGATCACGGGCCTCGAGCCGGGTGAGCCTCAACCGGACAAGGACTCGAAGTTCACGGGCCTGTTCGGCATCGAGGGCACGATCCGCATCTGGTTCGACGGGAAGACGGGCGTGCCCGTGCTGATCCAGGGCTCGCTGCCGATCCCGGTGCCGCTCGTCGGCGACCTCGACCTGTCCGTGCAGCTGAAGAGCTACAAGGGCACGCCCACGGGGTTCGGGCCGCAGCGTTAGCCTCAGGTCGCCAGGCCGACCTCGCGCAAGAGCGGCGCGAGCGCGACCGGCATGCCCGAGCTGGCCGAGCGGCGCACGGCCTCCATCAGGCAGAAGGTCTCGACGCCTTCCTCCAGATCGGGGTGGTGCGCGCGACCCTCGATCAAGGCCAGCGCGAAGTGCTCGGCGTAGTGCGCGAACTCGCCGTAGTGCATGCCGTGCACTTCGCTGCCGAAGTAGAAGTGCCGGCCGGCGTAGAGGTGGTCCTCGGTGACCTCCGTGCCGTCGGGCGCCGTGTGCACGTAGCGCATGTCGTGGTACTGCGCCAGCGAGGTGCCGGCCGAGCCCCACAGGAGCAGCTCGATGCAGTTGCGCGCGGTCGGCAGCTCGTGCGCGCCGTAGTGGCCCAGCGCGCGGCCGATCCGGCCGTCTTGCGAGCGCGCGTTCACCACGTACACGTCGCGGCCTGTGATCCCCTGTTCGGTGCCCAGTTGCGACGTGGATCCGAGCGCGTGCACCTCGCGGATCGGACCGAGGTACCAGCGCAACAAATCGAGCGGGTGCGAAAGGCCCAGGTACACCCAGTCCGCGTCCGTCGCGGCCCACGGCGACTTGGCGTAGTACCAGTCCATGCGGTGCACGTAGTGCGCATCGGCCAGCTCGACGCGGCCGATCTCGCCGCGCTCGAAGGCCGCGCGCTGGCGCAGGAAAGGCTCGAAGAAGCGCGTGCTCTGCCCGACGAGCAACTTGCGCCCGCTCGCGCGCCCGGCCGCCAGGATCCGCCGCGCGCCCTCGATCGAGTTCACGAGCGGCTTCGTGCAGATCACGTCCTTGCCGGCCTCGAAGGCCTGCACGACGTGGTCGGCGTGCAACGCGTCGGGCGTGTAGATCGCGACGATCCGCACGTCCGGCAGCGCCAGCATCGCGGCGTAGTCGCTGGTGGTGACGAGCTCGGGCATCTCGCGCCGCGCCGCCTCGATCTTGTCCGGCGACAGGTCGCAGCCTGCGACGGGATACGCGGCCGAGCAGCGCGAGAGCGCCAGCAGCAGCGTGCGCCCCTCGTGCAGACCGAGTACGCCGACACCCAGCGCGCGCGGATGGCGCGGCTTCAGCGCGATCGGGTTCGTGCCGGGGATGTGCTCGAGGAACCCCACGCGCTCACTCGAAGTCGCCGGTGATCGCGATCGCGCCGGGTCGCACCGGCACCGCGACGACCGTCGCCATCGCGGGACCGTCGCCCAGGCGGAACGTGGTGCCGACCGCCTGGTGGCGGCGCTTCACGAAACCGAGCACGAGGCCCGTGTCGAGCACGAACGAGTAGGCCCAGCTCGTGACGACGCCCAGATCGCGCCACTCGCCCTCGTCCAGGCGGAAGAGGCGGGTGCCGGGCGCGACGGCATCGTCGTGGTCGACGCGCAGCGCGAGCAGGCGCTTGTTGAGCCCGCCGTACGTGTCGATCTTGGCGATGACCTCCTGCCCCGTGTAGCAGCCCTTCGTGAGGCTGAACGCGCTCTCGAGCCGCGCTTCCTGCGGGTAGACGGTGTCCTGGATGTCCGCGCCGGGCGCGGCGGCCGCGGCCTCGACGCGCAGGATGTCGCGCACGACGACGCCGGCCGGCCGCGCACCGGCGGCGACGAGCGCGCTCCACAGCGCGGCCGCGTGTTGCGGTCCCGCGTCGAGCCGGAAGCCGCGCGAGCCGGCCACGGGCAGCTCGGCGACGGAGAGCGGCGCGCCACGGAACGCGCCGGTCGCGAACGCGCGCTCGCCCGGAGCCCGTGCCAACCCGCTGACCGCGCGCACGATCTCCGCCGCGTGCGGACCGGTCACCTCGAGTGGCGCCGTCGTGTCGTTCGCGACCTGGAAGCTCACCTTCTCGCTGAAGTGGTACATCTCGAGCGCGTCGGCCAGCGCCTTGGCGCGCGCAGCCGCGATCGTGATGCGCAGGCCCTCGGCCGAGCGCGTCAGGTCGAAGTCGAAGAGCACCTTGCCCTTGCTGGAAAGCAGCAAGTTGCGCTGCGAGCGCCCGACCTCGAGCGCGCGCACGTCGTTGGCCGTGATGCGGTGCAGGAACTCGACCGCGTCCGCGCCGGTCACGTCGATCGCGCCCAGCCCCGTGACGTCGAAGAGCGCCGCGCCCTGGGTCGCCGCGGCGTACTCCGCCGGCACGTCGCCGTAGGTCAGGAGATCGGCCGGATCGGGTCGCAGGCGCGCGCCCGCGGCGCGGTGCAGATCGAGGAGGATGGATTCGTTCAACGGTCTCTGTGCTCGGGCAGCTGCCCATCGTGGACCAGGAACGTACCCGATCCAGCCTGCGCGACGGCCGCTTGACAGCGCGGACTCACCCGTGAAACTGAGCGGTTCTCCGCCTCCGGAGCACGCTTGGCACGAGCCCCCCGCATCCTGGCCGGTTCCTTCGCGGTCCTGGCCGTCGCCGGTTGCGGTTTCGAGCCCGGGCCGGCGCCGACGCACTACGCGTTGACGGCCGAGACGCAGACGGCGTTCGCCGAGGAGCCGTCCTTGCTCTTCCATTTCGAAGTGCAGATGGAGGAGGCGTTCGGCCCGCCCGGAGCGCCGCGCTACGCGCCGATCAAGGCCTGGGTCGAGGACGGCCTCGACCCGAACCGGCCCGACCTCCCGTTCGGATCCGGTTCGGGCGAGATCGACGTCGCCGAGACGGGTCGACTGCGCGCGAGCAACCGCGAGTTCTTCGCGCGCCAGCTCGAGGCGCTCGCGAGCGGCGACCTGGACGACGTCGACGTGCACCCGCGCCACGCCGGGCTGCGCGCCGCGTGGCGGAGCCTGCTCGACGAAGTGCACGCTGGTCGCACGGGCATCGACGACGCGCGCGCGCGCGGCCGCGAGCTGTTCGAGGGCTGGTATCCGTCACTGGCCGAATCGGCCGAGCGCTACCGCGTCGAGTGCCTGCACTGCCACGGCGTCGAAGGCGGCGGCGACGGGCCGTCGGCGCAGTTTCTCGAGCCGCGCCCGCGCGATTTCCGGCACGGCGTCTTCAAGTACACGGCGCTCACGCAACCTTCGCGCCCACGGCGGGAGGACCTGCTGCGCACGCTGACCGACGGCTTGAACGGCACGTCGATGCCGAGCTTCGCGCGGCTCGCGCTGGCCGAGCGGCACGGCCTCGCGGACCTCGTGCGCCTGCTCGCGATCCGTGGCGAGGTCGAGCGGCGACTCGCGGCCACCTTCGCCGACGAGGGCGAGTTGGCCGACGACGCGATCGCGGAGGAGACCGCGGACCTGTTCGAGCGCTGGCGCGCGACGGAGGACAAGGTCGTCGTGGCCGACAGCCCGCTGCCGCCCGTGACGCCCGAGCTGATCGCGCGCGGGGCGGCGCTGTTCCGCGACGCGACGAAGGGCAACTGCTCGAGCTGTCACGGCGAGAACGGCGCGGGCGACGGCGTCGCGGCCTGGAAGGTCGGGCTCGACGGCGTGCGCTCGGCCGCGTACCTCGACGCGTGGGGCCGGCCGATCCTGCCGCGCGATCTGCGCGACGGGATCCTGCGCGGCGGCTCGCGGCCGATCGACGTGTACAGGCGCATCTGGTCGGGCATCCCGGGCACGCCGATGCCGGCGCTCGGCACGGCCAAGGGGCCGGATGGACAGCCCGTGCTCTCCACTGCGGACGTGTGGGCCCTCGTGCACTTCGTGCAGTCGCTGGCACAGCGCGCGCCAGAGCTGTCGGGGAAAGCGGAGCGCTAGCGCCGTGCGACACCTCGCCGCTGCTGCGATCGTGCTGCTCTCCGCGGCCGTGATCGTGTTCTTCGCGCTCTCGCCCGGTCAGGGCTGGTGGCTGCCGCCGGCCGCGTCGACGATCGCGCAGCCGATCGACGCGCTGTTCGACGGCATCCTGATCACGGCGACCGTGGGCTTCGTCGTCGTCATGGCGCTGCTGGCCTGGGCTGTCTGGCGCGGCGCGCGTCCGCGCGCGGACCGTGCGCGAACGGTGCACGGGCACCTGGGGCTCGAGCTGGGCTGGACTGCGGCCATCGGAGCCGTGCTCGTGACCGTGGCGCTGGCGCAGCTGCCGACGTGGGCTGCGCTGCGCGATCCGGCGGCGATGCCGGCCGGCGGAGCGACGGCGACGGTGCTGGCGCAGCAGTTCGCGTGGCGCTTCGGCCACGCCGGCGACGACGGCGTGCTGGGCACGGCCGACGACATCGAGACGGCGAGCGAGCTCGTGCTGCCGGCGGGCGAGCCGGTGCTGCTGACGCTGCGCTCGCGCGACGTGATCCACAGCTTCTTCGTGCCGGCGTTGCGCGTGAAGCAGGACGTCGTGCCCGGGCGCGCGATCCCGCTCTGGTTCACGATCAAGGAGCCCGGCACGTACGAGCTCGTGTGCGCCGAGCTGTGCGGCCTGGGCCACCACGCGATGGCCGGACGCGTGCGCGCGCTGTCGCGGGACGAGTACGACGCGTGGCTCGCGCTGCAATCGCGCGCGCGGCTGTCGACTGGCTCCGAGGACCGCCGTTGAGCCCGACCACCCACTCCGCGGCCGGCGCCGCGCATCAGCGTGGCTGGCTGCGCACCTGGGTGTTCTCGACGGACCACAAGGTCGTCGGCATCCAGTACCTCGTCGCGTCGGCGTCGATGCTGCTCTTCGGCGGCCTGCTGGCGATGGCGATGCGCTGGCAGCTCGCCTGGCCGTGGACCGAGATGCCGATCCTCGGGAAGCTGCTCTTCCCCGCGACGGGGCGCGTGATCAGCCCGGCGTTCTACACGTCGCTGTTCACGATGCACGGCACGGCGATGGTGTTTTTCGCCATCCTGCCGCTCTTGACGGGCGCGTTCGGCAACTTCCTGATCCCGCTGCTCGTCGGCGCGCCGGACATGGCGTTCCCGCGGCTCAACGCGGCCAGCTTCTGGATCCTGCTCCTGGCGATGGGCCTGTTCCTGGCGGGTTTCTTCGTCGAAGGCGGCGCGGCGTCAGCAGGCTGGACCTCGTACCCGCCGCTCGCGACGCTGCCCTCGGCCGCTCCCGGCAGCGGCGCCGGTCAGACGCTGTGGCTGCTCGCCATCGTGGTCTCGGGCGTGGCGTCGATCCTGAACGCGCTGAACGCCGTCGTCACGGTCGTCAAGATGCGCGTGCCGGGCCTGACCTGGATGCGCTTGCCGCTGACCGTGTGGGGGCTCTTCGTTGCCGCGGTGCTGCAGCTCGCGGCGCTGCCCGTGCTGACGGCCGGCGGCGTGCTGCAGCTGGCCGACCGCTGGATCGGCAGCGCGTTCTACACGCCGATGGGCTTGATGGTGAACCAGTTCGCGCCCGACACGGCCGGCGCGACGGGCGGCGTGCCGCTCTTGTGGCAGCACCTCTTCTGGTTCTACAGCCACCCGGCCGTCTACGTCATGGTGCTGCCGGCGATGGGGATGGTGTCCGACATCCTGTCGGTCAACGCGCGCAAGCCGGTGTTCGGCTACCGGCCGATGGTGTGGGCGATCGCCGCGATCGCGGGGCTCGGCCTGATCGTGTGGGGCCACCACATGTTCACCAGCGGCATGGGCCTCGAGATCGGGCGCGCGTTCATGATCTCGACGATGATGATCGCGCTGCCGTCGGCGGTGAAGACGTTCAACTGGGTCGCGACGATCTGGGGCGGCCGGATCCGGCTCACGGCGGCGATGTGCTTCGCGCTGGGGTTCGTGGCGCTGTTCGTGATCGGCGGGCTGTCGGGCATCTGGCTGGCGGCGACGCCGGTCGACGTGTACCTGCACGACACGATGCTGGTCGTGGCGCACTTCCACTACATCGTGTTCGGCGGGACGGTGATGGCCGTCTTCGGCGCGCTGCACCACTGGTTCCCCAAGATGACCGGGCGTGCCCTGTCCGAGACCTTGGGGCGAGTCCACTGCTTCGGCACGTTCGTGGCGCTGAACTGCGTCTTCCTGCCGATGCACCAGCTCGGGATCGCGGGCATGATCCGGCGCACGGCCGATCCGAACGTCTACGCGCTCTACCAGCACCTCGAGCCGCTCAACCGCTTCGTGACCTGGAGCGCGTTCGCGCTGGGCGCTTGGCAGCTCCTGTTCCTCGTCAACGTCGTGTGGAGCCTGCGCTCCGGAATCCGCGTCGGGCGCAACCCTTGGCAGGCCAGCACGCTCGAGTGGGAGGCGCCGTCGCCGCCCGGGCACGGCAACTTCGACCGGGACCTCGTCGTCGAGTGCGGGCCCTACGAGTACGGGGACGCGGTCGGGACGAACGACTGGCGGCCGCAGGCAAAGCGCACGTGAGAGCTGGTCCGGGATCCGCTATCCTCTTCGCCCTCATGTCGCCTGCGAGCGCTCCCACCTGGCCCCGGCGCGCGGCCTGGATCGCGTGCGCGGTGACGTTTCCGATCTTCCTGATCGGCGGGACCGTGACGACGTTGCGCGTGGGCATGGCGGTGCCCGACTGGCCGACGACGTTCGGCCAGAACATGTTCACGTACCCGCTCTCGGCGATGCTCGCGAACACGGGCGTCTTCTGGGAGCACAGCCATCGGCTGTGGGGGGCGCTCGTCGGACTGTGCGTCGTCGGACTGGCGCTGATCGTGTGGCTGCGAGAGCGCCGCAGCGGCGTGCGCTGGCTGGCTGCGCTCGCGCTGCTCGGCGTCGGCGTGCAGGGCGTGCTCGGCGGCCTGCGCGTGCTGGAGAACAGCCCGCAGCTGGCGTTTCTGCACGGCGCGCTGGCACAGGCGCTGTTCGCGGCGCTGGCCGCGCTCCTGTTCCTGGAGTCGCGCGCGTGGTCCGAGGCGCGGCCCGTGACGTCGCAGCGCGCGTCGGGTCTGCGACGCCTGGCGCTGCTGGCGACGCTCGTCGTGTACCTGCAGACGGCGCTCGGCGCGTGGCTGCGTCACTCGGGCGCGCACGCTGCGCTGGGGTTCCACATCGTGCTGGCGTTCGCGGCCACCGTTCTCGTGCTGCGCCTCGCGGCTGCTCTGCGCGCAGCCGGCCAACCCGTCCTCCTGCGCACCGCGCGCTGGCTGCGCACGCTCGTCTGGATCCAGGTCGCGCTGGGAGTCCTGGCGGCGGTCTGGGTCTTCGTCGTGACGGGCCCGCACAATCCCGTGTCGATCGGCGAGGCCGTGTTCGCGACCGCGCACGTGGCCTGCGGCGCGCTGCTCCTGGGCGCGTGTGTCGCGGCCATGGTGTACTCGCGCCGCTGCCTGGCTCTCGACGAGCCGCGCGTCGCGCCGGCCGGACGACTGGAGACCGCACGATGAGGACCACCGCCGCCGTCGGCACGCACGAAGTCGGGCTGGTCGCCGACCTGGCCGACCTGTTCAAGGTCCGCATCGCGTCGTTCGTGGGCTTGTCCGCTTTCGTCGGCGGGCTGCTCGCGCCCGGCGCGCGGCCCTGGCACGCGGCCGAAGCGGCGCTGTGGATCACGGTCTCGGCCGCCGCCGCCAGCGCGTTCAACCAGGTGCTCGAGCGCGAGACGGACCGGCGCATGGAGCGCACGTGCAACCGGCCGATCCCGGCCGGACGCATCGCGCCGCGCGACGCGCTGCTCCTCGCCGCGGCCATGGCGGTCGTCGCGATCGGCATGCTGGCCTGGCGCGCGTCGATGCTGGCGGCGCTGCTCACGCTGGCCACCTTGTTCGCCTACGTCGCGGTCTACACGCCGCTCAAGCGCACGAGCACGCTGAACACGCTCGTCGGCGCGGTGCCCGGCGCGGCGCCGCCGCTCCTGGGCTACGTCGCGATCGCGGGGCAGCCCGCGGGCTGGGCCTGGGCGCTCTTCGCGATCGTGTTCGTGTGGCAGTTCCCGCACTTCATGGCGATCGCCTGGCTCTACCGCGAGGACTACGCGCGCGCCGGGATGCGCATGCTGCCCTGCATGCCCGGCGCAGAGGGGCTGGCCGGGCGCACGGCGCTCGTGCACGCGGTGCTGCTCCTGCCCGTGACGCTGCTGCCGGGCCTGTGGGGCGACGCGGGCTGGGTGTTCACGATCGGCGCGACGGCTGCAGGCCTGGCGTATGTCGCCTCGTCGGCGCTGTTCGCGTGGCGGCAGACGCGCACCAGCGCGCGGCAGCTCCTGTTCGTGTCGCTGCTCTACCTGCCGGCCGTGCTCGCCCTGGCGGTGTTCGATCCGGTCACGGGCGCCCTGTCGGCGTTCCGCTGAGCGACGACATGGCCGCGGTTCCGCTGCCGTCCGTTCCCATTCCCTTCGAGGCTGCGGCCGACGCGCTGCGGCCGGGGTTCACGCCGCGCGCGTGGGACAGCGGGCCGCCGGTCGCGACGGCGCGCTTCGGACTGTGGGTCTTCCTGGCCAGCGAGGCGTTCTTCTTCGCCGGCCTGCTCGCGGCGTACATCGTGCTGCGCGGCGCCGCCGGCACGTGGTCGCTGCCGCTCGACCGCGGGCTGGGGGTCGTGTTCACCGCGCTGCTCGCCGCCTGCTCGCTCGCGGCCGGTCTCGGCGCGCGATGCCTCACGACGGGTGCGCGCGCCGCCGGCTCGCGCTGGATCCTCGTCGCGGCCGCGTTCGGCGCGGCGTTCGTCGCGCTGCAGGTCCACGAGTGGCAGCACCTGCTGCAGTCGGGCTTCACGCCGCGCGCGTCGCTGGCGGCGGCCTGCTTCTACGTCCTGACCGGCGCGCACGGGCTGCACGTCCTGGCCGGTGTCGTCTGGCTCGCCGTCGCCGGCTTCGCCGCTCGCCGGGAGGGTGCGCGCACGCTGCCGGCGGAGCTGGCCGTGCTCTACCAGCACTTCGTCGACGCCGTCTGGGTCGTCCTCTTCCTCATCCTCTACCTGCTGCCATGAGGCGGAAGCACGTGGTGCCCGAGACCGCGGCCCCGCCGTTCGGGCGCCTGCTCCTGTTCGGCGTCGTGGGGCTGGCGCTGGTCGGCGTGCTGATCGTGCAGTACACCCGCAAGAACCAGGTTCCGCCCTCCGGGAACGTCCTGGCGGCCGAGGCCGACTCGGCCGAGGCTTTCTGGCCCGTCGCGCCGTTCCAGCTCGTGGAGCGCAGCGGCGCGCCGGTCACGCTCGACGCGTTGAAGGGCCGGCCCTGGATCGCCGGGTTCGTGTTCACGCGCTGCACCGGGCCCTGTCCGCGCATCACGGCCAACATGCGCAAGCTGCAGGACGAGCTGGCCGGCACGGACGTCCGCCTAGTCACGTTCAGCGTCGACCCCCTGCACGACACGCCCCAGGTCCTGGACGCCTACGCGCGGACCTTCGGCGCGGACCCTGAGCGCTGGCTGTTCCTGACCGGGCCGCTCGAGGAGGTGCGGCAGGTCAGCTTCCATAGTTTCCGCTTGCCCTTCGAGCGCGACGAGGCGCAACCCGCCGGGCAGCTCGTCGCGCACCGCACCGTCCTGACCGTCGTCGATCGCGAGGGGCAGATCCGTGGTTACTACGACGGCGAGACGGACTCCGGGGTCCAGCAGGCGCTGGCCCGGGCGCGCTTCCTGGCGAGCCGGCCCTGATGCAGCCGCTCGTCAACGCGATCCTGAACGGCAGCGCGGCGGTCCTGCTCTGCTTCGGGCTCCTGGCGATCAAGGCCGGTCACCGGAAGCTGCACGAACGCTTGATGCAGGTCACGTTCCTGGTATCGACCGCCTTCCTGGCCAATTACCTGCATTATCATTTCATCACCCAGCGCGAACTCGGGCCGACGCCGTTCCGAGTCGAGGGTTGGCGGCACACGGCGTACCTCGTGCTGCTCGCCAGCCACGTGATCCTGGCGATCGTCAACCTGCCGATGGTGCTGCGAGTCCTGTGGTTCGCGCACGAGGAACGCTGGCGAGAACACCGCCGACTGGCGAAGATCACGTTCCCGATCTGGCTCTACGTGTCCGTCACCGGCGTGCTCGTCTACTGCTGCCTCTACGTCTGGAATCCGCCGCCGCCGGTTTGATCGAATGCGCGCCTGATCGCGCGTTGCACTTCCCCGCAGTTCGCGCAACGATCGGAGAATCCATGCGTCGCCTCGCCCTGCTCGTGCTCGCCTGCATCGTCATCGCGCCACCGGGCAAGACATGACCGATGTGTCGGGAGGCGGTCGCCTCCCAAGTCGACGGATTCGCCAGCGGATGGAACGCCAGCGTGCTGCTGCTGCTGACGCTCGTGCCCGCGGCGCTGATGGCTCTTGCGTTCGCCGCGCGCCGCGCGGCGCGTGCACACGGTTCGGAACGGGAGATCGACGGGCGGCCGCGCTGGCCGGAGGGGAGTTGAGATGGAGAATCGAGAACGCGACACGATCCGCTACGCCTTTGCGGACACACGGCTGGGGCAGATCCTCGTGGCGACGAGCGCGCTGGGCCTGTGCCGCATCCACCTGCCCGGCGACGATCCGCTCGGGTCGCTCAAGCAGTGGGCGGCCGTGCACGCGCCCGGAGCCGATTTCGTGCGCGATCCGCGCGCCGTGCGCGAGGCGAGCGAGCAGATCGAGGCCTACGCGCGCGGTCAGCTGACGCGCTTCGACTTGCCGCTCGATCTCTGCGGCACGCCGTTCCAGTTGCGCGTGTGGTCCGCGCTGCAGGAGATCCCGTACGGGGCCACGCGCACGTACGCGGACGTCGCCGCCGCGATCGGCGAGCCGCGCGCGACGCGCGCGGTCGGGGCGGCCAACGGCCGCAACCCGGTGCCGCTCGTCGTGCCCTGTCACCGAGTCATCGCGCGGCACGGCATCGGCGGCTTCACCGGCGGTCTGCACCACAAGGTGACGCTGCTGGCGCTCGAGACCACGCTGATCCTCGCCTGATCGACGGCAACCGTCGCGCGGCCCGCGCTTCCTCCCATGCCCGACGTGGCCATGCAGCGGACTCGGGATGGCTCGCCGCGGATGACGGCCGACGGCCCTACGCGCGAGCGGTCTTCGGGACGATGTCCGTCTGCAGCAGCGGGTTCTCCGCGGGGATGTCGCGCGGGGCGAGGCCGAGCTCGCGGCGGACGATGTTCGTGCCCTGTGCGATCGCGACGGCCTTGAAGAAGGCGATGTCGCGGTTGCAGCCCTGACGACCGAAGCCGCAGTCGCTCGAGATCACGAGCTGCTCGGGTGCGATGTGCTCCAGCGCGGTGCGGATGCGGTCCGCGACCTCGCTGGCGCGATCGACCTGCAGCGTGCGGTGGCTCGACACGCCGACGCAGATCTTCTTGGGCGATCGGCCCTTGAGCGCGCCGAACAGCTCGATCTCGCGGAAGTTCCTGTCGGTCATCTCGACCGTCCACACGTCGCCGCGCAGCGCGTGCAGGTAGAGCTCGAACGATTCACGATAACTGTCGTCGTCGATGACCCGCTGCATGTTCGGGTTGCCCCAGCAGGTGTGGATCCAGATCTCGACGTCGTCCAGGCCCTCGACCTCGCGGTTGTAGGCTTCGACCATGAACTTCACCTCGTCGCTCTTCGCGCCGTAGGTGTTGGCCCAGAAGTGCAGCGTCGGCTCCTCGATCTGGATGCACTTGCAGCCGGCGTCGCGCAGGGCGCGCAACTCCTGGTTCATCGCCACCGCCATGTCCCAGATCACCTCGCGCGAGTCCTTGTACGCGCTGGTGTGGATGTCGAGGAACAACCCCATCACCTGCGAGCAGCACGTGCCGAAGCGCACCGGCTTCTCCGTCTTCGACTGCGCGAGGCGCCAGATCTTGGGGTAGTCGAGCGGGCGGTGCTCGATCTTGCCCACGACACGCGGCCAGCGCCAACCGGTGTAGATCTCGTTCAAGAGCGTGCCCGGCGGGTAGCGCAGCCACGGCGAGCGCGTCTCCTCCGACTGCAATTCGTCTCCCGCGAAGCCGGCCCAGCGCTGCAGCGGGTAGTGGTGCCACGAGCGGCCGGCCATGTCGTCGTCGCAGTGGAAATCGCCGTGCGTAAGGATGTCGAGGCCCGCGCGTTCTTCGTCGCTGATCAACGTCGCGAGCGCGTCGACGTACTTCTCGCGGAAGCGCACGTCCATCATGCACGTGTCGAGCGGCCGGCCCCACATGCTCACGTCGAACCAGCGCGGACGCGGCCAGGAGCCCGTGACCGTGCAAGGCATCACGACATCGCCAGTCACCGTGTACATGCACGCAGGGTAGCGATCGACCCGGCGAGAGCCTGAGGCCGAGCGCCGAGGAAATTCCACCCGCTTGCCGGGCCGTGCTGTCGCGCGAGGGGTTGTCCCTCTTGCGGCGGAACTCCTGACGCCGGCCGTTCCTCTCTCCGCTCCACACCCACTCAGTGAGCGAGGCTGACCGATGCCGGCCAGCCTCGCACGACTCAGGACGACGAACCCGTCAACGGGGGTTGACAGGTCCACCCATCTCACGGCGTCCAGGCGATGGCCGTTCCGTTCGTCAGGTTGAACGTCGACGCCGTGCAGAAGGCCGCGGCATTGCGGTACCAGGTCTGGTAGGTGCGGTTGCCGCCGGAGTTCCTGTCGGCCGCCTTCGACTCCAGCGTCGCTCCTTTCTGCCAGAGCTTCATGATGGTGCATGTCGAGCCGTCACGGGGCCGCATTGGACTGGTCCCCTACGGAGTCCACGGCCGACTGCGCTGGTCCGACCTGGATCGCTCGGCCGACGCGAATCCGTCCGCAGCGAAGCCGGACGCCCCTGTGGAGTGGATCGTGGAGATGCGTAAATCCACCGGAACCGTCCCGGCCTCGATTCCGTGATGGAAGCGATCCCCAAGGAGTTCCATCGCCCTGTCGATCTCGCCCTCCGCAAGTAGACTCAAGGCAGGCTCCTTCGGGGGCGCTGCGGCGCGCTCGCTTTTTGGATGTCTGGTTCGCGGTCGGTAGACTCGTGTTTCATGGCCGATGTCATGCAGATTCTGAATGACATCGAACAAGGCGACCAGCACGCCGCCGAGCAGCTCTTGCCGCTGGTCTACGAAGAGCTGCGCAAGCTGGCGACGCGAAGGCTGGCGGATGAAAAGCCTGGCCAGACGCTGCAGGCCACGGCCCTGGTCCACGAGGCGTACCTGCGGCTGGTGGACGTGGACAAGGCCCAGCATTGGAACAGCCGCGGCCATTTCTTCGGCGCCGCCGCCGAGGCGATGCGGCGAATCCTCGTGGACCAGGCTCGCCGCAAGCAGGCCGTCAAGCACGGCGTCGACCGTTTGCGCATCGATCTCCCGGAGGACCTTGCCGTCCCCGACGCACGTTCTGGCGACCTCGTCGCGCTGGACGAGGCGCTGAGCCAGCTGGAACTCCACGACGAGGGTGCGGCCCGGCTCGTGAAGCTGCGCTACTTCGCCGGTCTGTCGCACCAGGATGCGGCCGAAGCTCTGGGCCTCAGCCGCAGCGCTGCCGACCGCCTCTGGGCGCTCGGCCGGGCCTGGCTGTTCCGCCAATTGTCGAAATAACCGCCCGCTGCCGTTCTTTTCGCGCGCAGACCGCCCGCTTTCATCGCACTGAGAGATGAAGGCGGTGACGGCCTGATCGGACACCCACCATGACAGCCTGGAACCCACGAGCGAACGATCTGTTCTTGAAGGCGCTGGAGCTGCGTTCCCCCGGCGTGCGTCAAGCGTTCCTGGACCGCACCTGCGCCGGGGACACGGCGTTGCGGGCCGAGGTGGAAGCCTTGCTGGAAGCCAGCGACAAGGCCGGCAGTTTCCTCCAGCCCTCTGCTCCTCTGCTGGGAGCGTCGGTCGATGCCCCCGCTCCTGCCGAGCGCCCCGGCACGGTCATCGGCCCGTA
>JANNQS010000005.1:0-8584 GCA_031400875.1 Planctomycetota bacterium | reverse complement strand
CTGCACGCCGGCGACGTTCAACCTGACCAACGGTATGAACATCGTCTGGCTGTGAGCAACTGACGACTGCCCGCGCGCGAGCGCGGGTGGCGTTCCAAGGGGCGGTCCCGCTTGCGGGGCCGCCCCTGTTCTTTCCCGCTCCGAGGCTGAGGAGACTCCGAAGCCTTTCGCGCCGCGAATGGCGTCGATGTCGCGTGGCGGTGAGACGCTGACGCGAGTGGCCGATGCCCGGCGCGCGCGCAGTCGGCGTTCCGGAAGCGGCGGTTCCGCACGAACGGGCGTCACCCCCGTTCACCACGGCGCGCGAGCCGACGACCGACTCCGGAATCATCCGACCGCGCGGCTCCCACCAGCGCGCTCTCCCGCCGCGCCGGCACGGTCTGAGGGAACCGCCACGCTTCCGCGCGCGTCTGGAAAAGTGCCGCCTTCGTCGCCGCGAGGCTGCGCAGCGTCTAGCCTTGGAAGGGGGATCCTCGGTGCCGACTCGCCCGGCGCCGGCCCTTCCGAGGCGTCCCGCCGTCCGGACCTCCCACCGTTCCTGGAAGCTTCTCGAGCCCATGCGTCCTTCCCTCGCCTCCGCCGTGCTGCTGCTCGCCTGCGCCGGAACCGCCGCAGCGCAGGACACCCTGGACAGCGCCCAGGGCGACCCGGGCAAGGGCTCGCCGGCGCGGCATCGGAAATCACTTCCAACCAAGGTCTACGCCAAGGGCCAGATCCCGTCCGGCTCCGTGGTGGCCCAGCCGTCCCTGGCCAACGTCTCCATGCTCGTGGGCGGCGCGGACTCCTGCGCGACGCCCGACGTCATCGCCGGGTCCGGCCCGTTCGCGTTCGACAACAGCGCGGCGACGACCGGCACCGAGGGACAGAGCGAAGCGGCCTGCAACTTCTTCGGCTCCTCCGCGATCCAGCGCGACGTGTGGTTCCGCTGGACGTCGACCTTCACCGGCAACGCCGAGCTCCTCTCCTGCAACCACACGGTCGACACGAAGATCGCCGTCTACGACGGCACGGCCTGCCCGACGGCGCCCGCGCTGGTGTGCAACGACGACTACTGCGGCCCGACCGCGTTCCAGAGCCGGGTCCTGTTCCCAGTCGTAAGCGGTCAGAGCTACGTGATCCAGCTCGGGCTCTACCCGTTCACGATCATGGGCGGCGCGGGTAGCTTCACGATCAACCAGGTCGTCGCGCCATCCAACGACGATTGCGCGACGCCGGTCACCATCAGCGGTCTGGGCACGTTCGGCTTCGACAACACGTACGCCACGACGGGCACGGAAGGCCAGAACGAGCCGGCCTGCAACTCCGTCGCTTCCACCGGGATCGCGCAGGACGTCTGGTACCGCTGGACCTCGACGGTCACCGGCGCCGTCGTCGTCAACACGTGCGGCGGCGCGATCGACACGAAGATCGCCGTCTACGACGGACAGGGTTGCCCCACCGCGCCGGCGCTGGTCTGCAACGTCGACGGCTGCGGCATGCAGGCGAAGGCCGGCTTCCAGGCCGTCGCGGGCCTGGTCTACACGATCCAGCTCGGGCTCTATCCCCTCGGCGCCGCGGGCGGCGCCGGGACGTTCACGATCGAGCTGCCGCCCGCGCACGACTCCTGCGCGTCGCCGTTCGCGATCTTCGGCGCCGGCACGTACGCCTTCGACAACACGCTGGCCACGACGAGCCCTGAGGGCCAGAGCAACTCGAACTGCCTCGAGTTCGGCAGCACGGCGATCGCGAACGACCTCTGGTTCACCTGGACCTCGACCTTCAACGGCACGGCCGCGCTGTCGACCTGCAACGGCACGGTCGACACGAAGATCGCCGTGTACGACGGCGTGGGGTGCCCGGTCACCGCGGCGCTGGCCTGCAACGACGACCTGTGCCACATGCAGAGCCGCGTCCTGTTCCCGGTGGCGGCGGGGCAGTCGTACACGATTCAGCTGGGCACGTTCCCGAACGGTGGCGGCGCTCCGGGCGGCTCCGGGACGTTCGGGATCCAGATCGCGCTGCCGCCGCCGAACGACGGCTGCACCACCTCGACCTTGATCTCCGGCGTCGGACCGCACCCCTTCGACAACACGTACGCGTCCACGGGCGTCGAGGGCCAGAACGAGGTCGCGTGCAACTTCTTCGGGAACACCGCGGTCGTCTCCGACGTGTGGTTCACGTGGACGGCGACGAGCAGCGGGCTGACGCTGCTCTCCCTGTGCGGCGGCACGACGATCGACACCAAGGTCGCGGTCTACGCCGGCGCGGGCTGCCCGACGGCGCCGGCCATCGGCTGCAACGAGGACGCGTGCCTCACGACCAGCGAGCTGTGCTTCAGCGCGATCTCCGGCCAGACGTACACGATCCAGCTTGGCCTCTACCCGAACGGCGGTGCGACGCCGGGCTCGGGCGCGTTCACCGTCACGCCGCAGAGTGGCGCGGGCACGAACGACGATTGCTCCGCACCCATCGTGCTCAGCGGCCTGGGACCGCACGCGTACGACAACACGGCCGCCACGACCGGTTGCATCGGTCAGGACAACACGGGCTGCAGCTTCTTCGGGACGACCGGGATCGACAACGACCTGTGGTTCACGTGGACCGCTCCGACGTCGAACAAGTACCAGGTCTCCCTGTGCGCCGGCGGCCAGGACAGCAAGATCGCGCTCTACGTCGGCGCCGGCTGCCCGACCGGACCGGCACTCGTGTGCGACGACGACGGCTGCGGCCAACTAGGCGGAGCAGCGCAAGCCTGCTTCGACGCGGTCGCGGGCCAGGCCTACGCGATCCAGCTCGGCAACTTCCCGGGCGCGCCCGGCGGCCCGGGCTCCTTCGTGTTCTCGACCGTCGCGTCGGCCGCAGGCTGCCAGCACGACAACGGCACGAGCGAGAACTCGGTCGGCGTCACGGCCGGCGGAGCGTTCGCCTGGCTCCAGCGCTACGGCCACGTCGGCGGCGACACGGTCGTCGCTTCGATCGCCAGCGCGTTCGGCACGCCGCTGTTCCCCGGCGGAACGCCTCCGGCCGGAACGCCAGTGGTCGCGGCGATCTGGGACGATCCCAACGACGACGGGGATCCCACCGACTGCGTGCTGCTGCAGCAGGTGCAGGGCGTCGTCACGAACTTCGACAACGACATCTTCGACTCGTTCCCGCTCTCGCCGAGCGTCTCGGTCGCAGGAGTCTTCTTCGTCGGCCTCGTGATCAACCACCAACCCGGGCAGTATCCAGCTCCGCTCGACCAGAACGGTTGCCCGGCCAACTCGAACCGACGCGCGTGGGCGGCGGGCAACTCGAACGGCACGTTCGACTTCTTGAACCTGGCCACGAACGACCTCCAGCCGACCGAGCTCGACTCGATCGGCTTGAGCGGCGTGTGGCTCCTGCGCGCCGACTGCGCCGGCGTCGCGGGCACGGCCTACTGCTTCGGCGACGGCTCGAGCACGGCCTGTCCGTGCGGCAACGTGGGCGCCACCGGTCACGGCTGTCCCAGCTCGGTGAACGCGGCCGGGGCGCGGCTCGGGGCCACGGGCTCTGCGACCGTGGGAGCCGACACGCTGGTGCTGCGCGGCTCGGAGATGCCCAACAGCTCGGCCCTGTACTTCCAGGGCAATGCGCAGCTCGCGGTGACCTTCGGCGACGGCCTGCGCTGCGTGAGCAGCAACGTGATGCGGCTCGGGACGAAGCAGAACCAGGCCGGCGCGAGCCAGTTCCCGGCGGCCGGGGATCCGACGATCTCGGTGCACACGGGCGTGCCGGCCGGCGCGACGCGGCACTACCAGGTCTGGTACCGCAACGCAGCCGCGTTCTGCACGGCGGCCACGTTCAACCTGTCGAACGGGTTGACGATCGTCTGGCAGTGACGCGCGCTTGCGCGCGGCACCACGATTCCAGTGAGCCCGTACGATCGGCTGTCTACGGGCTCCGACGCGCGCTTGCGCACGCGTCGCGCGGTTCCGCGCGGCGCCACCAGCACGGATTGGGGCTTGCGATCGATTCCTCTCGCCTTCTCTTGCTGGGCTGCACGCCGTCGTTGACTCCCCGGCTGGCGACCTCTACAGAAAAGCGTTCCTGCAGGGGGGACCGATGGCCAGGAAGAAGAAACCGGACGAGAAGCTCGATCCGCAGCCGCCGCGCAAGGTCCGCAAGGCGGTCCGCAAGCTCGGCGAGCTCGACAAGAAGACGCTCGGGCTGATCGAGTCGACCGCCACGCGCGTGCGCGCAAACATCGACGCGCGCATCCTGCCGGAGCTGCGCTTCCCGACACGCGCCCTCTCGAACGTCAAGTACGACACAAAGGTCGGCTACTTCGAGCTGGGCCGCGGGCGCAAGGCGCGCCAGCTGACCGTCACCACCGTCAAGACCTTCGCGCAGACGCTGCGCCTCATGGCGATCGCCAAGGAGATGGTCGAGAACGACGACTTCGCCACGAAGCGCGAGGCCTACTACGTCTCCAAGAACTGGGGCGACTGCAAGTTCGACGACCAGCCCGAGTCCGACACGGTGCTCGACGACATCGAGGCGCTGGCGTCGCTGGACGGGCTCTCGCGCGAGCAGCTGCGCTTCTATCCCGAGGAGCACGGCGGCTCGGTGGCCGGCGAGCTCGTCGTGATCGACCGGGATTCCGAGACGGGCGCGGAGATCCGCATCGACTGCACGAACTTCGGTTCGGGCTCGTACTCGATCCCCCATTCGGTCGAGCACCTGAAGTACGAGACGAAGGCCGCGTTCATCCTCGCGATCGAGACGGGCGGGATGTTCCAGCGCTTGAACAACCACAAGTACTGGAAGACGGCGAACTGCATCCTCGTCGAGACGGCCGGCGTGCCCACGCGCGCCACCCGGCGATTCGTGCGCCGTCTGGCCGACGAGAAGAAGATCCCGGTCTACGCCTTCGTCGACTGCGATCCGTACGGGATCGCCAACATCTACCGCACGCTCAAGGTCGGCTCGGGCAACGCCGCGCACATCAACCGCTTCTTCTGCGTGCCGCAGGCGCAGTATCTGGGCGTGACGCCGCAGGACATCCACGATTTCAAGCTGCAGGACGCGACCCACCCGCTGCAGGAGGTCGACATCAAGCGCGCCAAGGACGCGCTCAAGAACGACCCGTTCTTCATGGCGCACAAGCCCTGGATCAAGGCGATCGACATGATGCTGTCGATGGGCGTGCGCGCCGAGCAGCAGGCGCTGGCCAAGTGGGGCCTCAACTTCGTGATCGAGGAATACCTGCCGCGCAAGCTGAAGAACGTGAAGGGCTTCCTCCCCTAGCGCAGCGCACCTGACCGCGCAGCGCACCTGCCGGCGCTGCGCGCTCAGGTCGCGGACGCGGCCTGCTTGCGCTTCGAGGGTTCGGCGGACGCGTTCCGCTTGGCGTCCTTCTTGGCGTCCTTCCGGGCCTGCTTCGAAGGGTCCGGCTGGGCCGTTCCCGGGTCAGGCTGTGCCTTCCCGTTCGACTTCCCGTTCGACTTCCCGTTGGCCTTCCTAGTGGCCTTCTTTTCCGCGGCGGCGGCCTTCTCCGCGGCCCGCTCGCGCTCCTTCAGCTCGCGCCGCGCCACGCGCGCGCGCGCGATCACGCGCTCGATCTGCTCCTCGTGGATGCGGTCGTGGCCGGCGTTCGTCACGACGATCTGCGTCAACGAGAGCTCGCCGCGCTCCTGGTGGATCCCGGTGCGCGACCAGGCGTCCTCGGGCAGGCGGTCGAGCAGGTGCATGTTCGCGGCGCGCGCGGCGACCCAGGCGTCGAACAGGTCCTCGAGGCGCGAGCGGTCGATCCCCAGGCGCGCCATGAACAGGCTCTCGTCGTAGGCCGCCAGCGCCGGCTTGTCGTGCGACGCGACGAAGCGCACGCGCGCGCCGAACACGAACTCGTGGTCGGCCATGTGGCCGATCACTTCGTGCACGGACCACGTCGCGGCGTCGGCCTTCCAGCCCAGCTCCTTCGCCTTCGCGGACTTGATCAGCTTGCGCAGCCGCTTCGGCGACTTGCGCAGCACCTGAAGCGGATCGGCTCCATCGAGAGCCTTCAAGTAGCGCTCGGGCACGCTCGTCTTCGCGTTCGTCGTGGGCGTCGTCATGGCGGTTCCTCGAGGGGGGGGGCTGAGCGAGGATACCGGGACGCGCGGGAAACGGCACACGAGCGGGCTAATGCGTGTAAAGATCGATGGCGCGGTCGATCGCGCGCCGGCACACGGCACAGAACGGCACGGGGTTGCGCGTGAACATGATGCAGTCGGCCTCGGGGCGGTAGAGGCCCTTGGCCTCGTACAGGCAGCCTTCGAAGGCACCCACACGGCCGAAGGACGACTCGGCGCGCAGGAACGGGCCGGAAACCGCGAGGGCCTCGCGCATGAGCGCCTCGTTCTCGCTCTCGGACGCGCCGACCGCGATGAGCGCCTGGCGCTTCTCCTGGTAGGCGCGGTCGAGCGCGTCGTACTCCGCCTGACGCCAGGGGGTCGGCAGGGACGTCCCGGCCGTCACCAGGTCGCGCCACTTCAGTCGCGCCGGATCGAGCAGCGCGGTGGCGTTGGGCTCCCACGGCTCGACGCCCTTCGGCTGGAGCGTTTCGTAGGCCACCTGCGACGAGTAGTACTCGTCCGCGAGCCCGGCGAAGGAGTGGCCCAGCTCGTGGACGAACACGTACGCGGCCGGCTCCGTGTCGACGGTCACGGTCGCCCACAGGTTGTGGATGCCCCCACCGCCGTACTTGCGCTCGTCGACGAGCACCACGAGCGCGTCGTACGGCGCCTGCGCCGCGAGCTCGCGCAACCGGCGGTCCTCGTACGTGAGAACGTAGCGGTCGCTGTCGAAGGCGTTGAACGACGCGCCGATCGCGCTCGCGCGCCAGATCCCCTTGCGCGGGTTGCTGATCCCCGCTTCCGGGCTGGGCACGAAAAGGCCACGCACGGACACGTCCCCGCGGCGCGAGCGCCAGGGCTCGGTCGCGAACAGGGTATCGAGCATGCGCCGCGCGTCGCGCTCGAACTTTTCGCGGTGGTCGGCCGGATAACCCTCGGCGACGAGCAGCAGGTCGACCTGCTGCGCCGGCGCACCATTCACGCCGAGCGCGAGGACCTCTCCGACACGAGCCACCGGAGCGCGGTCGACGAAGCGCGAAGCCGGATCGACCTCGCCGCGCCAGATCTCGCGGAACCCGCCGTCGTCGCCGCGCTTCTCGAGCGAGAGGACAGCCGGCGCGCGCGGCTCGGGAAAACGCTGCGATTCCTGGCAGGATCGCCAGGCCTTCTTCGCTTCCCCCGTCGTCTCCCACTCGCCGAAGATGCTGCAGAAGCCGCGCGACCAGAAGAGCTCCCCGCTCGCTTTGTCGCGCGCCAGGAAGCGGTACTTGCCCGAGTCGGTCGGGTCGACGAGCTGCGTGCGGCTGCCCGGCCATGCGCCTTCGATGCGGAAGCCCGACGGCGCGACGTGCTCCTCGGTGGCGGAGCCGACGTGGTCGTAGTCGAAGCGCAGCGTCGCGCCGGTGAAGCGCGGATCGGACCACGCTTCCGCCGCGTGGGCGGTCGCCGCGGCGCCCGTCGAGGAGCAGCTCGCGGCTGCGAGGCCGAGGAACGCGAAGGAGAGGCGCAGGAACGGGTTCGGGGGGGCTCGCATGCGCGCGACCCTAGCCGCGGCGCGCTGAGCGCGCCAACGTGCAGTCGTCGCGCCGGCTAGACAGCCCGGCCAGCCGGCTCGAGCACCGGCGGCGCGTTCGGCACGAGGAAGAAGCGCGCGACCGTCACGTCGAAGGGCGTGCCGTCGTCGCGCTCGAACGTGAAGGCACCCTCCATCGTCCCCCACGCGGTCGGCAGCGGGCACGAGCTGAAGTACTCGAACTTCTCGCCCGGAGCGAGGTCGGGGTAGCGGCCGACGACGCCCGGACCGCGCACTTCGCGCAGCTCATTGGCGGAGTCGAGGATGCGCCAGTGGCGCGAGCGCAGCTTCGCCCGCCGCGTGCCCTCGTTGGCCATGCGGATCCGGTAGACGAAGAGGAAGTGCCCCTTGTCCGGGTCGGATTCCTCGGGCAGGAACTGGGCCGCCGCCTCGATGCGGATGCCTTGCGTGAGCGCGCTGGAGCCGGGGGTGGAACCCATGGGTGAGCCCCAAGACTACGGCTCCACGACGCCTTCGATCAAGTTCGGCCGCTTGGGAGATAGGCTTGGATCGCATGGAACGTCACGGAGAGCTGCACGTGGTCGCCGAGGGCGGCCTGGACAACCTGAGGGAGCTGCGGAGCTCCTTGTCCGAGGCCGGCATCGGCGGCGAGATCGTCGCCCCGCCCAAGGAGAAGTGCAGCTCCTGAGGCACCAAGCTGTGGCTCGCGGTCGCGGGCCAGGACGTGAAGGCCGCGCTGGGACACATCGAGGAGCGCTGGCTCTCGCAGCTGGATCCGGACGCGCGCCGTTCGGCCGAGACGGTCGTCGACTTGGACGCGGAGCGTCAGACATGCCCGGCGTGCTTGAGCGAGTTCGACAAGGGGCCGCGTTCGTGCCCGTCGTGCAAGCTGCGCCTCTACTGAACGCGGCGGTGGGGGGGGCGGGGCGGGAACCAACAACCACCCCCAAAAAACAAACAAACAGGGCCCCGGGGGGTAACAGCGTGAACACCC
>JANNQS010000004.1:0-6805 GCA_031400875.1 Planctomycetota bacterium | reverse complement strand
ACCACAACAGTAGCTTTCGCCTGGCCTTCACGCGGTCGCGGAAGGCCTGCCTTTTGATTACGCTAGATCGTTCGGGGGGCGCGATTTAACGGCGCGCCCCATTCCAGTGGGCGCGCGTAGCGCGCGCCGAGCGCGCGCTCCGCGCGCGCAGAAGCCTCGGGGAGCACGCGGTCGTGCTCCCCGAGGTCATGTGGGGATCGATCTCCTACTGCTTGCGGTCGAGCTGCTGCGCCAGCGCCAGGAGCGCCGCGCGGTTGCCCAGGTTCCACAGACCCTGCGCCTCGAGCCCCTGCAGGAGGTCGTCGGTGCCGAGCATCTCCAGCGCGCGCGTCAGGAAGATCTCCTCGCCCGTGCGCTCGTAGGCGTACGCGAACGAGCTCCAGACCTGCCACTCGTCGCCGCCGTCGGCGTAGCCGTCGGCCGGCGGCGGACCGCAGAAGGGTTCGTGCGAGAAGTTCGCGTCGCCGACCGCGAGCTTGGCCCAGGGAGCGTTGTGCACCTCGCTCCAGCCCGGCGTCGTCACCATCGAGCGGAAGGAATCCATGAGGACGTCGTGCAGGGCGCGGTCGCGCTCGGGATCCGCCTCGTCGAAGACCGTGTTCGCGAGCCCGAGCAGCGAGTGCTCCGTGATGGCCTGCTCGATCGACTGCCGCGCGCGGTAGTGGCCGTCGAACAGCTGCTCGTAGATCATCGCCTCGATGAAGCCGCTGCACTGGGATTGCCCGGCCTCGACCACGTCGGCGACGCGCCCGAACCAGTCGCGCGTGCGCATGCGCCAGCTGCGCGGAGCGAGCGCGTACCAGGCGGTGGCCGCGTCGAGGCCCCAGGCCTCCATGCGTCCGAATGTGAAGCCGATGCCCGGGTGGGCCGCGACGTAGTTCTCGTCCGAGCCCAGCCCGGTCGGGATCCAATGGTCGTAGTCGCTGTTGGGCAGCTCGTTGTAGGAGAGCCGGAAGAGATCCGCGTGGAGGGCCAGGGCCTCCTTCGCCAGCGTGTCGTTGCCGATCCAGGCCAGCGCCTTGGCCGGCGCCGTGTAGCGCACGAGGTGCTCGAGGTCGATCGGATCGTGCCGGAGCAGCGCGTCCTCGTAGTCGGGCGCGCGGCCCTGGGCCACGACCGCGTCGACCTGGAACGTTGGCGCCGACGTGAACCCGAACGGATCCGCGGCCCACAGCATCGGCCGCAGGAAGCACCAGATCGGCAGCCATTCCCCGCTCTGGCCCTGCACGGTCCAGCGCGTGTAGTCGGCCGGCCTTCCGTCCTCGTCGTACAGCGCGACGGGCTGACGGTCCGTCAACATGCGCAGACGCATCGCCAGCGTGCGGTAGCCCTTGTGCGACGCGATCTCGAGCGTGCGCAAGCCCTCGTACAGGTAGATCTCGTCGCCGCCGGCCATCCCGCCGTCCTCGATGCCCCACGGATGGGCCCAGCCCAGCGCGGGCGAGAGGATCGGATAGCCGGTCGCGGTCCCGCTGCGCAACGCATAGGCCGTGACCGCGTACTGGCCGTCGAGGTCGGCCGCGATGGATGCCGCGCTGACGTGGTCGAGCCGCGGCAGCACGTGCTTCTGCGGGAAGAACCCCGGTGTCCCGGGATTCCACCACGAGTAGAGCTCCTGGCCCTGTTCGTTGATGCCGCGGCGCGCGAAGCCCAGGTTCGCGTCGCGCACGTAGTCGAGCGCGCGGTCCTCGTCGATGCGGCGCGACAGCGCGATGCGGCGCAGGGTCTGCGCCTGGATCGGCATCACGTGCAGCTTGCCGCCGTCGAGCGCCTTCACCAGCGGCACCCGCGTGTAGCCCGGTTCCTCGGCCTGATCGCCCGTGAACGAGTCGGGATGGTCCTGGCGCGCGATCCAGCCGCCCGGCAGCCACAGGCTGATCGATTCGAAGTAGATCGTGCCGACCGGATCGTCGCGATTCGTCGACGGATCGTGCCCGTCCACGCCGTTGTGGATCACGAGGTCGAGGGACACGACGGGCTCGCCGGTCCAGATGCGGAAGAACGCGTGCACGTTCATCAAGTGCGGCAGCGTGCCCTGCGGACCCCCGTGCGGGTTGTCCGGCAGGAAGCTGGCGAGCGTGCGCCACTCCTGGCAAGCCGCGCCGTCGCGCAGGCTGCGCACGGTCGCGTTCCCGCCGGTCAGCTCGGCCGTGTAGCGGTTGCCGAACACGTCGCGGGCCGTGAGCCGCAGCTGCGCCGAGCCCAGCAGCACCTCGTCGACCACGTCGCTGCGCTCGAAGACGCCGGGATCGTGCGGTGAGGCGACGACGTCGTACTCGAGCAGCACGCCCGGCGGCGGATCGTCAGGCCGGCGCACACGCGCCAGGACCTCGATCACGTCCGCGCCCGAAGCCTCGTCCGCGTAGCGCGAGACGATCTCCGTCTGCGTCCGGACCAGCGTGCCGTCCATGTCGCGGATGCGGAAGGGCGACAGGCCGTCGGAGCGCGGGAACGTGCCGCGCGGCACGGGGATCGTCCCGCGCAGGACGAACTCGCGCGTGCTGGGCACGCCCACGGCCAGCCGGGCGATCACGCGGGCCGGCTCTTCGCCGTCACCCGCCGTGCGCGCGCTCGGAGGTGCGGCTTGCGCGCAAGGAACCCAGACCGACCCCGCGAGGAGCAGGGCACGGACCCAGCGGGTCAGCGGGCTGGAAACGAACGTCGAGTCACCGACGCACCGGTTTTTCACGGCGGTCGTCCTCCATGGCAAGGGCATCGACCGCGGGAAGTCGCGGCGGCAGGATCTTCAGGGATCTGCCCGTGACGACGCGCCACGCCCTGAGGACGGCGCGATGGTAGCTGTCGATCCCGGAATGCGCACTAGCCGATTTGTCGGGTTTCGTGCGGCTTTTGTCAGGGTCCGGCGTTCTCGTCCGGGGTCTCCAGGCTCTGCATGAGCTGGATCAGGGCGGCCCGGTTCTGCCAGTTCGTGATGGGATCGGCGTTCAGATCCGCCGTCAGGTTCGTGCTGCCCAGCATCTCCTGAGCCTTGGACAGGAAGAGCGGATCGTGGGTCAGCTCGTAGGCGTACGCCAGGCTCGACCAGGACTGGTAGTGGTCCGCGAAGCCGTAGTTGCCGTCGGCCGGGATGCTCGTGCAGAACGGCGGCTCGCTCATGTCGAACAGTCCGACGGCCATCATGGCCCAGGGCCCGTGGTGTGTGTCGCTCCACACGTAGGGCGACACCATGGCGTAGAACGCGCGGCGCAGGACCTCGTTGAGCCGGCCCTCGACCGCCTCGTCCTCGCCCTCGAACACGGTCTCGCGCAGGCCGACGAGGGCGTTCTCCATGATCGCCGCCTCGATCGACTGGCGGCAGCGGTACTGGCTGTCGAACACGTTGTACTGCGGCGTCGCCTGGATCACGCCGCTGCACGACGACTGGCCGCGCTCGAGCATGCTGACGAGATCGCGCGCCCAGGGCACGAGCGCGCGGCGCCAGGGCTCCTCGGCCGTCGAGTAGGCGCACAGCACCGCGTCGAGGCCCCACGACTCCCCGCGCCCGAAGCAGAGCCCCATGCCCGGGTCGACCTCCACGTAGTTGGTCATCGAGAGCATGCCGGTCGAGATGATGTTGCCGTACAGGTCCTGCGGCAGGTTCGAGTAGCCGAACAGGAAGCCCTCGGCTTGCGCGCGCAGGTCCTCCTTCGCGAGCGTGTCGTTGTCGAGCCACAGGCAGACCTTCGCGCTGCGCGTGTAGCGCACGAGGTGCTGCCAGTCGACCGGCTGGTAGCCCTCGAGGTCGGCCTCGTACGCCGGGGCACGGCCTTGCGCGGCGACGGCCGTCGTCTGGTGCGTGGAGGCCTCTCCGTATCCGAACGGATCGGAGGCCCACAGCATCGGCGCGTTGTACCACCACACCGGCAGGAACTCGCCGCCCGGCGCGTGCACGACCCATTCGCTCCAGCGCGCGTGGCGACCGTCGGCGTTGAACATCACGTTCGGCTGCCGGTCCGTGTACATGCGCAGCCGCAGCTGCGCGGCGCGCAGGCCCTCGACCGACGCGACCTGCGCCACGTCGGCGCCGTCGTACAGGAAGATCTCGGCGCCGCTCACCATGCCGCCGTGCTGGATCCCGAACGGGTGCGCCCAGCCGAGGTTGCCGGACTCGATCGGGTACGTCCCGGCCGCGCCGCTCGTAACCTGGTTCTGCAGCGACGTCCAGCCGGAAACCAGCGTCTGGCGCAGCGACGCCTCGTTCTCGTGGCCCAGGCTCGGCAGCGGGTGGCGCTGGGAGAACCAGCGGCCGAACTCGCCGTTCCACCACGAGAACAGCTCGAGACCGTCGCGGCTCGTGCCCTCGCGGCAGAAGGCCAGGCCTTCCTCGCGCAGGGCCGAGAGAGCGCGCGCCTCGGAGCCGACGCGGGCGATCACGAGGCGGCGCTCGAACTGCGACAGCGCCGGCATGACGTGCAGCGCGCCGCCCGCGATCGGACGGACGAGGGCTTTGCGCGTGCGACCGTCGGCGGTCGTGCACGGACCGGAGTAGGGGTTCTCGGTCGACTCGAGCACGGTCCAGCCGGCCGGCACGGAGATCTCGAGCGCGTCGAAGTAGACCTTGCCCAGCGGATCGTCGTCGCTGGTCGACGGGTCGAGCCCGCTGAAGGCGGCGTGCACGCGCAGGTCGAGCGTCACGTAGTCCTCGGACGAGTAGCGCGTCAGGTACGAGTGGACGCCCATCAAGTGCGGCAGCGTGGCTTGCGGGCCGGTGGTCGGCGTGACGGGCCGCAGCACCTCGTGCGTCGCGACCTCTTCCGCGACGCGGCCGCTCTTCAGCGTGCGCGCCGAGCCGGTTCCGCTGCGCGCGTCGGTCAGCACGTCCGTGCGGTACTCGTTCCCGAACACGTCGCGCGTGCTCAGGACGATCGCGCCCTCCTGCGCCAGCAGGTTCTCGACGTGCACGGACGGATGACACTGTCCGGCGCCGTGCGGCTGGTACATGACCTGGTAGCTGGTGCGCGCGCCCGGCGCGAGCCCGGCCGGCCGGTCGACGCGCGCCAGGATCTCGACGACGTCGGCCCCGTCGTCCGAGTTCGGCCAGCGTGTCACGGTCTCGATCTGCGCCGCGAAGACCACGCCGTCGGGTCCGCGCAGCTGGAACGGCACGCCCGTCGGCGGGTCCACGTGCGCGCGCGGCGGCACGGGCATCGTGCCGTGCAGCACGAAGGGGGTCACGGCCGGCAGGGTGACCTCGAACAGGCCCACCAGGTCGCCGACTTCGGCCAGGTCGCCCAGGGTCGGCGGCGGCGGCTCCTCGACGACGCCGCTGCCGCTCCCCGGCCCGCTGCCGTCCGGTAACGAGTTCGGGGCGCAGCCGGCGAGCGCCAGGCTTACGGCCAACGACCAGGTCGTGAGCTGGAATGCGCGCGCGCGCCCGATCCGATCCATGTCCGGGCCCCGATGCAGGCCCAGACCGCTGCCGCTGTTCATGGTTCCTCTTCTCGCGAGGGGACCTGCCAGCCCCACCCGCGCGATTGGCTTCGGACCGTGGAGGCTCGGATCTGAACCTTGTCCTTGCTTGCCCTCCTGCGCGCCGACGTGGATCCTCCCCACGCCATGGCGCGCCGGCCCACCCGTCGGAAAATCCTGCTGGCTCTCGGCGTGCTGTTCGTCGGTGCGCTGGCGATCGAGGCCGTGGCGCGCATCCGTTTCTACGCGCAGTACGGCACGTTCTTCCGCGTCCACACGTTCGAGACGGATCCGGCGACGGGCCTGCGCATCCCACCGCCCTCGAGAACGACCGACGCGATCCACATCGACTCGCGTGGATTCCGCAACCCCGAGCTCATGGTGCCCAAGCCGGCCGGACGGATTCGCCTGGCTTTCCTGGGCGCGTCGACCACGTTCTGCGCCGAGGCCTCGAGCGACGAGGCGACGTGGCCCAGCCTGGTCGTCGCCGCGCTGCGCGCCGCGCGGCCCGGGCTCGACGTCGACTTCGTCAACGCGGGCGTGGCCGGCTACGTGCTCGACGAGGTGCAGCAGGGCCTCGATCTGCGCGTGGCGCCGCTCGAGCCCGATGTGATCGTCGTCTACGAGGCCACGAACGACCTCACGAAGTGGTCGCGCGAGCTGGCGCGCGCGCAAGGCGTGTACACCGAGCACGCCGACCGCGAAGGCTGGCTCGCGCGCTATTCGCTGGCCTGGCACCTGATCGAGAAGAACCTGCTCGTGCGCGCACGGCAGTCGGCCGCGGCCGGCGGCGAGGGCCGCCTCGTGATGGACGAATCCGTCGTCGTGCCACCCTTCCGCGAGCGGCTCGAGCGACTCGTGCGTCGCGCGCGCGAGGTGTCACCCTGTGTCCTCCTCGCGACGTTCGCGCAGCGCGCGCGAGCGGGCCAGGACGAGGCCGAGCAGCGCGCCGCTTGCATCACGCACTTCTACTACATGCCCTACATGAGCCACGCCGCCGTGGTGGCCGGTTTCACGGCCTACAACCGCGTGATCCGCGAGGTCGCCGCGACGACCGGCACGACGCTGGTCGAGGGCGAGGACACGATCCCGCACGACTCCGCACACTTCGCCGACTCCGTGCACTTCACCGACGAAGGCTGCCGCTGGCAGGCACGCCGAATCGCCGACGCGCTGCTGGCCGACCCCTGCCTGCAGAAGCTGCTCACGAAGTAGACACCGGTGTCAGACACCTTGCACCACGCGCGCTCACATCGGTGTCAGCCCGGATGATTCACGAGGATCCGTGAAAGAAGGCCCGTTGGGGGCGTTTCTCGCCGAATGGATTTGTTGTCGGACAAACCATCACGAGGGCCCCCAATGGGTGAACGGCAGCCTACTGTTTCCCGCTTCAGCT
>JANNQS010000003.1:0-57394 GCA_031400875.1 Planctomycetota bacterium | reverse complement strand
GCGGGGCGCGAGCACGCGGGCGGTGGGCCGATGGCGGGGGACTCTTGGCCTGCGCTCGGCGCCACCGTCTGGATTGTCGAGGGCGCGTCGGCTGAGGGCGGCATCCCGAGCAACCACGATGGCGAGAAGGGGACCGTCTCTCACCGTGAGGACGAGCTCGCCTACGTGTCCACCCCCTCGTTGGGATGGTGGTTCCCGCTCCAGTGGTTGCGGCGGGAGGAGGCCCGCGCCCAGCCCGCGCCCCTTCCGGCCTTCGGCGAGTGGTTGCAACAGCCGCCGACCCCCGATGGTCCGGTCGGCCCGCAGTTCGAAGGCGACACGGCCACCGACCGCTGCCCCGAGTGCTCGTGCTCTTGCGGCACGCATGCGCGGAACTGTAGCCGAGACGCGAAGCCCCCACCCCCCTCCGCGGCGCCGGTGGGCGAGCGGACGGTGCCGCTTCGCGACCTGCTGTACGAACGGGAGCGGTCCAGACCGCAACAAGCCTCTTCCGCCGCCGACCCGATCATCACGCGTCATCGACTGGAGAGCCTGATCGACGTTCTGGACGAGTGGCTCGACAACCGCGACGGCGGGCCGGCGAAGGGAGGTGGCTCGTGAGCATCTTCGGCGTCGAGATCGTCACGTCCAAGTACCTGCCGCGCAAGCAGCGCCGCGTGCAGTTCCGGTTCCCGCGCTCCAAGTCGAAGCGCATTCGCAAGAAGTGGGCGGCACGTTCAGAGAACTTCCGCTGGGTGGACGACGGCCCGATGGCCTTCATGCTTCCGGCCGGCGGGCTCTTGGTGGATCCGAACGAGCTGGCGAAGTTGATGACGGGAGGTTCCGATGGGCGTTGACCTGGCGCGGCTGGCGCAGTTGGAACGGGCATCGAAGAACGGGCGCCTCGAAGCCCGAGGGGACGCGGGCGGGCGAACCTAGTCGGCAACCCCGTCGCAGTTCTCGTCGATGCCGTTCCCGCGCCGCTCGCGTGCGCCCGGATGGATTGCCGGCCTCGAGTCGTTGCAGTCCGTCGCGTTCGTGACCCGACCCGCGATGTTGAAGCACGAGTAGAACGCGGAGCCTGCCCCGTACCCGTCGCCGTCCCCGTCCACGTAGAAGGCGAGCATGTCGGCGGCGTTGATGTCCGCACTTCCGTTGCAGTCGTTGTCGAGCCCGTCGCAGACCTCGACCTGTCCCGGGCTGATCGAGCTGTTGTTGTCGTCGCAGTCGATCGGCGGGGAGACGCCGTCCTCGTCCATGTCGACGGGCTCGGGGTCCACGACGGAGAACCAGGCCGGCGAGGACCAGACGAACTCGCGCTGGTCGGCCCCGCCGTCGTCGCAGGCGGCGGTCCCGTAGTAGACCGCCCCGTCGATGGCGACCTGGACGTAGAGCCAGGAGGGGAGCGAGCTCGAGCTGAACGTCGCCGTCCACGTCCCCGTGCCCACGCTCGCCAGGGTGGCGAGACTCGAGTACCCGACGGCGGACACGCCCGTCACAGAGGCAGCGTACGTGCTCGGCACCCGCACGCTGAGCGTCACCGTGGTCCCGGTGATGACGGCGATCTGTTCGCCGATGCGGTGCGGCACCCCGTCGGACGTGACCCACGCCACGGACACCGGCACGCGGGGCCCCGTGGTCGCCAGGCTGCGCCGGCCGACGAGCTCCGCGTAGATGGCGGCCCGGGAGAACGGCGTGCCCTGGGGCAACGTGAGCATAGTGAGGCCGCCAGCGTACGAGCGGGCGCCCCCCCGGTCGCAGACCTCGCCAGGTCGGGTGTCGTGCAGGTCGGTGCCGGCGACGAAACCCAGTCGTAGCCCCGTGTTGAGCGCGTAGTGCACGCTCGAAGACGCAGTCGGCGTGTCCACCGTCGAGACGTCGTCGCCCGTCGGGGGGTCGTAGCTCGCCGGGTAGGTGAGCGCGTTCCCCCACCCGCTGTAGACCTCCACGACCGGCTCGTACATCGGGTTGTTGCAGGACCAGTTGGTTGTCGCCACCGAGGCGGCGGTCGGGTGGTGCGCCCAGAAGAGGGTCGGCCCGTAGAGCCCGTACACGTTCGCCGCGGTCGACCAGAGCGCCGTCGCGCAGGTACCGGTCGCGATCGAGGGGGTCGGGAAGTCGGCGAGCGACAGGTTCGTGAGGCGCGCGTCGTCGTCCTGGAACAGGTACAGATTCTTGTGCCCGTACCGCGCCGAGTTTTGCGTGTTGAGCGTGGAGAACTCTGACGACGGGATGCACACGAAGGACCCGTTCGTCTCCTGCCGGCATCGTGCGAGCAGCGCGTTGAAGTCGGCGGCGGGCGACGTGTGGTTGTGGTCGGTGAGCGCCACGAAGTCGAGGTGGTTCGCCTTCGCGATGTTGAAGACCTCGGCCACCGACCCGCACTCGATCGGGGTCCGGCAGTTGCCGTACTCGATGGCGGTGCCGTCGCCGCTCACGCCCGTGTGCGCGTGGAGATCCCCCCAGAAGTATTGCGATCCGTCGTAGGTTTCCGCCCCGGTAGCGAGGCCGAGCAGCGCGACGATGAAGAGACACAGCATGGACGTACTCCGGTTGCGGTTGGAACTTAGTGCTGCCGTCGTCTTCGATCGAACCCGAGCACCTGCCCGAGCTCGGCATCTTCCTCGTCGGCGATGGCCCCGAGGAACTGGACCGATCCTCGCAGCCTCTCCGCCGCCCTGTGCCCGGTGTGGCAAGGACAGGGAACGCCGAGCGCTCCGTCACTTGGACATTTCGGTGTTGGCTGAGTTGGTTCGAGGTCGACTTCGATCTGTTCGTTCACTTCCATACCCCCTTGAAGAGGGCCACGAGCCCGCTCGCGAGTGCGAGCGTATCGTCTGGCCCAAGCAGTTTGGCCGCGCCGATCACGAGCACGCCGACCAGCCCGACGCCGAGCAGGATGATCCCGTCGCGCGTCGTGAGCGGCTTCCCAAGCGTCTCGACGACCTTCGCCCAGAGCTCGACGAGTCTGGCCCAGAACCTCCCCCGCTCCTTGATGTGCTCGACGACCTCTTCATGCCGGCGGTGCGAGTCGGTGATGTCGCGCTCGACCTTCCGGGCATCGAGGGCGTGGTTGCGCTCGAGCGTGAGGCTTTGGAGGTGGAGCCCCTCCCGCTCGAGTGCGACCCGCTCCTTCTCGAGCTCATTCTGCGAGTGCCGGATGTCGTTGAGCCGCCGGACTTCGAGCGTGTTGTCCCGCAAGATGCTTCCCATCTCGTGAAGGGCACGGCTGAACGAGTCGGTCGCGTGTGCGAGCGTCTCGATGGCAGCGATGAACTCGCGTCGGTCGTCGGCATCCGGCATTCGGGGTCAGGCGTTCGACTTGTCGTCGGGGGTGGCGGTGCCGCTCGGCTTCCGCACGGACGTTCCGATCACGTACGAGCTCGCCACGCCAGCGAGCAGCGTGAGCGGGGTGAGGTCGCTATCGGGAACGGCTGGCACGTTGAGGTTCAGGTTCGGGAACACGCCGTTCACGATCGTCACAGCGAGGTAGAGCAGGAGCGCTTGGGTGCGTTCGCTGAGCAGAGTGTTTTTGAGCTTCTTCCAGAACATTGGACTCTCCTGGGGTTGTGGCGGACGCACTATACGCCGAGCGCTGCGCGCTCTGCGAACGTGGGGGTGAGGATGCCGGTGCCGTGGCGCTCGCGTTGCTGCTGGGACAGGCGGATCAGGGCGGCGTGCTCGTGCTGGTACAGAGTGACGGTGCATCCCTCGCTGTCGTCCGTCGCCGGGTTGAGCGGCGTCTTGTCCGAGATGCGGTTGTGGACGTGGGTCCCGACCGTGTCGGTGAAGCCGGCCGCCGAGCCGAGCGCCTCGAGCTCGGGCACCGTCGGGATCCGGTGCCGGTCGGGCCAGCGGACGTACCGGAACGGCGCCACTTGGCGGAGCGCGACGCGCCCCTTGAAGATGCCGAGCTCGAGCCCTCGCGGGTACGTGCCGTTCAGCGTGTAGATGCACCCGCCCTTCGCTGTCGGGTTCAGCCACTCCCCGGACCAGGCGTCAGCCGTGGCGGCGCAGCGGAGGAGAACCTCGCGCTGGCAATCGTCCACCGTGGCGACGAGCACGACGTCGTCCCAGGTTCCGACCACGTTGCCGCGGAGCACGAACAGGTTCAGGTCCCAGGGCTTCGTCCAGAAGCGCGCGCCGTCCTTCTCACGGGCGGCGCGCAGGCGGTTGAACAGGTCGCTCGGCATTCGTCAGGGGGAACGGGTCAACGCTTCGGCTTGGATCTCCAGGAGATCCCCTCTCCCGAGAAGCTGAGCACCGTGTCCCCGCGCACCGCCCACCCCACCTGCGGGTAGAGCACGGCGGCAAGGAACACCGTCCGGTCCCCTCCCGTGAGCGAGCCCTCGTGCTCCCGGTGGACGTCGGTCACGATCGCCGCCACCCACGGCGGACCAGGCCCGCGCCTGCCATCGTTCGGTACCTGGATCACGCAGCCCACCGTGTGAAAGGCGTCGTGGTCGTGCGCGACGACGGGTGCTGTCGGCATCGCGATTGCTGGCTTCTCGGCGCCGTCCATCATGGCTCCCTTTCGGCTTCGGCTTGTTCGAGGCTCGCGTCGAGTGCGACCCACGCGCGCGCGCGTTCGAGGATCACCTGCTCGGGGACGAGCTTTCGGAAGTGGAGGATCTGGTCGAGCACGGGCCGGCCTTCCTCCTCGCGCGGCATCGCGTCCGCCTGCCACGGCTCCCACCCCTGGAGCTGGAGCAGCACCGCCTCGGGCGTGTTGCGCTGGGCGATCTGCGCGTCCCAGAGGAGCCCGCTCGGAGACGGCGGGTGCGCGTCGCCCGTCACGTACGGCAGGAGCGCGGCGATTGCAGCGGGGTCAGGTGGGCGTGGCATCGGGGTCTTCCTCTCGGTGGTCGTTGGCTTGGCGCTGCCGGGCATCCGGCGTGCGCTTCCGGATCTTGTCCATCATCCCGGCGACAATGCTCGAGGGCGGACCGGCCTTCCGCTCCGGTGGACCGACAGGCTCGGGCTCCGTCTCCGCCCTGCGGACGAACGTGACCCGGCTCCGGAGGAACTCCTGGTCCTCGTTCGCTCGGTGCAGCACGACGACGTGCAGCCGGACGTGCTCGGCGTCGATCGCGACGACGCGCGAGAACATCGGGGCGTGCCCGCCGTCGAGGTTGATCACCCAGGATTCACCGGTGTTGGGTTCAGTCACGGCCGTCTCCGGTGTGCGGGGCGTCGTCGTAGTCGGGGAGTTGCTCGGCCGAGCGCGAGTCCTTCGGGCCCATGCGCCACTTGTTTGCGAGCACGCCCGCGAGTCCGGCGACGTCCCCGGGTGCCACGCCGGCGACCGCAGCGGCGGCCTGTCGTCGGGCCGTCTCGGCGCGTGCGGCCTCCAGTCGGAGGCGGGTCCGCTCGCTCGGGTCGATGACCTCGAGCGGGAAGTGCGGCTCGTCCGCGGTCGCCACCAGGACCTCGAATCCGCGCCGGCGCCAGGCGTCGACGACGACGTCGAACGGTTCGGGCGGTGGCGAGTCGGGGCCCGGGTAGTTCGGCGGCCGAGGCGGCGGGTGCGAGAAGTAGTACCCTTTCGGGCAATGGCACGGCGCCGAGAACCGGACGCGCAAGGGCTCCAGGATCCGGATGAGCTCGCGCCAGCCAGTGCGGTCGCAGGCGTCGCAGCCCTTGCGCGTCTGCGGCACGGCCGCACGCAGCCGCTTGAGCTGCTCGCGGAGGTCGTACTTCGACGGCCACCTTTTGCCGTCCTCAGTCTCGAGCCAGGCGCTCGCAGCGGCCAGGATGTCTGCGTCTTTCAAGTCCTCGAACGCCGCGAACCAGTCGTTCACTAGCACCTTGAGGGCTTCCTCATCCTCCAGGTGCGAGTTGTAGCACCCGCCCGCCCGGAGAATGTCCGTCGCCTGAATCAGCGATTTGCGTGTTGCCATGTGCTCTTTCCTCTTCTTCGATCTCACGGAGTAGCGCGTCGCGTTGACGCTTGTAGTTCGACTGTTTCGTAGGTTTGACGGGACCAGTTGACGGGCCAGCCGATGGACCGACGACCTTGTCCCACTCCCAGGATTTCGCCCGGGTGTGCTTCATGCCGATCTTGGTGTGCGCCAACAACGCAGCGATTAGCTCGGACCCAGGCAGGTTATCGCGCTGCCAACTGTTTGGGCCGTAGAGCTGGTACGCCATCGTGTGCACCATCATAAACGCCGCTTCACGCTGGTCTTTGTGCAGGGCGCGAAGGCACTTCGTGAGACTCTCACGGTGCCCCGCCTCGTCGAGCTCGAGCGGTGCCCGCCCGTGCCCCGAGTCGACGTACAACGTCATCAGCGCATCCCAGACGATCGGCACCAGGTTCGGTGTCGCGCGCGCGCGCGCTACTGGCACGTTCCTTGGCTCGATCAGCTGGATCGTTCCTGACCCGTTAGGGTGACTCTCTGCCGGGGGTCCCCCGTCAGGCTGCCGGGGGTCGGGTGACTCTCTGCCGGGGGTGTCACGGGTCCGGGGGTGACTCTCTGCCGGGGGGGCCGGACCTTCTTGGGGCGCTCCTCCGCAGGCGGAAGTGCCTCAAGGTGGAGGTGATAGACGGTCCGGACGCCGAGCTCGACGTCGCGCGTCACCGCCCCGAAGGCAACGAGGTCACGGACGGCACGCTGTACGGTACGCTCGTCGAGTCCAGTCTCGGCGACGAGCGTGTCGATCGACGGGAAGCACTCGCTGGTCTTCTCGTTCCAGTGGTCGGAGATGGCAAGCAGCACGAGACGAACCGGCGCTCGGAGTCCCGACCGCAGGATCGCTCGTGCCCGTTCGTGGTACTTCACGAACGGCCTGCCCGTCCGAGCAGGGTTGCCCAGGATTCGGACATGCGGACTCCTTGGGGAAACGGGCCCCCGGCCGCCGCTACCAGACGGCGACCAGGGGCGGGCTCAGAAGCCCAACAGGTTTCGAGGGCTGGTAGTCCTCTCGGGAAGGGTGTCCGTCCGCTGTACTCGGTCGCGTGCGGACGTGTCAAGACCCAGCGCACACGATGCGCGAATCTGTGCACAACTCGTCTACGGGATCACGAGGACTCGTCGAGCCTGACGCCTGGTGGCAGCAGGGCGACCAGACGCGGATCCTTGAGCGCCTTCCGGATGATTCTCCGTCGCTCCCTCCGCCCAACACCGGCCTCTCGGTAGACCTCGTCGAGGTAGTCCTCAAGGATGGCGCTCATGCGCGCCGACGCTGCCGCTTCTCTGGAAGCACCGCCAGCCAGCAGCGCTTCGAGCTGTGCCAGTTCATCATCGATGATTCGCTCGATCTCGTTCCTCTGTTCATGGTTCACGGGATGACCACGGTGCCGGTGGAATCGCTGCCGTCGCAATTCTCGTCGATCCCGTTGTTGAGCACGTCGCTCGCGTGCGGGTGGATCAGAATATCCTCGTCGTCGCAGTCGACGTTCGACGTCCAGCCGTCGTTGTCGACGTCGAGGTCGCGCGTGTCGCCCAGCGCAAACCACGTCGGCGAGCTCCAGATGTGCTCGAGCACGTTCGACCCGCCGTCGGTCGTGCACGTCGGGTCGTAGACCGCTCCGTCGATTGAGACGTCCACGTAGAGCCAGGCCGGGATGATCTCGTTGGCGATGTAGGTCGACCAGGCGCCGGCCGACCCTTCGGTGAGCGGGATCCGTGCGGTGTAGCCGACCGCCGTGACGGCCGTGACCGCGTCCTCGTAGGCGCCAGGGACGTTCACCTCGAGGAGCGTGTCCTCGAGGTACTCGACGGTGAGCTCGGTCCCGATGTCGTGCTCCATCGCATCGCTCGTCGTCCAGATGACCTCCGTCGGGATGAGCGGACCCGTCGTCACGAGCGTCCGCCGGTTCGCGATCTCGGCGTAGATGGCCGACGGCGTGAACGGGGTGCCCGCCGTGGCGAGCGAGATCATCGTGAGCCCGCCGGCGTAGATTTGCCCGTTCGCCGTCCCGTTCGTGGCGCGCAGGCACATCTCACCCGGGCGCGTGCTGTGGTCGTCCGTCCCGCCGACGAACCCGACCCGGAGCCCGTAGGTCTGGAGGGCCGTGTACGCCGTCCCGAGGTCCGCGACGACGTCGCCAGTCTCCGCGTCCGTCACTGAGACGCCCTGGTACACGTCGTCGTACCCGGACGTGCGCGTACTCGCGTTCCCCCAACCGCCGTAGACCTCAATCACCGGCTCGTAGGTCTGGTTGTGGCACGACCAGTTGGTCGTCATCACGTTCTGCGACGCCGGGTGGTGCGCGAACTCAAGCACCGTGCCGAACGCCTCGAGCGCTGGGACGTTCTCCCAGCCCTCCGTTTGGCAGTCGGCCGCGATGGCCGGGAGGGCGCCCATGTTGGTGATCGACAGGCCGGCGAGCGTGGCGTCGTTGTTGTTGAACACGAACACGTTCTTGTGCCCGTACTGGATCGTCGCGCCCGCGATGCTTGTCGTGCTGTTGCTGTTGGTGAGCTCGAGCTCAGCCGACGGGATGCACACGAACGAGGCAGTCTTCGCCGCCCGGCACAGCGCGAGCAGCGGGTTGTAGCCCTTCTGGCAACTAGCCCCGGGGCACGCAGTATCGGCCGCCTGCGCGTTCCACCGGTCGGTCAGCGCGACGAAGTCCAGCCCATTCGCCACGGAGAGTGTGAAGGCGTCCGCGAGCGTTCCGCAGCGCGCCGGCACGGAGCAGTTCGTGTCCTCTTCGATGCAGCCTCCGCTGCCGCTGCCACCGGTGCCGGTCACGCAGGTGTGCGCGTGCAGATCCCCGTATTTGTACGACCGGACGTTGAAGGTTTCCGCCGCCTGGGCGAGGAGCGTGAGCAGGACGAAGAGCATGGGGACGGACTCCTTGGGGTAGGTAGGACGCTACGTCAACGGGGCTTCGGCGGACGGTACCGGCCGAGGAGCATCTGCGTGATCTCCTTCGCCTCCGCGCTGTCGCCGTGCTTGTCGGTCATGCGAGGTGCCCCCAACGCCTTCGTGCGCGGATGTCGTACACGCAGGTCTGCGAGACGCCGTAGATCGCAGCGAGCTGCCTCGCATTCAGCGGCGAATGGAGGATGGCGGTCGCGCTCTCCGTCGTCAGCCTCGCGTTTGGCTGGCGATCCCCTTTGAGGGAGCGGCCGCGCTCCACCATGTCGCGCACGTTGTCGGCCTGCGTTCCTTCCCGGAGGTGGGCAGGGTTGCAGCAGGGCGGGTTGTCGCACGAGTGCAGGACGTTGAGGGTAGGCCAGTTCCCCGTCGTCAGCGCGAACGAGACGCGGTGAGCGTAGGTCCTACGGTTGTGCCCGATGGTGGCGATGCCATGCCCCGATCGCGGATGGCGCTTGCCCAGCCAGATCCAGCAAGCGTCGCCTTCGCCCTTCTGGACCTTCATCCAGAACTTTTCCACCCACGGTGTGCGTCGCTGCTTCACGACCTACCCCTCCACGGCAACGTCGCCCGCATCGCACCCAGGCGCACGCATCTCCACCGCGAGCCGCGACTCGAGCTCCCGGATGACGCGCTCGGGTGCCGACCCCTTCGTCTCGCCGGCGAGCATCGGTGCACCGGCCTTCGCCCAGCGGAGGAGCGCCTTCGACGCGCGCGCGATCGTGGTGGGGGTGCGGAACATCAGCGCGGAGCGCGTCGTCGAGAGGACGGAGAACGCGAGGCGGTGCAGTGCGGGGGCGTCGCTCATCGTGTCTCCGCGTAGGTGATGGCGACCGCGAGCGCGGACCATGCGTGCTTCGACACGCCGTAGAGCGGGCCCTTCGAGGCGACCGTCCCCTTCCCTCCCGGGAACCGGTCGACGAGCGCCGCCTTGATGTTCGGGTCGCCGGCGTGCTGGCTGTGGCAGAGGTGCATCTTCACCTGCATCCGGGTCCGCCGCTCGAAGAGCACGCCCCGGAGGTGGGCCGCGCGACGGAACTCGCCGATCCAGACGCACGTCTCGAAGACCTCGGCCCCGACCGGCATCCCGTAGCTGGCGATCATCTCGCACGCGACGACGTCCCCGGCGACGAGCTCGTCGATCTGCGCGAAGACCTCGTCGTTCGGCATCTCGGCTACCGGGTTGGCGACGGCGTGGATCGAGGCGTTGTACTCGATGACGCCGCTCACCTCGGTCCCGGGATCGAGGCCGAGGATCCTCATGCCGGCTTCGGGCCCGGCCGGGTGGGCGACGGCCGCGGTGGCTCGATCCCGCGCGCCGTCAGCGCCTCGCGCACGAGCACCCTCGCCATGTTCGACGGGCTCCGCTCCTCCGCGGCGGCAAGCGCCGTCACTGCCTCCAACAAAGGGCCGTCAAGCTGAACTTGATTGGTGGGTTTCGCCATGTCGCAACGTGTATACGATTTTGCTGGACACGTCAACGCACGTCGAATACACGAGCGGCATGTCCTCCACGCACCCGTTCGGGAACGCCCCCGACCACGCCATCGGCCACCTCCCGAGCCACCGGCTTCGGTGGTTCGACAGCACCGCCTCGTGGGAAGCGGACAGGAAGGCGAAGAGGGCGGCGGGTGCGGGGGAGATCGGCGGGTCGCTCGTCGCCCAGATCCTCGGGCTCCGCCCGTTCGGGCAGACGCCTTGGAGCGCGTGGTTGAAGCTCACGGGGCAGGAGCCGCCGCGCACCGAGGCCGAGCAGGAGATCCTCGGCGAGGGGATCCGGTGGGAGCCGGTCGTCTGCGACGAGTACGCCCGGTGCGGTGCTGCGACCGCCGTCTGGCGCCCGGCGCCCGGCGTGTTGCAGGTGGTCGGCAAGGAGCCGTGGGTCGTCGTCACGCCGGACGCGCTCGCGCAAGGGACCGTCGAGTTCGTGAACATCACGGCGACTGAGTTCACGCTCGAGAAGGAGGCGGACGTGTGGGGCGTCGTCGAGCTCAAGACCGACCGCGAGTCCTCGCATTGGGGGAAGGAACCTTCCGTCATCGAGCGCTGGGACGACGAGGCCGCGAAGCTCGTGCCCCCGATGTACGCCTGCCAGGCCCTACTCCTGATGTACGCGATGGAGCTCCCGTTCTGCGACCTCGCGGCCCTCGTGTGCCGGTCGTGGGGGTTCCCCGAGCTCCGGTGGCACCGCCTCATGCGCGACGAGGCGCAGGAACGCCTGCTGATCGACACGCTGGGCGAGTGGCGCGAGAAGCACATCGTCCAGGGCGTGCCGCCCGACATCGACGACAGCGCGGCGTGCGCGGGGTGGCTCGCGAAGAAGCATCCGGGCCGCCCCGACCGGAAGACGCTCCGTCCAGCGACGGACGTTGAGGAGGCGCAGATCCACGAGTGGATCTACGCCGCGTCCCGCGCCGACGAGGCGAAGTCCGAGCAGGACCGGCGGCGCAACGAGCTCGTCGCGCTGCTGGGCGACGACTACGGCTGGAAGCTCAGGAACGGCAAGGTCATCTGCTACTCGAACCCGGGGCGGAAGTCGATCGACTGGAAGGCGCTCGAGGAGCGGTTCCCGGAGGCGCGCGAGCTCATTAAGCACGGCGACCCGTACAAAGTGCTCAAGAGCTACGTGAAATGAGCCGCAGGTACCCACCGCTCGCCGAGAGATTCTGGTCGCGCGTGGCGGTTGCCGGGCCCGACGAGTGCTGGCTGTGGACCGCCAGCACGGTAACGGGCATCTGGACACACCTGGAGAACCCATGACAACGCTGCCGCAAAAACAAGAACGCGATCCAGTTCTCGCTTTTTTCAGAGCGAAGCAAGCCAACCTCCTCGCGGCCGTCCCGCGTGGCCTCGAAGGGGCGCTCACCGCCGAGTACCTTTTCCAGGGAATCGGCTTGCTTCTCGAGCGGAACCCGAGCCTGCGCTCAGCTCATCCACGTACTTTGTACGCAGCGATTCTGTCCGCGATGCGCCTCGGCCTGGACCCGACCGGCGCCAGCGGAGAGATCGCGTTGATTGCCTACAAAGGCAGCGTCCAGATGCAGCTCATGGCGCTAGGAAAGCTGCACCTCGCCGAGCGGTACGGCGGCATCGAGCTCCAGTCGGTCGGGGTCATCCACGAGAACGACACTGTCCACGAAATGAACGACGCCGACAACACGCTGCGCTACACGCGGGCGCCGTCGGGCTCGCGCGGCAAGATGCGGTACGCCTACGTGCGCTGGTTCACGAAAACGGGCCGCGTTCGCCAGCACATCATGGATTACGAGGACTACCTCGTGATTAAGG
The DNA here is from genome assembly GCA_031400875.1 of Planctomycetota bacterium. GTDB lineage: Bacteria > Planctomycetota > UBA1135 > UBA1135 > JAEUHZ01. The sequence continues at coordinate 45,298 of JANNQS010000003.1, read as the reverse complement.
AACAGGCGCGCGTCAAGAATGGCGGTCGCGAATCGCCGGCGTACAAGCTGTACGATTCGCAGATGTTTGAACGATCCGCAATCTCCCGGGCCCTCAAGCGTGTGGACCGGTCGCCTGAGCTCCTTGCTCTGATGGGCGCCGCGGACAACGTCTACGCGAAGGAGGCCGGAACGGCCAGACGGCCGACCGTTGTGGACGAGAGCGGGACCGTGGTCCTTGAGGACGAGTTCGAGGGGTCGGCTCCGCAGGCGATCCAGGAAGACGCGCCGCAGATGGACATCAACAGCGGCGGCGAAGTCATCGAAGCGCAGGCGACACCGACGCCGCACCCCCAGACCGTCGCGGCGGCGAAGGGATTCGGTGACGCCATCACGAAGGCAGCCGAGCCCGTGCGGGATCCGGAGACGAACGAAATCGTCCCCGAGCCGGAGGAGCTCGCCGCGAAGGAAGCCCCGCCGAAGGCCGGGAAGCAACAGAAGATCGGCGGGATGCCGTAGCCACCTGATCTAGCCACCTGATCCGCCACGGATCCACTCAGCCAACAACCAACGGAGAACCGCCACAATGCTGACCGCAGACCAACTCGACCACTGGTTCACCTACCACCAGCCCACCGAGGAGCAGAAGCCGAAGTACGCAGCCATCCGGGATGCCGAACAGGCGGCGATGCGAATCAGTTGGGCGGACGCCTCCTCGCACGACGAGGTGAACGCCGTCCTGCGCCTCTTCGTCGAGATCATCGACCTGTACGCGCCGGACAGCGCCGACAAGACGGCGGCGATCCGCTGCGTCCGCATCGCGCGCAACGCCATCAACGAGGCACTCGTGCTGTTCAAAGCGCGGGACGCGGCGGACCCATTCCGGCGCGACGTGAACGAGGAGGATGTGAGGATGTGCGTCAGTGTCGCGCGCATGAACCTCCGGATGGCCCGGTGGCAGGCGAGCGCGGCGATCGCGCTGGAGGGCAGGTAGGTGCCCCTCCTCGAGAACGTCGCGTACGTCCCCTGCCCGAACTGCCGTCGGCCGGTGCCGCTCAAGAGCCTGTGCGCGGACAAGCTGTGCACGGCGTGCCACGTCATGCTGTGCCCAGCGCTGCCCACGGAGCTGCGCCCGCCGAAGCACCCGCCGCAAGAGTGGGCAGGAGGATGAAGGTTTCCATCCACTGCGACGGGATCTGCTGCGAAAACACGCTCGACGTCGAGGTGCCGGCGCCTGGCTGGGTGAATCGCCTGGACGAGGTTGAGACGGGCGGCGACGGCTCGTACCTCTTCTGTCCGGCGTGCGCGCCGCAAGAGCCATGGTTCGACGCCGTGTGTCCTGGCTGCGCCTCCGGCTTCCGGGAGTGCGGGCTCAGCAAGGCCACGATGTACACCGAGTCGCCGGGCCTGACGGACGCGCAGCGTAGGTCGATCGGCTCCGGTCGGTGCCCGTTCCGGGTGAACGGGACGTTCTTCATTGGCGGCGGCGGGCCGTTCCACGAGGCGGACATCAGCGAGCAGGCGCCCACCGAATCGGGAGCCGCGGTACTCGCCGGCTTCAAGGCGTACAGCGAGAGGTACGGAACCAAATGATCGCCAGCATCGAGATCGAAGGACTCGGACCCATCGCCACCCGCACGAAGACGGAGCTCGGCGGGATGGAGTCGACGACGATCGAGGCGCCGTCGGAGAGCGGCAAGACGGTCGGGCTGATCGAGGCGACGTGCTTCGTGCTTCACGGCACCGACGCGCGGGGCCGCGCCTTCCCCGTCGAAGGGATCTCGGACGACTGCGACGAGGCGTCCGTGTCGCTGACGCTCGCCAGCGGGACCGTGATCTCCAGGACGATGGCGAAGAAGAACCGGAAGGTCGTCCGGCAGATCGTCCGGGACGGGGTGTTGGAGGAGCACGCGCGGGAGGACGCCTTCCAGTTGGCACTCGGCCCGCTCGGCGCGAACCACGAGCTCCTCCGCACGATCATGGCGCCGTTCGCCTGGGCGCCGCTGGCGGAGCGGAACGCGCGACCGCTGCGGGATCTGCTGGCGAGCGTGCTTCCGCCGTTCGACCTGCGGGAAGTGGTGGCGGACCTGATGGCGGCGAAGGGGAAGCGGATCGCGGAGGGCGACCCCATCCTCGAGCCCGAGGCGGTGGAGGCGCGGAGGGTGGCGAACGCGGTCGTCGACAAGGCGGCGGCGGCGCTCGAGGTAGCGGAGGACACCGTGAAGGCGGACCTGGCCGACCCGCCGCCCCAGCCCCACCTCTCGAAGGACAGCGCAAACGTGACGCTGGCGCACGCGAAGCAGTGGGCGGCATGGGACACGTTCGATGCGGAGTGGAAGCGGTGGACGGGGTGGCAGGCGCGGAGGGAGGCTCTCGGCCCGAAGCCGGACCCGACGACCGGCACGCCCACCATGACGAAGGTGCGCGAGTATGAGCGGCTCGTCGACGACAACACGCGCGTGTTGCACAACCTCCAGGGCGCGGTCGCGTTACCCAGGCAGGAGGCGCTCGACCTGCTCGACGAGCGCGTGCGCGTGGCCGAGGACGCGCTCGCGAAGCTCCCCACGAACACGGTCTGTCCGACCTGCGGGCGCCGTGGTTGGGAGCAGGCGAAGATCATGCGCGAGGCCGCGGAGAAGGTGCTCGCCGACGCCATCGCCAAGCGGGACACCGAGAAGCCGGGGCTCGAAGCGGAACGCGAGGCGTATTTCGCCGAAGCGAGCATCGCGCTCGCGCGCGCACACGACGAGGTCGGCGCCGCGAAGACACTCCTCGAAGGCGCCAAGGCCGCATGGGAATCCCAGCGCACCGAGGATCCAACCGCCGCCTGGGAGAAGGCGTTCAAGGCGCTCGGTCCCGAGCCGCGCCAGCGCACCGCTCCGGACGAGCCGGCGATCCCGCGCCCGACGCCCGAGGCAGTCGCCGCTGCCACCCAGGCGCTCACCGACTGGAACCACCACGAGGGGGCCGTGCGCGAACGCGAGCGCTTCTCGAAGGCAGCGAAGGACCGTCTCGCGCACGCGCGCACCGCGCACGCGCTGGCGATGCAGGAGGCGGAACGGCTCGGCGTGCTCGTCGGCGCCGTGCGGGACGCGCCGTCCGTGATCGCGAAGCAGCAGGCGGGCGTGCTCGGCGACCTCGGGCCCGTGTCGCTCAAGTTCGGGACGGAGATCGCCGTCGAGGTACGCATCGACGGGCGCCCCGCGTGGCTGGCATCGACCGGCAAGCGGCTGCTGGCGGACGCCTGGCTCAGGAACGCGATCCGTCGAGCTGCCGGTTTGGAATGGCTCCCATTGTTTGTAGATAATAGGCAGGACTGGTCGGGTGAACTGCCGGACTTCGCGCCTATGATCTGTCTTCGAACTTCCTGGAGTGCCCATGTGCCCGCGCCGCAAGAACGCTGACTTCTGCATCGACTGTGGGGCACCCTACGCGGAAGGCTTGGGGTTCGCCCGTGATCGCTGCAAGCGGTGCTATTCGCGCACGCGGCACGCGGGTGCGTTGAACACACCCGCCGAGAGGCGAATGATGGCCGAGCGACGCGCTGTGAACTTCTGGCGCAAGGTCCGGCGTGGCGCGCCCGACGAATGCTGGCCGTGGGAAGGCAACCGGCGAAACGGCTACGGCGTGTTCGTCTTCGGCAGGAAGGCCCACGCAGCGCACAGGTTCGCATTCGAGGTGGTGCACGGGGACGTGCCGGGCGGGCTCGGCGTCCTGCACTCGTGCGACAACCCGCCGTGCTGCAACCCGGCGCACCTCTGGGCCGGAACGCAGATCGAGAACATCGCCGATCGCGATGCCAAGGGCCGCTCGAGCCGGGTGCCTGACGGGCCGCGTCGCGGCCAGTACGCCATCACCGTTGGAGCAACCCCATGACGATCAGCCGCGAGAAGTTGAAGCTCCAGTACGCCGAGCGCCGCGAGCGGCGGCGCGTCGTCGTGGGCGCGTACGTGCGCGCGTGCAAGTTCGACCTCTGCCGGCGGCCCCCGTTCGTGAAGGAGCGCTCGCTGCGTCGCGTGCGCGAGCTCGGCCGCCTCGAGGTCGTGGCCGCACACCCGAAGGGCGCGCTCTACCGAGCAGCGGAGCATCAGATCCTGCTCGGCAGGATCCGGCGCAACGTGTTCGTCGCCGAGCTCGACTAGGGCACGTCTCGCCGTGGGTAGTATTCGCGGATCGCGACGTCCACGTCGAGCGGTGCCGCGGCCGTGATGTTGAACACGACCAGGGACTCAGACCTCCGAATCAGGAACCGGCGGAAGGTGAACACGATTCCGACTCCGGAGAGGGCAGCACTGTTCCAGCGCCGCATGTAGACGGCGGGTGCTGTCGGTCCCGTTCCCCAAGTCAGGGCCACCGTGGCGTAGACTGGCCGCAAGAGCGGGTTGTCGCGCTGGAACGCGACGTTCACGCCAGGTGCTACGCCGGCCGCTGCCGGCCTGCCGATACCGTACGAGGCCGCCGTCGGCGCGGCCTGGACGAGCCCGATCATCATCAACCGGACGACAGCGTAGTCCGACGCCCGGAGCTCCCAGCTCGCCTCGTTGGCAGCGACGATGGAGGTCAGAACGCCGGCCGACGAGCGCGGGGGCCGCCGGCGCCAGTGCACCCACTTCGGATGACCCGTGTTCTGAATGAACGGGTAGAGCGACTGCCCTGGGTCGCCCGACCCTGGCGGGGGTGGCGCCGGCGGGGCCTCGAGCACGACGACGCCCGGAAAGAGCGGGTAGGCCACGAGGTCCGGCCCGGCAGCGAACGGTTGCCGCGGGAACAGGTCGAGGTCACTAGCGCGACCGTAACAGACGAGGTCGGGCCCGCCCGCGAGCGGCTGGCGGGCGACCAGATCGAGGGCCGTCCCCATCGGCTACGCCGGTAGGATCGTGTCGATACTCGCGCCCGAGATGTCCGGTGCGGTCGCCTTGTGGACGGTCAGGAAATGCGCCTCGTAGTAGGGCGTGGTCGCGACGTACGCGCCCGTGCTCGGGTCGCTCGTGACCGTCGAGACGAGCTCGCTGGTCGAGGTCCTGAAGCATCGGACCGTGCAGCTTCCGACCGCGGAGCCGTACTGGTCGCGCGTGACGCCGACGTAGCCGAGCCGACCGTTCGCGCCCGAGTTCGGCCAGATCCGAGCCAGCGACGCGCTCGTGATCACGTCGCTAATCCCGCCCTCGCCGACCAGCACCCCCGGCCGCGGCCACCAGCCCGTCGTCCAATCCCAGAGGCCGAGCGCACCGGCCGTGAGGTTCAGAATCGACGGCTGGACGAGATCGATCGTCGTCCACTCGTCCGCTACGTGCCGGATGTCGGAGGCCCTGATCGGGCTCAGGGTCGTGACGCCAGACGCGAGCACGCTCACGGGTCGCCCCGTTCATGCACGCCGAGGTCGCCGAGCTCCTTGAGTCGCGGGTCTGGGTGCAGGTCGACATCCCGACCCGGGATCACGAGCCCCTTCTCCGGGACCTGGCGTGTGACCGCGTCCCGCGCGTGGTCGAGCAAGCGCTTCACGAACACGGAATCGCCGATCGTGCCCTGCACGCTCACGGTCCCGTTCGCGTGGCACCTGACGGTGACCCACGCGACCACGTCGTCGGGCTGCGGGGGGACGACATGGCCCATCATGACGATTCCTCCAAAGCCTTGAGAATCTGATCTCTGAGATTCATTCTGTCCATGACATCCGATCGTTACTCAGGTTCAACTGTCACTATTCATCTATGGACATGTTGAAGTCCAACACGCTGGACGCCGTGATGTTGAAGACGACCCACGACGCGGACACGGGGACGGTGAACCCGCGCGGCGCGGTGAAGATGACCCCGACACCGATCGTGGCCGCACTGTTCCAGCGTCGATGGTAGATCGTCGGCGCGGTCGGGCTCGTGCCCCAAGTGAGCCCGGCCACGGTGACGCAGGCAGGCAGGCCGCTCGTGTCGCGCTGGAACAGCGATTGCGTCCCGGGCGTGACACCCTGAGCCGCGGGTCGCCCGAAGCCGTAGCTCGAGGCAGTCGCGGCGCCCTGGAACACGCCGATCTCGAGGATGGTGCAGATGACCGCGGCCGTCGTCCTGAGCTCGACGCTCGCGTTGGCGATCGTGACGTTCGTGGTTCTTAGCGCGAGAGAGGCGGTTGCCATCAGGTGCTCCTGTGGTGCTTGGAAAGAAGGGTCAACGGCTCAGAGGACGCGCATCGGCTCCGCGAAGACCATGACCGGGATCGGGGTGAGGACTCGCCAGGTGGACGCCGGGGGAGGGGCCGGTGCCGTGTACTCGACGAACGCAGAGAAGAGGCCGGCGGTGTCACCGCTGACGGCGAGCGTGGGGTTCGACGTCTCGCCGGTCGACGTGTTGATCCGCCACTCGCCGCGCGTGAACACGGCCAGCGCGTTGTTGTCCGATCGCGTCCGGCCTGTGACGGTGAAGCCAGCCGACGGCGTGATGTCCGTCACGGAGTTGGCCTCCTTGCCGAGCGCCCGGAAGTAGAGGCGCTCCGCATTCGGGAGGCCGGAGAAGGAGCTCGAGCCGAAGTCGTTCGAGGCGTCCACCGCACTCGTGATCGGGTTCGTGCCAGGCTCCGTCGCCAGGATGATGGTCGTTCCGGCCGCCTTCGAGAAGCCGTGCATCGTGATCGCCTTCCGGACGATGGCCGCCGAGAAGTTGATCGTGAACACGGTCCCGGTGTTGTTCGCTCCCGTCGAGTGGAACAGCCACTTCGAGACGGTCACGCCGGCGTCGGCAGCCCCGTTGCTGTTCGTGTACTCGTCGACCTTCGTCCAGGTGCCGGTGCCGCCCGTGACGGAGGTGTGCTCGTTGTTGTCGCCGTCGCTCGAGGAGAGGTTGTCGGTGACGACGAACAGGATCGCGAAGTCGCCGTCGGCGAGGTTGTTCGTCGCGGTCGTGTGCGTGACCGACGACGACGACGCAGCGTTCGCGGTGTTCCCGAGCTGCCCGATGTTGGCGATTGCCAAGTGCTACCCCGCCCTCAAGGGACCCAATACAGGAACGCCTTCGTGATCGTCAGCGTGCCCGCGTTCGTGCGCGCGACGAGGTAGACGTGGCCCTGCACGAACTGCGTGGTGATGGGCACCCGGTCCGTGTCGAGGAGTGCCGCGAAGCCACCGTTCGTCGCGGTGCCAACGCCCAGGACCACCGCGGACGTCGTCTCCGGGGTGAGCGGGTAGTCGCCGGCCGCGTCCTTCGCCAGGTTCCAGATGATGCTCGCCGCGGTGACGAGCGTCGTGAACTGGACCTCGAGCTTGTGGAGCCGTGCCGAATCGGGGATCGGAAGGGCGAGCGGTTCGAGGGTGAGGTTCGCGCCGACGGCGCTGATGTCGATGACGGACTTCGCGACCGTGAGCGCGCCGGACCCGACCATCACACGAGAAAGGGTGTTCGCGGGCACTGGACCTCCGTCGCCCGTGGAGGGCGCGTCAACGCACGTATGTCTGGGTGCGCTCGCCGAGTACACCCTTCGTGACCTGCTCCTGCTCGACGCCGCGACCGATCTTCCGCTGGAGCATCCTCTCGTTGAGCTCCTTGTTGTCCTGCTTGATCTTCGGGCCACCGTAGGCGTCGATCCAACGGTGATACCAGGACACCTCGTCGAGCGGGGCGCCCGCCTCGCCGGCGACGTCACGGATTCCGAGCGTGTCGGCCGCCTGGTCGAGATGGTACGTCTCGGTGAGGGCCGTCGCGTCGTTCAGGACGCGTGAGAGCGGGTTGTTGTGCAGGAGGTAGAGGGCTGTCGGCGAGCCGATCCACTCCTCGTCGTAGACGCCCCTGCCCTTCTGCATGACGCGCACGAGTTCGATCGACCAGAGGTCGACGAGGTACTGACGCAGCACCGGGCCGATGAACGGGACGTTGTTGACCCCCTTGAGGATCTCGCCCATGTCGGCGGCGTTCCGGACCTCAGTGAGGTCCTTGTTGTAGAAGAAGTTCCGGCCGAGCGCGAACTCGAGCGCGAACTTCGCGAGGAAGGAGATCGACCCGAGAAAGCGGAGCTGCTGCTGGCGGTCGTGTCCACGCGCGAAGTCGGGCCACCACTTCTCGAAGTTGAAGAACGCGACGGCCATGCCGATCTGGTCGGCGGCCGACTCGATCGGCGTGCCGAGCCCCTGGTAGTAGAGGTTCTCCTGGCCGGGGATCTCCACCCGAAGCTGCGCCCTGGCGTAGTCCTGCATCCCGGCGAGCATTCGCTCGTCGCCAGGGTCGTTGAACTCGAAGTCCTCGGGCTCGGTTTCCCCGCGCGCCTGGAGCACGCGCGGCCCGCCCGAGACGAAGACCTGCCGGAACTTGTTGTAGAACGCCGGGCTCCGCTGGATCATGTCGAAATGGAGCTGGAGGTTCTTCGACTGCCAGGTGAAGAACGGGATCAGGAGACGGAGCCAAGTGCGCTGGACGTAGTTGAGGTCGGCGTAGTTGAAGAGGAACTTCTGAACGTGGGCGACCGACTCCTCAAGGTTCGACGAGCGGCGCATGTTCCCCTTGAAGTTGACGAGCCGAGCCTGGTTCTCGACACGGCGGGCGAGGATCTTGCCCCACGTCTTCGGGAGCGCCACGGGTACGATGACGCCACCGGCCATCATCATTGGCCCGGTCAGCAGGAAGGCGTCCTCCGTGTAGCTCGCGGCGTTCCTGAGCATTCGCTTCCAGTCGCCGGTGATGCCGTCCTCGAACAGCGACCGTTCGACGGCAGCGATGTCGACGAACTGCGTGAAGCTCGGGGAGATGATGTCGCGGTCCCGTAGGAGCTGCAGCGTCTCGTCGCAGTCGAGAATCATCCCGTCGCCGAGCTCGATGCCTTTCAGGAAGTGGTGGAGGCCCTGGCCCTTGAACGAGGCGAGCGAGGCGAGCCGACCGGCGTCGTTGATCTTCGTTTTGACGGCGCCGTCGATGTTCTTGTCGACGGGGGTCTGGAGCGCCTCGTACGCCTTCTTGAGAGAGCCCGCACCCCAATCCTCGGCGTACTCGGCGGCGGCGGCTACCCGTGCAGCCCACATCTGCGTCGCCGGGTTGTTGGCCCCGAAGACCCCAAGGTCGAGCATGTTCGAGAGGTGGTTCGATGGGGCGTTTCGTGTCGAGAAGGCGACCGAGACGACGGTGAGGCGCGTCTTCCAGTAGTTCTGGAACCGGCGGTAGAGGTCGACCCAGGACTTCTTGAAGAGGCCCGCCGACTCCATGCCGTACAGGTCCTTCATCGACTCGAGCACGGCCCTTGGGACGTAGAGCGAGCCGACGGGGGCGTCGGACTCGTAGTAGTTCCGGAGGTACTCGCCAGTCACGCGCGAAGCGTCAGGCTGACCAGCCGGGTTCATCTTCTCCGCGACGCGCTCCCAGTTCCGGGCGTCGTCCTCGCCGAAGACGACCCGGTTCTCCTCGAACAGTCGCCGCGGGCCGTCGGAGTCCATCCCGAGCTTTGTCCGGAGCTTCTCGATGGCGAGGCCCTGCGCGACCTCGGGGATGTCCTCGAACATGCGGGCGAACTCGTTCTCGTTCCCGTCCGCGCCCTTCGCGACCTGGAACAGGGGGACGTAGTCGTCGGCCTGTGCCAGGACGGACGCCGGGGTGCCTGGCCCGTCGCGGTAGGGCTTGGCGACGCCAGATTCTACGAGCCCGACGAGGAACTCCTTCGCTCCGATGGCCCGGTTCGACTGCATGTAGCGCGTGACGATGAGCTCGGGGTCGAACGTGAACTGGACGTCGGAGCTGGTCGCGCGGAGGTTGATCTCGCGCACCGTCCCGCGGATCTTTCGGGCCTCCTGGGCGTCGATCTTGATTCCGAGGCGTTTGTCGAGCGTTTCGACGCCCGAGGCGAGCGTTCCATGCTCCTGCATCTGGGCCCGAACCGCTTTCTGCTCGCCGCGCATGAGAAGCATCTTGTTCGCCGCGATGTGGGGCGCGTAGGCGTCGACACCCCAGTCCCGGAGGCGTGCAACCGGGTCTTTCATGAAGGCGAAGCCGTGCTTCACGTAGAGATCCTCGTATGAGGCGACGATCGACCGGATCTGGAGCACGATCGGCAGCGCGTCGTCGGGGATGTCCTGGAAACGAGCCCCGAACACCTGCCCGTAGCGTTTGTCGAGCTCGGCGTACTGCTTTTCGATGAACTCTGGCACGTCGGGACCGTTCCGGAGGGCCGCGAAGGCGTACTTCATCTTCTCTTCGGGCTCGAGGCCCTTCGTGATGGCCTGGAACCCGTCCTGGAGCTCGGCTTCCCACGCTTTCATCAGTACCGGGGTCGGATGGTCCGGTACGACGAAGGCCGGCTGCACTTTGGCGAGCCGCTCGCGCAGTTCTTCGAGGTGGATGTCGGCTACGGCCTTCGCGTCGAGCGTTTCGGCGTGGATCTCACGCTTTTCGGCGCCAACAGCGGACGCGATGGCGGCCTGAATACGTTCGCGCACGCCCGACCCGAACTTCTGAGCGCCACCCTTCATCCATTCACGCGCCAGGCTCTCCGCAAGCTCGTCTGCGATGCGGTCCACGGCCCCGCCGGAGGTCCGGTACAGGGGTGAGCCATACCCCTCGCCTGGATGATTGGTGTCGAGAAGGTCGTCGAGTGCCTTCCGGATGCGATTCCGGGCCTCTTCGTGGGTAGTTGCCCCCTTGAGGGCCTGCTCGAAGCGCGTCTGGATGAGCCTGGAGCGCGTGAAGGGCCCGCCGGAGCGGCCAACGATGCCGGCCATGCGTTCGGAGAGGGCTCCGGTCTTCTTCTCGGCCGCTTTCGATGCGGCGTGGGCGAGCGTCTGCGCCTGCGTCCACGCCCGCAACGCCTGCTCCCATGCGCCGACGTTCGTTTCGAGCTCGATCGGGAGCTCGACGGGGCGTTCCGCCCGCGCCCAGCGCAGGAAGTCGGGCCACTGCTCACGCCCGACCGCGCCGCGCGCGCGCGCGATCTTGAGCTCGACTTCTCCGGAGAGGACGTGGTGGAGCGCAGAGAGCACGTTCTCGTCGTTGAACTCGCCGCGGGCGATGGCCTTGAGGGCCGCGACCTCCTTCGACCAGTCGGAGAGGAGCTCCCTCAATCCGGCGAGGAGCTGGCGGCCCGCCTTCGCGCCGGCGGCGCCCTGCATCGAGACGAGATCGGCGAGCACCTTGAGCGCCTCGGTGCCCGACGACTTCCCCATAGCAATGGCGGCGTGGCTGAGGACGTCCGCGACCGCGTCCGCGTCGCCGTCCAGGAGTTCGAGGAGCTCCGCCCGGATGGCGCGCTCGTAGCCCATCGCCTCCACGTTTGCGGGATGCCGCGGGCGCGACGCGTCCCACGATGCCCAGATGGGCGCCGCGACGTGGGACCCCTTGTCGTTCGCCTGGACCCATTCGAGCGCCTTGGCGAGCTTCTCCTCGCCGAGCGCCTCGACGAGTGCGTCCATGCCGCCCTGACGCCGGAGCCAAGCCTCAGTCACAAGCTGGAGCCCTTCGAGCCGCCAGTTCGCGAGGTCGTCGGCCCCGTTCCGCCGGATGTCGTCGATCGCTGCGCTGAGGTTCTGGAGCAGTTCCGCCTCGGCGAGGTTGCCCTGGCTCCAGCCGCGGCCGATCGCGGCGAGGGCGTGGTTCACCTCGTCGATCTGGACCTGCGGGTGCTTCCGGACGATGGCGTAGCGGAGCTGGTCGAGTTGGTCGAGGTCGTACGCCGGGTTGCGCTTCCCAGCCCCAGACTCGTGGAGGTCCCACATTTCCGCGAAAACCTCGCGCGCGCTGTAGGTGTGATCGTTCCAGCGCGTGACCTCGCGGACGTGGTTCTGCTGCTTCGTGAGTGTGCCCCAGAGGGCCGCGAGCTCGCGAGTACCGCCGGCCTGCTTTGCTTCCTCGATGCGCGCGCTCGTGATCGCAACGGCCTCGTTGGCGTCGACCAGCTCGTCGGCGGCGGTGCGCTTGCGGCGCTTGTACGTGCGGACGGCGTCGGCGAAGGCGGCCTTCGTCTTCTGGGCGATCAGTGTCTCGAGGGCCTTGGTCGTCTGGGCGAACTTCGTGACCTTCGCCATGTAGTCGAGCCAGGTTTCCTCGGGGACCCTCTTGAGCATCTCGTACGTGCGGCTCCCGAGCTTGAGCCGCATGTTGAACGCCGCGGCCGCGTTCTCGCTGGCGACGCGGGCGAGGACGGGCTGGATGTAGCGGGTGCCGAGGACCTTCGCGACCGCCTGGAAACCGAGCTTGGTCATCATCCCCACGCCGCCGGGCACGTAGTTGTGCCAGAACCAGGCAGTGACTTGCCAAGGCTCGAGCCCGGCGATCTCGCTCGGGTCGCCCTTCGACATCGCTTCGACCGTGAGCCGGTTGAGCTCCTCGGCCCCTTCCTTCGTGAAGGGTTTCAGCAGGTCGCTCTCGAGTGCCGCCTCTTCGACTTTGAGCACCCAGGACGGCATGAGCGCGCGCGGCTGCGGGAGCCCGTCAGTCGCGTAGCGGGTCTGCTCGGAGAAGGGGAGGTGGTAGGCGAGGCGGCCCGCCTCCTTCACGCTGTCGGCCCGGTTCGCGAGGTTGAGCCCGCGCTGGATCTGCTCGCCCTGCGCCTGCATGACCCTGCCGTTCCGCAGCGCGATGCGGAGCGCGTTTTCGTCCCCGGCCTCGCGCGCGACCGCGGCCTTCTGGTCGAAGGTCGCCTGCCGGCGCCGCGTCTCTTCGAGCGCGTGGTCGAAGAACTTCTTGGCGTCGTCGCCACCCGGGGTGCCGCGTTCGAGGACGTACTCGGCCATCTTCTTGAGCCCGAGGCTGTTCTCAGCGTCGCCCACCTGGGCGGCGAGCTTCGCGGCGCGCGCGAGCGGAGCGGCGATCGTGATCGCCTTGTCGCCGAGGTAGACGATCTGTGCGCCCTTCGCGGCCCCGAACAGCCAGAGCGGGTCCCTTGCGAACTCGATCCCGACACCCATGAGCTCGCGGCCGACGGTAGTCGAGAGGTTCCCGTAAAACCAGCGCTCGTTCGGCGTGTCCGCCGAGGCCGCGAGCTTCCGCGCGAGCGCGATCGGAACGGCGGCGTCGATCATGTGGATGCCCTTCGGATACGGGGTCGTCCACCCCTTCATCTCCTCGCCGACCTCGTGCTCGAACGGGACCTCGACGTTGATGTCGCCGTCCTCCGTCCGGTAGAGGTCGATGCCGGGAATCCCGAGTTCGTAGCCGCGCTCGGTCTGCCCCTTCTGGTAGAGCGTGCCATCCGACCATGCCTGGTAGAGGCCCCTTCCCATCTGGTGCGCGTCGGGGTCCTTCGGCTCCTTGCCGGTGACGGTCTGGTAGGTCGTGCGCGGGAGCGCCGTGAGGACGTTCCAGGCGGTGATTGGCGACTCGAACGTGGCGGTGACGGGGTCGTGCGCCATCGACTCGATGACGTTCACGCCGAGGTTCCCGGTCCACTCCTGGAGGTAGTCGCCGATGTCCGAGGTCGCGGTCGCCTGCTCGCCAGGCGGGGTAGGGTCGGGGAAGAACTGGCCGACCCAGTTCACGGCGTTGTCGAGGCCACGGCGGGCGAAGTCGGCCGGTTCTAACAGGTGCGAGACGGACTCGAGCGGGCCCGGCTTGTAGAGGTCCTCGTGCGCGGACACGGGGGCGACGTTCGGTGGCCGCTTGTAGCGCTCGGCGACGCGCTGGAGGTTCTCGTTCGAGCCGGGGAGGTCGCGTCCCCTGTTGATCGCCTGCTGCGCGGCCTTCCTGGAGCCTGGCGTGACGATTTCCACGCCAGTCGCAGGATCCGTTTCCGGCACGAGCGGGTCCTCTGGATGGGCGCGCACGATCTCGTCGCGCTCTGCGTTGAAGCGCCGCGACCAGTCCTCGAACGACTCCGCCTGCGGGGGCGGCTGCGCGGCGTCGGCCATCCCCTGCTGCGCTGCCACGGGATCCGAGAGGTAGCTCTTGACCCCATGCGCGGCGCCGAGGAGCGCAGCGCCAAGACCCTTGAGTTCGTCCCACCCGGCGGAGGCCGTCTCGCTGACGTCCTGCTTCACCGACGCCGCGGTGATCGGCGGCGACTCGGTGGGAAAGGCCACCGGCGGCGCAGCGACCGCCCCGACCGGGGGCGTTGGTGACGCAACGGACGCCCGCACCGCCGGTGGCTCCGGCTCCGTAACGGGCTCAGGCCGCTTCGGCTTGGGGCGGGCCACCGGACGGTCGGCGACAGGCGCGTCGGTGGCGACAGGGGCCGCCTTCGCCTTCGGCGGCGGCTCCGGCGCTGGCGCGGGCTCCGACGCGAGAGAGCGCACCAACGCCTGCCGCGCGAGGGAGCGTTGCATCGCGGCCTGTTCGGTCATGGACGGCATGGACTACCCCCGCGGGTCAATCACTCGCGGGCGCGCGCCGCCATGCGCCGGCTGTAGAAGGCGTTGGCGTCGATCGTCGGGATAGCGATCGACTCCACCTTCCGCTTCGTCGGCGTTTCGGCGCTCGGGTCTTCGACGGGCTTCGGGTCCGCCGGTGCCGGAACAGGCTTCTCTTTCGGCTTCCGCGCGGCGCGGCGCTTCTCGAGCTCCGCGGGCTCGACGGGCCCCTGGTCCTCGGCGTCACCGCCTCCGAAGTCCGTGGCCGGCGGGAGCTCGGGCTCGCGAGGCGCGCGCATGGTGTTCGGGTCGCGGATCGCCATCAGCGTGATCCTGGCACGAAGGGTGTCGCGAAGGCGTTCGCCTGCTCGTCGTAGAACCTTTTCCGCTCTGCCTCAGCCAAGGCTTTCTGCTGCGTGAGGGCCTGGTTGTTGACGGCGCTGACGCTGTCGAGCTGCTTCTGGATGATCGCCTTCGCTGCCGGATCGGAAGTAGCCTGGAGGAGATTCCGGAGTTGGAGTTCCTGCTGGAGGTTGGGCTGCGGGAGTGGCGTTCCGTTCGCCTGGGCGGACGTGTGCGCCGAGAGGCTCCCTCGCACTAGATTCTTTGCCGGCGTGATCGGCTTGGCGGCGGGCTTCTCCGGCTCCACCGTCGCGGGCTCAACGGGCTTGTCCTTCGGCTCGATGGTTTCCTCGTCCCACTCATCGTCGCGGCGGTACTGGTTGATCTCGTCCGCGCGCCGCGTGGCTGCGTCGTCGTGATTGCGCCTGGGAACGCCCATGCCAGCGATGTCCGGTGGATTCTCCGGAATCGTCGTGCGCTTCGCTGGCCCGAATGGCTTCGCGCGCCCGTCCTTGATGTGCTCGATGATCGCCTCGTACGCGTCCCCCTCGGTGAGCGGAGTCGGCGTGATCGCGCGCTCGTGCCCGCGTGGGGCGGTGAGGATCTTGATCGACTCGTCCTTCGGATTGAGGGCGTACGTCCACCCGGACTCCATATAGAACTCGTCGCGCGCCCGCGGCCGACCGCCCGGGCCCGGCTTCGCATCGGCGACCGACTCCTCGGACGTGGCTGCTGCCCCCGGCGCCTGAGTGGCCGCCGTCGCCGCCGGCCCCGCCGGGGCGATCCGCGGCTGCTCGGGTTCCGGCTCCCTCTTCTGTGGGGGGAGGTCGGTTCCGCCAGGGTCCTCCGGCTTCTGCCCCGGCAGGTGAATCCCGGTCGTGCGCTCGATCCCGCGAGTCGGGACGTGGGCGGCGCGAAGGACTTCGCGCGACCGCTCGATCGCCTGCGGGTTCGAGAAGTCCACGAGCGACGGATCCTTCTTCGCCTGCTCGAGAAACGTCTTGACCTCGGGTCCATGCTGCGCGGCCCAGAGCGCGGCCTTGTCGTAGCGGTGCTTCCCCTTGAAGCGCGTCGCCGCGACGAACGCGAACCACGGATCGTGCGGGTCGTCCAGGTTGACGGGGTCCCCGCCGCCGGCGATCCGAAAGCGGTTGATGAAGCCAGAGAGGGCCTGCTCGTAGGGATCCTGCGACTTCCCGAGGTCGTCGATCTGCTTGTAGTAGTCCCGTCGCAGTTCGGCGATGAACTCGGGCGACGCGCTGGCGGGCGGTCCATCGGCCGCGTCCACCTTGGCGAGCTCCGCCTTGGCATCGGCGACGAGACGCCGGGCGAGAGTGGCGTCGCCTCCGGCCGCCATGCCGAGGATGGCCTCCAAGTGATCATCGATGAACTTCTTGCCATCTGCACTAGAGCGCTGGGCCTTGGCGATGTCCTCCGGGCCGACCCCTGCCTTCTGGAGCGTGGCGCCGTTCGGGTCGAGGAGCTCGCGCTCGTATCGGTCCGCGAAGGCGTCGAGCTTTTCGGCGTGAGGGCCGTTGTCGAACCCAACAGCCGTACGGACGGCCGCCGCCACTTCGCCGAGCGCCCCGATCGCGGCGTTCGCCTGCTGGGCTGGCGGCAGGCGCGACTTGCTCGCCAAGATCTGACCGGTCGCCCTGTCCACACCCTGCGCGTCGGCCCACCCCTTGAACGCAACGTAGGCGCCCTGGTCGTCTTGCGCGTCGAGGCGCTCGTTCACGCGTGCGCCGGCGCCTCCTTCCGTGAACGACTTCGCGAGTGGGGCGTCACCTTCGCCCATCGCCTCGCGCGTATTCTTGAGGACTTCCGGGTCCGGATCGTACATGGCGGCCTTGGCCGCCAGGTCGGCGTACCCGTCGATCAACCTCTCGTAGGCGGAGACCTGCGCCGCACCGACCATCCCGGCAGCGTTGGCGAAGTCGCCGAAGACTGCGATGGCCCTGGACTGAGCGGCCCAAATCGCCGCCTGCAACGAGGTCTTCGCCTGGTAGGACGACCTCTTGAGGTCGGCCTCCAGCTTGGCGAGGTCGCCGAGGGCCCTGTAGTAGAACTGCCTTTCTTCCGCGATCTCCTGGTGAGTCGGGCCGGCTTGCGCGCCCCAGCGCGCGCGCTGGTACGCGGGAAGCACGCTGAGCGGGTTCGGGAGCGCCATCGACTATTTTCCCCAGGCGTTCAGGATAGACGTCCCCGACAGCTTCCCGCCTCCGCCGGCTTCCGCGGCTGCCTGTTGGAGGCCTACCTCGGCCTCCTTGGCATTGGCGAGCGACTCCTGCTTCCGCTGCTGACCCCACGCGCGGGCCTGCGCCATGCGCGCGTAGAGCTGCTGCCGCTGCGCTTCGCCGAGTGCGAGGTCTTGCGAGCGAACGTCGGAGGCGACCGTATTGGCGCCAGCCTGCGCGGCCTTGTTCGTCGCGAGCACCGCGGCGTCGCGCTGACCGGAGGCCCCTTCGCCCATCGCCGAGCCGCGCGCGAGCTGGGCCGTCTGGGCCGCCTGCTGCGCCTGGATCTGGTTCATCCCCTCGGCCATCGCTGTACCGCGCTGGCCGGCGGTCATGCCGCCGTGCCCGCTCGCGAGCCGCGCGCGGTCGGCCTTGATGTCATTCCGGTACATCCTCTCCATCTTGCCGGGGATGGCGGACGCGATCGTTCCAACGATGGGGGCGATGACGGGTACGGGCATGCTTTTCTCCGAGGGTCAACTGCGAATGGCGAGCATCCAGAGAGCGCCGGTCGGCGTGGCGAGCTTCGCGTTCGCGTTGTCCGGCGATGCGATCGTGCCCGACACCTTCACTTCGATCGAGTGGTAGCCCTTGTCGAGTGCGGCATCGGTCGTCGTCGACAACGGCATGACGGCCGCCACCGGCGAGACGTAGCGCCAGCGATCCTCGGCAGAGTTCTGCGGACTCGTGGCGTTGTCAGCGTCGTCGCCAGGATCGGGCGACGGCCCGACGCCGGCCTCGTCCCCGCGCGCGTGCGGCAGGTCGATCGTGGCCTCGTCCTTCACCGTGCCGTCGATGGACGTGGTGAGCGTCCAGTATTCGCGAATCGGCGAGCCCGGCTGCTGGTCCCAATAGGCGGCGTCCTGCCGACACCAGAGGTTGTACCCGTAGATGATCATGCGGGTCTGCCACGGGAGGAAGAACCGGCGCGAGAGGCCGGCGTGGATCGCGTAGAGCGTCTCCGACTGCTTCTGCTTCGCGTAGACCCACGACCAGCGCTCGAACCCCAGGGAGAACCCGGCGAAGAACGCTCCGGGCTGGATCGCCCACGCAGGGATCGTCGCGCCGCCGGTCCAGAAGGTCGAATCGAGCTGCCCGTGGAGCTTCGCGAAGCTCTCGGCCGACACCGAGCTCGGCGAGAAGAGCGCCGTCGCGAGCTCGTCGGCCGCCACCGCGGTCCCGCTGAATCCCGCCCACGCGCCGAGGCTCACGGGTGCACCGCGAAGAACCCGAGCGTGGCCCTACCGACCGTCCAGACTGAGCCCTCCGCCGAGCACCGGAGCCGGAGCCCGTTGAGGGTCCAGGTCGGTGAGGCGCTCTTGTCGATGAACGTCCAGATCACGCACTGGTTGTGGACGTACTCGTTGCCCAGAAGGTTCGTGTCGCCGTAGACGTCATCGTGCGAGAGGATGAACCCGTCGTCGCTCGGGTCGACGCGGGCTTCCGCGGCGCCGTCGATCGCTGCCGTGAGCGCGAAGCACGCCTTGTAGTCGCTCCCGGTGTTCGTGAACTCCTTCACTTCGATCGAAGCGAACGCGAGCACGTAGCAGGCTTTGAGCTGGTAGCCGGCGGCAGCAACCCCGTTCAACACGCCCGCGGTCTGCCAGTTCGTCCGGATGTCCGCGTCCGAGAAGCTTCCGAACGGGTAGATCGCCGGGTCGATCGTGACCGTACCGCTCGTCGTGTAGTCGTAGCCGTAACTGGTACCGAGGAACCTCTCCGCGAGGTGGCTCGGCATGCTGCGGTGGCTGAACACCTTCCGGCGCAGCGTGTCGACCGTCTGCGCGTTGACGACCGTCCGCACGGCCTCCCAGCACGCCTCGATCTCGGCGGCGAGGATCGCGGCCCCGTCTTCGAGGATGACGATCGCCATCTACGCCCCCAGCCGGCGGCCCTGCGGGCACCGCATCACGATCGTCTTCCGCGACCCGATCATCACCGTCTCCGTGTCGGGCTCGTTGTCCTCGAGCCGCTCCCTGCCCGCCCGGAACGCGGACCGCGAGTTGTACGTGGCGGGGTTCCCAACCTCCGCGCCTGAGTATTGCGACGCGACCGGGCTCACCCGGTGGGCGCCCGGCGGTAGGAACTGGACCGTCACCATCGCGAGTCGCGCCGAGCGCGCGGCCAGCCCGAGCCCGCGGGGCGACGCCTCGATCGGCACGGTGTACGGCCCGCAGCCGGGGATGCGGACGTCGTCGATCGCGAGCTGGATGCGGGCGCGCACGAAGAAGTCCTCGAGCGGGTCGCCGACAGCGTGGCTCTCCCGGCAATACTGGAGGCACGAGACGACGAAGACCATCTCGGGGTAGCTGGAAGTCCAGTCGAGCGCGACGTCACCGTCCCCGACTTCCACCGGGCTCGCCTTGTACGGGAGCTGCCAGAGGAAGGCCGACGTGAAGTCCGGGCCGCCGCCCGAGGTGAGGAAGAAGTGCGCGCTCACCGCCTCGTACGCGAAGATCACGTTCTCGCCAGTCGCGAACAGGTCGAGGTTCGCGAAGGCGTTCGACGCCCACTGGTACTGCGTCGTCCGCTGCGCGACGCGGAGCGGACCGTAGAACTCCTGGAGGAGCTCGTTCGGCTCGATCGTCTTGCCGGGCCAGTTCGAGCCGCGCGGAAATTGAATCATTGGCCCTCCGACAGGCGGCCGACGCGCGCACCGTCACGGTCCACGACGGACCCGTACACGCTGAGGCCGACAAGGGCGAAGGACGTGTCAGGATCGACCGTGAGCTCGACGCCCACCACTTCCGCGCTCGCCGCCGCCACGCCGAGCTGCACCGTGTAGGGCCGACGTTCGCGGTAGAGCGCGCCGAAGGACGCGGGCCGTGGCGTACGGTCGCCGGCGACGGACGAGCTCCAGAAGGCGATGGAGCCCTGCTCCGGGTGCGCCAGCGTGAAGCCCGTACCGTTCGGGCTCGAGACGTCGTGCCCAGGCGTCTCGGTCGCGTTCCAGTTGCGGAGCATCCGGAGCGTGAGCGCGCCATCGTAGATTTCGTCGCCGACGCCTACGGCGTACTCGAAGTTGCAGAACGTGTGCTGCGGGAGCGAGTCGAACGTGGTCCACCCGGACTGGTAGACCGCGTCTTCGAGCCCGTTGTACTTGTTGTCGTTCGCCGTCTCGAAGTTCCAGGCGCCGCGGTCCCAGACGAAGACGTTCGACTCCTCGTCGTACAAGCCCACGACGAAGATGAGATCCTCATTCGGGACTTCGAGCGTGGCGGTGATCGCCATCCAGTTCCCGTCGCGCCAGCCCTGCGCGATGTAGTCCCACACGAACTGGTGGTCCGGCGTGATGGAGTCGTCCATCGGGAGCGAGAAGATGACCTCGCCAGAATGGCGGTCGACGAAGACCGATCCGTTCCGCGCCTCGGCGTAGTTCACCCTGCGGAGCCGCTTCTGGATCTTGGGGGCGCCGATGTCGTCGACGCCGCCGTCGCGATTCAGCCGCCAGAAGGTACGGGCGCCGTACCAGATCACGGTCCCGTCCGGGGCCGCCGCGATCACGGTCGGGCCCGCACACCCCGCGCGCTGGTGGAGCGTGCCGAACTGCCAGTCCGGGTACTGCCCCGTCACGAAGTGTGCCGCCGTCTCCTTGAGCATCAGCATGGCGGTGGACGTGGCACCGCCGCCGACCTGCGCCTCGAAAAAGGCCGTGAGCGGTCCCGTGCTCGGGAAGACGTCGCGCCAGTGCCCGGCGAGGACGGACTCAGGCGTCGGCCCGTTCGTATTCGTCTGCTCCGACCACCAGACGCGGCATGGAGCACCATCCGTGCGCCCGAGCCAGAGCGAGCCGCCGAAGGACCTCATCAGGTAGAGGCCGGTCGGCGTGACCTCGCGGTCCTGCCACAGCGGGCCGAGCTCGCCGTCGGGGATGTCGTCGATCCACTTGTCGACGATGCTCGACGGGATGCGGTGGAGGAACCGCGGCGACCCGTCGTCGCCAGACGGCAGCCGTTTCAGGTTCCGTGTCCGGAGCAGGATGGTTGCGGCGGTCCCGCGCGGCGCCTGCGGGATCCCTGAGACGAGCCACCGTCGGCAGAGATCCTCCGGGTACAGGACGTTGTCCGGGTCGGCGAGCTGGCGGCGAACCGAGCACATGCCGCCGCGCGCCGACATCGCCGAGTAGGCGCCGTCCTCGTTCTCGAAGCAGTCGTAGTAGTGCCACTCGCCGTCGTCGAGGCCGCCCACGATCTCGCCGTCCACGTTCGAGAAGGTGCCGTCGGTCGTCCCGATGCGCCCGCGGAACGAGAGCCCGCCCGCGTTCTCGCCGCCCATATCTTCGGAAGCGGCCGGGCCCTGCGCGTCGGGCGCGCTCGGCCGCGCCGTGTAGCCGAAAGGCCGGAGCCGCTCGTTCTCGACGTCCCAGACCCAGGCGCCGCCGCCATCTCCCCAGGTGAAGTAGATCCGGTTCCCGATGGCGACCGTCTGCGGCGGGAAGTAGCCGCGGCCCTGCGGCGTGACCGAGACGTGGTCGTCGAAGGTCCAGTCGAAGACCTCCTCGAGCCCGGTCGGGAGCGTCCCCTGCCAGGGCGCGTACCGGAACACGCCTGTCTTCGTGAGGAACAGGATCTCCGGGACTTCCCCGTAGACCGCCGTGTACGCCATCGCGAGGCAGCCGCCATCGAGGAACGGGAGCGGGACGTCGCGTGCGGCCCCGCACAGATCGCGGTGCACCATCGGCATGACGAGGAACTTGTTCTCGAGGTTCCCGCGCTCGTTCCGCCGGAAGTTGAGGATCTTCTGCGCGGTCGAACCGTCGCTGTACGCCGCCTCGTCGATGATCTTGGCGACGCCGACCTGCTTCGACAGCTTCCCCGCCATCAGGTTTCCTCGACGACCGGGCTCTCCTGGCCGACAAACCGGCGGCCCCCCGCGATGCTGCCGGCCGGCGTCGGGCGGCCCGACGAGAGCGCGTACTTCCGGCGGAGCTTCCTCACGGCTCCCTCGTAGAGGGCGCGGTAGTCGGCCACCTTCTTCATGTCACCGCTGCGCTCGCCCGCGAGGATGGACGCCGCCAGGTAGACGAGGGCGTCGGTGCAGTCGCTCGGGCAGCGTGCCATGTCGGAGTCGAACTTCAGGACGTCCGGCAGCCGCCGTCCGCGCACAACGATGGTCGTGTTCTCGCTCGCCGGGATCCGGTTGAACCGGAGCGACTGGTGGCCGGCGAAATCCTTGAGCGGGAAGCTCACGAGCGGCGCCCCGCCGTCGCCCCTGTCGAGGTGGTAGGTGAGCGCGCCAGACGTGATCCGCCAGAGGTAGAACTCGCCGTCCGCCTCGACGTACCGATCGTACGGGCCGACCGCCGATTCGACGGCGACGCGCGCGCGGAAGAACAGTTTCGTGAGCCCGCCGCGCTGCCACGACGGCTGCGCCGGGGCTGCCGTGTAGAACTCGACGGCCTCCTGGTTCGCCGTGCGAATGCCGATCGCTTCCGCGTCCCATTCCGACGTGATCTCGGCACTGGCCGGCGAGGGCGCGGACATCACCCACGGCATCGCCTGGACCGCCGTGAGGTCCGGCTCCACCTGATCGAGATCGCGGAGCCCCCCGGGGGCCTCTCCCCAATACCCGCGGCAGAGGCAGTAGCAGTATTTGAACGTGCCAGCCGCCTCGTAGTAGGGCGTGGCGCCCACGGAGTCGTGGAGCACGTTCCCCGCGTCGCGCCCCCATGCTGCCGCCGGGTCGAGCGCCACCGTCGGCGTGTCGTGCGGCGCCCGGATCTGCATGAAGTCGCCGCGTGACCACTGCTCGACTGTCCCGGTTGCAAGCCAGTCGTCGGTGAGCCGGAGCCGCTCGAGCTGCTCGGAGTGGACGTGCGTGAGCAGTCGCGGCGCGCTCGAGCCGTCGAGCCGGTAGACGTCGGAGACTTCTCGCCAGTCAGGGGGCAGCGGGTAGTCGATCGCGAAGGCGGCGTAGGCGAGATCCTCGTCCGTCGCGTTCTCCCAGGGCGAGTCGACCACGATGATCTGCCGGCTGATGCTCCCGTCCCCGAACAGCGTGTCCATCGTGGCGCCGCCCTCGAGCGTCACGTAGGTGATCCGCTTCCGGTGCACGTTCCCGTCGGCGTCGGTGATGTCGATCCAACGCCCGATGAGCTCGCCGCCGTCCGGGAGTCCCGCATCGTCCGTCCCAGGGTCCGCGGTCGCGCGATCGGCGACGACGCGGAACACGCGCGGGTCCGTCGGGCAGACATCGAGCACGCCCGTGCTGTACTTCGGCGTGAGCCGGAACCGATGCTCCTCCCGCTCGAACATATGCGGCAGGTCGCCGAAGAACTCGCGGAGCCCCATGTTGAGCGCGCGGTTCGCCCGCGTCTTGCCGCTCTCGCCTTCCTCCGGGAGCCCCGTCCGGATGCGGAGCGACTCGCGCAGGCCGCCGAGATTCACGGGCGAGGCGAAGGAGGTCGTCATGCCGATCGGCACCCGTCAACAAAGACGCCCGCGAACCGAAGCGCGCGGGCGTCCAACACTCGGGGGGAGAGGTTCTAGAACTGGCCGGCGGTGATGAACGCGCGGGTCGCTGCCGTCGCACCGCCACCGTTCGTAGCGAGCGCGAAACCGACCGGCACGTTGGCCGCCGTGTCGTCGAAGTTGCCGGCCGCGATGCATTCGATCGCCGCGTTCACCAGGCAGCCCGCGCCCAGGGCACAGTTCGCTTCGCCGCGAATCATCACCCAGCCCCAGTCGTCGTCGCCGAGCGGCGAGAGGACGACTCCGCCGAACCTGTGGTACGCGGTCAGGGGGAAGGTGCCGACCGCTGCGGTCACGGCCGAGATCGTCGGCCCGGCCCAGAGCACGCCCGCGTTCGTCTGGACGCCGCGCCCACCGTCCGGGAGCGCGAGGGCGCCGCCGGACTCGTTCAGAAGCAGCTTGTAGAGGCGGTGGCCGAATGTCGCATCCTCGTAGGAGCGGATCGAGCCCGGAGCGGACGGCGCCCCGCCGAAGCGCTTCGTCGAGTCAAACGCGAAAGTCTCGAGGACGTCGCTGAGATGGATCTTTTCGTACATGACCGCGCTCCGCGCAGAAGGAAGAGAAGGAAGAGAGCCGGTTCTCGCCGGCTACCCGATCACGCTCCGGTGCAGCCGTTCGCCATCAGGTTGGGGATGGCGAGCTGGAGCTCGACCATGAAGATGGCGACGTCGGAGTCTTCGCCGGTCGTATCGAGGCGGTTGACGAACTTGCCGACCTTGAAGTCGTTCCCGGCGTTCACCCAGAGCTCGATCCAGTCCGGGTTCAGGAGGTAGCAGGCTCCGGTGACGCCCATGTTCGCGGCCGTCATCCAGCGGTTCGGGTGGTACGTAACCCCGCCGATCGAGTGAATGACCTTGTGGATCTTGCCCGCCTCGGCCTCCTGGGCCGTGTACATGACGCCCGTGCCGCCCGCACCGCCCGGGTACGCGCGCGCTTCGTCGCCGATGCCGGCCAAGTCGTCGATCGACACGATGCCGAGGCTGATGCCGCCGTCGCCCGGGTCGAACGAGTCGGCGCGACCCTTGATCCGCTCGACGGTTCGCAGGAAGCTCGTCCCGATGCCGCCGTGCTGGATGTACTGGTTGTGCCAGTGATCGAGGTTCGCGGCGTCTTCATTCCGCGTCTCGTTCAGGTACGTGAGGCCGCCCGCGTCCTGGGTCGCCGGGGTGGCGAACTGGAGGGCGCCGTTCGTGAAGCCGTTGGACGTGCCGGTCGTGCGCGTGCCGTGGAGCGTGGCGAAGCCGAGAATCCCGGTTTCCGTCCCGATGTACATCTGCCGCTGGAAGGCGTTCATCGAGGACTGCACGGCCGCGTCGGTCTGCCCCTTGATGTATCTCTTTTTCTCCTCGCGCGTCTGCATGCGATCGAGGTCGGGGTGCGGCAGGATGATCGCCTTGCCGTACCGCGACCAATCGCCGGTCATCGGCGAGAACGTGGTCTTCTTGCCCGATGGGACGACGAGGTTGGAGTCGTCGATCTGGACCATCGTCGAGTGGTCGCTCTTGATCCGGAGGATCCGGACGTGGGTACCGCCCGTGCGGATCACCTTGTTCTTCGCGCGGAGCTGCTTCCAGAGCGGCTCCTTGTTGAAGAACGCGATGACGTCCCGCTTGGCGACGTCGGGGACCGTTACTGTTGCGTACTCGAGAGTCCCCATCGTTCGCCTCTTCCCTCAGCGGGAGGTTCAGTTCGGGCCGAGCAAGTCCTCGTGCTCGCTCATCACTTCATCGTCGGTCCGCTCGTCAACTCCGACGCGCCGGCGCGTGGGCGCGCGCGCACCGTCCGCGACGAGAGAGCCGCCGCGTCGCGCGGCCGGTGCCGCCGCCCGTGCCGGTCGTTGAAGTGCCGCCATCGCCGGGCCCTTTGCGGGAGCAGCCGGTGCGGCAGGCTGGGTCGCCGGCTTCGGCGCGAACTCGGACAGGTCGGTCTTCGTGCGGAAGGTGCCAAGCTCGTAGGCACGTTCGATCTGCTCGTAGTAGTCCTTCTCATCCTCGAAGAGACGGAAGTGGTCGCCCGCCTCGAGCATCTTCTTGAACGCCGTTCGGAGCGGGTGGCCCTCCGGCATGGCCGCGTACTCGGGGTGGAGCAGGCCAAAGAGCCGCCAGCTCACGCGCGTGAGTTGGCCTGCCATGTTGTCGACGTTCTCGAGCAGGCCCATGTAGTTCTGCGTGAGCTCAACCGCCCCTTCGGTGCCGGCTTTCTCGAGCCTCGCCGCGAGCTCGGTGAGCACCTTCTGCGACTGCTGGAGGCCGATCTTCTCCGACTCGACATCGGCCTTCTGCGTCTCGAGCTCGGCCACCTTCGGGCCGAGGTGCGACATCGTGGCTTCGAGCCAGGGCCGGATCTCGGGGGGGACGCCGTCGGCGTCGGCGAGTGCGGCCTGCACGTCCTCGAGCGACTTCCATTCGATCGCGGCTGGTTCCGGCGCGTCTTCGTCCGTGCCTTCGGCGGGCTCGGCGTCGCCGTCGGGGCCCGCCTCCTGCGCGGGCGTGACCGGCTTCTTCTTCGGCTCGATCGTCGGGCCCGACTCGCCATCCTTCGCGCTCCGCGCCGCCTCCTGCGCGAAGAGAGCCGCCGGATCGTCGGCGGAAGTAGTGGCGGGCTTGGCGGACGGCCCGTCCAGGAGCGCGTCGGCGGCGCCGTCGTCGGCGTCCGAGACGCCCGGATCCCAGGCCTCACCGCCCGATGCTGCCCTGTGCTGGTTCGCCAGTTCCGAGTCGCCCATCGATCACTCCGCGGAGGATTTCCTCGACCCCCTCGGGTTGAGAGAGGTCACTCAGTCCCGGGCCGTCAGCCTCGGCGAGCGCCGCGAGGACGGCCATGACCTCGGGCGTGAGCTCGCTCGTCGCGGCTGGGAGCAGTCCTTCTTGCGCGAGGATCGCGGTCGCCTGCTGCACGAGCGACGGATCGATGGGGATCCCCGGATCACCGCCGTCCGAGGGAGCGCCCGCCCCCGCGGCAGGCGGTGATGGAACGTCGGGGGGCGGTGCCGGGGAAGGTGCAGGCAGATCGCCGAGGGTCGCGCGGTAGGTCTTCTCGGCCTGCGCGCGCAGAAGCTCGGGGAGTTGATCGAGCGGGAGGGTGCGGACCTTCTCGGCGAGATCAGGGGGCAGGCTCGAAGGCACTGGGGTCGATCCGGACTGCATTCTGTCGCTCCTTCCAGGCTTCCGTTTCCTTCTTGTCCCATCCGGTCGCGTCCATGATCTCGGTCGTGTCGACGTAGTCGGTCGCCGCTTCGCTCCCGGATTCACGCTGGATCTTCCGGATGATGCAGCCGTCGTGCCGGCTCTCCTCCGACCAGACGCGCTGCTCGGTTTCGGTCGGGCGAAAGAGCCCTTGCTCGTTCTCCCAGGCGGAGATGTCCTTGTTCGAGCGGATCTGCATCCCCATCCGGCGCTGCTTCGCCGAGAACATTCGCGCTTCCATGTCGTCGATCTTGCTCCAGAGCGGACCGAACGGGCGAAGTGCGTACACGCGCACGCGCGAGAGCGCGCCCGCGACCCCGCAGCGCGGGCAGTCGAAGTGCTCCGGCGGATCGCCGTCGCGCGTGTCGTGGAAGTAGTCCTCCATGCTGGCGCCGCAGGAGCAGGTGTAGTTGTAGGCGTGGAACATCAGAAGCCTCCTGTGTCGCCGGTATCGGCGGCTTCGTCGGCTTCGTCGGCCTGGACTCTATTGAACTGCCCGAACGGCGTACCCACGGTGCGGCGCGCCAAGTCGACCAAGTCGAGTAGCTCCTGGCTGTAGAACGCGCTCGGCTCCGGCGGCTTCGTGCGGGGGTGCGAGGGCGGTCGCTGGATCGGGCGATTCGATTCTCGAGCCTTGAGGGCCTCGTACTGTTCGGCGAGGCTCTTGGCCTTCTCGGGTGGAGCGGCGAGGATGTGGTCCTCCAGCTCCAGCTCCAGCTCCGACGCTGGGCGTTTTGTACTCGGCCGCGGCGCCGGCGCCATCGAGGTTTTGCCGGGCATTTCTCAGAACTCGATGTCGTCGAACGGATTGCCTTCCGGGCCCTTGTCCTCCCCGCCCTCGTCGGCGTCCGTGTCGGTATCCGTGTCGGTGTCGGCGTTGTCGCTCTTGACGTGCGGGATGTTGCCGGCGTGGATCGCCTCGCAGATATCCATCGCGACGCCGTGCGCGTCTTCGACGCCGTGCTCCTCGAGGATGTCCTGGAGCGCCTGGATCTCCTCGTCCTTCTCCGCACCATTCGAGGCGTAGCCGCCCTGATCGTTCACGCGCTTCGCGAAGCCCATCTCGTCCTCGTCCTCCTTCATCGATCCGGAAGGGGAGTCGAGCACGAGATCGAGCGCGGCGTCCTTGTCGCCGTCGGCTGCCTTCTTGCTCTTGGCCTTGTCCCAGGGGGGCTTGCCCATGACCTTTTCTCCTTCGCGAAGTCTTGACGAATGGTTTACACGGCTAGGGCTGGCGGGCTGCCCGGAGTCAATGCTGGCAGTTCCGGGGGCATCCCGGCGATCGGCGCCTGATTCACGTCCGCGCCCGGAATGGGCGGCGGTGCGGGCGGCGGCGGCTCCCGGATGCAGGACGGCCGCGCCCCGTAGAGCTCGAAGACCTCGCGCATCGTCTCGAACGGATCGAGCGCCTCCATGAGGATCTGGTTGCCCGACAGGTTCCCGAGGAGCTGCGTGAGCTGCTCGCGTCGAGCGTACTTGTCCTCCATGAGCGGCGAGAACGGGAGGATGCGGAACCGCGGAGCGCCTTGGAGGACGTCCTCCATGAGTTGATCGGCGTCGGAGTCGGCCTGCGTGAGGAAGGCGATCTCCTCCATGTCGATCCCGGACTCCTCCTCGTGGTCGATCGCCCAGCGCCAAACCTCGTCGGTGCGCTTGAAGACGGACGTGATCCCGCGCACGACCTTCTTCACGCGGCGGTTGATGCGGCCCTCGGTGGAGGCGCGAACCATCGTCGCCTCGGCGGCCGTCCGGATGTTGGCGACCTCGCCGCGCTGGAAGTCGGCGAGCCCGACGGTGAAGCGGCCCGAGTCGGTCGTCTGCTCGAGGTGCTTGCCGAAGTCCACGCTCGTGTTCGCTGCCGGCCAGACCCACACGCGCTGGCTCGGGTCGGACACGTTCCCGAAGCGGGCCTTCTGCGGCTCCCACGGTTTCGCGTCCTTGATCCGATCCCACTCCTGGTCGTCCTCGAACATCTCCGCGTCGAAGACGATCCGCTGCTGGAGGCGGAAGACCATCTCGCGGCGCGCGGACACCATGATGTTGACGTCCTTCTGGTTCGGCGCCAGGAGGGAAACGTCCGAGAGCCCGCGGATCTGGCCGATCGCGTCGTGAAACACGAGGACGTCGTACGGCCTCGAGTACGGCATGTCGACGATGCAAACGATCTGCTTCGAGCCCGGGTGGAAGTGGACGAGCTTCTGCCGGCGAAAGTCCCAGAACTCGACGAGGGCGACGTACTCGCGGAGCCCGTCGTTCCGGAGCTTCATCTCGTCGTCGTCGCCGAGCTCGTCGTCGACGAGCGTCCGCGGGTAGGTGTCTGACGCGATCGGGCGCGAGAAGAGGTCGTACGTGTCGTCTTCGACGCGCGCCTTGAAGTCGTCCTGGTGCAGGACGAAGTGCTCGTAGCACCACCCCATGTCCGAGGGCCGCTTCGCCGACTGGTCGTAGAAGAACTCCCAGGGGAGCCGCGTGCGGAAGATCGGCCGCTTGAGGATGGGCGACCACGAGGTCTTGAGGACGCCGATCCCGAACAGCTCGGCGTGCAGGATCCACTCGCGGACGGCGTCGTCGAGGCAGTCCTCCTCGGCCCAATAGTTCAGGACCGCGGCGTGCCGGCGGCCGGCGATGTTGAGGTCGCCCGTGCGCGTCGGCGGCGCCCCGGACCGGTAGCGCTGGTCGATCGCCTCGATCTGCGGGACGTCCATCGCGAGCGAGGAGACGATCGTGTCGATGACGGGGAACGTCTCGTTCTGCTGGGCCGTGTACTCGGTGGTGGCCTTGTCGGCGTAGCTCGGGTTGTAGCCGTCACCGCGCCAGAAGTTGCCGCGCCAGTACGAGAGGTTGCGGACGTCCTCACGCGCGCGCTCGCGCTTGTACCAGTTCTCCGTGACGTCGATGAGCGAGCCGATGCGTCGCCCCTCGCGGGCGACTTCCTCCTGCTCCTTGATCGCGTCCTGGTCGGGGAAGAGTTGCTCGAGCGCGCCCATGCCCACGGTCCCCCGTCAGCGGTGATCGCCGTAGACGCTGTTCGGCTTCCCGCCCGCTCCGCCCGCGGCCTCCCTCTGGAGCTTCTTCCACAGCCGGTCGACGCGCTGCTCGGGCGTCTCGGGCCGACGGACGATCTTCCGGTGGCTCCCCTTTCGGACGTACGCCCAGCAGGCGATGCAGAGCGCGGCGACGAGGTCGAAGTGGCCTTTGTTCGCGTCGCGCTCGCGCTTGAGCTTGTCCCACTGCCCGCGGTAGTCCGAGAGCTGGACGAGGATCCGGTGCGAGGGGATCGTGAGCGAGCCGTCGAGGATGAGCTCCTGCGTGATCCCGACCGCTTCCACCTTCGTCTTCTTGTTCGAGCTCCACCCGGGCTTCTTGTCCTTCGCGCTGGTGCGTCGGCTGTTCGACTCGTCCTCTGTGCGCCAGAACGTACGCGGGTACATCTCGACGAGCGGGACGAGCACGGCCTCGCCGACGCCGTTCGCCTCCACGTACACCTCGGCGCGGTTGTACTCGTAGCCGAGGTCGGCGAGCTTCACCGCACAGTCGTAGGCGTTCATGTGGCCGAGGAACTCGTAGACGACCGAGCAAGTCGTGAGATCGAGCACGACGATCGCGAACATGTCCGCCTTGGCGAAGGAGCCGGCCGGGTCGCACGCGACGACGTAGGTGTGCCCGAACTCGCGCTCCTCGTAGCGGATCTCGTTGGCGACCGTCTCGGTGACGTTCGTGCCACCGTCCAGCGCCTTGAGCATCGCGCGGAGGCGGTCGAGATCGAAAATCTTCTCGCCGCGAAGCGCCCAGCACTCGATCTCGTTGATCGGGTACTCCGCCTGGAACCGCTCGAGACTCTGGTTGCACTTCGGGAGCCCGACCGCCTGCATCCAGAAGGCTTGTTCGATCGAGAGGTAGTGGGTTTGCGCGTAGTCGGCGACCCGTTCCGCGGCTTCCCATCCGAGCGGCGGCTCAGCCGCGTACTCGGGCACGATCGTCCAGGGCTGGAAGCAGGTGAGCCACGGGCTGTCCGGCTCGCGGGCGCGCTCGTAGAGCTTCTGGAGTTCGTCGCCGTGGTTCCTCGGCGTGCTCTCGGCGACGACGAAGGCGTCCTCCTCGCTCGTCGGGTCTGGGTCGGGAATGGTGCTCAGGAGTGAGGTCCAGGCGTCTGGCCCGGCGACTGCGCCCCACTTGCAAATCTCGGTAGCGACGAGGCAGTGGATGCCCGTGTACCCACGGCCAGGGTCGTCCTCGCCGACGCTCGCGATGTTGAGGTAGCTGTCTCGATCCGCGAACTCCAGCGTGCGCTTGAGCTTGCTGTTCTGCGTCGGACGCGCCGGATGCGAGCAGGTCTTGTACGCACGGATGGCCGTGCGGGCGAGCTCGGCGGCGACGTCGTCCTTCTGCGCGACGATCAGCGCATGGCACCCGAAGCGGTGCATCGTGTGCTGGGTAGCGATCGTCGTGAACAACGTCGAGCTCCCTTCCTTTCGGGGCTTGACGTGCGCGAGCCACTTCCGCTCGAGGTAGCAGCGGACGACGGCGGCGCTGAGGATCCGCTGCACGGGATTCAGGACGAACGGGATCGGGCGTCCGCCGCGCTTCGGCTGGACCATCTCGAACCGCGGCAGGTAGTAGTCCGGATCCCAGAACCCCTCGTCTCCGGGGTAGAGGATCTGCTCGCCTTCGTAGCCGGGGTTCACGCCTTGACGCGGAACGGGCCGCCTTCGAGTGCGCGCGGCGGCCGGATCGGCACGACCTGGCCGGCGGCGTCGACGCCGAGGCCCTGGCTGGCGAGATCGCGGAGCACCTGTTCGTGCGCGGCCTTGCCGGCGAGCGTCTCGCGCGCCTCGACGAGCAGGTTGAGGATCGCGGCGACCTGGAACGGCGTGGCGACGCCGGCGATGACGCCCTTGAACGTCTCCTCGATGGCGACCGTGCAGCCGTCGTAGGTGCCGAGCTGGATCTTCTTGCCGTCGATCTCGATGACGGCCTCGAACGGCTCGTGCTTCGCGTCGCGCTTGCGCGTGGGCTCGTCACTTGGCGGCATGGGCTTTCTCCTGGCTGGCGTCGACGAGCTTGTTGTACGCGGCGACGAGGACGTGGGCGTCCATCTCCCCCGTCCGTCCGTAAACCTCGATGAAGACGGCGATGACCTCCGCGTCGGCACGCATCGTCTCGTAGGCGCGCTGTGTGCTGGCGCCCACCGCCTGCTTCGAGCACTCCTCGTCGTGCCCGATCTCGGCGAGCTTCATGCCGGAGAGTACCTTCTCGATGCGTCGCGCCTGTGCGTCCGTGAGCTTCTTCCGGAGCATGCGCCGCAGTGCTGGATGCAAGGTGCCCTCCCGGGACGTGAGATCCGACAGCAGTGGTTGGCGCGCGGCGATGACCTCGAGGATCGCATCGAAGGACGTGTGGTCGCCCCGCGGCTCGAACACGACCTCGCGGTACTCGTGGCCCTGGGAGCCTGGTCGGCGGAGCTTCTCGGAGACGGCCTCACGAACGAACGGGGCGACTCCTCCCTCGCCGACGAGATCGAGGATCTCGTCGCGCATTCGCCGGGACACCTTCGCCTCCACCTTCGCGTCGAGTCGCATCGCCTGCTATGCTCAGCCTCCCCAACATCGCGGAGCGTAGCATGGCGAATCCAAAGCCGACGGGCCTACCGGTCGATCCAACCGCACCACCGAAGTCGCCGGACACCTTCACCGAGGACGCTGCGCGCGCCAAGGCGGAGAAGGAAGCGGCCCGAGCGGAGGCCGAAGCGGACGAACGTGACCGCGCGCGTGCCGTCGCCGCAAAGGCAAAGGTGGCGCAGACGTACACGATCTCCGTCTTCCAGGGCAGCGGCGATCCGATCGTGCTCGAGTTCCCGAGTCACGAGGCGCAGCAGGCGGGACGCCGCGAACTGATGAAGCTCCGCGGCGCGTCGACCGACGCCTTCACTTGCTCGATCAACGGCGAGCCGGGCATCTTCTACCCGCTCAACATCGGAGCGGTGTTCCTGGTGTCGGCGCCGCGCTAGACCCGGCGCTTCCAGCGCTGGTACTCCCAGATCAGCACGCCGAGCGTGAGGCCGAACGTGAAGGCCACGCTCAGCGCACAGATGATCCCCGAGTCAGGAAGCACCCGCCCCCTTCGAAGGGGGCTTCTTCTTGTCACTTTCTGTCTCGGGCTTCGGCTTGGGGCGCTTCGCACGCGCGCTGATGGCCCGCGCCTCCGTCGTGACCGTTGCGTACTCGAGCCCCATTGGACGATGCCTCCCTGCCACGGTACGGTGGCAACGCGGTGTACAACTCCGCTGTGTTGGTTGGCGCCCGGGGGATTCCGTCCTCCGGGCGTTTCCGCGTCGGAATGCTACGCTCCGAGCTGGAGGTGTCCCATGCTGCCCCTGCTCGCGTTCCTCTGCGTCTGCGCGATGCTCGCGCTCGTCGCGTCCTCGAAGTACCCGCTCGGGCTCCAGCTCGCTGTGCTCCTCGTGATCGTCGTGCTGCTCGTCCAGCTCTACCCGCGTTGACGGACGAAGGGCTCGGAGGTTTTGACACCGCCGAGCCCTTCTGGTATGCGTTCACCACCGCTGGAGAACGAAGTGACCGTAGCGCAGCCCACCACGGAACGCAACCAGGTGGGGCCGACCCGGCGCTCGTTCCTCACGAAGATGATCGCCGCCGGTGCGGCGGTCGTGGCGGCGCCGGCGCTTCGCGTCCTCGACGTCGCGGAAGACGTTGGCGGCTACCTGTGGGACTACGACGCGAACGAGTGGCGCTGGTCGAAGTACGCGAAGCCGATCGTCCTCAAGATTCGCTCCGGCTTCCATGTCACGAAGATCGTGACCGGCGACGAGAAGATCGACCCTTTCGCCAACCGGCTCGAGATCGAGCGATGATCCTCCTCGTCTGGACCCCCCTCCTCGCCGTCGCGCTCCTGGCACTCGGCATCGCCCTCAAGCACGAGCTCGACGATCGGAGTACAGATCGGGAGATGCTGCGGAACCGCGAGCTCTGGAAGCGCGAACACCGGCTGTGGGTGCGCGACGGCAAGCGGGATTCGGAGGCGCAGTCGTGATTCGCGCTTCCGCTCCGTTCCGCGCCGGCGATGGGACGCTGGCCTTTCTGATCATGGCGGAGCATGCCGACGGCCGTGCTGGCCTCGCGAAGCCATGTATCCTCGGTGATGGCCCGGTCGACATCGCGGTTACCGCCGCCTGGTTGAGCTTCACGCACGAGCTCTGGAAGGCCGGCGACCCGTGCTTCGTCGAAGCGGAGACGGTGAAGTCCATCGTCGTGCCAGGACTCGGCGAGTTCCCTGTCTCAACGCAGGGTCGCGCGAGTCTCGAGAAGCGATGGCCGCGCGGGGAGGCGCAGCCGTGAGCGAGGACGCCGGCGCCCGCGTCGACCGGCTCGAGCACGACGCTCAGGGGAAAGCCCTCTACGTCCGCCAGTGGAATGGCCGCTGCGAGACCCACGCGGTGAACGTCGCCGACGGCGGGACCTGTCCGCACTGCCTGATCGCGCAGTACGACGCCGCCTTGAAGCACGACCAGTCGAAACCGCGCACCGACCTCCTCCCCTCGAAGCCGCTCCTCGCCGTGTCGGAAGTGCTCGGCTTCGGAGCGAACATGAAGGACGCCGCCCTCGACCTCCCCGATCCCGACCTCCCCGATCCCGACCTCCTCGACAACGAACCCGAACAGCAGGAGGTGACCGGAAGGTAGAGCGTGCTGGCCGTAGCGCGGCGAGATGACCGCGAACGGTGATCCTCGATCGAGCATCCCCTATGTCCGGGTGAGAGAACACGCCGGGCAAGCAGACGGGGAGTGACTCCCAAGGCCGGGGACACAGACGCGAAGTGGAACAACTCCACCAGGACTGCGCGGGAACGGCCTAAATACCCACCTGGCGCGCAGCACTGGCTTCCGGTCACTACGCGAATAATCGGCCTCCTCCCTACTCCGGCACCCCGGAGGGCTCTGGGAGGTATTCGATCGGGGATAGGTGAGTCGTCTCACGGAAGACCTCTCCCTGCCCGGCGACCCGGGCACCACGACGCTCAGTCTCGGGCCGCCTCGGATGCCTTCCTTCGTCGGTAGCTCTCCCGCTGCTGCTTCCGGCTCCTCGCCCCCCGCTTCTCCCGGAACCGCATCTGGTCCTCTCGGTTGCACACGCGGCAAACGTACGTCCCGCCCCGGTAGTACCCGTTCTCGTCCGAACGGACGTGCCCCCTCCCGCACCGCTCCCCAGAAACCGCATCCCCGTCGAGCTCCATGTGCATCACGTTCATGCAGTTCCGCCGAGCGCAGACCTGCACGACCTCCTCCCCGTCCCCGATGGGACCCACCAGGACACGATAGAAGATCCGATGCATCCTCTCGTACTTCGCAACGCTCGACCAGCCGATCGGAAACCCGTGCTTCGCAATCAGGTCCAGCCAGTACAGCCGGCACGCCGATTCCAGCGGTCCATCCTCCTCAACCAGGCGGCTCTCGTACAGCGCTACCATCTGCTCGTCAGTGCGTGTCGGCATGGTCGCGTAAGTAACCGCGTAAGGGGACGGCGTAAAGGCCAGGATTTTTCGGGGGAAGGGGAGGTAGTCTCCCTGTCGACCGGCCCCGCCGGGGGGGAGGCCCGGGGGCCGGCGGGGTGGGGGAGCTGGTCGGGGTCGGTCGGCTGATTCCCGGCGTTCGTCCGTTCGATGGACGCGCACGCTCACGTAATGGAGCCGTCGTCACGCAAGGTGTCGGCCCCGAACGCCGAATGACGGACCAAGGTCCGATAAACAACACATTGTCAAGTGTCGCACCTGGCGTCCTGGCTTCGCGCTTGCCCTCGTCGCGGCGCGCGGAACCCTCGGGAGGGGGTAGCCAGGATACAATCCCTCCCCTACCCCATGCGTACCGCCGCGAATCCGCTTCCACGGGCCCTACAGGCGCTCGGGGCAGGGCTAGCGGACGCAGGAAAGCCCCCTAGCCGCCGAGCGGTCCTAGGGGGCTACAGGCTCTCAGCGCGCGAGAGCGACTACGTATCGGCCTCGGGCCTCGCACCAAGCAAGGAAGCGCGGATCGACGACGAGGCGGCCAACGCTGAGCACTACGCGGCAGTTCGCGCAGATCCACCGATCGGTTCCGTCGTCGAGCCGCTCGGGAACGTGTCCGCGGACGATCAACGCGCACCCCAGAGCAGAACGCCGAGCAGTGCGGCGAACAGGACCGGCGATGCAGCGATGGCCGCAACCTGGATCACGAGCGCCCACCGAATCACGGCGACACCTTGGCGACCACGATCCGATGCGGCGCAAGCTTGTCCCCTCGGAGGTAGGCACGGGCCGCGCGATCGGAGGCGCGATCGCACGGATCCATGCTCGGACGGTAGACTGGGCAGAGCGTGTCATGGGCACCGCGACGAAGGCCGAACGCGATTTCGGGGGGGAGGGTTGCCACGTAGCAGTCGCACCCTGGCAGGTAGGCGGCGTCCACGGGGCCACTCACGGATTCACCTGGTAGCTGACGCCATCGACGGTCGCGAACACGGGCCCACCGACAGCGTTCGCCGCGTCCGCCATGGCGGCGAGTCGGCCGATCGTGGTTCCGTCGAGGATGACGGGCCCACCGAACACGGGAACGGTAGCAGCGGCGACGGGCGCGGCCTTCGTCGGCTTCGCGGGCTTCGCGACGACAGGGACAGGGGCCCCCGGCGCTTCGCTCTGCGCTGCCATCACGGCTGCCAGGGTCGGGGGGCCCGACTTGACCGGCTTCGCAGGCTTCGCAGGCTTCGCGCTCGGCGCGACGACGACGGGGATCGGGGCCTTGATCTCTTGCGGCCCCGCTTCACTCATCGTCCGCGCGAAGAGTGAAGCGGCATCAGCGCCGGTCATGGTTCCGGCCTGACGCCAAACCGCAAGGAGCGGCGAGAGGCCGGCGGCCTCGAGGATCAGGGGGTTAGCCTTCGCTGCCGCGCTACGGTGCGCTTTCAGGGCTTCCGGATCGCTCGTCACGGACTGGCCAGCCGTCTGGCACACTTGCCCGACACGCTGCCCGAGACGAAGAGCGCCAGCGCGCAGACCAAGGGTGAGAGTAGCGAGATCGGCCGGGATCCGGCCGCTAGTGCGGTAGCAGTACAGGGAGAGGGACATTTGCACTCCGTTGTGTTGGTTTACCGCCGGTTCATCCGGCGTGGAAGGACGCTAACCGACGGCGAGAGAGGGCGTCAAGAAAAAATCTCACAATGGGGTCGCCCTCATCCCCTCCGCTCCCCTCCGCTCGCGTTGCGACGTGCGACGTGGAGCAGCTGCGACGTGCGAGCGCCAGGTGCAGGAGTGCGCGCGCACGTGCGCGCCGTGCATGCGTGGGGCGGACGCATGGTACGGATGCGCCGCCCGGATGCGCCTACTTCGGAGCCACCACCACACAGAGCGCGCACGAATGCCACGCGCCATTCGGTTTCCAGTTCTCGATACGCAGCGTCGCGCCGCATTCGCACACGCCGTAGCCGGTGCCGGTCTGCGGCATCGAACGTACCTCGTGGACGTGCGCGCTCACGCCGCCACCGCCCGTTGGAACCCGAGCCACCACTCGCCGAGCGGAGCCAGCGTGTAGAACCCGTGCCTGACCCGGGACACGAGGTCGATCCGCTCCATCTGCACGAGCGTCGTGCGAAGCGACGCCGTGTCCTCGTACCCGAGCGCATGCCCGAGCTCGGCCACCTTCACCTCGCCTACTTCCATCATCTCGAGTGCGGCGTACATCGTGGAGCCCGGCTTCGGGAATCCGGGGAGCGACGGCGGCCCGTGCTTGCACATCGCAGCGAACGTGCGTGCTTCGTTCTGCACCCACCAGGCGGAGGGTTGCTTCGGGGTGCGGGTCACGAGCCGCCTCCGGCCTTGCGCGCACGCTTCGGCTTCGGCTTGGAGTCGATGTTGCTGCACGAGCACACGCACAAACCCGGATGCCCCGGCTTGCGGTAGCAGCGGTGTTCCGCGACGCCTACGATGCCGTCCGGCCAGGTGCGCCCGCAATACGGGCCGGGGTCGGAGTCCCGCGCTTCGAGCTTCCCGATGCGCTCCTCCAGGTCGAGGAGCCAGCGCGCTTGCTCCGTGAGGCCGTCGTGGATCTCACGCACGAGGGTGGCTGGGTTCTTGAGCTTGCTACGCTTGGGCATTGGGTTCTCCGTTCGGGTTGGTTGGTTGTTCACGAGTCACCCCTGAGTCGCGCCTCGATGGCGTCGAACGTGTCGGCGAACTTCAAGCTCGCGCTCGCCGGCATGTGGATCTCGAAGCCTTCTGGCCCGAGGTCTTGCACGAGGACCGTGCATCCCCGGTGCTGCCACTCCACGACGTAGCCGTCGGCGCTTCCGTACACGCGCCCCTTCGTGAAGCCGTGGTCCTTGAGCCAAGCCACGATGAGCGCGTGCCGGTTCTCCGTCACCTTGTGATCGAGCCTCGTCATTCGCCACCTCCACACACGCGCTCGAGCAGGAGCACGACGAGGAGCACGCACACGAGGAGGCACCCGGGCCACGTCATTTCGGCGAGGTTCATCGCGCACCTCCCGTGCCTGGCTGGAGCTTCGCCGCGTACTCTTCGGGGCGGATCGAGAAGCGGTCCCCGCAGGTGTCACACACGTAGTTCTCCCGGCCGAAGTGGGCGGCGAGGCGTGCGGTCGCATCGTTCACGGAGAACAGCACGCCTTTGCACTCGGCGTTGAAGCACTTGATCTTGTGCGCGGTCACGTTGCACCTCCCGACCACGACCCCGACCGCGACCCCGACCCCGACCACGACCCCGACCCCGACCGCGACCCCGACCCCGACCACGACCGCGACCCCGACCCCGACCGCGACCCCGACCACGACCCCGACCCCGACCACGACCGCGACCCCGACCCCGACCCCGACCACGACCCTTCGAGGCCGGCTCTTGCGACGGCGGCGTTCACTTCACGACCCGCAGCGTGGCCTTGAACTGGACGGCGTCGACGATGGCCCCTCGCGCTACGTACGGGGTGGCGTCGTCCGGGTAGGGCTCGCACTCCGAGACGATGCCCGACACGAGGGCCGTGCCGAATCGGCCGGTGTCTGCGACCCAGGCCGCCTCGGAAAGCACGATCCCCTGTGCGTCCCACGCCTTGATGCGCCCCACGTAATAGTGCGTGACGGTGCGAATGAGCACGATGTCACCGGTCTTGAACGGGAAGCAGTCCCCGCACGACGAGAGGACTTGTCCCGCGAGGACTTGACCGAGTCGTGCGATCTCGCGCAGTTCGGCGAGCGTGAGAGATTCGATGTTGATGGACATGATGTACTCCAGTGTGTTGGTTTCCCGGCAGAGTCGCCGGCCGCGCGCACCGAGGACGGCCCCGGTGCGGACGGTCGAAGACCCTACCAACTCGATCGGTACACGAGCGTGTCGTCGGGGCCGAGGTCGGCGAGCACCTTCGTGATCTCGTCGACCGTGTACTTCACGTCCGCGAAGTACCACTCGCCGTAGGTATTGCCGCCGAAGAAGAATCCCTCCTGCACGGGGAGGATCTCCGGTGCGACGGCGTGGTCTTCGAGCACCCGGCGACACAGGGCGACGAGAGTTTCGAGGCGCTCTCGCGTCACGAGCGACGGCTGACATTTATCGACGCCACCCTGCACGTTCTCGACGAACCACCGGTGGATCTGGTTCGCCTTCCGCCAGTACACGAGCTCCTGCTTGTGGGGTTCGGCCATCACCCGGAGCGGGTCGGGGTCGAACGCCCGCCGGCTCAGGTACATATCGAGGCCCATCACGCCACCGCCGTCACGGGATGAATGAACTTCCCGGCCAGGTGTTCGAGGTCCAACCTCCGGTGCTCGTCCTCCGTGTGCCCCGCAATCCACGAGATCGCGTTCGACAATCGCCACTTCGTCTGTCCCGCCGGCATGTCGACCACGTTGGCGGACGAGAACGCCTCGGTGATCTGCTTCGCCTCCGCCTTCGTGACGTGCGCTTCGAGGAACGCTTTGATCCCGTGAGCCGTGATGCCCTCGGCATTCGCTGCTCGCACGGCATCGAGGTAGAGGCCGAGCCGCTCAGGCGAGAGGCTCCCTCGCACCACGTCGGTGAGTGCGGACACCGACGCCTCCGTATCGAGCCGGTACGTGCGGTCCGAGAACACCATCGAATCGTCGAGCCGCTTCCCGAGGTGGACCTGGCGGAGCGCCTCGTCTGCGATGGCGTAGTTCGTGCAGACGGGACGCAGCACGAACACGCGAACCGACAGGGCGCCGTCTCCGAAGTCGCTGTTCTGGAGCACGAGCCCGAACCCCATAACTTCGTTCTCGACGGGCTCGAACACGTGGGGGAGCATCGCCTTCAAGGCGATCTTCGTGTCGAGCGCATGCCCTTCGACGGGCACCGCACCGACGAGGCTGCACGCCTGAGCGAACGCCTCCACGATGGGCCGGGAGTCGAGCCGCCGGAACTTGTCCGACACGAAGCCGCGAAGCTCGCCCTTCACGGAGCGCAGGAGGTGGCGCGAGTCCTTGTGTTCGTACTGCTGCGCCAGGTTGTGTGCGAGGAGCTCCATGCCCCACTCGTCGCTCTGCTTGAGCCTCGTGACGTAGGCCGCCGGGATGCCGGCCACTTCGGCGAGCTGCCCCATCGCATGCGGGTGAATCGCCAGCGTGTCGAAGCGGTTGGCTTCGCCGACCGCCTGGTACGCGCGGTCCAGGTTGAGCATGAGGGCCTTGCCCCGACCCTCGAACCGGAGCGCACGCGCCGTCGCCACCTGATCGAGGGGCTGGTCGTTCATCACCCTCTCGATCACGGCCATCGCACGGGGCTGGCCCGCTGCAATCAGCGCCTCGAACTTCGTTCGTGCGTTGGCTGCCGCCCTAGACGCGCTCACCTCGTAGCGCTCGCTGCTGTGGTGCATCATCATGCCGCCCTTCGAGGGGGCGGGCTTGGCTGCCGCCATCGCTGCCACCTCACGTGTGGCCTGCTCCGCTGTGGCAAAGCTGCTCACGTAGGCGTCGGCCTCGGCCCTCGTGAGGCCCTCCCCCTCGGGGAGGGTGACGAGCGTGACCTTCGTGCCGCGGTCGGAGAGCCAGGCGGCGAGCCGCCCGGCGTACTCGGCATCTTCGTACCACGACGCGGTCTGCCCGCCGATGTTGGTCACGAAGGCGTCGTCGTCGTCGTCGTCGTCGTAGCCCAGGATGTAGGCGCTCAGCAGCGGGATGTACTGGTCGGGCACGTTCACGTTGTTCTGTTCCAGGTTCATTTGCATTCTCCGTTCATGTTGGTTGGTTGCGGCATGGGGATCATGGGTCGCTCGTCACATGCCGAGTGTGCGAGGTACCAGCCTTCGAGTTTCACTACGCGCATCGCCCAGAGAATCCCTGACCGGGAGCGAAACCCTCCCCCGTTCCCGTGTTGGTCCTCTCCGTTCGCGAGGCGCATGCGTTCCACGCCGTCGGCCCATCGCACCTTGTCCGAGTCCCACTCGTACACGGCTCCGCATTCGCACGAGTCGCTGTTGACCCAGGGTCCCGGCGCACGGGGCTCGGGGATCTTCGCGTTCACTGGCACGGGAGGTAGTCCTTCCAGCCGCCGCTCTCCCGGAGACTCGTGTACCTGTGCCCGGCGATCACGATGTGGTCGAGCACGGTGATCCCGAGCACGACGCCGAGCGACACGAGGCGCGTCGTCGCCGTGTAGTCCTCCATCGATGGCGTCGGGTCGCCGCTCGGGTGATTGTGCGCCACGACGATCGCAGCGCAGGGCTGGTTCCTCGTGAGAGCCCACCGAAAGAGCACGTTCGGCGGGAGCATGTTCTGTGTAAGACCGCCGCTCGTGATGCAGGCGCCGTCGATGAACCGGTGCCGCACGTCGAGGGCGACGGCGACGAGGTGCTCCTGCTCCACGATCTCGGGGAAGTACCCGAGCACCAGGCACCGGGCGTCGTCGGGCGTCGAGATCGGGGGGCGGCCCTCCGACACCGTGAGCGCCCGCATCTGTCGCAGCAAAGCCCGGCCGTTCATGTGTGAATCCCCCACCACTGAGGGACGAGCGTGACGCACAGCGGGTCGTTCTGTCCGCCGTGCCACACGAAGCCGCCGGACATCCACGACACGTACTCGCCAGTCTTCTGGTCGAGGTAGCGCCAGCTCACGGAGAAGCTCAGGTCCGCCCAATCCCCGTAGAGCGTGACCTTGAAGCGACGGCGAGCGTCCGTCTCGGACACGGTGCCACCGTAGCCGTCGAGGTAGTCCATGCGGGACTCGAACTCGGCGCGGATCTCGGCGGCCTTCGGGTGGCGCTGCGTGTCGAGCGCATCGAAGAACTGCCTCACGTTCGTGAGCTGGACACGCGCCGTGTCGTCGAACGTGATGTTGGGCCAGTTCTCAGGCATCACGGGGGGGACGGGGTGAGCGTAAGCCGACGGCTCGCTGCGGTTCGTTGCGTGCATGTTGCACCTCGCGTTGGTTTCCCAGGGTTCATTCCCTGGTCCGGCCAATCTAAAGCTTCCGGTCCTCGATGTCAAGCTCTGGCCTTGCACTATCGTATTCGGCGAGGTTCGAGGCCGCTTCTTCGAGGCTCGTTGGAGAGCCGGCTCGGTCCTGGTACTGCCAGGCAAGCGGTGATTCCCCAACCTCGGTCACCGCCTGCCGCATGCCCATCACTACGTCTGCGGCGAGCGCACGCGCATCTGCGTCGTTCGCCATGCGTACGAACTGCCGGTGGAAGATGTCCTCGACGCTGGTCCCGAGCGTCTTCCAGTCCGTACCTGCACCCCGGATGTTCCACACGGGGAGCAGGAGCGAGAGCATGCGCGCCGCCTCCTGGTACATGCGTGCGGCCGTCTCCCGTTGCACGATCGGGAGCCGCATCTCGAAGAACGCGGCGTACTCGACGAGCATGGATGCGTCGTCCACGGGTAGCTGGAGGGCGAGCGACACCGTGATCGCGTGCCGGATCGTGGGCGTCCCGCGCGTCAGCTCGCGCACGCCCCAATCCGCGGAGCACGCACGAGCGAAGTCCTCCGTGTTCCGCTCGACGAGCTTGAGCGCCTGGTCCACCATCGCACCTTGCAGATACGCCGCCACCATCGCGTGATACCGATGCACCATCGCAGGCACGACCTTCCGCACCGAGGGTGCTGTGTGCGTGTCGATGAACTCGCGAGCGAGCGCGTCCGCCCACCGTCCCCGCTCCTCGTTCGACTCGAGCTCGGTCGGATCGAGCGGCGGATACGCCGGGCCCGCCTTCTTCCCCTCCGACTCGTAGCGGAACACCTTCCCGTTCCGGGCGATGTACCACTGGCGCTCGCCGGGTACTACGCCGAGCTCGATGCGGTCGTGGCCCGAGGCACGGAGCCGGCCGACGTTGCGAATGACGGCGCCGCCCATGCCGAGCGTGCCGAGCGCGCCGCCGATCCGGATGTACTCTCCGGCCCTGAGCTGGGTGGACGGGCAGCACCGGGCGAGCAGGTCAGGGGGTTTCGGTTTGCGCGGCACGCAGTCTCCTCTTCTTGATCAGCCTCTTCCTGGACGGCCACGCCCCCCGTGGGCGGCCTCGCTCGAACGCGATCGGTGCGACGTCGAGGTTCGGTTTCTTCGTCGGAAGCGCGACGCCGTAGGTGATCGGGATCGTCACGAGCTTGCCGACGATGCGCGGTCGCGCGTTCCACGGCGGCGGGCTGTGCCCCGGCAGGGAGGGGACGGATAGCG
Source organism: Planctomycetota bacterium (assembly GCA_031400875.1). Classification (GTDB taxonomy): domain Bacteria; phylum Planctomycetota; class UBA1135; order UBA1135; genus JAEUHZ01. The sequence goes on along the minus strand of JANNQS010000003.1, from coordinate 2,177 downwards.
GGGATGCGCCGGCGATCGAGAGATCGAAGTCGGAGGGGTTGACGGTCTGGTCGTCCATGAGTACAGGAAGAGTGCTCCGATCGACGGAGCGGAGCAACCAATGGGCGGCAGACGCAAGAAGAAGGCCGGGCCGGATACGCCGAAGGCGCTCGGCATGACGAACTACAAGTTCAAGCGCCGGCTCTATCTCCTGTGCGCCGTGCTCCACATCACGCCGCCGGGGCTCGAACGCACCTACGGGTTCCGCGACCACATGCGCCGACGGATCGGAGACGGGTTCTTCCCCCGATCGATGGACCTCAAGGAGCTGTACGCTCTCTTCGACATCACGCCGCAAGTCTTCTGCGGACCCGAGCCAGCCTTCATCCGACACTTCCAAGGATTCCGCCGATGGGAACTCTCTCGCCTCGCTACGTCAACGTCACTATCCTCGGAGGGTTCCTCGAAGAGGGTGTGGACGAAGGGGAGACTGCCGGTGGCGGGCGAGCCGCTCGGGCGTGGCTGGCTAACCCGGTGGATGAACGCCCAGGCTACACCGTTCGCCGGCGCGTCCTCGCCATCGGCCACGTTGCGACCCAGCTCCTCGAGCTCGCCGCGATCGGGGCCGCCGTCGATGTCGTCGGAGAGCTGACCTCGAGGACCGAAGGGAAGGAACGAGTGGACTACATCTTCGCCAAGCAAATCGTGGAGCACGGATGATCCCCTTCACCTGCCCGGACAGCGTGCCGCACTTCCACCTCGGCGAAGCTTCGCTCGAAGGACTCCAACGTGCGTCGATGCGCTGCGTTGCCGTCGGCTGTCCCGCCGTCCTCTTCTTCGCGGACGGGAAGCCGGGTGCGCTGGTGCTCAAGGTGCCCGAGATGACGGAGGCCGGGGACCTCGTCGCCTGGCACGCCGTCGCGTATCAGATCGAGGGGAAGGAACTGTTCAACCCCGACCAACCGGAGCACCCGTGACCGACACAAACCCGACGCGCAGTCCAGCCGCCGCCGAGTACACCACCGCCGGCGCCAACGCGATCCGCTTGCTCAACAAGGCGGCGTCCTGGTTCAAGTCGCAGGGCTACCTCGTCCGTGCCGAAGTGGTCTGGCCGGAGGAGGATCCCCGGTTCGTGTTCCGCTGGTCGCCGAACGAACCGCCCGGCGAAGGCTTCCAGTTCCGGCGGCTCGGGGACGAGGCGTTCGCAGCGAACGTCCGGGTCCACTGGATCCCCGTCGTCGGTGCCGTCGGCAACCCGTCGCACCCTTCGATCGAAGACCTCACCCCGATCCTCGCGACGCTCCGCATGCTGCCCGAGCTCCGGCTCGAGGCGCAGGCCGCGCGAGACAACGCGCTCCGTGCGTTGCGCGACGGGGCCGGGGACATGGAGGAGTGGCTGGCGGAAGTCGCACCGCCGGTGAAGGACGAAGCGAAGCCCTGACCCCCGCGCCCTCCGGCGAGGGCCGGGGCTTTCCCCCCAAGCTGGCGGCCCCGAGGCCCAAGCCTACAAGCAACAGCGCGAACGCGAAGCTGCCGAGCGCATGAGGAAGACGCAGATGCCTGACCCCGCCCGCCCCGACCTCTCGCCCGTAGCGCTCCGCGTGCGCGCAGCCAGTATCCGCGAGTGGGCCGCGCGGCTGTGCGCCACTCGGGACTCGTCCTACTACGATATCGCCGATCTCCTCGAAGCCCTCGCCTCCCGCGACGAGGCCCGCGACGAGCACGCGGGGCCCGCGATGGAACGACTGCGCGCGACGCTCGCGAACCTCGACACCAAGCTCCCACTCAACGGCTCGCCGCCGGACGACCAGTCCGCTTTCTGGTGCAGCGGCGTCCGCGTCACGTTCGGCGACCTCCGCGCCATCGCCGGGCACGCTTCCCCGCCGCCGCGCGCTGACGTGACGACCGTTGAGGCGAACGCGGTCGCGATGGGAAAGAAGCCCTGCACGCACCCGGCGCGCAACGGCATTCACGAGTGGTACCTCGGAGCACCAAGTGGGCGCTCGTACTGCCGAGCGTGTGGAGCGTACGGCGAGGGCCCCACTCCCCCCGCCCCGGCGGGGCGCGAGCACGCGGGCGGTGGGCCGATGGCGGGGGACTCTTGGCCTGCGCTCGGCGCCACCGTCTGGATTGTCGAGGGCGCGTCGGCTGAGGGCGGCATCCCGAGCAACCACGATGGCGAGAAGGGGACCGTCTCT
>JANNQS010000002.1:0-17200 GCA_031400875.1 Planctomycetota bacterium | reverse complement strand
CCAGGGACAACTCCGACACCCTCGGTCGTCGCGCGAACGTGTCGGAGTTGTCCCTGGCACCGTATCGACACCCTCGCGCGGTGCCAACAGGATCACAGAGGCCGTAGGATCGGTTCCCCCACGGCCTCTCAGAGTTGCTTGAGCTTGGCGGGCGGCGCGTCGAGCACCGCGATCGCGCTGATCTCGCGGTCCGGGCCGCGCCCGCCGCACAGCTGGATCCCGCCGACCGCGTGCCACCCGGTCCAGGGCGACGTGAACTTGGGCTCGGCGTCGTCGCGGTCCTGGAAATAGGCCCACTGCTCGACGCGGCGGTCGCCTTGCGACACGAACACCTCGTACTTGTTGCGCGGTTTGTCGCCCACGCCCTCGAACGTCAGCGCGATCACGTCCGCCGGCTTGCCGTCGGAGAGCTTGCGCTGCCCGACGTCTCTCAAGGTCACGCCCGGATCGAGCAGCTTGTAGGGCATCACGAGCCAGTAGCTGTCGTTGATCCAGACCGACTTCGCGCGCGCCAGCTCCTTGGCATTGCTGGCCGCGTCGGTGACCTCCTGGCCATCGACGAAGACGCGCCCCTGGCCCGAGTTCAGGTTCATCAGCACGACCTTCGTGCCGTCGTCGAGCCGGTAATCGCCGGTCCACTTGTCCCAGACGTGGCTGCGCCGGCCGAAGAAGTTCCACTCGAGGACGCGCGCCCGATCCCAGGCCTCGGCGCCGCCCAGCGCGTCGAGGACCTCCTCGGCGATCTGGACCGCGCGCGGGTCCGAGCCGCGGCGCAGCGAGTCCGCTGCCGGCCCGCTCGGGGGGACGGCATCGGGCCCAGAGCCGCGCGTGGTCGAGCAAGCCGCCGCGAGGAGCAGGAGGAGGGGGCAGAGGATGCGCATGTCCAGAGGATGGCGCCGCCGATAGCGGACCGCAACCCGGGTTCCCGGGCGCGGCACGCGGCCCGGATCGCGCTTGCCTCGCCCGAGCCCGAGTCGGAGAGTGACCTCGACCATGGATCCCCGCAACCAACAGGTGATGGTGCACGTCGGCGGCAAGGTCGTGCCGCGCGCCGAAGCCAAGGTCTCCGTCTTCGACAGCTCCGTGCAGGGCGGCGACGCCGTGTGGGAGGGACTGCGCGTCTACAAGAACCGCGTGTTCCAGCTCGACGCGCACCTGGAGCGGCTCGAGCGCAGCGCGCGCGCGATGGCGTTCGAGAAGATCCCCAGCCGCGACGCGATCCGGAGCGCGCTGTTCGAGACGCTCAAGGCGAACCGGATGACCGACAACGTGCACGTGCGCCTGACGCTGACGCGCGGCGAGAAGGTCACGTCGGGCATGGACCCGCGCAACAACCAGTCGGGTCCGTGCCTGATCGTGCTGGCCGAGTGGAAGCCGCCCGTGTACGGCACCGGCGGCCTGAAGCTGATCACGTCGACCGTGCGCCGCGCGCCGCCGTCGGTGATGGACTCGAAGATCCACCACAACAACCTCGTGCACAACATCCTGGCCAAGATCCAGGCCAATCAGGCCGGCGCGGACGACGCCATCATGCTCGACGTCGACGGCTACGTGGCCGAGACGAACGCGACGAACCTGTTCCTCGTCAGCAAGGGCGAGCTGCACACGCCGACGGCGGACCACTGCCTGCCGGGCATCACGCGCGCGGTCGTGATGCAGCTGGCGGGCAAGATCGGGATCACGTGCCGCGAGCGGCGCATCTCGCTGATGGAGTTCCAGACGGCGGACGAGGTGTTCACGTCGGGCACGATGGGCGAGCTGGCCTGGGTGCGCGAGATCGACGGCCGCAAGATCGGCGAGGCGCGTGGAACGGTGACAGGCAAGTTGTGCGAGCTGTTCGCGGCGACGGCGTCGCGCGAGGGGACGTCGATCCCCGCGTGAAGTGATGGAGCTCGACGCGCGGAGCCGTGCCTTTCTGCAGGGCGTGCTCGGGATCTGCGTGCTCGTCCTGCTGTGGTGCGGATACGTCGCGATCCACCTGGGCACGTTGTCGTCGTGGCCCGATCAGCAGAGTCCTCCGTTCGAGCTGGCGAAGAACAGCCGAGGCAGCTGGGAAACGCGCTGGGAACCCACGACACGGCGCGAGCGAGCCCGGGCGCTCGTTCTGCGGCACGTCGGGCCGGGGCCCGCGCCTGAGTTCGGGACGCTCGACCTGGTCGTCCGCGTCGAGCCCGTGGAGGCGCTCGACGAACACTCGCGCCGGCGAGCCGACCCCGAGGGCTGGGTGCGTCACGCGATCCACGCCGGGGCCGTGCTCGGCATCGCCGAGCCGGCGATGGTCCACCGTGTCGAATGGCGGATCGGCGAGGTGAGCTCGAGCGACCCGGCAGCACGGTTCGTGTTCTTCGTGTGGGGAGACCCCGACTCGGAGCACCCCGGCCTGTGGCCGTTCTACGCCATGGTCGCGCTGTTCATGGTGCTGGTCATCGGTTTCCTGATGTGGCGCTTGCGCAGGCCCTGACCGCCGCCACACTCGCCCGTCGCCCGCGTCGACCTTCGACATGTCACAGACGGCCCCGCTGTTTCTCGCACTCGATCAGGGCGGCACGACGAGCCGCGCCATCGTGTTCGACCGCGACGCGCGCGTCGTTGCGCGGGCGTCGGTCGACGTCGCCACGTCGCATCCTGCGCCGGATCGCGTCGAGCAGGACGCCGAGGACCTCGTGCGATCGTTGCGACGCGCCATCCGCGACGTCGTCAAGCAGCTCGGGGCGCGCGCGGACCAGCTCGCCGCGGCCGGGCTCGCGACGCAGCGCTCGAGCATCGCTTGCTGGGATCGCACGAGCGGCGCGGCGCTGTCTCCGATCCTCTCGTGGCAGGACCGGCGCGCGGGCGACAGGCTCGAAGCCTTGCGCGAGCACGAGGCCGAAGTGCGCGCGCTCACCGGGCTGCGCCTCTCGCCGCACTACGGAGCGACGAAGCTGGCCTGGTGCCTCGACCATGTTTCAGCGGTGAGTACCGCGCTCCAGGAGGGGAGGCTGGCGTTCGGACCGCTGGCGGGATTCCTCGCGTTCCGCCTGCTCGACGAGCGTCCGCTGGTCGTCGACGCCGCGAACGCGTCGCGCACGCTGCTGCTCGACGTGCGGGTGGGGGACTGGTCGCCGCGGCTACTCGACTTGTTCGGCGTCCCGCGTGCCGCTCTGCCGCACTGCGTTTCGACGCGCAGTGAGCTGGGAACCCTCGACATCGGGCGGCGGAAGATCCCGCTGCGCGTCCTGACCGGCGATCAATCGGCGGCGCTGTTCGCTGCCGGTCCGCCGCGCGGCGACGTCGCGTACGTCACGTTCGGCACGGGAGCGTTCGTGCTGCGCCCGATCGACGGCGTCGTGCCCGCAGCCGAGCGCCTGCTCATCACGCTCGTCGACCGCGAGGGCGACCAGACGCTGCTCGCGCTCGAGGGCACGGTGAACGGCGCGGGTGCGGCGCTGGCGTGGATCGTGGAGGAGCTCGGCCTCGGCGATCCGACGCGCGACCTCGAGCGCTGGTTGGCGGAGGTGAAGGATCCGCCCCTGTTCCGGAACGGCATTGGCGGACTGGCCGCACCGTTCTGGGTGCCGGATTTCGCGACGGGCTTCGAAGGGGAGGGATCACCGCCGGCCAAGGTCGTCGCGGTCCTCGAGAGCGTTGTCTTCCTCGTGGTGACGATCCTGGCGGAGATGCAGCGTGCGCTGCCGCGCCCGACCGTGCTGCGCGTCGGCGGCGGGCTCGCGCGGCTCGACGGTCTGTGCACGCGGCTGGCTTCGCTCTCGGGCATCCCCGTCGTGCGGCCCGCGGAGACCGAGAGCACGGCGCGCGGTCTGGCCGTGATGCTCGGCGCGACGGGCGCCACGGAAGAGGTCGAGCGCTTCGAGAGCGATCCCGACGGCGAATTGACCGCGCGCTATGCACGCTGGCGCAAGCTGATGCCCTGACGTCGACTTCCCCGCTCCCCGATCCGGTTGTTGCGAGCCAGGCTCCGTACTACCGCTGCCACACGATCTCGACGGCGTTCGTCAGGTTGAACGTCGAGGTCGTGCAGAAGTTGGCCGCGTCGCGGAACCAGATCTGGTAGACGCGCGTGCCCGGCGCGGTCACGAGGCCCTTTGTCGCGACGGGCGGATCGCCGGCGCGCGGGTAGTGCGAGCTGCCGGCGGAGTTCGGCACGATCTCCAGGCGCACGGTGTTGCCGCCGGCGCAGCGCAGGCCGTCGCCGAAGCCGATGCCGGCTCCGCCGGCGATGCGCTGCGTGCCCTGGAAGTAGAGCGCAAAGCCGTTCGTCATGCCGGCGCCTTCGAGCACGAGCGTGTCCTGCGTCAAGCTGGCCAGCCCGCGCGCGCGCAGCGTCCCGGCGTTGCCGGTCGAGTTGACGCAGCCTGCGCCCGCTCCCGGCGCGCTCGAATTGCCGCACGGACAGGCCGTGCCCGAGCCGTCGCCGGCGCACACGACGCGGCCCGCGACGCCGCACTCGCTGTACGCGGCGATGTGGCTGCTGCGATGGCTGCCCATGCGCGAGAAGACGCCCGTCACGTAGAGCATCGGGCCCGTTCCATCGCCGGCGTCGTACGTCGCCATGCCGCGCACGTATTCGGTCCCGGGGTGCTCGAAGGCCGCCAGAGCGCTCCAGGCCGAGCCGTCCCAGCGCGCGACGTTCGCGGCCGGGAGTCCGCCGGCGGCGAGGAACTTGCCGCCGACGCACAGGCCCGGACCCGAGGGCGCGGGCAGCGCGGCCAGCGCGAAGATCACGTCCGAGGTGCCCGCGCCGAGCGCGCTCCACGCGCTGCCGTCCCAGCCGGCGATGTTCGCGCAGGCGACACCGCCCACGTTCGAGAAGCTCCCGGCGGCGTAGAGGCTCTCGCTCGCGCCGTCGTGCCAGCTCGTCAGTGCGAACACCTTGTCGTTCAGCACGAGGGTCGAGCCGAAGCCGAGCGTGCGCCAAACCGTCCCGTTCCAGGCCGCCAGCCGTTCGTTGGGCGCCCCGGGCCCGATGCTGAAGCGGCCACCCGCGATCAGCTCGGGACCCTGCCCGCTGTCGAAGACGTCGAGCGCCCACACCTCGCCCTCGAGGCCGATGCCGAGCCGCGCCCAGCTCGCGCCATCCCACGCCGCGATCGTGACGATGCCCACGCCGCCCGCGTCGCCGAAGAGTCCGCCGGCGATGAGCCTGGCCCCGTTGCCGTCGTCGTATTCGCGCAGAGCGAGCACCGTGCCCGTGGGGATCCCCGCTCCGAGCGCCGACCAGCCCGACGCGTTCCAGCGCGCGATGTTGGGGATCGGACTGCCGCCTGCGGTGGTGAAGTGTCCGCCGACGTAGAGGGCGGGCCCGCTGCCGTCGTCGAAGCTGCGCACGCAGCGCGCGTTCGGTGCCATCGAGTCCTGGCCCAGACCGGCGCCGAACGCGGACCAGGCGCTGCCGTCCCAGCTCGCGATGCGCGAAGCCGGTGTCCTGCCCGCGGCGCTGAAGTAGCCCACGACGACGAGCTCGCGCCCGTTGCCGTCGTCGTGCACGGTGAGCGCGGTCGCGAACTGGTCGAGTCCGTCGCCCGGAACGAGGGCGCTCCAAGTGGAACCGTCCCAGCCGGCGATGTTCGCGACGGCCACGGGACCCGCGGTTTCGAAGGTCCCGGCTGCGACGAGCTGCCGTCCCGTGCCGGAGTCGAAGGTCTCCAGCGCGAACACGAGGCCTCCCGATCCGGCGTCGCCGATGCCGCCGCCGACGTCGGTCCACGCGCTGCCGTTCCAGCGCACGATGCGGAACGGCGCTTGACCGTAGCCGCCGAACGCACCACCCGCGTAGAGACGCTTGCCGGTGCCGTCGTCGTACTCGCCGAACGACTCGACGCCGAAGATCCCCGCTGGCGCGGGGAGGCCGGCGGATTCCCACGCGCCGGCCTTCCAGCGCGCGATGCGCATCGACGCCAGGCCTCCGGCCACGCCGAAGGTGCCGCCGACGTAGAGCGCCGGCCCCTGGCCGTCGTCGTGCACCGCGAGGCACGCCCCGCCCCCGTTCAGGCCCGTGCCGAGCGGGCTCCACGAGACTCCGTCCCAACGCGCGATGTAGGCCGCGGCCTGGCCGTTGAGTCCGGTGAAGTGCCCTGTGGCGTAGAGCTTGGAGCCCGTGCCGTCGTCGTAGACGGCGAGCGCGCGCACGGCCGCGTTGAAGCCCGTGCCGACCGCCGACCAGCTCGATCCATTCCAGCGCGCGACGCGCAGGGCCGGAACGCCGCCGGCCGTCGAGAACTCTCCTGCGACGTAGAGCGCGCTGCCCGAGCCGTCGTCGAACGTGGTCGCAGCGTACGCCTCGCCGTTCAAGCCCGTGCCCAGCCCCGACCAACTCGCGCCGTCCCAGCGTCCGATGCCGTTCACGGACACGCTGCCGGCGAACGTGAACTCGCCACCCGCGTAGAGCGCGCGGCCCGAGCCGTCGTCGTGCGTGACGAGCAGCTGGATCGGACCCTGGGGGCCGGCGCCGACCGTGCTCCAGGTCGCGCCGTCCCACGCCAGCAGCGACGCTTGCACGTCGCCCACGCGCAGGAACCCGCCGCCCACGAAGAGCCGCGGGCCGGAGCCGTCGTCGTGCTCGTGCAGCGCGTACGTCTGGCCCTCCACGCCCGGCGGGACGAAGTGGTCGGCCCAACCCGGACACTGGGCGGCCGCCGTGGCTTCGAGCGAGAGCGCGGCGAGCGCGAACGAAACAAGTCGTCTCATGGGGTCGGCTCCTCGGAGGGCACGGCCCTCCGCGCCGGCGCGAGCGCGCGTTACCGGGAAACCCCGCCCGAGAGCCTCGCTCGCTGAACGTCGGTGCCTTCCAAGGAAAGAACGCGAGGTCCCGACCGCAGGGGGCCGTCTCGTGCTCACGTTCCTCCTCTGGCTCCTCCTCTTCGTCCTCTGCTGGCCGCTCGCGCTGCTGGCGCTCGTCCTCTACCCGATCGTGTGGCTCGTCCTCCTCCCGTTTCGGCTCTTCGGGATCGCGGTGGACGGAATCCTGGACCTCGTGCGCTCGATCGTGACGCTGCCGGCGCGGCTCTTGCGTCGTGGATCTCGTTCACCGCACCAACGGGCGCGACGAATCGGGTAGGGCGGGCTCATGGCGCTCACCAGTCGACGCGCACGCAGTTCGAGATGTTCCAGAGATCATCTCGAGGGGCGGTGCCCGGAACGACCCTGACACCCTCGGTCGCCAGGGCCCGACCGTGCCGACCGAACCTGTCGATACGGTGCCAGGAACGACTCCGACACCTTCGATCGCGGAAGAGCGATGGATCGAACGAACCTGTCGAAGTCGTTCCTGGCACCGTATCGACGCTCTCGTCGCGCAGGCGCGCGGCAGCGCAATCGCTCGCGTCGGAGTCGCGGCACCAGTCCAGCGTCAGCGCGGGCTCTCCGCCGCGGACCACGGCGCAACGTCACCGACCTCCGGCTCGAGCGGCAGCTCGTCGGTACGCGCGATGCGCGCCCGGTGCGGCAGCGTCGGCACGAGCCGCGCGATCACTTTCTCGGCCGTCGCGCGGTAGCCCGTCAGTTTGCCGCCGTAGATCGCGACGAGCCGGGGCTGCGCATCGTCGTCGACGACGAGCGTCGTCTCGCGCGGGCGGTCGAACGCTCGGCCTTCGCCGCGCGGCAGCACGCGCAGCCCGGCCCACGCGTCGAGGATGCGCGTCGAGCGGCCCGGGAAGTAGTGCGTGTACGTCTCGAGCAGGTACGCGACCTCAGTGTCGAGCGGCGCGACCTGCGCCGGGTCGCCGGCGTAGGGCGTCTCGGTCGTGCCGACGAGCGTGCGGCCCTTCCACGGGATCGCGAACACGGCGCGCCGGTCGCGCGGCGCTTCGACGTAGTAGATCCCGCGCGCGAGAGCGCCCTCGAGCTCGAGGTGCGAGCCGGCGACGTACTCGACGTCGAAGCCGGGCGGCCGCGGGTCGATGCGCGCGCGCACGCTCTCGACCCACGGACCGGCCGCGTTCACCAGCGCGCCCACCTCGGCGCGCTCGCGGCGGTCGCCCGCGGTCCAGCGCACGCTCCAGCCGTCGACGCGACGCTCGGCGCCCGTGAATGCGGCCGGGATCCGCGCCTCCGCGCCCAGCGCGATCGCCGAGCGCAACACGGCGCGCGTCAACGCGGCGTCGTCGGTCTGACCGTCGAAGTAGCGGAACACGGCCTCGAGACGGCGCGTGTCGAGCCCGTCCAGCGCGCTCCACTCGCTGCTCGGGATGCGCGCGAACAGCGCCTGTCGCCGCAAGTTGCCGAGCAGCGCGTACAACCCGAGGCCGGCCAGGATCGTGCGCGGGCGCCGCGTCGTCTCGGGGTAGATCGGGATCAAGAAGGGGACCAGCGTGACGAGCTTGGGCGCGATGCGCGCCAGGATCGTGCGCTCGCGCAGCGACTCGCGCACGAGCGCCAGCTGCGCGCTCTCCAGGTAGCGCAGACCGCCGTGGATCAGCTTGCTCGAGCGGCTCGAAGTCCCGGCCGCGACCGCGCGCTCCTCGAGCAGGATCGCGGAATAGCCGGCCGCGGCGGCTGCCTGCGCCACGCCCACGCCGTGGATGCCGCCTCCGATCACCGCAATGTCGTAGCGCGGCGTCCTCACCCGCGTGCGTCCCGCAGCGCGGCGAGCATCGATGCGATCTCGAACGTCTCCACCAGCTCGACGCCGCGGCGGCCCAGGGCCAGCGCAATGGCCGGATCGGCCACTTCGTACACCGCGACGCGCGCGCCGGGGTGGCGCAGATCACCCTTGGGCGGCAGCCCCTCCAGGTCGACGAACACGTACTCCGGTCGGATCTCCGGCACGAGCTGGTGCGCGCGCTCCGTCCAGTTGTCGAACACCGCGCCGAGCGGGATCGGGTGCGCGCGGCGCGCCGCCGCCAGGAACTCCAGGCTGAAGCTGATCAGCGCGCACTGGTGGATCGCGGCGTCGATCGCCGGCAGCACGCGCTCCAGGATCCGCTCGCGCCCGAACTGCTCGATCGCGATGCGCTTGATCTCGACGAACGCGCGCACTTCGGGGTGGCGGCGCAGGAGCTGCACGAACCCCGCGAGGCTGAGCAGGCCCTCGTCGCGAAAGCGCTCGCCGAAGCGCCCCTTCTCGCCGCACGACAGCGCGCGCAGGTCGGACAGCGTGCGCTCGTGAACGGCTCCGGGGACGCCGCACATGCGCTCGAGCGTGCGATCGTGGAAGAGCACCGGGAACCCGTCGGCGGAGAGCTGCACGTCGACCTCGACCCAGCGCGCGCCGGCTGCGATCGCGGCTTCGAGGGCGGAGAGCGTGTTCTCCGGGAACCGGGCGGCGTATCCGCGGTGCGCGACGAGCTCCGGTACGGTCATGCGAAGTCGTTCCCTGGGAGCCGGTTATGCCCTCGCTGGCCGGCCGGTGCAACGCGCTCGTTCGCAACACCGCTCGACAAGCCCGAGGATCGCTCGCTCGCGTGGGCACCGCCGTGACAACTTCGCGTTCGGAGACGGCGCGTCCGCGGCGCGCCGCGCAGCTCGCCGGCGACCTGCGCGCGATCTGGATCGACGGGCTGGCCTGGGCCGTCATGGTCGGCATGGGGGAGCAGTCCATCCCGGCCTTCGCGGTCGCGGCCGGACTGCCCGGCGTCTGGGCCGGCCTCGTCGCGACGGTGCCGATGGTCGTCGGCGCGCTGCTGCAGCTCGTCTCGCCGGCCGCGATCGCGCGCCTTCGATCCCACAAGCGCTGGGTCGTGTGGAACGCGGCGCTGCAGGCCGCGAGCTTTGCTCCGCTGATCGTCGCCGGCCTCGTCGGCGCCGTTCCGGGCTGGCTCCTGTACGCCGTCGCGTCGGTCTACTGGGGCGCCGCGATCGCCACGAACCCGGCTTGGAGCACGTGGGTCGGCACGCTCGTGCCGAGCGCGGTCCGCATCCGCTACTTCGCGCGGCGCACGCGCTGGCTGTACGTCTTCCAGATCACGGCCCTTGTCGGAGCGGGCTGGATCCTGCAGGTGGGCTCGGACTGGGACGCGCCGCTGCGCGCGTTCAGCCTCGTGTTCCTGTTCGCGCTCGCCGCGCGCGTGATCTCGACCGCGTGCCTCGCGCGCCAGAGCGAGCCCGAACCCATGCCGAAGGGCTTGCGCAACGTGCCGCTGCGCGAGCTCGCCGTGCGCCTGCGGCACGGACCGGACGGGCGCCTCCTGGCCTACATGCTCTCGGTCCAGCTCGCCACGCACGTGGCCGCGCCGTTCTATCTGCCGTACATGCTGCGCGTGCTCGAGTTCAGCTACGCGCAATCGCTGGGCCTCTTCGCGGTGGCCGTCCTGGCCAAGGCGGCCGCGCTGCCGCTGCACGCGCGCATCGCCGAGCGCCGCGGGATCCGCGCGCTGCTGTGGATCGGCGGGCTCGGCCTCGCGCCGTCCATCGGCATCTGGATGCTGACCGACGACTTCGTGCTGCTCCTCCTGGCGCAGCTCTTCTCCGGCTTCGTGTGGTCGGCCTACGAGCTCTCCACGTTCCTGCTCTTCTTCGAGGCGATCCGACCCGAGGAACGCACGAGCGTGCTGACCAAGTACCACCTCGCGAACGCGCTCGCGATCACGGCCGGCTCGCTGCTCGGCGGAGCGCTGCTGACCTGGGCCGGCTCCGGCGCCAACGCGTTCGTCCTCCTCTTTGCCCTCTCCACGATCCTGCGTCTCTGCACGCTGGCCTTGCTCGGGCGCGTGGCCCCCAGGCCCTCGTTCGCGGTGCTTTCCTGACATCGGGCAACGGACCTCAAGCCCGGCCACCCCGGGGACCGATGCCTGCCAGGATCGGAGGATCCCCATCGTGAAGAGCTTTCTCGTCTGGACTTTCCTGTTCCTCGGCTTCGCGGGCCTGGTCGGCGCGTTCTCGACCTGGTTCCCGGGCACGAACCCGGCCGTGCTGCGCAACGCACCGGACGAGACGGCCGACATCGTCGAGAACCTGAAGCGGCACATCGAGTACCTGTCGCAGGACCTGGGCGCGCGCGACAAGCCCAACGTGGTCGAAGACGCCGGCCGGTACGTGGCCGCGAAGCTCGGCACGTGCGGGCCGGACGTCAAGCAGATCGACGGTACGAGCGGGAAGACGATCGTGGTGGAGGTCCCCGGCACGCGCTACGCGCGCGAGGTCGTCCTGGTGTGCTCGCACTTCGACGGGCCGCGCGGCTCGCCCGGCGCGGATTCCGGCGCGTCCGGCGCGGCGGCGGTGATCGAGATCGCACGCGCGCTGGCGCCGACGTCCCACGAGCGCACGCTGCGCTTCGTGCTCTTCCCCGACGGCGCCTCGCGCGGCAGCAAGCCGGACTCGGCGGCGACGCGCTATGCCAAGGAGTGCGTCACGAAGGGCGAGACGATCGTGGCCGTCGTGTACGTCGACTCGATCGGGCTCTTCGCGGACAAGGACACGCAGTCGTACCCGTTCCCGCTCATGCTGGCCTACCCCGGGAAGGCCGACTTCATCGGCATCGTCGGCGGCTACGGCTGCCGCGACCTCACGGCGCAGATGACCGAGTTCATGCGCCGCTACGCCGGCATGCCGGTGCAGGGCCTCGTGCTGCCGCAGTTCACGCCGGGATCGGGCTTCTCGCCGCACGCCGCGTTCTGGAGCGAGGGGTTCCCGGCCGCGGTCGTCACCGACTCTGGGACGTACCGCAGCCCGCTGTGGGGCACCGCGTCCGACACGCACGACCGCCTCGACTACCCGCGCATGGGTCGCGTCGTCGTGGGCCTCACGCGGTCGATCGCACAGCTCGTCAAGAAGGTTGCGACGTCGATTTGAGGGCGGGCCCCTTGAACGGGCCCGCTCATTCCGTTGGCTACGCTCGCAAGCTCGCTCAACCGCCCAGGTTCTTGGCCGCGAAATCCCAGTTCGCCAGCTTGTCCAGGAACGTCGCCACGTAGTCCGGCCGGCGGTTCTGGTAGTCGAGGTAGTAGGCGTGCTCCCACACGTCGCAGGTCAGGAGCGGCTTCGCCGCGCCGGTCAGCGGCGTCTCGGCGTTCGGCGTCTTGATCACCTTGAGCTTGCCGCCCTCCTGGACGAGCCAGGCCCAGCCGCTGCCGAACTGCGTCTTGGCCGCGTCGGCGAACTGCGTCTTGAACGCGTCGAACGACCCGAAATCGGTCGTGATGCGCTCGAGCAGCTTGCCCGTCGGCGCGCCGCCGCCGCCCGGCCGCATCGAGTGCCAGAAGAACGTGTGGTTCCAGATCTGCGCCGAGTTGTTGAAGATCCCCTGCGTGGCCGCGTCCTTGAAGGAAGCGCGCACGACCTCCTCGAGCGACAGCTTCTCCCAGGGCTTGCCCTTGACCAGCCCGTTCAGGTTGTCCACGTAGGCCTTGTGGTGCTTGCCGTAGTGGAACGAGATCGTCTGCGCGCTCACGAAGGGAGCCAGCGCGTCGTCCTTCCAGGGCAGCGGGGGCAGCGTGAAGGGCCCCGTGCCGGCGGCCTGGGCCGGAGTGCTCGTGTTCTGTGTCATGGCGTTGTCGTCGAGTGCGGTCGTGGGACGAGGGAACGGGGAAGCCCTACTATGGTCCGCTCCATGCCCGGGGGTAAAGCCTTTCCCCGAAGCCCCGCCCCGACCTTCCCCCCCCCGTCGTCTTGGAACCCACGCAACCCGCATTCACGCCTGAGCCGAGCGCCGCGCGTCGCGCGGCGCTCGTCGTCACCGGGCTATCGAAGGAGTACGAGAACCACCGTGCGGTCGAGGATCTCTCGTTCCGCGTCGCGGAGGGCGAGATCCTGGGTCTCGTCGGACCGAACGGCGCGGGCAAGACGACGTCGCTGCGCTCGATCGTGGGCGTGTTGCCGATCCAGACGGGCCGCGTCCAGGTGTGTGGGCACGATCTCGCCACGCAGGAGGTCGCGGCCAAGTCGCAGCTGGCCTGGATCCCTGACGATCCGCAGCCGTTCGACACGCTGACCGTCGAGGAGCACCTGCGCTTCTCGGCCGCCTTGTACGGGATCCGCGATTGGCAGGAACGCGCACAGTCCTTGCTGGTGCGCTTCGAGCTGAGCGAGAAGAAGGACGCGCTGGGCGGCGAGCTCTCGCGCGGCATGCGCCAGAAGCTGGCCTTCTGCATGGCCTGGATCCACGCGCCGCAGCTCGTGCTGATGGACGAGCCGCTGTCGGGCCTCGACCCGCGCGCGATCCGCTCGGCCAAGGACGAGATCCGGCGACTCGCGCGCACGGGCACGGCGGTCGTCTTGTCGTCGCACCAGCTCGAGCTGATCGAGGAGCTCGCCGACCGCATCCTGATCCTCGACCGCGGGCGCAAGAAGTTCGAAGGCACGCTGTCCGAGGCGCGCGCCGCGCTGGCGATGGGCGACGACCAGAGCCTCGAGGCGATCTTCATGTCGGTGACCGAGCCCACGGTGAGCCCGTGAGGGCCGATCGTACGGGCTCTCGAATCTTGTCCGGCGCGGGACTTCGAGTTCTTCTCGGCCTCTGACCGTGTTCGGACACCCCGCGCTCCGACTCCTGTTCGTGCTCAAGCTGCGCGGCGGCTTGCGCATGCAGGTCCGCAAGCTGCGCCGGCCGTCGAGCTGGATCTTCCTGATCGTGGGCGGGCTGCTGGTGTTCGGGTGGATCGCGGCGGTGATCTTCGGACGCAACTTCGAGACGGCGCGAGCGCCGGTCGCGCCCGAGATCCTGCGGCTGGGCGTCGACTTCGGGCTCCTCGTGCTGGTCGTCCTGACGCTCGTGGGCGCGTTCCAGTACCGCGGGCTCTACCTGCCGCGCGAGGAGATCGAGCTGTCGTTCAGCGCGCCGCTCTCGCGCTCGCAGCTCGTGCGCTACCGCATGGCGACGAACCTGATGCGCTCGTTGTTCGCGGCGCTTCTCTTCGGGTTCCTGGCGTCGCGGCGCCTGCCCAACGGCTTGTACGCGTTCCTGGGCACGTTCCTGGTGATGATGACGATCCCGATCTTCGGGCAGGCGCTGGCGCTGGCGCTGGGCGAAACCGAAAACCGGCTCGGCAAGCTGATGCGGCGCGTCCCGCTGCGGTTCGTCTCGGTCGTGCTCGGCGCGGCGGTCGGGATCGCCGTCGTCTTCCTGATCATCACGCCGGGGCCGGGCATGCCGGCGCTCCTGACGGACGGTACCAGCTGGCTCGGGGACCTGGCGGCGCACTCCGGCGTGCGCGCGGCGCTGCTGCCCGTTGCGCCCTGGGGTCGCATGATCACGGCCACCACCGCGGCCGAGTTCCTGCCCTGGTTCACGGCCGGGATCGGGGCCTGGATCCTGCTGCACGAGATGACCGCGCGCATCAAGATCGACTACCGCGAGCTGTCGCTGGCGACCTCGGCCGACGTCGCCCGGCGCGTCGCGATGGCGCGGCGCGGCGGCTGGAGCGCGAGCAAGTCGCAAGTCATGCAGCCGGTCAAGGGCTCGGGCGCGCCCTGGCTCTTCGGACGCGGCGGGTTCGGCGCGATCGCGTGGCTCGAGACCACGTCGATGCTGCGGCGCGCGCGCGGCACGCTGCTGCTCTCCTTGATGGTCGTCATCCTGCTCGTCGTGCTGACCGGCAGCATCGGGCGCGGCGACGGGTGGCGCCCCGACTCGCTGCAGAAGAGCTTGTTGTTCGGCAGCCTGCTGATCTCGATGCTCGGCACGATCTACCTGTGCGCCGGCCTGCGCTTCGACTTCCGCGGGCGTCTCGAGCAGATGGAGCTCGTCAAGGCCTGGCCGCTCGCGCCGTGGCGTGTCTTCCTGGCCACGATCCTGCCCGAGACGTTGTTCGTCTCGGGGCTCGTGGTCCTGGCCGTCGCGGGGCGTGCGGCATGGATGGGTGCCTTCCATCCGGTCGTGCTGGCGGTCGTCGCTTTCCAGCCGCTCGTCGTGCTGACGTGGGTCGCGCTCGACAACGCCGTGTTCCTGCACTCCCCGGTGCGCTACGTGCCCGGACAGGAGAGCGCACTGCAGCACATGGGGCGGTCGCTCGTGCTGATGCTGCTGCGCATGCTCGTGCTGGCGATCGTCGTCGTGGTCGGGCTGGCCCCGGCGGCCGGCGTCGCGTTCCTGCTGCACGGCGTGGCGGGCGTGGCGAAGGAGCCCACGACGGTCGTGGCCGCCGCCGTCGCGTGGCTCGGCATCGTGGCGGTCGACCTGGGCCTCGTGTGGTTCGGCGGCCGCATGCTGGCGCGCTTCGACGTCGCGCGCGACAAGGGCGTGTAGCTCGGTTCAGGGCGCCGCGCCGAGAGCCAGGCTGCGCCGCAGGTGCGGCTCGAGCCGTGCGCGCGTCGCCGCGTTGTGCCAGCCCACGAACCCGACCGGCGTCGTGACGTCGAGCGGGAAGTCCAGCGCGCGGCCGGCCGGATCGGTCACGACGCAGCCGGCCTCGCTCGCGACGAGCAGCGCACCGCTGACGTCGTAGGGCTTGCCCGTCAGCGTCGCCGCGCCACGCTGCGCGGCCACGTGCGCGCGCAGGTCCGCGATCATGCGGTAGCTCCCCAGCGCGAGCAGCGCCAGCTGGCCGCCGTTGCTGATGTACTGGTCGTCGTAGCAGGTGCGCACCTGTGCGCCCTCCTCGCGCTCGAGCCGCGCGAAGAAATCGGCCTCGATGCGCGCGATCGCCGGCCGCAAGTCGGCCATGTAGCGGAAGAAGGGGAAGTAGCCGTTGTCCGCGCGGTCGCTGGCGTCGGCGCACAGCACGCGTTCGCGGCGCCGCGCGCCGTCGCTGAGCGCAACCTCGCGCGCGCAGGCGCCGCGCCCGCGTGCGGCCCAGAGCTCACGCGCCGTCGCACCGCGCGAATCGGGGATCTCGGTCAAGGTGCCGAGCCAGACGTCGCGCTGCCAGGGCGCCTCCGCACCCGGCGGGCACGCACCGATCACCGTCCAGGCCGAGCGCACGTCGGCCATCAGGTTGCGCGTCCCGTCGATGGGGTCGACCGCGATGCGTGCTCCGCCGTGGTCGCAGTCGGGCAGCGCGACGACGCCTCCGCGCGTGCCCGGCCCGGCGTGGCGCCAGCCGGCGTCCTCGGTCAGGAGCGAGACGGGTTCCCGGCGCGCGACCTCGTCGAGCCAGACCGAGAGCACCGTTTCGGTCGGCACGTCGATGCCGTACGTGACGTCGCCCGCGCCCTGCTCATGCGGCCGCATCAGCTCCTCGAGCCGGTCGGCGTCGATCGCGTCGACGAGCGCGGTGCGCGCCGAAGCGCGGATGCGGGCCGCCAGGTCGAGCAGGCGCGGCGTCCAGGACCGATCGAAAGCGGCGATGGACTCGATCGAGGCGCTGCGCACGGCGGATGGGCGCGATGGATTCGCGCGGACCCGAGCCTACACTGACGGGCTCCACGCCCGAAGCCCGCAGACCCTTCACCATGACCGCAGTGCGCGACCTCGTCATTATCGGATCCGGGCCGGCCGGCTACACGGCGGCGATCTACGCCGCGCGCGCGAACCTTTCGCCGCTGCTCTTCCAGGGCATGCAGCCCGGGGGGCAGCTGACGATCACGACCGACGTCGAGAACTACCCGGGCTACGCCGACGGCGTGATGGGCCCGAAGATGATGGAAGACTTCCGCAAGCAGGCCGAACGCTTCGGGACCGAGATCAAGTTCGAGGAGATCATCGACGTCGACTTCACGAAGCGGCCGTTCACGCTGAAGACCGACTTCGAGACCGTGCAGGCGCGCGCCGTGATCATCGCGACCGGCGCGAGCGCCAAGCTGCTGGGCCTGCCGGCCGAGACGGAGCTGATGGGCCACGGCGTGTCGGCCTGCGCCACGTGCGACGGCGCGTTCTTCAAGATGAAGAACGTGCTGGTCGTCGGCGGCGGCGACACGGCGATGGAGGAGGCCAACTTCCTGACGCGCCACGCCGCGAAGGTGACGGTCGTGCACCGCAGCGACGAGTTCCGCGCCAGCAAGATCATGATCGACCGCGCGCGCGCGAACCCCAAGGTCGACTGGCTCACGAACCGCACGCTGGTCGACGTGCTGTCCGTGCCCGACAAGAAGAAGGTGCGCGCGGCCGTGCTGAAGGACACCCGTTCGGGCGAGATGTCGGAGGTGGCCACGGACGGCATCTTCATCGCAATCGGCCACCGGCCGAACTCGGCGATCTTCAAGGGCAAGCTGAAGATGGACGAGACCGGCTACATCCAGGTCAAGAACGGCACGACCTACACGAACGTCGAAGGCGTGTTCGCCTGCGGCGACGTGATGGACAAGGTCTACCGCCAGGCCGTGACCGCCGCCGGCACCGGCTGCATGGCCGCGATCGACGCCGAGCGCTGGCTCGAGTCGCAGCACAAGCACT
>JANNQS010000001.1:0-3648 GCA_031400875.1 Planctomycetota bacterium | reverse complement strand
AAAAGGGTTACACACACATTCCACAACCACCGTCACACACACTTTGGTGCAGGGTTTCTCACACCTTTGCCCACCGCTGCTAGCTGACGCGTTCCTTGTACTCGAGCGTCGTCGTGTCGATGCGCACCTTGTCACCGACGTTGATCACCATGCCGACCTTGACCGTGATGCCGTTGTCGAGCACCGCGTCCTTCAAGCCGCTCTGCACGCCGCGGATCGACGGCGGTGTCTCGACGACGGTCGCGACGACGGACGGCGGCGCGTTCACGGTCAGGAGCTTGCCGTCGACGAGCAGGCCCTCGTAGCTGTCGGCCACCCAGCGGATCACGTCCTCGACCGCGGCCGCGGGGCAGCGGTACTCCTCGCCGGACGCCGTGTAGAAGACTTCGTCGTCGCCGTCCTTGTAGCTGTGCGACAGCACGATGCGCTCGGACTCCAGCACTTCGTAGCGGTCGTCGGGCTGCCCGGTGATCTCGCTGATGCGACCCGTCATGAGGTCCTTGACGCGCATCTGGACGCGGCTGCGCCGGTCGCTCTTCCACAAGTTCCAGTCGATCACGGTGCAGGTCTTGCCCTGGTACGTGACCAGCACGCCCTTGCGCAGCTCCATCGCGTTCAGTTGACCCATCGTGGCTCCCTCGTGTGCATTTGCCGGCGCTTTCGAGCGCAACAAGGTACTCGCGGCGGTCGCGAGGCGGAAGGGTTCACGCGCCGCTCGCGGCGCCAACAGAATCAGGGAGCCCGTAGAGTCGTTTCTGCACGGGCTCCATTAGCCTGCCCCGCACATGGCGCCGCGCTCGAAGAGCACCCCGGTCCGTCGCGGGAGCGCCGCGGTCGCGTGGGCGGTGCTCTGCCTGGCCTGGCTCGCGGCCTCGGATGGCCGTGTGCTGCCCGAGCCGCGCCCGACGGACGCGCCGGCGACCGAGTTCTCGGCCCAGCGCGCGCTCGCGGTCCTCGAGCGCCTGATCCCGGAGGGCGAGCCGCATCCGGTCGGCAGCCCGGCCCACGCGCGGGTGCTCGAGCGGCTCCTGGCCGAGCTGCGCGCGATCGGGCTCGAGGCCGAGGTCCAGGACGCGCTGGTCGCGGGGCGGAACGGCGTGGTGACGCGCGTGCGCAACGTGGTGGCCCGCATCCCGGGCCGCGCGAGCGGACCGGCGATCGCGCTGGCCGCGCACCACGATTCCGTCGCGGCCGGACCGGGCGCATCCGACGACGGCGCGGGCGTCGCGGCGCTCGTCGAGTGCGCGCGCGCGCTGATGAGCGGCCAGCCGCTCGAGCACCCGCTCGTCCTGCTCGTCACGGACGGCGAGGAGGTCGACCTGTCGGGCGCGTGCGCGTTCGTGCGCGAGCACCCGCTCGCGCGGGAGGTGCGTGCGGTCGTGAACCTGGAGGCGCGCGGAACGGGCGGGCTCGCGTACCTGTTCCAGACCGGACCGGGCGCGGGTCCGGCGCTG
This sequence comes from Planctomycetota bacterium, assembly GCA_031400875.1. Classification (GTDB taxonomy): domain Bacteria; phylum Planctomycetota; class UBA1135; order UBA1135; genus JAEUHZ01. The sequence continues at coordinate 2,194 of JANNQS010000001.1, read as the reverse complement.
CAGCGTTTCGCGCAGCTCGCGCCGCGCCCGGCGACGACGTCGACGGCGGCGTTCGTCTATGCTCTGTTGCCGAACGACACGGACCTCTCGGTGTTCCTCGACGCCGGCTGGACGGGGCTCAACTTCGCGTTCATCGACGGTTTCCAGCGCTACCACACGCGGCTGGACGACGTGGTGAACCTCGACGGCCGCAGCCTGCAGCACATGGGCGACGGCGCGCTGGCCGGCGTGCGCGCGCTGGACGGGATCGACCTCGTGCAGCCGCACGCCGAGCGCGGCGAGCGCGTGTGGCACGACCTGCTCGGGCGCTGGGTGATCGGATGGTCCAGCGGGTGGAGCGCACCGCTCGCGTTCGGTGCGCTCGTCCTGCTCGGGCTCGCGACCGTGCGCAGGCGCGCGCGCTTGCGCGGCGAGCCGCGCGGCGGACCTCTCGCGCAGCCGGAGAACCTGGTGCGCGCCGCCGGCGCCGCACTGCTCGGGCTCGCGGCGGCGGGACTCGCCGTGTGGGGCGCGACCGCGATCCAGGTGCTGATCCACGGCGTGCCCGACCCGTGGGCGGCGTACCCGGGTCGCTGGGACGCGGCCTGCGTCCTGCTCGCCGCCGCTGCCGCGTTCGGCGCGGCGCGCGTGCCAGCGGTGCGCGGCGCCGATCCGCGCTCGGCGTTCCTGGCGATCTGGATCGGCGTCGCCCTGGTGGGCTGCAGCCTGGCGCTGTTCGAGCCCTCGATCTGTCCGCTCTTCGTCGTGCCCGCGGTCGTGGCCGCGGCCGCGGCCTGGACCGGTCTGCCGAGCCAGACGTCGGTCGTCTTCCACGCCGCCGTCCTGGCGCCGGTCGTCATCGCGGCCCTGATCTGGTTCCCCTTCCTGCGCGGTGTCGAGCTGGCGTTGGGCTTCCGCGCCGCCTTCGTGCCCGGGCTGATGGCCGGTTTCGTCGCGGGTACGGCGGTGCCGCTGCTTGCGCGGGCAGCCCATACGCCGGTGCGGATCGCCGCGATCCTGGCCGGGCTGGCCTGGATCTGGCTCGGCTTCACGCCGGCCTACACGAAGAGCTCTCCGGGCTGGTGCAACGTCGCGCACGTACAGAGCGACGGCGACGCGCGCTGGTGCGTGCAGTCCTTCGGCACGTCGTCGCCGCTGCAAGGCGTCGAGCTCGACGAGCGTGCGTCGAGCCCGTTGCCCTGGGCGCCGTTCCCGCGAGCCGGCTTCCAGGGCGGCGCGCCGCGCCATGCGGAGCCGCCGCCGACGGCCGAGGTCGTCGACGTCGCGAGCACGGGCGCGGATCGCCGCGTGCGCGTGCGCCTGGCGTCGCCGCGCGGAGCGACGACGTTCCTGCTCGGGTTCCCGGTCGATCGCGTCGAGGTGCACGCGATCCGCTCGGGCGCGCTGCAGGTCGTGGGCGAGCTGCCGTCGCGCTCTCCGCTCGTGTTCGTGGGGATCGACGCAGCCGGCGTCGAGATCGAGCTGACGATCCGCGGCGGCCCCGCGTTCCCGTTCGAGCTGGCCGACGTCCGCTCGGGGCTGCCGCAGCTGACACCCGACGTGCGCGCGCAGCGGCCCGAGAACCGCGTGCCGCGCAGCAGCGGCGACGTGTCGGTGTGGGCGACGAAGTTCGCCTTCGCTCGCGACTGAGTTGGCGATTTCACCCTCGCGTGCGGAACCGCGCGCCATGCGACCGGGTCGAATCGAGCACGTTTCACCGTGCGAACGCAGATCCGTACGTTCGTCGTAACTCGACGGTGCGGCTGCGGTATCCCGGCCGGACCTGCTCCCCAGCGGCTCCCCGTTCCTCGCTGGTCACGTCGGCCAGCGCGGTTGCGGGACATTCCAGAAGGAACGATTGCCGATGGCCGATCAACGGGGTTTCCGTCCGTTCGAATTCCTGCGCGACGCGGCGCGCACTTCTCCATGGGTGGCGAGCGCGATCGCACTCCACGTCTGCCTGATCGCCGGCGCGGCGATCTTCTACACGGCGCAGCCAGAGCAGCCGAAAGTTGAAGAGCCGTTCACCTGGCGCACGGCCAAGGAGCAACCGGTTGAAGAGCCGATTCCGCCTGAGGTCCCGCCCGTACGGACCGCCATTCCCGTGCAAGAGCACGTCGAGATCGCGCCGATCGACAACTTCGTGGTGGATCAGGACTTCACCGAAGACCTGACCAAGGAGGTCGGCGATCCCAACTCGGATTCGATGGACGCT